>NZ_RPDH01000001.1:0-607219 GCF_003813775.1 Chitinophaga lutea | reverse complement strand
CCGTGTTGGCCACGCCGGCTTTTTCGATGGCTTCCACCATTGTTTTCGATTCCGCCAGCGTGCGCGCCAGCGGTTTTTCGCAGAGCACCATCTTGCCCCTTTCGGCGGCGGCAATGGCGATTTCGGCATGCGTATCGTTCGGCGTGCAGATGTCTACCGCATCGATGCTGCTGTCGGCGATCACCTTTTTCCAGTCGGTTTCCACTTTCTCATATCCCCATTGTTCCGCGAATGCGCGGGTTTTTTCTTCGTTGCGGGAGCAAACGGTTTTCAGTACCGGCTGGTATTGCAGGTCGGGGAAAAAATTCGGGATGCGGCGGTAGCCGTTGGAATGCGTCCGGCCCATGAATCCCGTGCCTATCAGTGCTATGTTGAGTTGTTTTTTCTGGCTCATGTTGTGTGATTGATTTGAAAGTGTCGTTTACTCGTACCAGCCGTGCTGCTCGCGTACTTTGATCATGGCGGCCAGGATATTGTTCCAGGTGCCGGGCTGTGTCATCTGCTGGTTGGGGAACATGCAGCCGTCCCAGCAGATGTGCCTGAAAGCTTTGGTGAGCTCGCCATTCTCATTCCGCAGCCAGTAGCCGGCGTCGCGGGCAATGTCGAGTTTGCCGTTGGGATCGTTGGCGAGGCAGTGGCGGCCGGTTTTGTCGTGTGATCCGGTGCCGTGTACGGTGCCGTCGTTCTGCGCCACGTGGAAATCGATAGTCCAGGGGCGGAGTGCGGCCGTAAGGGTTTTAAGCCCCTGCTGCAGCGCGGCGGTGTCGCTCCAGTCGAAGTTGGCGGGCAGAATCCTGTCTTCGGGTTTGTTGTAGCCCATCAGGTACAGCAAGGTATGCGCCATGTCCGCCTGAAAGCCCATGTTGGGGCGGCCTGTGGCTTCGAGTGTGTCGATCATGGTTTTCCAGCTGTGCATCCCGCCCCAGCATATTTCGCCTTCGGCGGCGAGCTTTTCGCCGTAATCAGCCGCTACGTCGCAGGCTTCACGGAATGTTTCGGCGATGAGCTTCGTATTGCCGGCGGGATCTTTCGCCCAGGCTTCCGGGGTGCTGGCGGAATCGATGCGCACCACACCGTGCGGGCGGATGCCGAGGCCGCGCAGCACTTTCGCGATGTGGCACGATTTGCGGACCTGTTCCACGAAACGTTTTCTTTCTTCCCTGCTGCCCATCGCGGGGCCACCGTCGGGCGGCCAGATGGGAGCTACCAGGCTGCCGATCTCAAGACCGTAAGACGATACCTTGTCCGCGAGTTTTTTGATATCGTCGTCCGACCCGTCTACATTAAAATGCGGGTTGAACAGGCCGATGTCCACACCATCGAATTTCACACCGCCTACTTCGGCGGCGGCGGTCATTTCCAGCATTTTGTCGAATGCGATCACGGGCTCTGAGCCTTCTCCCTTGCCTACAATGCCCGGCCAGGTGGCATTGTGGAGTTTCGGATAATTATTCTGCGGCATACTGATGTATTTCTTTGAAGGTGGATGTAATTATAACACGAGATCGGGATTACCGGGCCCGAAATGTTTCAGCATCACGATGGGATCGGTGGCGGATGCGTTAGTGATGGTAACGCCCTCACGCGCAGCTTTTTCACTGATGAAATATTCGTCGTGGGTAAGCTGCCCGTAGCGGATGAGCGCGGGCGTTTCGATATCCCACACGCCCATTTTGCCATGCCCCTGCATCATGATGATGCCGTAAGCGGCGGCGTCTTTGATCACCACGGTAGCGCCGGGCTCGATGGTCAGCTCCTTGGCGCTGAACGCATCGGATTTATAACATACCCAGTTTTCCGTATAGCCTTTGGCGTTAGCGGATGCGGGTTTGGGGGCCATAAAACGGTTCTGGTACAGGTTCGGGTCGAGGTTCAGGTCCCAGTCGATCACATCGAGCAGCGCTTCATAGTCGCCGATGCTTTCTTTGGGTGTGCCGTTCCAGAGGAGTTCTTCGGGTATCACGGCGTTGTTCACGAGCGACTGGTACATCGCAAACACGTCCGACGCTTTTTGCGGCTCGTAGGTGCAAAGGCTGCCGGGCGCGTGCAGCAGGCCGGGAGGCACGTCCCAGCCGGTGCCGGGGCGCAGTAAAAAGGCCTGTGAATAGTCGGTGATCTTGTTATCGCCTTTCGTGAAATTACGCAGGCATTCGCCGATCTGCTCGCGGGTGGTGCCGGGCGCGATGCCCATGAACGTGTAAGGAAAATCGCCGCCGTGGTTGTTGAGCTGCGGCGGGAAATAATACGCTTCCGGTTTGCCCAGCTGCCCGATCAGTTTCGCCTTTTCGTCGTTGTGATGGATGTGGTGGGGAAGCGGCCCCAGGTTGTCGAAGAACTTGGAGTACATGGGCCACGACTGGTACTCGTCCCAGAGCCGTTGCCCGATGAGCTCGCCTTTGAGTTCATCCACCGCATCTTTGAGCAGGAAGAGCACTTCCTTGCCGCCGTCGTTGAACACCACTTTGCTGAGGCCTTCGTGTTCGCCGGTAAGGGGGCCGTTTTTGGCAGGCGTGGTGGACGACAGCCAGCGTTCGTCGATACCGCCGCGTTGACCGCCCAGTACGTAATAATCATCCGGGTGCAGTTTGATCCTGCGGCCGGGCACGCAGAAAGACCGCGGTACCCAGGTGGGGGCAAGGCGAAGGATGCCTTTGCCCTGTTCCAGCGCTTGCGCCGCTACACTTGTTTTCGCCATTGGCATTGCATTAAGGGTGTTGGATTGTTGACTCATCGTGGAAATATTTTTTTGATGTTATTTGATTGATTCAGTATCTCCAGCTCCAGTTCGTAGGAGCGGCGCTCTCCGGGTTCAAGGAATATCAGTGTGCCCTGTTTTCTGGCGGCGGCCTGCCCGATGGGCGGATGGGTGCCCGGTTCCAGCCCGGTCACATATTCGCCCGGCCCCCAGTGTTGCCAGTTAGTGAGCCAGGGCAGCTGCGATTTTTTGAAACGCAATACGGCGGCCAGCTCTATCCGCGGATTATGCAGCCCGCAAATACTCCATCCGTCCGCATCCGCCGCTACGTCAATAAAAGCGGCCGCTTCACCGGTGCCTGCATGGTTTTCCAAGGGCGGCGCACAGCTCCTGAAATTATAATTTTTATTGAAGATTTCTATACTTAATTCATCTCTCGGCTGCCAGTCGCCTTCCCAGAGCAGGGTAGCGCCTTCATCGGCCAGCGGCCAGCCGAAATTGAAATGATAGAGCAGCATATGCGGCGCGGTGGTATTGCCGCGGTTGGTCACTTCGTCGTGCACGCGTATCACGGGTTCACCGATGCGCGCGGAAATGGTGCGTTTCAGTTCGAGCTGGGTGCCGAGCGCCGTGGCTTCTTTGATGATGCCGGTGATGCGCATGTCCATCTTTCCCATCACAGGGTCCGGCTGCTCTATGGCAATGACCTCCGCGGGTGTATTGCTGATGGGGCCATGCAGCCCGCGCTCGCCGTGCGCATCGTTTTCGGGGCCGCCGGCATGGGTCAGGCCGCAGGTGGTGAACAGGCCGCCACCAAAGGTCCTTAACCAGGTAATGCCCCTGTCCGATAACGGAGCAGGGGCAGTGAGGCCGGTATAACTGAGCCATACCAGGCTGTGTTGATTGAAAAACGCATCGGCGATATCCATACACCGGTCTGTCGCTACCTTGAACCGCAGGCCCGTTCCGGTATTGAACCAGGCGATGCGGCTCCCTTTGCCGGGACCATTATCCAGTACTGATGTTTCTATGCCTCCCAGTTGCGCATGATGCGATATTTTGTTGTGCCATTGCGGCTTGTCTGATGCCATTGTATCAACGTTTACCAAGTTTAGCGGGATGGAGGAACATACTGTCTGCCTTGTTGCCGCCCGATTTCAGGTAGGCCATCAAATCGCGCAACTCGTCGGGGTTCAGGCGGTTGATGAGGCCGGGCAGCATCACGGATACCTGCGAGGCTTTTGTGCCGGCCACTTCCTTTTTCGGCAGATCGCGCTGCATTTGCGGGGAGAAGGGGTTCTGCGAGATGACGTATTTTTCTTTGTCCTCGCTCACCAGCCTGCCCGTCACCGTGCTGCCGTCTTTCATCGTGAACACGGTGGCGCCGTACTGATCCGAAATGGTTTTGCTGGGCTCGATGATGGCCTCCAGTATGTCTTTGCTGGAGAAGCGGCTGCCGAGCTGCGTAAGATCGGGGCCTGCCGTGCCGCCTTCGCCTTTCATGATGTGGCACGATGCGCAAAGCGTGGCGTTGAACATGGCTTTGCCCTGTTCGAAGTTGCGGCCGGCCAGCCCGCTGTCGATCACCAGTGTGGCTTCTTCCAGCTTCCATCTCCTGCCGGGGCCTTTGGGCTGCGCCATACCCAGCGCCGTCCTGCCGTTGTTGTTCAGCAGGCTGTCGCCGGAAATGGTATTGAAATGCGCGTACTCGCTTTTCGGTACGTTTTTCAGCGCGTTCTTGCGGGCGTTGTTGATGAAGCCGAGGAAACTGTGGCCGCCCTTAAACCCGAACGCATTGTGGAACCAGGAGAAATAACTTTCCTGCAGCTCGGGCGTCCAACCGGTTTTGGCTTCGCTCAGCACGGTAGCGTAAAATGTCTGCTGCAGCGGCGGCATTTTCGACAGCATGCCGGCAATGTCGAGGCCGTATTGCGGGTTGCGCATGATGAGGTCGGCAGACGACATGGCGGTTTTCATCGCAGTGGTATCGTCTTTCGCTGTTTTCATCAGCGCCACCGTTTTCTGTACGGCATCGGGCGCGCCGAGGTACACGAGCAGTTTGCTGAGCGGGCTGTTCAGTTCATTGGTGGCGGCAGGGAAATGGGCGTTGAGATACGCGATGGTGGATTGTTTTATGCTATCTTCCGGCATGCCCATCCGCGCCAGCACGAGTTCGAACGCACGCAACAGGTCTACCTGCTGCGAAGCGCTGAGCCCTGCGAAGTTAACGGTTTGCAACTGCTGCAGCAGGCTGTTGCGGAGCGTGGAGTCGCCACGGCGGGCCAGGGCAATGGTGGCCTGGATGATCGTTTCCGGATCTTTTTCCGCCAGCGCCCTGGCCTGCCAGCTGGCTGCCGGCTGGTTTTCCAGCACCGTTCTGGCGGCATAGCGTACAAAACGGTCGGCATGTTTCAGTTGCGGCCATGCTGCTTCCACTGCACCGGCTTTCGCGCCGCCATGGTAACTTTCGAGCTGGCGGCGGAGCTGGTGCGCTTCACTGAGGGCCGGGGCCTCGTCTTTCGCCGTCATCTTTTCACCGTCGTCGTAATACACGCGGTAGAGATCGGATTCGAGGCGGCGGCCGCCGGTGAGGAAATACATTGCGCCATCGGGACCAATGACGCCATCAGTCAATGGGAGTGGGGCTCCTGACAAAAATTCTTCTGCTTCTGCTTTATATCCTGCGCCGTCGGGCTGCAGGTGAATGGCGTAAATGATACCAAAACTCCAGTCGAATGCGAACAGCGCCTTCCGGTATTTTTCCGGGAAGCTGGCATCGCGGCACGAAAGCAAGTTGGTGGGCGAGCCCTGGCCGATGTTCAGCACCGCGGGCAGGTTGTCGGGCCAGGAAGGCGACCATTTATCGGTGCCCGGCCGCCAGCCGAATTCGCTGCCGCTGCTCACGAAACAGATGCGCGTGGGGCGGTACCATGGTGTGCCGAAATCCCATTCCATGTCCGAGTCGTACGTGAACATATCGCCGGCATCGTTGAACGCCATGTCGAAGGGGTTGCGGAAACCGGAGCTGATCAGCTCCCAGTTGGAGCCCGTGGAATCGATGTGCGCTATCCAGCCGCCATGCGTGTTCACCACATTGTCGTGCCCGTTCGGGTCGCGGATGAGCGGCAGCAGGTTGTCGATTTCGGCGGAGAGCGGCATGCGGTAACTGTTCATCTCCGGGATCTTGGTGAAGTTGCCGGCGATCACGTACATCGATTTTTTGTCGGGCGCCAGCACAATGCTGTGCGGCCCGTGCTCGCCTTCTCCTTCGAGCGCCTTGATGAGGGTGACTTTGTCGAACTGGTCGTCGTTGTCCGTGTCCTGCAACCGGTACAGCCCGCTGCCCTTGTTGAATTTGTCGTCGCTGTTGTGATTCACCATCACATACAGGCTGTTGAACGCGTACAGCAGGCCCTGCGCATAACCCATGGATACTTTCGGAAGGGTGTCTGCCGGGTTGACGGGGCCGATGTTGAGCCGCTCGATCTTAAAGTCGGCCGAATCGCCGCCGATGGCGGGCAGTTTCAACCGGTACAGGAAACCGAACTGGTCGGATACGATGAGGCGGCCTTTGTCGTCGAAGGTCATCGCCACCCAGGAGCCCTGTTTGTTGTCGCCGGGGCTGTACAGGTGCTCTACATTGAATTGATCGGGCAGTTTGAGTTTGTCGATTTTAGGATTGCCCGTTGGTTGTTTTTGCTGCGGTTGCTTACAGGCGGTGGTGGTCGCCAACACGGCCAGCATCATCCAGCAAAGCGTTTGTTTCACTCCCATATATGTTATTTGTTTCTCTAAGGTGGATAATGTTAAAAATCACCAGCCCGTGTTCTGCTCGAATCCGTTCAGGCGTATTTCGCGTTCCGGGATGGGGAAGAGCAGCTTGTAAGGCTTGACGTCATACGATGCGGCGCTCAGGCGGGTGAGGCGGGCTTTTTCCGCTTTGCCGTGCTCGGTCATCACATCTACCGTCTTGCCGGTGCGCAACAGCTGGTACCAGCGGTGGTTCTCGAACGCCAGTTCCACCCGTTGTTCATGCTGTATGGCATCCCTGAAGCCGGCCTGTCCCAGCCCTGCCAGCGGCAACAGCCCGGCGCGCTGGCGCACGAGGTTCAGGTGCGGATAAGGATCGCCGCTGCCGCTTTCGTTGATGGCTTCGGCCAGCATCAGCAGCACATGCGCGTAGCGGTATACCGGCCAGTTTTCGTTGGCGCGGCCGTCGCGCTCGTACGGCGGGTGATAGTATTTTTTGATGAAAGGCAGTTTGCCGCCGAAGGCTTTCGCTTCCTCGAACGGCGTATTCGTCGGACTATCATACAGCGCCACGGATGCGGCTTTCCTCGCATCGTTCGGCTCGTAGGCATTGTAGATGCCGGGGGTAGGCGTATTGTTGCCGCCCAGGTTGCCGTTGTAACCGGTGAGGTCTTTCTTGCCGTTGATGGGCCCGAACACAAAAATGTAATTACTGTTTTCGGTTTCGAGCCCGCTGTTGAACTGCACGGAAAACACCGATTCGATGTTGTTCTTTCTGGAAGGCTCGAAGTTGTCGCCATACTGCGGCAGCAGGCCGTAACCCAGCGTCAGCACCTGCTGCAGCGAGGTCACTGCGTTGGCGTAATCTTTCCGCGTGAGGTACACATCGCCCAGCAATGTGAGGGCTGCGCCTTTGGTGGCACGGCCAACGTTGCTGCCCGTGTAATTGGGCGGCAGGCCGGCAACGGCGTCTTTGGCGTCCGCGATGATCTGCGCATACACTTCATCCACGGTGGCGCGCTTGGGCGTAAAGGCTTCCGCCGGCGTGGCCGCTTCTTTCAGGTTCAGCGGCACACCGCCAAACAGACGCACGAGGTGGAAGTAGTACAGCGCCCGGAGGAATTTCGCTTCGCCGGCGTATTGCAGTTTGGTGGCCTCGCTGGAAAACTTCACCCCGTCGATGCGGCTGATGATCACATTACACTGATTGATGTTGCGGTACAGCTGATTCCATACGGTGTTGACGTAGTTGTTGCTGGAGGTGATGAGGAACTCGTCGATCTCCTCCCTTTGCTGTGCGCCGCGGTCGCTGGCGTTGTACTGGTAATTGGTATTGTCTGCGCTCATTTCGGTGAGCGCCCAGAAATCGCTCGTATAGAGATTTTGCAGCGTGCCGTACGCGCCATTGACGGCGCGCAGCACCTGCTGTTCCGTCTGGTAGTAGTTTTCACCGGCGGAGAAAGCTGCGGGCTTTACATCCAGCATATGGTTACAGGCAGTGGATGACAAGGCCAGCAGGCAAATACAATATATACTCGTTTTCATGTTAGCAGTTTTGAAGCACGGTTAAAAAGTAAGGTTCGTACCCAGCGAAAAAATGCGCGGAACCGGGTAGTTCGAATAGTCGATGCCCGGTACCAGCGCGCCGCTGCCGCCTTTGCCGAGGTAATTGCTCACCTCGGGATTGCCGCTGTATTTGGTGAACAAAAACGCGTTCTGCACACTGGCGTAGATGCGTGCGCTGGAAATGAACCCCTTTTTCGGGATGGTGTAACCCAGCGTAATGTTTTTCACCCATGCATAGTCATTTTTCTCCACGGTGAGCGAACTCACGTCGCGGAACATTACGCGGCCGCGGCCGGAGCCGTTGGTGGTGGGAATGCGGCCGTTGCCGGGCTGCGATTCCGAACGCCAGCGGTCTTTTACTTCGCGTCTTACATTGAACACCCCGTCGATGTTGCCGTTATAATCGTTGGTGGCATGCAGCCGGTCGGCGCCCATCGACCCGACCACGAGCACACGCAGGTCGAAGTTGCCGTACGTGAGCGTGTTGGTGAGGCCCCAGATGAAATTGGGGTAGGGGTTGCCGATCACGTCAAAGTCCTGCCGCGGCGTGATCTGCCCGTCGCCGTTGACGTCTTTGAACCGGATATTACCGGGGATAGCGCCGGGGAATGCCGGGCCTTTTGCTACTTCCGCCTGGTTCTGGTAAATGCCGTCGAACACATACCCATATAGCATCGCGAGCGGACGACCTACCATCGTTACGTTGGTGGGATTGCCCTCGCTGCTGTTGCCGGAGTAAATGGGATCGTTGCTGCGGCCGAGCGCCAGCACCTTGTTCCGGTTGAACGCTATGTTGAAGCTGGTGCCCCAGGTGAAGCGGGAATTTTCGATGTTGCGTGAGGCGATGCCGATCTCAAGCCCCCTGTTCTCCAGGTCGCCACGGTTTTCCGTAACGGTGGTGAAGCCGGATGAGCCGGGGATTTCCACCTGCAGCAACAGGTCTTCCGTATTCCGCTTGTACAGGTCGGCGGTGATGTAAAGCCGGTCTTTCCAGAGCCCCACGTCCAGCCCGATGTTCAGTTCGCGCATTTTTTCCCAGCCCAGCACGGGGTTGCCGAAGCTGTTCATCACGCGGCCGCCTGCGAGCGCGCCGCCCAGCACGTAATCCGCCGTACCGATGTTGCTCATGTAGGAATAGTTGCCGATGTTGAAGTTGCCGGTGAAGCCATACGAAGCCCTGATTTTCAGATCGCTGAATACGGGTGCGCCGAGCATGAAATTTTCCTGCGATACGCGCCAGCCGAGAGCCAGCGAAGGAAAGGTGCCCCAGCGGTTGTCCGCGCCGAAGCGGGAAGAACCGTCGCTGCGGATGGTCGCGGTCACGAGATATTTGTCTTTATATGCATAGTTCACACGGGCGAGGTACGACAGCAATACCCATTCCTGTTTGTCCGTTCCACCGGTGAGGGTGGCTGCGGCGTTGAGGGTTTTGATATTGTCGTCGGGGAAATTGGTGCCGGTGAAGTTTGCGTACGTTTCGCGCTGCTGCTGTACGGTGTAACCCAGCAGGGCCGTCAGGTTGTGACCGCCCGCGGGCGCCCAGTTGTAGGTGAGCGTATTTTCGTTGAGCCAGTTCATGATATTGGCGTTGCCCACGCTGCCGGAGGGAATGGTGGGCGGGGCGGAATTGGTGCCGCCGAGCGTGGAAGGGCGGAAGTATTCCGCTTTCGCGCTTTGCCAGTCAACATTGAACGTGCTTTTGAACTTGAGGTTTTTGATTACCTCCAGTTCGCCCCAGCCGCTGATGATGAGCCGGTTGTTCTGTGCGTTGTTGATGGTTTCGTTGAGCAGCATCACCGGGTTGGGCAATCCGAACGTGCCGGGGCTCTGGATGAACGCGTTGTATGAACCATCGGGACGATATACGGGCTCGATGGGGCTGGCGATGCCGAACACTTCATCACGGCCCTCGCCGCGGATGGAGCCCTTTTTCGTGGCGAATGAAGGAGCGATGTTCAGCCCCACTTTCAGTTTGTTGCTCAGGATGGTTTCCACGTTGGCGCGCACGGTGTACCGTTTGTAGCCGGTGTTGATCATCACGCCGTCCTGGTTGAGATAACCGGCGGATACATACGTTCTTGTTTTTTCGCCGCCGCCGCTCACGCTGACATTCACTTCCTGCATGGGCGCCACCCGGGTCACTTCTTCAAACCAGTCGGTGCCTTTGCCGATGAGGGCGGGGTTCCGGTATTTTTCCGGGATGTCCGCTTCGGTGGGCTCGCGGTGCTGCTCGAACCGGATCTTGTCTTCCGTCAGTTCTCTCCAGAACTGGGCGAACTCCTGGCCGTTCATGAGATCGGGACGGCCCTTCTGCGGCACGGTTTGCCAGCCGGTGCTGGCGGATACCTGTACCGCGGGTTTGCCGCTGCTGCCGCGTTTGGTGGTGATGAGCACCACGCCGTTGGCGCCGCGCGAACCATAGATGGCGGTGGCGGATGCGTCTTTCAGCACGGCCATCGACTCAATGTCCTGCGGGTTGATGGCGTTCATCGGGTTGGAGGTTTCCACCGAGGTCGTGGATAACGGGAACCCGTCGATCACATACAGGGGCTGACTGCCGGCGCCTACCGCGCCGATGCCTCTTACCTGCACCTGCGGGCCGCCGCCGGGGATGCCGTTGGAGGTGTTGACCTGGATGCCGGCTATCTGGCCGGACAGTGCCTGGTCTATCCCTGCCACCGGCAGGTCTTTGATGTTTTTCATGGGCACGATGCCCACGGAACCGGTCACATCTTTTTTCTGTTGTGTGCCGTAACCAACTACAACCACCTGCGTCAGCACCTTGTTGCTGCTTTCGAGCTGGATGTCTATTTTGCTGCGGTTGCCCACGAGCACGGTTTGCGAAACGAAGCCGATCATACTGAATACAAGCGAATCAGCAGGTGCGGCTTTCAGGGAGTAACGCCCGGAGGCGTCTGTAAATGTACCTTTGTTGCTTCCTTTTACGCCTACGGTAACGCTGGGGAGGGCAGCGCCGGTGGCCGCATCGGTAAGGCGGCCGGAAATGTCGGTGATGTTTTGAGCGTAAGCGAAGGAAGAGATACATAAAAATGACAACAACATCTTTCCCGCACGGTGTAGACGTGGATGTTGGGCGCGATTCAGAAATACGGGTTTCATCATAACTGGTGGAAATTAAGTGGTGGAATGTTGCGGGTACCCGGAATCTAATTTAGACGAATGATTAAAGATTCCTGTCCTGTTGCGTCCTGTTCCATCCTGTACTGTCCTGCCGGAATGGGGAATTGCGGCCGGCAGCGGTTGCGTTTAATGCACGGCGTAATTGAGCCCGGCGGGCATGTTTGCTACACGTAAATTCTTGCGGGCATAGTTTTTCCATTCAGGCGGAATGCCTGTTGGAGTGGGTTTCAGAGGTGTCTGATGATTTTCAGGGGAGTGTTTTTTCAAGGAATGTCCGGAGCGCTTCACCCCGAAGATTTTTCGCGATGATCACCCCGTTGGGATCGATCAGGAAATTCATGGGAATAAGCCTGATGCCGTATTGCCGGGATACCGCGTTTTGCCAGCCTTTCAGGTCGGAAACCTGTTTCCAGGGGAGATTGTCTTCCCGGACGGCGGCCAGCCATTTGTGGCGGTCGCTATCGAGTGAAATGCCGAGTATGTCGAAGTTCTTCGGGCTGAATTGTTTGTACGCCGCCAGCAGGTTGGGATTTTCCGCGCGGCATGGGCTGCACCAGCTGGCCCAGAAATCGATCAGCACATATTTGCCTTTGTAGGAGGCCAGCGAGATCCAGTTTTGCAGGCTGTCCTGCTGGCGGAAATCGGGCGCTTTCTTTTGCAGGCCGGTCAACTCCTCTACGGTGAACAATTCATAATACAGCCTGGCGGCTTCGGAGTGGTTCCTGATCCTTTCGGAAAGCGTGTTGAAAGCGAGCCGGGCGGTATCAGGACCCAGGCGGTCCCGGATCCGGTTAATGCACGTCAATGCGGCGTACCGGTCAGGATTGGCGACGAGCAGCCGGTAATTGGCACGCGCCTGTTCATCGGCATACCAGCGGTCCATCCAGATGTACTGTTTCGCCAGCACGGTATCCCCGCGGCGTGCGGCTGCATTTATGCTATCGGCCATGGCTCTCATACCAAACCCCGGTGGTGATGTGAGGCGGTGGGTTTCTGCAAACAAGGTGAACTCGGTGGTGATGGTAACGTCTGCGCTCCCGAATTTCGCGGTGTCTCCGGTCATGATCACCTGTTCATTGTCTAACAGAATGGGGCGCCAGTTCATCGGCTTGGCCGCCATCTCCACAGACATGAACCCGGGCTCGGCCTGCACGCCGCGGAAAACAAAATGCCCGTCGGTGGCAAAAACGGAGTCGTAGTATTTCACCTCGAATCCGGGCCCCATGCCGAATTGTTTGTTGGTCAGGTACACTTTCTGATTGCCAAGCCCCCTGATGTTTCCTTCAATTACAAAACCGGGTGTGCGTTTGGCCGGCTGGCCGGCTTTCTGCTGGGCATGGAGGCAGAATGGGAACATCAGTAACAGGAAGAGGGTAGCAATGCGCATGGGGATCAGCGTTTATGCATCCAAGTTATGCAGGGAAATCCTAATAAAATGTGAAACAACCCCCGGCCGGCTGAATTTCACATTTTATTAAGAATAACCGCCGGGTGACTGCCTGCTTCTTTGTCATCCGTCGATTCGGCCTATCTTTGCCGCAAGCTGCATTCGAAGCTTGCTTCACACCACATTTACCGGCTCATGAAAATATTCCAGTCATCACTGCAACTGCCGCCTAAAAAAAGAGGCTTCCATCTGGTCACTGCGGACGTATTGCACGCGCTGCCGCAGCTGCGCGAATTAAAAACGGGCATCTGCCAGGTTTTCATCCAGCATACCTCCGCGTCGCTCACCATTAACGAAAACGCCGACCCCACGGTACGGAAAGATTTTGAGACCTACTTCAGCAAAGTGGCGCCGGAAAATGATCCGGATTATGTGCACAACGATGAGGGGCCGGACGATATGCCGGCGCACCTGAAGGCGTCTTTGCTGGGCTGCTCCGTTACCATTCCCGTGCACAACGGCCGGCTGGCCCTGGGCACCTGGCAGGGCATTTATTTATGCGAGCACCGCAATTATGGCGGCGGCCGCAGGCTGGTGATCACGGCGTGGGGGGAAGAGGGTTGATGAATGCCTGCCCGCCGGTGGATTGCCTGCGCTGAAGGGAATTCATCAGCCTGATCTGCGAAAAGTACCACCCGGCCTCATGGCTGTTGTAGGGCCCAAACCGGAAAAATCGTACCTTTGTGCACGAGCAACATGAAGAAACTCATAACCATATGTATTGCAATTCTTTACACGCTGATAACCAGTGGGTTCAGTGTGAATGTGCATTATTGTATGGGGGAGCTGGCGTCGGTAGACCTGCACGATTCCCACGACGAAGCCTGCGGTAAATGCGGCATGTCGGTGAAAGGGGATTGCTGTAAAGATGAAGCCAAATTCCTGAAGCTCGATAATACCCATCAGGCCGCCAAAGCCTTTGCCGGCCTCACCAACACGGCCATCACCCTACCGGTGGCCCTGCAGCCCCAGTGGTTGCAGCGGGTCTATGCCGCTCCCGTTCAAAATACCTGGGCGCCGCTGCATGCGCCGCCTTTAATACCGGCTACTCCACTCTACGTGCATCATTGTATTTTCCTGGTGTGATCTGCGTTCCCCTCCGCCCGAAACAATCCGGGCAGGATGGCGATACGTTTATTATTCATCAGGCATCTGCCGTAAAATCCAATGATCATGAAATTTCTTTTGATAGCCATCGCGCTGATCGGTACACAGTTCACCGCTTCAGCTCAATATAAAAAAGCCTCCCTGCAGGCCGCCGGCCTTACCTGCGCCATGTGCTCCAACGCCACCTTCAAAGCGCTGAAAACACTGCCGTTCGTAGACAAGATCGACACCGATCTCAACAATACCACCTTTGTACTCCATTTCAAACCGAATGCCGCCGTGAACCTCGACCAGATCCGCAGCAAAGTGGAAGGCGCCGGTTTTTCGGTTGCCAAACTGACGGTGACCGCCAACTTCGATAAAACGAAGGTGGAAAACGATGCGCACATCGCATTCGGCGGGCAAACACTGCATTTCCTCGATGTGAAGCCGCAGGTATTGCAGGGCGAAAGGGACATCACGGTGGTGGACAAGGATTTTGTGTCCGCCAAAACCTTCAAAAAATACAAGGCCCAGACCCAAATGGCCTGCTACGAAACCGGCACCATGGCAGCCTGTTGCAAACCGGGCTCCGGCACGGCCAGTAAAAGAGTTTATCACGTTACCATTTAATACGCCGCCACATGAGAAAATTTTTTATGCTGCTGGCGATGATCTGCACCGGCATGGCCGCTGGGGCCCAGGAGCTGTACGTGAATACAGAGCCGGCCAGCAATATGCCGGCCAATTCGCTGGGCATCCGCGTCACGAACAAACTGTTCCCGATGGACCATGCGGATTATACCGGCTACCGGATGTCGCCGGAAGTTATGCTGGGCCTCTCCAAAAAGCTCATGGTGCATGCCTCCGGGTATTTTTCCAATATGATGCAGCGGCAGTTCGAGTTTGAAGGGGCCAGTGTGTACGCCAAATACCGCTTTCTGTCGAAAGACGATGTCCATTCCCACTTCCGGATGGCCGCCTTCGTCAAAGGGGCGCTCATCAATAACCCGTACTACCCGGTCATGGGAGCGGGGCACAATCATAACGCGAAACCTTACTTCAACGAAGAGCTTGACCTCGAGGGCAGCAGTTCCGGCGTCAGCGGCGGCGTGATCGCCACGCAGCTGCTGCATAAACTGGCCCTGTCCGGCACGCTGGGATACGACCGGTATTTCAAAAACGTGAAAGACGACATGCCGCTGTTCTTCTCCAAAAACGCGCTGAACTACAGCCTCTCCGCGGGCTACCTGCTGCTGCCGCGCACGTACAAAAGCTACAAACAGACGAACCTGAACCTGTACGTGGAACTCCTGGGCAAATCGAACCTCGACCAGTACCGCCGCAAACATTATGTAGACGTGGCGCCGGCGATCCAGTTCATTTTCAACAGCACCACGCGCATTGATCTCAGTTACCGCACCCAGCTCTTCGGCGATATGGAGCGGAACATGACCACCACCTACCTGGTGCGGCTCGAACATAACATCTTCAACATCAGAAAAAAATAGGATGGAGAACACCACTTTACATATCAAAAACATGGTTTGCCCGCGGTGCATCAAAGCGGTGCGCCAGGTATTGGAGCAGCAGGGGCTGGATGTAGCGGATGTAGGCCTGGGCAAGGCTATGCTGAAAAGCAAACCCGACGGGCCCCAAACGGAAGCCATCGCCAAAGCGCTGGAAGCGGAAGGGTTTCTGCTGCTCGACGACCGCCGGCATCAGCTGGTGGAAAGCATTAAAAATATCGTGGTGGAAACGGTGCATTACGGGGAGCTCGACGAACTGAACGAGAATTTCTCCACTCTGCTGGCGCAGCGCCTGCAGAAAGACTATCATCAGCTCAGTAAACTGTTTTCGGAAGTGGAGAACACCACCATCGAACAATACATCATTCACCAGAAAATCGAACGGGTGAAGGAACTGCTTCTGTACGGGGAACTGACGCTCAGTGAGATTTCTTACAAACTGGGCTACAGCAGTGTGGCGCATTTGTCCGGGCAGTTCAAGAAAGTGACGGGGCTTACCCCCAGCCAGTTCAAACAACTGAAAGAAGGCATGCGCAAGCCGCTCGACAAAATATGATCAGATGGCGCCGCTGAACACCCGCGTGTTCGGCGAGTTTTTCCACAGATACGCATCGAAGGCCATACATATGTTCCGTATGTATGGCTTTCCTTTTTCAGTCACCGCTACCCGGCCTTCCGCAATTTCCACGAGGCCGTCGTGCAGGGGCTCCTGCAGATGCTCGAGAATATCGGGAGAAGGGTTGCAGCGGGTTTCGAAGTTGCACATCAGTTCGCGGATGTGGTGGCCGAGGCGAAGGTCTTCATCGTCCTGCACATGCGCACGGGCCACGGGCAGCCGCCCTTCTTCGAGGGCCTGCAGATAAGCCGAAAGGTTCTTTTCATTTTGCGTGTAAGCGCTGCCGTGGTCGCTGATGGCGGACACGCCCAGACCCAGCAGGCGGGTGGTGCGGGTGATGGTGTAACCCATGAAGTTGCGGTGCAGGGTGCCGTTGCGCCGCGCCAGGCATAGCTCATCATCAGGCAGGGCAAAATGGTCCATACCGATTTCCTCATAAGCATATTCCTTTAGCATGGCGCAGCCCAGTTCGTACAATCCGCGCTTCACCGCCGGTTTCGGCAGGTCATTTTCCGTGAACAGGCGCTGGCCGTTGCCTTTCACCCAGGGCACGTGCGCGTAGCTGTAGAACGAAATCCGGTCGGGTGACAGCAGCATCACTTTGGTAATGGTTTCGCGGATGCTCTTCGGCGTTTGCAGGGGCAGACCGTAGATCAGGTCGAAGTTGATGGAGGTGTAACCGATCGCCCGGGCGTCTCTCACCACCTTTTCCACGTTCTTAAACGGCTGGATGCGGTTGATGATGGTCTGTACAGACAGGTCGAAATCCTGGATGCCGAAGCTCACCCTTCTGAAACCCAGCTGATACAACGTTTGCAGGTGCTCGTAACTGGTGTTGTTAGGATGGCCTTCAAATGCGAAGGCCGCATCCGGGAGTACGTCGCAGTGATGCAGGATGGATTCGACGAGGTAACGGAGATTCTGCGGGCTGAAAAAAGTGGGTGTGCCGCCGCCGAGGTGGAGCTCGCGCAGCTTCGGCCGCGCGCCGAACTGTTGCAGGTAAAGATCCCATTCGCGGAGCACGGCCGCCATGTACGGCGCTTCGTGTTCGTGGTTGACGGTGATGTATTTATTGCAGCTGCAGTAAGTGCACAGCCTTTCGCAGAACGGCAGATGGATATAGAGACTGAGGGGCTCCGCACTGTTCTGCTGCAGGCTGCTTTCCCAGCCGGAACGGTTGTTCCAGAAGGGTACGGTGGGGTAACTCGTATATCTCGGTGCAGGTATGTTGTATTTTGTGATGAGGTCCATGTTATGAAGGTTTATGACAACAATTGATTTCAGCGGGTTGCATGACGGGGCTGATATACGGAATACCGAGGTTCATGCCGCGGAGGATGAGCAGCACCGCCATCACGCCCACCGCCACGGGTATCAGCTGCCGGATGCGCTGGCGAACGGGAATGCTGATGAGCTGGCTGAACCAGGTGACGGCCATCATGGCCGGCAGGGTGCCGGCGCCGAAGATGCCCATGAACAGCATGCCTTTCCAGATGCTGCCAGCCGCCAGTGCGCCCGCAACGCCGAGGTATACGAGGCCGCAGGGGAGCAGGCCGTTCAGGAAGCCGATCGCATACAGGGTGCTGAACCGCTGCTTCGATAACAATTGCCCCAGCGCTTTTTTTACGAACTGTAATTGCGGGAATGGAATAAACCGGTAAAAGAACATGCCCGCCAGCAGCAGGATGCCCAGCGCCACCGATAGCCACTGCTGCAGCCCGCCGATGTAAAACTGCTGCCCCAGCCATCCGAATACGAGCCCCATCAGCATGTAAGTGGTTACGCGCCCGGCGTTATACAGCAGGATACCGGCCATTTTTTTAGCGCCCCGCAGGTGCTGCACCGGCAGCGTGAGCGCAATGGGGCCGCACATGCCGATGCAGTGGAAGCTGCCGAGGAAGCCGAGTAATAATGCCGCTATCATTGGATGTAATATTGTGTTTCCTGGTAATAAGGTTTACCACCCGCTTCCCACTGCATTTTAATACTGTAGCGGCCTTTGCTGAAACGCTGGCGGCCTACGAATATCCGGCCCTCCACATCCGGTGTGAGCGGCATCTTAAAATCTTTCCGTGCGTCGGAAGGGCGGTAGAAGTGGATCTCTCCGGTCAGCTGCTGCTCCCGCATTTCCGCCGGCAGCACAATCTCCAGCACTTCATCGTGCTGGGTGATGCGCACGGGCGTAAGGAGGCGGTTGGCGTTGGAAGTGGCGTCCATCGTTTGCTGGTGCTTCAGTTCCGCGGCGTAGTAATTGTCACTGGCCATGTCGATGCGGGTGCGCATGCTTTTGGTCACCAGCGTGAGCATACCTGCAGCAAACAGGATAAAGACGATCGTGATTTTATGTCCCCAGTTCATAACTTTTTATTTAAACGTTACCGGCTTGCGGGGCCGAGGAATGTGGTTTGTTTTTGTTCGAGCCGCCGCTCGCCTTCGTACAGGCCGATGGTGAGGGTCGTTTTTCTTTTTTCGATGGCGCTGCGCGGCAGTACCACAAAGAAAGTGCCTTCGCCCTGGCCTTCGGCTTTGATATGGATCGGTGAATGACCCACCAGTTCCACCTTGCCGCCGCTTTCCTCGAGCCTGAGCGTCAGCGGCACGTCGGCTACGGTTTTGTTCACCAGTTTGATCCGGTAAAGGTTGCTGATGCTGTCTTTGCCCCGTTCCTGGTAGAGCATGCCCGCCGTCCGGATAATGGTGCCGCTGACGGGTTTGCGGCTGATAAGCAGGAAGGTGATGGCGCCTGTGATGAGCAGCAGCACAGTTGTATATGTTTTCATCCTTGCGGTGAAACGGAGCGGCTTTTTCTCCGCGATGCCATTTTCAGAGGCGTAGCGGATCAGGCCTTTGGCGCGGCCGGTTTTTTCCATCATAAAATCACAGGCATCCATACAGGCGGTGCAATTGATGCACTCCAGCTGGGTACCGTTGCGGATGTCGATGCCGGTGGGGCATACATGCACGCACTGGAAGCAGTCGATGCAATCGCCCAGCACCGGTGCCGGCTCTTTTTTCTTGCAGTCGCCGCAGTCGATGCAGTTGCAGTTGTCTTTCTCCGTTTCTTTTTTCTTTTTGAATTTTCCCCTCGGTTCGCCCCGCACATAATCGTAGGCCACCACCACGGAGTTTTTGTCGAGCAGCACGCTTTGCAGGCGGCCGTAAGGGCATATCGTGGTACATATCTGTTCGCGGAAGAAGGCGAACACGCTGTAGAACACGCCCGAAAAAATGATCATGGCCGCAAAGCCGCCGGGATGCTCGGAAACAGGGGCGGTCACGATGGCCTGTAATTCTTTCACCCCGATGATGTACGAGAGGAATGTATTGGCGATGATGACGGACAAAGCAAAGAAGAGGGCGTGTTTGACGGCCTTTTTCCTGATCTTTTCCCCGTTCCAGGGGCCGTTGTTCAGCAGGCGCTGCGCGGGCGCGTCGCCTTCCACCCAGTACTCTATTTTCCGGAAGAGCATTTCCATAAAAACCGTCTGGGGGCATACCCAGCCGCAGAAGAGCCGGCCGAAGGCCATGGTGAAGAGAATGATGAACAGGATGAAAGCCACCATCGCCAGCCCGAAAATGAAGAAATCCTGCGGCCAGAACACTGCGCCGAACAGGATAAACCGGCTTTCGGTAACGTCGAACAAAAACAGGGGCCTGCCGTTTATTTGCACAAACGGCAGGCTGAAAAACGCTATGAAGAAACACCAGCTGACGATGCTCCTGATGTTGTAGAGCCTGCCTTTCGGGCGTTTGGCATAGATCCAGTTACGTTTGCCCTGTTCGTTCACTGTAGCCAGTCTGTCTCTGAAAACTTCTTCTGCTTCCATCATACGTTCACTTTATTCTTCTTTATATTCGATACCTTCTTTTGCTTTCGGGTTGGGCGGATTGGAGCCCTGTACGGATTTGATATACGCCGTGAGCTGCGCCAGCTGTTTGGGTGAAAAATCGTCCTTCCACGACTTCATTCCTTTCTCCGGCACGCCGTATTTGATGGTGGAGAAAATATCCTTCACGCTGCCGCCATGGAGCCAGAATGCGTCGGTGAGGTTGGGGCCCACAACGCCCTGTGCTTCGGGGCCATGGCAGGGTGCGCAGCTGGTGATGAACGCTTTTTTACCGTCGGCGATGTCGGCCGCATCGGTGAGCAGCTTCACATTGTTTTCGTCGATGTTGTTTGCGGCGTTGGCGAGGTAAGCGGCTTTTTCTTCCGCGGCTTTGGCCTGTGCGATCGCCAGTTCTTCGAGCTGCAGCGGAGCGCTCTGGGCTACGTGATAGCGCCAGAGGTACACCACGGCGAACACGAGGGAGAAATAAAACCCGTAGCGCCACCACGGCGGGGTGGGATTGTTCAGTTCGCGGATACCGTCGTAATCGTGGCCCATGTCCACATCCGCTTCACTTTCGGCGTCAACGCTTTTTGTTTTGTTCAGTTTTTCGAGCCAGTTGATGCGGCGTTTGGCGGTAGCGGCTTTAGGCTTGCGCGTTCGCTGAATGCCGGCCAGCACGCGGAGGGCGTACAGCAGCATCATGATCACAAGCAGTTCCACGCCGATCACCGATATCAGCAAGTACAAACTGGAATCCGCCAGGCCGCTGACGAGATTGGTTTTGACGGCCTTCGCGGTTTCTTCCGCCGCTTCCTGCGCGCGGGCGCCCTGCGTGAGCAGTGAGCCGGCCACGATGAGCAGCAGCACGGCCGGGATTTTTTTCATTCTTTCGCGGTAAATGTCCATGGCGCCGATCACGGTATAGGCCAGCACGCCGATGGCGATGAGCAGCCCCACGGCGATGCAGAGCAGCATGAGGGCCACGGGGTGGTTGAGGCCCGCAAAAGGGCTGGGGGGCGCCTGTAGTAATATAGAACTAGTCAACATGGCGATGGTTATTGATTTTTAGGTTCATCGTTGTCTAAGGGAATATGACTGATGCTGTCCATCATACGTTTGTCCGCCTTCAGCGCCCAAAACGCCGCCAGCAGGAAAAACACGGAGAAGATCAACAGCGAAGCCATCGGGTAAATGCTTACGCCGGAAATGCTTTCGAGATATTTGATGAATTTCATGCGTATCGGTTTTAGTTATTTTTTGCTTCGGCTACTTTGATGTCTGTTCCCATTCTTTGCAGGTAGGCGATCAGCGCTACGATCTCACGGTCGGCGGGGATTTCGAGCTTGTCTTTTTTCAAGCGGTCGGCAATCTGCCCGGCCTGTTTGTCGAGGTCGGCTTTCGACTGCGTTTCATATCCATCCGGATACGGCACCCCCAGCTTGCGCATCACGTTGATCATCGCCGGGGTGGCGGCTTTGTCTACTTTATTGTCGAACAGCCAGGGATACGCGGGCATAATGGAGCCGGGCGACATGGACGTCGGGTCGAGCATGTGATTATAGTGCCAGGAGTCCGGGTACTTGCCGCCGAGCCTCGCCAGGTCGGGCCCGGTGCGTTTGGAACCCCACTGGAACGGGTGGTCGTACACAAACTCACCGGCTTTGGAATAGTCGCCGTAACGGGCCACTTCGTCGCGGAAGGGGCGTATCATCTGGGAGTGGCAGGTGTAGCAGCCCTCTCGGATGTAGATGTCGCGGCCATGCAGTTCCAGCGGTGTATAAGGCCGTACGCTGCTGATGGTGGGCACATTGCTGCGCACCAGGAAGGTGGGCACCAGTTCGAGGATGCCGCCGATGCCGACCACGATCAGGCTGAAGATGGTCATCTGTACGGGGCGGCGCTCGATCCAGTTATGCCAGTGCGATGTGCCGTAGGTGGCCGTTACTTTGGCCAGCGGCGGCGCTTCGGCAGCTTCGTTGGCCACGAAGGAACCGCGGCGGATGGTTTTGGCGAGGTTCACGATCATGAGCACCAGGCCGCCGACATACAATAACCCGCCCAAAGCACGCAGCGCGTACATCGGAACGATGGTGGTGACAGTTTCGAGGAACTGGAATTTCAGCGTGCCTTCTTCGGTGAATTGTTTCCACATCATGCTCTGCGTAAATGCGGCCCAGTACAGGGGAATTACATACAGGATAATGCCCAGCGTCCCGATCCAGAAGTGGGTGTTGGCCCATTTGCGGGAGTAGAGCTGCGTGGAGAAGATGCGCGGGATCATCCAGTAGAGGATGCCGAAGGTGAGGAAACCGTTCCAGCCCAGTGCGCCCACATGCACGTGTGCGATGGTCCAGTCGGTATAGTGACTGATGGCGTTCACGTTTTTCAGCGACAGCATCGGCCCTTCGAAAGTGGACATACCATAACAGGTAAGGGCCACTACAAAGAACTTGAGGATGGCGTCTTCGCGCACCCGGTCCCAGGCGCCGCGGAGCGTCAGCAGGCCGTTGAGCATACCGCCCCAGGAAGGCGCGATGAGCATGATGGAAAACACCGTGCCGAGCGATTGCGCCCATTCCGGCAAAGCGGTATAGAGCAGGTGGTGCGGCCCCGCCCAGATATAGATGAAAATCAGGGCCCAGAAGTGGATGATCGACCAGCGGTAGGAATACACCGGGCGGTTGGCCGCTTTGGGAATAAAATAGTACATCAGCCCGAGGTAAGGCGTGGTCAGGAAAAACGCGACGGCATTATGCCCATACCACCACTGCACCAGCGCATCCTGCACGCCGGCGTACCAGGAATAACTTTTGAACAGCGAAAGGGGCATTTCAAAAGAGTTGATGATGTGCAGCATGGCTACCGCCACCCAGGTACCGATGTAGAACCAGATGGCCACATACAGGTGGGATACGCGGCGGCGGAGGATGGTGCCCAGCATGTTGGCGCCGAATACCACCCAGATGAGCGTGATGGCGATGTCGAAAGGCCACTCCAGCTCGGCGTATTCCTTGCCGGTGGTGAAACCCATGAACAATGTGAGGGCGCCGCCGGCGATGATGGCCTGCCAGCCCCAGAAATGGATTTTGCTCAGCAGGTCGCTGAACATGCGCGCTTTACAAAGGCGCTGCAAGGAATAATACACCCCCATAAAAATACCGTTGCCCACAAAGGCGAAAATCACGGCGTTGGTGTGCACGGGCCGCAACCGGCCGAAAGTAGTGGGCGCGTAACCCAGGTTCAGGTCGGGATAAACAAGGGCAGTGGCCGCCCACAAGCCCGCCAGCATGCCGATGAGCCCCCAGAACATGGTGGCGTAGGCAAACCATTTAACGGTGCGGTTGTCGTACGAGAATTTTTCGAGAGACATAATATTGATTTATTCGTTGTCGGTTTTGTCGTCAAATAACATGCGGTGCGCGGGAGAAAAATCGTCTTCGTACTGCCCGTCTTTCACAGACCAGATAAAAGCGCCCAGAAAAAACAGCGCAACGACCAGGCTCGCGCCCAGCAGGAGTATGATCACGCTCATAACTGTATTGGTTTCAACAAATGTACTTGTATACTGTAGCCGAGTGCATGATAGCGATCAAGCGCGCCGATGATAGTCATCACTCAATAACCTCCTGCCGGCCCATTCGCTCAGCCCGTAGGTCAGCACAATGATGCTGATGGAGCTGGCCGGCATCAGGATGGCGGCGGTGAGGGGCGACAGCAGTCCCTGCACGGCAAAGAACAGCCCGGTGATATTGTAGAGCACCGACATGGCGAAGCTGATGAGAATGATTCGTTTATTGACTTTGCAGAGCCGGATGAAGGCCGGCAGTTTGCGCAGCTGCTCCGCTTCCAGGATGCCGTCGCTGGCGGGGGTGAAGTTGTTACTGTTTTCCGTGAGGGAAATGCCGGTGTTGCTTTGTTTGAGCGCGCCGGCGTCGTTCAGCCCGTCTCCGATCATCAGCACCTGTTTGCCCTGCTGCTGCAGGGCGATGATATAATCGAGCTTGTCGTGCGGTTGCTGGCGGAAGCGCAGATCGGCCTGCGATCCCATCATTTCCCGGAGGCGGGGCGCATCGCCGTCGTGGTCGCCGGAAAGAAGGGTGAGCGGATAGGGAAGGGCATGCAGCATATCGCCGATGCCGGCACGGAAGGTGTGTGACAGCAGGAAATACCCTGCGTAGTCGCCGTTGATATTCACGTGCACCTGGCTACCGTTTTTTTCTTTCGCACCGGTGTACCCGGCGCTGCCCATCTGCACATGCATCCGCTGCGCCCAGCCTTGCAAGCCGCGCCCGGTTTCTTCCGAGAACCGCTGCACCGAAGTGTCATCGGGTTTTCCGCAATACGCCAGTACGGTGCGGCTGGCGGGGTGCTGGCTCTGACTGGCCAGTGCGCCGATGGCGTTTTTTTCGGCCACGGAAAGCGTGCGGCCGTGCCAGGTGGTGCTGGCCTGCGTTTTGCCGGTAAGCGTACCGGTTTTATCGAATACGATATGCGTGGTGTCTGCCAGTGTTTCGATGGCCTGCGCATTCCGCAGGTACAGCCGGTGGCGGCTGAGGATGCGGAGGATGTGGCCGTTGGTGAAAGAGGCGGCCAGCAACAATGCGCAAGGGCAGGCCACGATCAGGATAGACGTAACGGCCGGCCATATTTTCGATGCATCATAAATGCCCCAGTAAATAGTGGTGACGGCGGCGATGAACAGAACGATCCAGGTGAAGTTCCTGCCCAGCAGGTGAATGAATGAGGCTTTGTGCTGTTTATGCTGCAATTCGTCGCGGTTCCACAGGCTGGTAAGATAACTCTGGGCCACCTCCTTGATGGTGAGTATTTCCATGTTTCCCTCCAGCTGCCGGCCGCCAGCATATATGATCTCGCCCATCTGTTTGGCCACCGGCGCGGATTCGCCCGTTACAAAACTATAGTCGATCAATGCTTTGCCTTTTACCAGAATGCCGTCTGCCGGCACCAGTTCCTGGTGGTGTATCAGCAGTGTGTCGCCGGCTTTCACATCGGGCAACTGCACGGGGATTTCCGCCTTGTCTTTCACCAGCGTCACGGCGATGGGGAAATAAGCGGTGTAGTCGCGGTCGAACGACAGCCCTTTATAAGTTTTATCCTGCAGAATGCGGCCGGTGAGCATGAACAGCACGATGCCCGTCATCGAGTCGAAATAGCCGGTGCCTGCGCCGGTCAGCACGTCGGTAAGGCTTCGCAGGAACGTAACCATGATAGCGAGCACGATGGGTACGTCGATATTGAGGAAGCCGTGTTTAAGGCCTTTCCAGGCGGAACTGTAAAAAGGTTGCGCACTGAAAAAGAACACCGGCAGAGAGAGTGCGAGGTTGAGATACCGGAACACGAGGCTCATCGTGCTGTCCATATGGTTATCGCCCGAAAAATATTCCGGGAAGCTGAGCAGCATGATGTTGGCGAAACAAAAGCCCGCCACGCCCAGCTGGTAAATGAGGCGGCGGTTCACCGGCGGTTTTTTCTTCTGCAGATCCTGCAGGCTGATATACGGCTCGTAGCCGATGCTGTTGAGCGTTTCGGCTACTTCCCGCAGGGAGGTCTGTTCCTGGAAGAAAACAACGCGCGCTTCTTTCTGCGTGAAATTCACATTCACCTGTTGTACGCCCGGGTTGATGCGGTGCAGGTTTTCCAGCAGCCAGAGGCAGGAACTGCAATGGATGTTGGGAATGTGGAAAGTGACATGCGTCTGCTGATCGTCCCGGTACTGGATCAGCTGCTGTTGTATCTGCGCGTCGTCGAGGAATGCAAATTTGTCCTGCCGCACCGGAGCCCTCTGGGCCGTACCGGGACGGTTGTTCAGGGTGTAATAATCACACAGGCCGTGCTCGTTCAGCAGTTCGTACACCATTTTGCAACCCGAACAGCAGAACTGTTCCCCTTTTGAACAAGGCTCGCCGCAGTGGGCGCATTGGGTGGCGGCAGTGGTTGTTTGCATGGGCCAAAAGTAAGCTACGGCCGTTTCCCGGCCGATGAGGCGCGTCAAGGGGAAAAATGATACCGGTCAATAATCCTGTAATACATTCCCATAATTATATAAGAACCGGTGGGGAAAAGGGGCCTACCTTTGCATAAACCTTGGTACTAATGGGAAAGATAGCGATGAGTATACTCCGGTTCATCCGGTCGTTATTTGTAAAGAAGAATTGCTGTAAATAAAAACGGGCAAATATGAAAAGGTTAACAGGACTGTTAGTTATGCTCTTCATACTGGCAGGCAGCGCACAGGCGCAGCACGAGCACCATCAACCGGTAAAAAGGGAAACTAAACCGGTAAAAAAGCCGGCGCAACAAAAAACTACGCAACAACATAAAGACCATCAACCGGCCACAAAAGATACGGTACCTCTCCGGAAACAGGAACATCAGGGACATCCGCCTGCAAAAAAGGATACCATGCCTGCCGAAGATCACAGCATGCACCAGATACAGCAGGAAGATCACAGCATGCACGAAATGACCAGCGCATATTCGCTGAACCTGCCGATGAACCGTAACGGTTCCGGTACCAGCTGGCTGACGGATAATACGCCCATGTATATGTATATGGCGCAGAAAGGCAAAACCTCTTTCATGTTTCACGGCAACGTGTTTCTCCGGTATACTTCCACGGACTTCACGGCAAAAGGCTCCCGCGGCGCTGCCAAATTCGATGCACCGAACTGGGTGATGGGGATGATGAACCATCGCGTAGGTAAAAAAGGCCTCTTGAATGCAACCGTTATGCTGAGCTTCGACCGGGCGGTGATGGGCGGCGAGGGTTACCCGTTGCTGTTCCAGAGCGGGGAAACCTGGCAGGGCAAACCGCTGGTTGACCGTCAGCACCCGCACGATATGTTTGCAGCTTTGAGTGTGGGGTATACCCACGCAATCAATAAAGACATGGATGTATACGCCTATATCGGTTATCCCGGTGAACCGGCCATCAGCGCACCGGCTTTCATGCACCGCGTATCATCCATGAATAACCCCGATGCGCCGCTGGGCCACCACTGGCAGGACGCAACGCACATCACTTTCGGCGTGGGCACGCTGGGTTTCCGGTACAAACAAATAAAAGCGGAATTCTCCAGCTTCACCGGGCGCGAACCGGATGAAGACCGTTATAACTTCGATAAACCGCTGTTCGACAGTTATGCCTATCGCGTCAGCTACAACCCGTCCCGGCAGTGGGCCCTGCAGTTCTCACAGGCCTTCGTGCACAGCCCCGAAGGACTGGAGCCCGATGAGAACGTTACCCGTACCACCGCTTCCGCCATTCACACCGCACAGTTCAGGCAGCCGGGCAATTTTGTCGCTTCCGCTGCGGTGTGGGGCCTGAATAGCAAAAGCCACGGCGGCAAGGAGCACTCCTTTCTGCTGGAAAGCAATTTGCAGCTGCAGAAAAACGCGGTGTACGGGCGATACGAGTTCGTGGAAAAATCGAGCCATGAGCTGCAGCTGGAAGAGCAGGTTCCCCACGGAAAATTCAACGTACATGCCTTTACGGTAGGGTATGCGCGCACGCTGGCAACAGTGTGGAAAACCAACCTCGCTGTGGGCGCACAGGGTACATTGAATGTGGAAGATAAGGCGTTGTACGGCATTTATGGAAAGAACCCGCTGAGCGCTCAGGTGTATCTGCGTATCAGTCCCGCGCTACACCGGTAAACCAACAAACGATATTTGAAAGGCTCCCGTTTTCGCGGAGCCTTTTTTGTTGCGTGACCGGTTCGTTTCCTGCGTCACGTCGATTATACCAGGCTGTGAATGAAACGCCGCCGCCCCAATTGTAAATAACACGTTAATTCCTGCACGGTATTTGTAATTTATTCTACATTCGATGAATAATAACAGATCGTTACCCGCATGAATTACTTGAGAGCAGGATGGATTTTACTGATCATCATTGGCATCGCGGCCTGTGGCCGTAAAAAAGGACAACCCAAACAGCAGCAAATCGTACAGGATCCGCGTCAGCTGAATGAAGTAGTGGCGGCACAGGTGGCCGAACGCCTGGAATATATTGCCGGTAACGACGGGTTGATGGAAGACAGTGTGGCCGCCTTCCGTTTGTCCGCATTGCAATACGCTTACGCACAACATCAGGGCGCAGCCATCTGGTCGGACAATGGCCGCATGCACAAGTCGGTGTTCAGCCTGCTCGACTGGATCAAAAACGCCGATAACTACGGCCTGCCGCCCGCGCGTTATCACAAAGCCGCGCTCGAGGGTGTTCAGCAGCAACTGGATCGTTCGCGGAAAGATGCCGCGCTCTGGGCGAAAATGGATGTGCTGCTCACCGATGCGTTTGTGAAAATGGCCAGTGACCTGCATTACGGCATCGCGCCGCGAGACAGCATCACCCTGCGCAGCGATTCCGCTTATTCCGACACGGTACTGGCCGGTTTCCTGAAGGAGGCGTTGCGGCAGGGCGACGTGAGCGCCACCCTGCAACAGCGTGAGCCGGTGCATACGGGCTACGTGGAGCTGAAAGAGGGCATCCAGCTGTTTAAATCGCAATACGGCGGCAAACAATGGGACACACTTCCCCAGACATATACCGACACCCTGCAATTCCGCCGCCTGCTCGCCATGAGGCTGATGGCTGCCGGGCTGTACGATACCACCGGCATGCCGGCGACCGATACCGCCGGATTAAAAAACGCGGTGAAAGCATTTCAGCGGGAGTTTAATATTTACCCCGATGGCGTGGCCGGCAAACGCACTATCCAGACGCTGAACAAACAGCCTGAAGACTGGCTGCTGCAGGCGGGCCTCAATATGGACCGCTGGCGGAAGTTCCCCGATTCCCTCCCCGAACGTTATCTGCTCGTCAATATACCCGCCTTCCGCCTGAACGTGATGGAGCGCGATACGATGGTGCTTGAATCGCGCGTGATCGTAGGTACGCCACGCACGCGCACGCCGGTGCTGAACTCGGTCATGACCAACTTTGTGCTGTACCCGTACTGGCGCGTTCCTTACAGCATCGTGTTTAAGGAAATGCTGCCGCAGATCAAAAAGAATGTGGGCTACCTCGCGGAGAAAAACCTCGAGGTAGTGGACCACCGGGGTAACGTAGTGAGTCCCGATACGATCAACTGGAGCAGGCTCAGCAAAAACTATTTTCCATATGTGCTGCGGCAGATGGATGGCCTGGATAATTCGCTCGGTGTGATGAAGTTCAATTTCATGAACAAATACAGCGTATACCTGCACGATACCAATGCCCGCGGGCTTTTCAGCAACTCTAACCGTGCGTTGAGTCATGGCTGCGTGCGGGTGCAACAGTGGGACAGCCTGGCCATGTACATGGTGCGCGCCGATCCCCGGCCCGCTATCCGCGACAGTGTGCGCACCTGGCTCGACAACGAGCAGCAGAAACAATACACCATGCACAAGCGCCTGCCGATTTACATCCGTTATTTCACGGCGGAACTGAGAGACGGGAAGATGCAGTTTTATGAAGACGTGTACGGGGAAGATAAAAAGCTGATGACGTATTTCCGTTAAAGCGAATATTCCGGGTATTCAGATATTTTATTAAGGCCGGTATCCTGGAGATACCGGCTTTTTTTTGCACACAGCTGGTTGTTTATCGGTGCGCACACCGCCAGTTATCAGGGTTTGCTTTCCTCGGCGGCAGGGCCTGTTGCGTTTTTGCAAGGGCCCATTCGCTGTGTGGCCGCCACTTTCAGGCACATACAGCATTGTTATAAAACAGAACAGGCTGCCTTGATTGGAAAAGGCAGCCTGTTCATGCAAATTATCAAAAACTACTTGATTACTTCCTGCAGTTTTTTGGTCAGGCCTTCGCCTCTCAGGTTTTTACCGATGATGACGCCGTTCGGGTCGATCAGGAAATTCTGCGGGATGGAACGTACCGCATAGAGTTTGGCGGCAGCATTGTCCCAGAAAGCCAGGTCGGATACCTGCGTCCAGGTGAGGTTATCGTCCGCGATCGCTTTCAGCCATTTGTCTTTGGCATCCGGCTGGTCGAGCGAAACGCCGAGGATGGTGAAGTTTTTGTCTTTGTATTCGTTATACGCTTTCACCACGTGCGGGTTTTCAGCACGGCAGGGGCCGCACCAGCTGGCCCAGAAGTCGATCAGCACATATTTGCCGCGGAAGGAAGCCAGCGATACGGGTTTGCCTTCGGGGTCGTTTTGTGTGAAGGCAGGCGCCACGGCGCCGATGGATACCGCTTTGATTCTTTCCAGCTGTTCTGCATACGCCTTGCCGCTTTTGCCGTCACGAACGGCCGGGGCGAGTTTGGCGAACAGCGGTTGTATGTCGCCGTATTCCGGTGCGCCGCCGGCGTATTCTTTCAGTGCATTCAGCGCCACTACGGATTTGTTGTTCGTTTCGAAAAATTTCTTCAGGATGGCTTTCCGCTCTTCGAAATAACCTTTGCCTTTTTCCTGCAGGGAAGCGATGAAATCTTTGTCTTTACGTTCCGCTTCGGGTTTTGCATAGTATTCGGCATCCAGCGCTTTGAACTTCTGCTCGTTCGGTTCCAGGGCGGTTTGCAGCGCTTTGCTGTCTGCATTCACCGGACCGCCTTTCACCTTGGCGAATTTCATTGAATCGGCGCTTTCTACATTCACTACACCGCTTTCGAGGTAGAGCTTAACGCTCTCCGCATTCATGGCCGCACGTGAATCGGCGGGAGTGTGACGGAGGAGCAGGGTAGCATTGACCGGTTCGGCAACGGTGCCGGTAAACTGGAAGGTACCGTTCACCAGGTCGGCAGAGTCGCTTACCAGCTTGCCGTCCTGCGGGTAGCGGAGGAAAACTTTGGCGGGCGTATTGTGCTGCCCTACTTTGCCTTTAACGGTGAACTGGGTTTGTGCGCTCGCCAGCGCGGGCATCAGCAGCAGCGCGGGGAGAAAATGGCTTTTTTTCATGATGGTTTGGTTTTGACCCCTTAAATGTAAGAAAGTAAACGAACACTTTCGTTCACTTTCTGATGAGCGGGGCTATGGTGGCCTGAAGGGTCGGCCGGGCGTAAAAAAAGCACGTCCCGCGGTGAGGCGGGACGTGCTCGTTATCAGCTGTATAACAATCTATTTGTTCAGTTTGGCTTTCAGCGCGGTATCCAGCGCTTCCAGGAACTCCTCGGTGTACAGGTAGTGTTTACCATGCTCCACTTTGTTGCCGTGGATACAAACCGCGAGGTCTTTGGTCATCTTGCCGCTTTCCACGGTTTCGATACAAACCTGCTCCAGCGCCTGGCAGAAGTTGATCAGCTCCTGGTTATTGTCCAGCTTGCCACGGAACTCCAGGCCGCGCGTCCATGCGAAAATGGAAGCGATCGGGTTGGTGGAAGTGGGTTTGCCCGCCTGGTGGTCGCGGTAGTGACGGGTAACGGTACCGTGCGCTGCTTCCGCTTCCATGGTTTTGCCATCGGGCGTCACCAGGGTGGAGGTCATCAGGCCGAGAGAACCGAAGCCCTGCGCCACGGTGTCTGACTGTACGTCGCCATCGTAGTTTTTACAGGCCCACACAAAGTTGCCGTTCCATTTCAGGGCGCTGGCCACCATGTCGTCGATGAGGCGGTGCTCATAAGTGAGGCCCGCTTTGTCGAACTCGGCTTTGAATTCTTTCTGGTAGGTTTCTTCGAAAATATCTTTGAAACGGCCATCGTACTTTTTCAGGATGGTGTTTTTGGTGCTCAGGTACAGCGGCCATTTTTTCAGCAGCGCCTGGTTGAAACATGCACGGGCGAAACCACGGATGGATTCGTCGGTGTTGTACATGGCCAGGGCAACGCCGTCGCCTTTGAACTGGTACACTTCATGCTCGATCACTTCGCCGTTCTCGCCTTCGAATTTGATGGTGAGCTTGCCTTTGCCTTTTACCACGAAGTCGGTAGCGCGGTACTGGTCGCCGAACGCGTGACGGCCGATGCAGATGGGCGCCGTCCAGTTGGGAACGAGCCGGGGCACGTTCTTCATCACGATGGGCTCGCGGAACACGGTGCCATCGAGGATGTTACGGATGGTGCCGTTCGGTGATTTCCACATCTGTTTCAGCTTGAATTCCTCCACGCGTTGCTCGTCAGGCGTAATGGTAGCGCATTTGATGCCTACATTGTATTGTTTGATGGCGTTGGCGGCGTCGATGGTTACCTGGTCGTTGGTGGCATCCCTGTGCTCCATGCCGAGATCGAAATATTTGATATCTAAATCGAGATATGGAATGATCAGTTTGTCCTTAATAAACTTCCAGATGATTCGCGTCATTTCGTCGCCATCCAGTTCAACCACAGGGTTTGCAACTTTGATTTTTTGTGACATCGATGTAATGTTTTTTTAATATGTGCTGATAGTAAACACGAAATATACAAAAGTCAATTTCGAATTTCAAATACGGATAACGAATTAAAGAATTTCTATATCCATATCCGTTATCCGTATGGCGGTATTAAAGCTGTTTGATGATTTCGTCGGCGAACTCGCTGCATTTTACGAGTGTGGCGTCGTCCATCAGTTTGTAGAAGTCGATGGTCACCCTTTTGCGCATAATGGCGGTGCTGAGGCCTTCCACGATGATATCTGCCGCTTCTTTCCAGCCCATGTATTCCAGCATCATCACGCCGGAGAGGATCACGGAAGAGGGGTTCATGGTGTCCGTGTTGGCGAAGCGGGGCGCGGTACCGTGTGTGGCTTCGAATACGGCGTGGCCGGTGGCGTAGTTGATGTTGCCGCCGGGTGCGATGCCGATGCCGCCTACTGCGGCCGCCAGTGCGTCGGAAATGTAGTCGCCGTTCAGGTTGAGCGTGGCGATCACGGAGTAGTCCTGCGGGGCGAGCAGTATCTGCTGGAGGAAGTTGTCGGCGATCACATCGTTGATGATGATCTTATTGTGGGCCTGCGCTACCTTGATTTCGCGGTTGGCTTCGTCTTCGCCTTTTTCCTTTTTGGTTTTTTCCCATTGTTCCCAGGTGTACACGTAGTCGCCGAATTCGCGGGCGGCGAGTTCGTACCCCCAGTTTTTGAAACCGCCCTCGGTGAATTTCATGATGTTGCCTTTGTGCACCAGGCTCACGGTGGGGCGTTTGTGCTCGATAGCGTACCTGATGGCCGCGCGCACGAGGCGTTCCGTACCTTCCTTGCTCACGGGTTTGATACCCAGTGAAGACGTTTCGGGGAAGCGGATCTGCTTCACACCCAGCTCTTCCTGCAGGAATTTCAGGAGTTTGTTGGCGCCTTCGGTGCCATACATGTATTCGATGCCGGCATAGATGTCTTCCGTGTTTTCGCGGAAAATCACCATATCCACCTTATCGGGGCGTTTAACGGGAGAGGGCACTTTGTTGAACCAGCGTACCGGGCGCACACAGGCGTAGAGGTCCAGCTCCTGGCGCATGGCCACGTTCAGGGAGCGGATGCCGCCGCCTACCGGGGTGGTGAGGGGGCCTTTGATCGATACCAGGTACTCCTTCAACGCGTCGAGCGTGGTTTTCGGGAGCCATTCGCCGGTTTCCTGGAAAGCCTTTTCGCCCGCCAGTACTTCCTTCCATTCGATTTTCCGCGTACCGCCGTAGGCTTTTTCCACGGCCGCATCAAATACCCTTACACTGGCACGCCAGATATCCGGACCAATGCCGTCGCCAATAATAAACGGAATAATGGGATGGGCAGGGACCTTGATCTGCCCGTTAATCATCTGAATTTTTTCTGCCGGCATATTGCTGAGTTATTGTTTTAAGAATTGCCGCAAAGGTAACACATTTGAGGGGAGGATGAAGGCCGTAAATGTGATAATTAACTTAAATTCGGAGAAGAATAAACCCGGGCGTCATGGAAGAACATATAGTGTCAATATTAGATATAACTCCCGTTACCCACAATGTGAAACGCTTTACTGTCGAGAAGCCCGCCGGATACCGGTTCATACCGGGGCAGGCGACGGATGTGGCCGTTAACAAACCGGGCTGGGAGCAGGAGCTGCGGCCGTTCACCTTTACCGCGCTCAACGAGTGGGACCACCTGGAGTTCACCATCAAGATTTACGACGACCATTCCGGGGTGACCCACCAGCTGGGGCAGCTGCAGGCGGGCGACAGCCTGCGGATACACGACGTATGGGGCGCCATCCAGTACCGGGGCGAGGGCACGTTCATTGCCGGCGGGGCCGGGGTGACGCCTTTTATCGCCATTTTCCGGCAGCTGCAGCACGAAGGCCGGGTGGGGCTGAACAAACTGATCTTTTCCAATAAGACCCGGGAAGACATCATCCTGGAACGGGAGTTCCGGGAAATACTGGGCGGCAATTTCATCAACACCCTCACCGAAGAGGCCCGGCCGGGCTACGACCATCACCGGATCGACGAGGTGTATCTCCGGTCGAAAATCAAGGACTTCCGCCAGCCCTTCTACCTCTGCGGGCCCGATGCGATGGTGGCCGGGGTGAAAGACATCCTCGAAAAACTCGGCGGGGAAACGATCGTGGTGGAGCTGTAACCGCTCATAACGCCGGCCGCCATGCCGGAGGCCCTCCTTGTACGCCCTGAAACCGGCTGAACAGCCTCGGCCGGGCGCAAACGCGGCGATTTCACCGGTTATCCCGTCCCCTAAACCCTCATTTTGCTGCAAATCCTGTCAATTTCACCGGCGATTTCCCCCATTTTACCGGTAAAACCCCCTGCTATACCTAAGCGGCATTGTTGCCCCAGGGGCGCCGTTGTAGATTTGTGTCATAAACTTAAAAACAAATACAATTTATGAACAGCTATAATCGTCATCCTGATAACAGAAGTAATGGCATCCTGGGTGGGGTAGTGGTACTGATCATCGGTGTCGCTTTCCTGCTCCGCAAGCTCGACCTGCATTTGCCGCACTGGGTGTTTTCATGGCCGATGCTGCTGATACTGATCGGTTTCATCATGGGCCTCAAAAACAAATTCCAGGGGGCGGGCTGGTTCATCCTGACGTTCATCGGTACGATATTCCTGATCAACGATATCCTGCCGTTTTCCTGGCAGTTGCAACGGTTCTTCTGGCCCATCGTGCTGATCGTGATCGGTGTGGTGATGATCGGGCGGTCTGCCAGCCGCAACCGGCGGTATAACGATATCATCGCCGGCAGCAGCTCCACCGCCAGCCCGGAAGATTTTTTACAGAGCACCACCATTTTCAGCGGCACCAATAAAGTAGTGCTGTCGAAAAACTTCAAAGGCGGCAATGTGACCACCATGTTCGGCGGCACGGAGCTGAATTTCATGCAGGCCGATATCCAGGGCGAAGTCATCCTCGACGTCACCACGATGTTCGGTAGCATTGAACTGGTTGTGCCCTCGCACTGGGACGTGAAAATAGACGTGAATACCGTGTTCGGGGGAATTGAAGACAAACGGATGGTAGTGCCTGCGTCCGTCGATAAAGTACTGGTGCTGCGAGGTTCCTGTACGTTCGGCGGGGTCGAACTCAAAAGCTTTTAAACTCTCTTTCCGCCATTACTTTTATCCATTGTTTTGATACCTCCATCCATCCTTACATCACCTGAAAACCGTTTTAACATGTATTGGTTTGTTGCGAAGATAGTTTACCAGATCATTTGCGGAAAAGGGGAACACCTGCCGCAATTCGATGAGCAGCTGCGCCTCATCAGCGCAGTGAGCAAACAGGAAGCCTGGAAAAAAGCCCAGCAGATCGGGGAGCAGGAACAATATGCGTTCCGCAACCAGAAGGAAGAACTGGTGGAATGGCGTTTCATCAACGTGCCGGAACTGCTTGCGCTGGAAGACCTGAAAGACGGCATGGAGCTCTATTCCCGGGTGGAAGAGCCCGAAAATGCCAGCAGCTACGTAGCGCTGCTGCAGATGAAAGCGGCGCAGCTGCAATCACAGAAGTCCTTTGAGCTGAATGTATAAATCTTAAAACGTCTGTTTTGGCTACACACCTGCTCAAGGAAAAACCTTACCGCTATACTTTCATCATCGGCTTCGTGGTATTCGTCAACCTGCACCGCATTATTTTGCATCACTGGCTGGGGCAGGAAGGCATGGTATCGCTGGTAGACAGCCTGGTCCATAACGGCGTGCTGTTCACAGTGATCGCCGTGCTGACGCAAATGCAGGCACACTACCGCCCGACGAAAGGGAAATATGCTTATGTGGCGCTGATCACGCTGATGAAAAGCGCCCTCTGGGCCGCCCTCGTGATGTTTGTACTAAAGCTGATCTATAACGACGGTGAGCATACGGCCTACATCCAGTGGCTGTCCGACACGCTGCCCATCCGCTTCGCCATGGGCTGGGCGCTGATCGCGGGCACGGGGTTCATCAGTTTTTTCATGTACGAGATAGACGAGCAGCGTGAGGCCCTGGCCCGCAAGGAAACCGCCGAAAAACTCGCCCGGGAGGCCGAGCTGTATAAACTCCGCCAGCAGTTGCAACCGCACTTCCTGTTCAACAGCCTGAACTCCATCAATGCGTTGGTGAGTTTGCGGCCCGAGGAGGCGCGGCAGATGATCCAGAAGCTGAGCGATTTTCTGCGCGGCACGCTTAAAAAAGAAGACCAGCTGTGGATCCCACTGCGGGAAGAATTGCAGTATCTCCAGCTGTACCTCGATATCGAAAAAGTACGCTTCCGCCACCGTTTAACCACCACCGTTACACAGCCCGACGATGCGGACGGCCTCCAGATACCGCCCATGCTGCTGCAGCCCGTCGTGGAAAACGCCATCAAGTTCGGACTGTACGACACCACGGAAGCGATCAATATCACCATCGAGGCGAAGCGCGAGCGCAATGTGCTGACAGTGGCCGTCAGCAACCCCTTCGACCCGCAGATGCACCAGCAGGTACAGCAGGGCACCGGCTTCGGCCTCAATTCCATCCGCCGCAGGCTCTTTTTGCTCTTCGGGCGCCACGACCTGCTGGAAACTCAAACGAATCAGAATATCTTTACCACCATCATAAAAGTACCGCAGCTCCATGATAAAAGCAGTGTTGATCGATGACGAACCCCTGGCCCGCGAACTCGTCAGGGAATACCTGCAGGCCTACCCGCAGATAACGGTGCTGGCTGAATGTAACGACGGGTTTGAAGGACTGAAAGCCATTCAGCAGCATCAGCCGGATCTGTTGTTTCTCGACATCCAAATGCCGAAGATCAACGGCTTCGAAATGCTGGAACTGGTAGACAAGATCCCCTGCGTGATCTTTACGACGGCCTTTGAAGAATACGCCATCCGGGCATTTGAAGTGAACGCGATCGACTACCTGCTGAAACCCTTCTCCCGCGACCGGTTCGATAAGGCCCTGCAGAAAATGCTGGAGCGAAAAACGGAACTGACGCAGGAGCTCCTCGACACCGCCGGCCGTGATATGCCCGCGCAGCACAACCGCGTGGTGGTGAAAATCAACGGGCGCATCAAGATCATTCCCGTGCAGGATATCCACTACCTGGAGGCGGCCGATGATTATGTGAAAATCGTTACGCAGGAAGGGGCTTTCCTGAAAAATAAAACCATGTCGTTTTTCGAGCGAATGCTCGATGCACAGCAGTTCATCCGCGTGCACCGGTCGTATATCCTGAACGTGGGGCAGATCACGCGGATAGACCCGTATGAAAAAGAAACCTACCTCGCCATCCTGAAAGACGGCAGCAAGATACTCGTCAGCAAAACCGGTTATCCCCGGCTGAAAGAAGTGCTCGGGCTCTGACGCGGTTTATATTTTGATAAAGATTTTCTTCCGGTACATCCAGTACAATACCAGCCATTCCAGCGCCAGCACCGGTATGCCCCGTACCAGCGGGGCATAAGCGTTACCGAACACCTGCCCGAAATTCTCACCGAGATGGGTGGATAAGGAACTGCTGATAAATGCCGCGATCCCGGCGTCGGCTATCACGTAGGCGGCGATGGAATTCATGCCGATCACCATCAGGGGCAGCATGATTTTTTTATGCCCGGCCACGTCGGTGAGCCAGTAAAAGAATGCCAGGAAAAAGAAACACAGCCCGCCGCTGAAGAGCGTCCAGGAGGGCGTCCAGATACGTTTTACGATGGGGCAGATGCCTGTGAAATGAAGAAGCGCCGCCACCGCAACGAGCGCCGCGCCGGTGAGCAGGAAAAACCGTATCCGTTCCCGCGGCGCCGATCCGGATTTGAGCGAGTGGCCGGCGAAGAGACCGAGCACCATGGTGCCCAGGGTGGGGATGAAACTCAGCGTAGTATAACCGCCGCGGTTATACAGGAAAGGTTTTTCACGGGGAAAGAGATGGAGGAACCAGCGGTCGAATGCGGCGGCCAGGTTGGTGTTTTTATTCCAGTGCGCGGCGAACCCGTTCATGTTGTGCTCCCAGCCCGCCGGTACGCCCACCGTGGTGGTGTCGAAGCCTGCGGGAGGAAGGGGATATAATGCGAATGCCAGCCAGTACCCCACCAGCAGCAGTACCAGCGCGATCACCTGCGTTCGCTGCCGCGAATAGCCGATGAGAAACAGGAATGGATACCCCAGGCCTATCATGGTCAGTGTGTCTTCGAACGTAAAATTCGTCTGGCTCCGGTTGATCGACCGGAGGAAGATGCCCAGCAGGATAAGTATCAGCGAACGGACGAGCGTATGTTTCAGCAGCGCGCCGAACGTGGCGCCTTTGGCCATGCGGCCGGCGATGGAAAAGGGCAGGGCAACGCCTACAAGGAAAGAAAATGAAGGCTGTATCATGTCGTGGAGCGAGCAGCCCGTCCAGGGCACATGGCTCTGGTTCCAGCCGAGAAAAGCCCAGAAATCATTGCCGGGCAAAGCTTCTGCAACGTTGGAAAGGCGCAACACTTCCGCCATCATCAGCAACATCACGAAACCACGGTACACGTCAACGGCAACAATTCTGGCGGGCATAGGGGCAGGGCTGGCCACAGGAGGTGGAATTTTCATGCTTAAAGATAATTATTGCCGCGTAAAAAAAAGACCAGCATTGCGGCCGGCCGGTGCCCGGTTCAACCGGGCCGTTTTTTTTATGGCTTTATAATGTGAAGAGGCAGTCTACACTGCCCGGTGAAACCGTTTAAAGCGTGGAGAACAGTTTTTCGAGCTTTTCTTTTTTGAGCACTTTCTGTTCCTGTTCTCCCCGCGCTACGAGGCGTTCCCCCACCTGCGCCGTGAAGCTGCAGAGAATGGTATGTGCTTCGATCTTTTTAACAACCGCCGTAAAGGTCACCGTGGTGCCGACAACGGCCGGCGACAGGTGTTCCACGCTGATCATGGTGCCGATGCCTTCTTCGTTCTCTTCTTTCATGTCCAGCACAAACAGGCGGCAGCACCATTCCGCATCCCTCGCCAGCGCAAAGGTGGCATACACGGGATGCACGGCCCCGCTGTCGAAGGTGGCGCAGTCTTCCGCGCGCACCTTGCGGGTAAAGGTTTTAATGTCGCCGGGTTGAAACAGGTGTTGCATACGATGTGTTTTAACCTATTGGATCACGAGCACGGGGATATGCACATAATGCCGCACATAGTTCACCGTTTCGCCGTACAGCCAGTCTTTCAGGCCCGTATGGCCGTGCCCGCCGAGCACGAGCAGGTCGGCTTCTTCCTGCTGCACGATGCGTACGATCGATTTGGCGCGGTGTTTATATCCGAGCACGCCTTTCGCTTTGACGCCCCTGCCGGCCAGCAGGCGCAGGTAGGTGTCGAGCTGTTCCTGGTCTTTCTGCGTTTCGAAATCGTTGGCTTCCTTGCCGAAGTAACGGGCCGAGGCGCTTTCCACCACGTGGATCAGCACGTACTCCGTATCGGGCCGGCCCTGCGCCAGGGCGTTGGCGATGACCTTTTCGTCGTTCTGCGAAAAGTCGAGCGCCAGGGCGATTTTTTTATATACAGGCGCTTCCAGGCTGCCGAGCGTTACTTTGGTAGCATGCATACGCGCGGATCCTTTTTGCCGGTAGCGGCTGATGAAAGGATAGATCACCGTGATCACGAGCAGGGCGATAAAAGCGAAGCCCACCAGGTAGATAAGCACATCCACCCACCACAGCTGGTTCTGGCTGATGAAACTGCCGGCTTCCGACCACACCATACGGACGTTGAGATATACCAGCACCGTGGAAATCAGCCATGCGGCGACTTTTACGATAGGTTTGATGGTGAAATTGCCCATGGTATGTTTGTCGCTCACAAAGTGAATGAGCGGGATAATCGCAAAGCCCAGCTGCAGGCTGAGCAATACCTGGCTGAACACCAGCAGCTCGCCGATCTTTTCTTCGCCCGCAATCCAGATCACGAGCAGGGCCGGGATAATGGCGACGAGGCGCGTGATCAGCCTGCGCAGCCAGGGATTGATACGCAGGCGCAGGTAACCTTCCATAACGATCTGACCTGCCAGTGTACCCGTTACCGTGGAGCTTTGCCCGGCGGCAATCAGCGCCACGGCAAAGAGGATGGGCGCCAATTTGCTGCCCAGCAGGGGTTCCAGCATGCGGTGCGCTTCGTGGAGGTCGGCTATTTCGGTGTGGCCGGCCGTGAAAAACACGGAGGCGGCCAGTATCAGGATGGCGGCATTTACAAAAAACGCGAGGTTCAGGGCGATGGCCGTATCCCAGAAATTGATCTTCAGCGCCTGTTTGATGCCCGCATCCGTTTTCTGGATCTTGCGGGTTTGCACCAGCGCGGAATGCAGGTACAGGTTGTGCGGCATGACCGTAGCGCCGATGATACCGATGGCGATGTACAGCGCCGTATCGTCAGGCAGGGAAGGAATGAAGCCTTTGGCCACTTCGGGCAGATCGGGTTTGGCCAGCAGCAGCTGTATCAGGAAAGAGGTGCCCACGATGGCCACCAGTGCAATGATGAACGCTTCCATTTTGCGGATGCCGTAGCGCTGCAGGAGCAGCAGCAAAAAGGTGTCGAGCACGGTGAGGGATACGCCCCACATCAGCGGCAGGCCCGTCAGTAATTGTATACCGATGGCCATGCCCAGCACTTCAGCCAGGTCGGTGGCGGCAATGGCGATTTCGGCGAGGATGTACAACAGAAAATTGACCGGGGCGGGATAGGTTTCGCGGTTGGCCTGCGCGAGATCGCGGCCCCGCACGATGCCCAGCCGGGCGCTGAGGCTTTGCAGCAACAGGGCCATCAGGTTGCTCATCAGCAGCACCCAGATGAGCGTGTAGCCGTACTTACTGCCGCCGGCCAGGTCGGTGGCCCAGTTGCCGGGATCCATATACCCCACGCTCACCAGGTAAGCAGGCCCGAAAAAGGCCAGTATCTTCCGGAAACCTGATTTATGCTGAACGGTCGTGTCTACGCTCTGATGTACTTCGCTGAGTGATGCCGCGTGATCCTGTACTTTCATGTGAATCGTATTCGTCTTTTTACAGCAACAGCATAGCGGGATGCGCTATGCTGTCAATATTTCGTGCTTACAATGTTTTTACCATAATGCTCTTCGATACCTGCTCGCTGATGGTGAAGGCGGGCTGGTTTTTTATTTTGATCTCCACCGAGTTGTCGAATTCATACCGCTCGATGATATCGATCTGGATGCCGAGCTTCACCCCCTTGGCATGGAGGAACTCCAGCAGCGCGGACGACTGGTCGGATACACCGGCCACCTCCAGCCGGCGCCCCGTCGCTTTGTCGAGCGATACCAGCTGCCTGCTTTTGCTGATCTTGCCGTGCGCGTCCGGTATCGGGTCGCCGTGGGGATCGGTGGTGGGGTTGCCCAGGTATTCGCTCAGGCGGTTTACCAGTTTCTCACTCCCCACATGCTCCAGCTCTTCGGCGATTTCATGCACTTCGTTCCAGCTGAACGACAGTTTCTCCACCAGGAACACCTCCCACAAACGGTGCCGCCGCACGATCTGGAGGGCCAGCTTGCGCCCCTCGGCCGTGAGCGTGATGCCCTGGTACTTTTCGTAGTCGATCAGTTTTTTCTCCTTGAGCTTCTTGGCCATGTCCGTCACAGAGGCCGGCTTGGTGTCGAGCTCATAAGCAATGGCGTTGGTGCTCACCGCCGCGTTTCCGTCCTGCAGCTTGTAAATGGATTTGATATAATTCTCTTCCGCCGTCGTCAACTTCATGATATCTAAAATATAATTTAGACAAATCTAAATAATATTTTTGAATTACAATAACCTATGGGGATATATGGAATATTATTTACCTTTTCGGCCAATTACAGCAAAATATGAGCAGAATCCTACTCCTGACACTAATGACCGGCCTGCTGGCGGCTTGCAACAACAAACCCAAAGCGGTAAACGAAGAAGACCGTGTGCTCACCTTTGCAGATTTCCGCAGTTTTTTCCCGGAGGGTAAGGTTTACCGGCTGAATGCCGATTCGCTGCGGCGCCCGCTGGCAGACAGCCTGGCGTTCAAGGCCAAGGTCGTGAAACAGTTTTTGCCGGATACCCTGGCCAAAGGCGTATTCGGTGCCACGGAGCAACCGCGCTTTTTCCCGCGCGCGCTGATCAGCCGCGACGAGATGCTGTATTTTGTGGTGGAAGGCAAAACGAAAGCAGGCAGCGCGGCCTGGCTGAGTTTGTACGACAAGAAAGGCACTTTCCTGAAGCGCCACCTCGTAGCCCGGAACATCAGCGGCAAACCGCGCATGGGATTTGTGCTCGACGAGAAGTTCAACATCCGCGTGAGCACGGAAACGCAGCGTTCCACCCGCGACGATGTGTATGCCGCCAATCCCGACGGCAGCCTCATCCTCATCCTGACCAATTCCAACGAACCGCTGAATGCGGGCATTTATAATCCCATCGATACACTGCCCCGTAAACATAAGTTCTCCGCCAACTACACGGCGGGCGAACAGAACCTGGTGTCTATCCGCGACGGGGAAACGCCGAAGGAATTCCAGTTCTATATTCATTTCTCCAAAGATAAAGGCGCCTGTACCGGGGAGCTCGACGGGGTAGGGCGTTTTACATCCGCCACCACCGGGCAGTTCCGCGACAAACGCACTTCCTGCATCCTCGACTTCAAATTCAGCAGCAGCCGGGTGACCATCACCGAAACCGGCTGCGGCGCATACCGCGGCATCAAATGTTTCTTTGAAGGTTCATACACGAAGAAGAAAAAATAGCGGGTGGTATGGGGAGCATTCCCGGGCCATTGCGTTTATCAGCATGCATTCATTGACGACATAATCATTTACTTATGAAAAGAGTGACAGGTATCGGCGGGATGTTCTTCCAGTGCGAAGACCCGCAGCAAATGAATGAATGGTACGGCCGCCACCTCGGCCTGCCGGTGAACCAGTGGGGCGCTTCGTTCCAGTGGCGCGATGCGGATAACCCGGAAAAGGTCTGCATTACGCAATGGAGCACGATGAAAAACGGCACGGAATATTTCGCGCCGTCTGAAAAGAAATTCATGATCAATTACCGGGTTGAAAACCTCGAAGCCTTGCTGGCCGCGCTGAAGGAAGAAGGCGTGCAGATAGTGGGGGAGATGCAGGTGTTCGAGTACGGCAAGTTCGCCTGGATTATGGATCCGGAAGGCAACAAGATCGAGTTATGGGAACCGGTGGATGAGAAGTTATAGCGCGTGCCGCTGCACCAGGTCCACGAAACTCACGCGGCTGATGAACCGCGCCCCCAGCGAGGCGAGGTGATGCGTGTGCACCTGGCAGTCGATGATTTCCAGCGCATCCTGGTATTGTTCCACAAACGTAATGAAAGCCGCTTTGGAGGCATTGGTGACTTTGGCAAACATGCTTTCCCCGAAAAAGCAGCGCCCCAGTTTTACGCCATACAAGCCGCCCACCAGCTGGTCATCCTGCCAGCATTCCACAGACAGTGCATGCCCTTCCTTATGCAGCCGCAGGTAGGCTTCCATCATATCGCGGGTGATCCAGGTACCGTCCTGCCCCTCGCGGGGAATGGTGCGGCAGTTATTGATCACGCCTGCGAAATCGGTGTTGATGGTGATGTTGAAATCCCCTTTCCGGAGCACCTGCCGCATGGAATGCGATACCCTGATTTCTTTCGGGAATAATACGAAGCGCGGGTCGGGCGCCCACCAGAGAATGGGTTTACGGCTATACCAGGGAAAAATGCCCGAGCGGTAAGCCAGCAGCAGCCGCTCTGTGCTAAGGTCGCCGCCGATGGCCAGCAGGCCGTCCGGATCCGCTCCGGATAACGGCGGGAAAATCAGTTCGTCGTCGGGTATATAAAAAAGGGGCATTAAGAAGGAACCGTTTCAACAATGGTGGCGCTGATGCCTCTTTCCAGCAGGGCCTCGCACATGGGTTTCAGGTCGCTGTACTCGCCTTCCTTCACCGCGTATTTGCCGTTGTAATGGATGATGAGCGCGCACTGTTCCGCCTGCTCCTCCGTATGGCCGCATACTTCCATGAGTGAGGTGATCACCCATTCGAAAGTATTGACATCATCGTTCCATACTATTAAACTGAAAGGGAACTGCTCGGCTGTTTCCACCAGCATTTCTTCCTTTTCTTTCACGGACACGCCTGTTCCCGTATAACCCATGGTCAGTCAGCTGTTTTTGCAAAGTTACATTTTTTTGGCAATGCCGTGGTTTGAAAGAATGGTTGTAAATTAACGGCCATGAAACCACCATGTGAGAGGTTCCATCTGACATTGAATGATAAATATTTATAGATGAAAGGATTGGTTTTATTAATGAGTTTCAGTTTGCCGCTGAAGGACCCGGTGCCCATTTTTTCGCTGGTTTTGTTTATTATACTCCTGGCCCCCATCATCCTGCGGAAATTCCGCATCCCCAGCATCATCGGCCTCATTCTGGCCGGCATGGCCATCGGCGACCATGGTTTCAAGATCATAGAAAAAGGCAGTATCAACCTCTTCGGCAACGCCGGCCTGCTGTATATCATGTTCCTGGCGGGGCTGGAGCTGGATATGACCGAGTTCCGCAAGAACCGCCACCGCAGTATGGTGTTCGGCGCCTTTACCTTCTTCATACCGTTGATACTGGGATACGTTCTGTGCACCTACGTGCTGCATTTTTCCCTGATGGCCTCGCTGCTGATATCGAGTATGTTCGCCACCCATACGCTGGTGGCTTACCCGCTGGCCAGCCGGCTGGGCATCACCAAAAACGAAGCCGTTACCGTGGCCGTGGGCGGCACCATTATTACAGACACTGCGGTGCTGCTGATACTGGCCATCATCACCGGGGCGGAGGAAGGCAACCTCAATACCGCTTTCTGGCTGAAGCTGGGCATTTCGCTGGCCGTGTTCACGGTGATCGTGATGTGGGGCTTCCCGGCGGTGGGGCGGTGGTTTTTCAAGAAGATCAAAGACGATAAAACATCGCACTTCATATTCGTGCTGGCCCTCGTGTTCCTGGCGGCCTTCCTGGCGGAACTGGCGGGCGTGGAGGCCATCATCGGCGCGTTCCTGGCCGGGCTGGCGCTCAATACGCTCATCCCGCACACCTCGCCGCTCATGAACCGCATCGAGTTCGTGGGCAACGCCCTGTTCATCCCGTTTTTCCTCATATCGGTGGGCATGATCGTGGACCTGCGGGTGCTGCTCAAAGGCCCCGAAGCGCTGATCATCGCCGGCGCGCTGACTGCCATGGCCCTGCTCAGCAAGTGGCTGGCCGCGTTTTTCACCCAGTTGTCGTTCGGCTACACCGCCACGCAGCGTAACGTGATATTCGGCCTCAGCAGCGCACATGCGGCCGCCACCATCGCGGTGGTGCTGATCGGGTTCAACATGGGAATCATCAACGAAAATGTGCTCAACGGCACCATCGTGCTCATCCTGATCACCTGCATGGTAGGCTCGTTCGTGACCGAAAGCGCGGGCCGTAAACTGGCCATCCGCGAAGCGGAAAAGAAACCTGAAATCACCGGCGGCCCGGAGCACTTCCTCATTCCCATCGCCAACCCCGGGAAAATGGAAGCCCTGCTCGATTTTACGCTCATGGTGAAAGACCCTGCCAACGCGGCGCCCATCTACCCGCTCGTAGTGGTGCAGGACGATGAGGAAGCGAAGGAAAAAATATTCGTCAGCAACAAGATGATGGAAAAGATGGTGATACACGCCGCCGCCTCCGAAAGCAACGTGCAGGTGGTGACGCGGGTAGACCTCAACGTGACCGACGGCATTTCCCGGGCCGTGAAAGAACTGCTGATCTCGGATGTGGTGCTGGGCTGGAGCGACAAAAACTCCGCCACCGACCGCATTTTCGGCAACCTCTTCGGTACCACCACAGACAATGTGCTGCAGAGCGTATGGGAAACCGTGTACGTCTGCCAGCTGAACCATCCCATCAACACCACTAAAAAAATGGTGCTGGTGATGCCCCAGAACACCGAATACGAACTGGGCTTCGCGCATTACATGCAGAAGATCATTTTGCTGGCCAAACAGGCCGGGGCGAAAATAGTGGTATACAGCACCGGCCGCACCCAGGCCGCGGTGCAGCGCTTTATCGCGGAAGCGAAAGCCAGCGTGGAGATCACGTTCAGGCACCTCGACAACCTCGAAGACTTCCTCGTGCTGGCCCGCAACATCTCGCGCGACGATCTGCTGGTGGTGGTGTCTGCCCGCAAAGGCACCCTGTCGTATCAGCCTTATCTCGAAAACATCCCGGCCCGCATCGGCCGTCATTTTAAAGACAACAACGTGGTGCTCGTGTATCCCGAACAGCGCACCACGGAGAATAACGAACCCGGCATGCAGGAAGGCGATATCACGCTGCGGCCCATACAGGAACAGCTGCGCAACATCAGCCGGCTGGGCAAGGTGGTGAAGCGGATATTCAAAGGCGGGGAAAAGAAAAACGATTTCGACGAAGGGGAATAACAGTTTCCCGGAAATAGAAAAGGTGGCGCTCCAAGGAACGCCACCTTTTTTGTTGTGAGGAATTACCGGTCTCTTACTTTCTGTACGGCCGGCAGCAGCAGGCCGATGGAGTAGATGTCGTCATTGTCTTTCACATCGCAGGCCTTGCAGATGCACATACCGTATTGCTGGCTGTCGGGAAAAGAAAAACAGGCGTCGGGTAGCGGGCAGTCGCAATCCGGCTCTGCGGCGCCGCTGGTGCCGTCGTTCGGTACCAGGCGCGTTTCGCGGCCGTTTACATCGGTAAACACCACGTCGCTGAAGCTGTCGCCGCGTTTTACCAGCTGAATGCTCCCGTGATGGCCGGGCAGGCGAACGGTGTTGGTGCCTTCGGTGAGTTTGATGGAGCTTACCAACAGATCGGTGAATCTTACCTTCATGGAACTGGTGGGGGCGGGGCCGGAAGTTTTCTGGGCTTTTGCCGCGATGGCCGTTACGAACAGTACGGCGAGGATCAATACTTTTTTCATGGTGAAATGTACTTTTGGGGTTTGTTAAAAAATTTGACAGCACAAAGAAACGGCGGGGCGGATTCTTCCGGAGAGCAGATTTAACGGGAACCGGATTTGAGTTAATGGATATGCGGGTTGTATTATTTTTATATTAACTTGCCCCCATCCACTTAACGATTCAACCAATAATTAGAATATTTGCCGGCCGCAATTTTAAAATAAGCATAGAGGCATGTCTTCCAAAGCGTCAGAAGAAATAGCATTAGTAGCAGCATTGCAGGAGGATAGTGTAACGGCATTCGATGCCCTTTACCGCATGTATTTTTCCGCAGTGTACGCCAACATTCTCCACCTGGTGAAGGATGAAACGGCCGCGCAGGATATTGTGCAGGAAGTGTTCATCCGTTTATGGGAGAAAAGGAAATTGCTGCATGCCGGCCAGCCGGCAGGCAACTGGCTGTTCGTGGTGAGTTACAACCGGGCGCTGAACCACCTCCGCTCCAGCCTCCGGCAGCGGCTGAAAATAGCGGAGATCGCGCCGGATACCGCCGAAATGCCGGAAGACGAATGGCAGGTCACCTCCATCCAGCTCGATATGCTGGAAAGGGCCATCGAACAGCTGCCGCCGCAGCGGAAGAAGGTATTCCTCCTGTGCAAGATGCAGGGTAAAACCTACGCCGAAGCGGCATCCGAATTACAGATCTCCCACTACACCGTCAAGGAACATATCACCAAAGCCAGCCGCTTCATCCGCGAATACGTACGCCTGCAGCCGGAATGGCGGGCCCTGGTGGCGGCATTCCCGCTGTTCGCGAAGATTTTCGAGCAATAGGAATGGCGCGGGGTGCCGGCGGGGCCATTCTCCCGAAGGATTTTTAGTAATGAAACTGCCTGGTATGGTGGCCGGCACCGCTACCGCTTCTTTTCCCGGCCCGATGGTGCGGAGACTGAGCTGCTCCGCCCGCCCCGCGAATTTTTTTTTAAAAGCTGTTCCCCCAACCCCCCTTTTTCCACACCCCGGTGTATTTATCCCGAAAGCTGTTCATTTGAATCAACCTGAAACATATTTACACGAGCTGCTGGCCAAAGCGCACTGGACGGACGAAGAATGCCGCTGGCTGCTGCATTACCTGGATCATACGCCCGGTACGGCCCTGCAAACCCATCTGCTGGAACGCTTCCGGCAGCAGGGTTTCGAACCGCAACACCAGCAATTGTCCGACGGTATTTTAGCACGTATCCACGCCCGGATACAGCCGGCCGCACCGGTTACGCCGGTGATGCCGATGTACCGCCGCTGGTGGAACATCGCGGCTGCGGCGGTACTGGTAGGGGCCGCGGTGGCCGGTGGCATTTACTGGCTGCGACCCGTGGCGAACGTACAAACGGCGGGCGTGCAGGCGCTCCCTGCCGTAACCGATGTGGCGCCGGGCGGCAACAAAGCCAGGCTGGTGTTAGGGAACGGACAGGCCGTGCTGCTCGACCAGGCGGCCGACGGCCCCATTGCGGGCAGCGGCGAACAGGTGCATAAACAGGACGCAGAGCTGGTGTACGGCCCGGGGGGCGGCTCCGGCAGCAATACCCTGATCACCCCCAATGGCGGGCAGTTCCGCGTACAGCTGGCGGACGGTACGAAGGTGTGGCTCAACGCCGCCAGCTCCCTGCAATATCCGGCCGCTTTCACCGGCAGCGACCGTACGGTGACGCTCAAGGGCGAAGCCTACTTCGAAGTGGCGCAGAACGCCGATAAACCGTTTTTCGTAAACGTGAACGGGATGACGGTACAGGTGCTGGGCACGCACTTCAACGTCAACGCCTATGCGGAAGAAAAACACTTCACCACCACTTTGCTCGAAGGCGCCGTGCGCGTGGTAGCCGGCAACCAGCGCCTGACGCTGGCCCCGGGGCAGCAGACCACCCTGGAGCAACACTCGGGTGTTTTGCAGCGCAGCGCCGGCGATACGGAAAATGCAGTGGCCTGGAAGAACGGCCTCTTCACGTTTAAGAACGATGAACTGGTGGCCGTGATGCGCGACATCAGCCGCTGGTACGATGTGTCGGTGGTGTTCGAAGACGGGGCCGACGAAAAAATTCACGTAACGGGCGCCATGCGCAGGCAGGAGTACCTGCAGCAGGCCCTGAAAATACTGGAGCTGACGGCCGATCTGCATTTTGAGGTGCAGGGCAGAACCGTGACCGTCCGCAAAAAATAAATCATCACACATACATACAACAGCTGAACCGGCAGGCGCCTGCCGGTACGGTCCTGCTTTTTAAAAATTCAATCAGTTGCACTATAAAAAAACGGCTCCATTTATGAAACGATCATTACGCAACCAACGCAGCCCGCGGCCATTTTCCGGGCGGCTGCTGCGACCGTTGTTCCTCTTCCTGCTCGTGGCAGGGCTGCAGGTAGCCGCCACGGCCAAGGCGCAGAACAAACGGCTGAATGTGGAAGTGAACAATGCCAGCCTCGAAACGGTGTTCCGCATCGTGCGCCAGCAAAGCAACTACCTCTTCATTTTTAAGGATGAAAATATTGCCGCCGCGGGCAGCAAAATCACGCTGCGCCTCAAAGAGGCCACCATCGAGCAGGTGATGGAACGCTGCCTCGAAGGTTCGCCGCTGACCTACCGGATCGTGGACAACACGGTTATCCTGGTGAAACGGGAAGAACCCGCCGCACCACAGCAGAAAGCCGCCAGGGTTTCGGGCAGCGTCAAGGATGCGGACAACGGCGACCCGCTGCCGGGAGTGACGGTAGCCGTGAAAGGCACCAGCAACGGGACCACCACCGACGGCAACGGCAACTTTTCCCTGAATAACGTACCAACGGGCGCCACCCTGCTTTTTTCCTATATCGGTTTTTCCACGCAGGCCGTGGAAGCCGGTACCCGTACGGAACTGCACATCCGCCTGCAGCGCGAAAGCCGCAACATGCAACAGGTAGTGGTGGTAGGGTACGGCACCCAGAAAAAAACGGAGCTCACCGGCGCCATCGCCACCTTCAAACCCGACGACCTGAACGCGCGCCCGGTGCTGGGCCCCGATCAGCTGCTGCAGGGCCGCATGGCCGGCGTGAGCGTATCGTCCGCTTCCGGGATGCCGGGCGGCGCGATGCGTGTGAGCGTACGCGGCATCGGTTCGCTGAGCGCCAGCAATGAACCGCTGTATGTGATAGATGGTGTGCCCATCATCCCGCACGACGCGGCGATGACCAACTTCGGCACGAAAATGAACCCGCTTTCACAGCTCAACCCTTCCGATATCGCTTCCGTGGAAGTACTGAAAGACGCCGCCTCCGCAGCCATCTACGGCTCGCGCGCCACCAACGGCGTTATCCTCATCACCACCAAAAGCGGGCGCAAAGGGAGTGGACAACTCACCGTAAACGCCTATGCAGGCCTGCAGGAAGTGCCCAACCTTCGCAAGGTGAAAATGGCGGATTCCAACCTGTACCTCGAAGTGGTGAACGAAGGGATCGACAACTACAACAAACAATACGGCTACCAGCCGGGCAACAGCAAATTCATCCCCGGCATCGATCATCCTTATCCCGGCCTGCCGGATACCGACTGGATGAAACTGGTGCTGCGCACGGCGTACACACAGAACGTGGATCTCTCCGTATCAGGCGGGAATGATAAAACGACTTATTACATCTCCGGCGGTTTCCTCAACCAGCAGGGCACCATCATTCATAACGACCTGAAAAAATACACGGGCCGCATCAACCTCAGCACGGAACCGCTGAGCTGGCTGCGCGCGGGTGTGAACCTCAGCTTCAGTTATTCGGACAACAACCGCGTGCCGGGCTCCAACCTGGGCTCCACCGTGATGGGCAGAAGCCTGCCGCAGCGCCCGTTCGACCGGCCGTATAAACCGGACGGCAGCTATTATGTGGGCGGTACGGCAGACCTGGTGTATCACAACCCCATCCAGATACTGAAGGAAGAAGTGGCCAACCTGAAAAACTACCGCATGCTGGGCAATGCGTTCGCGGAACTGAAGTTCACGAAAGCCCTCAGCTTCAAAACGGCTTTCGGCTCAGACATCGGTTATACGCAGGATTATATCTACTACAACCAGAAACATCCCTACGGCACGGGTAACGGGCGCATCGTGGACGAACGCAGGCTGCTCACCAACCTGCTGTTCGAAAACACGCTCAACTACTCGCGTACGTTCGGAGAATTGAAACTCGACCTGCTGGGCGGCCATTCCTTCCAGCGGATGAACGTGTCGACCAACGGCATCGACGGCAACGGTTTCCCGGCGCCCTCTTTCGATGTGCTGGCGGCGGCTTCCGTGATCAACAACGCGTCTACCAACCTCTACGGCAATGCGATGGAATCCTATTTCGGCCGTGCGAACCTGGCGTGGAAAAACAAATACATGCTGGGTATGTCTATCCGTACCGATGGTTCTTCGCGCTTTTCGCCCGATAACCGCTACGGGTATTTCCCCTCTGTGTCCGCAGGCTGGCAGGTGAGCAAGGAACCTTTCTGGACGCTGCCGCACACCGACCTGAAGCTGCGCATGAGCTACGGCTCCACGGGCAACCAGGAAGGCGTGAGCAACTACGCCTACCAGTCGCTCACCGGCGGCGGTTACAACTACGACGGTAAAAGCGGCATCGCCATCACGGGTTTCGGCAACAACCTGCTCACCTGGGAAAAAGCGAACCAGCTCGATGCCGGTGCGGAACTGGGATTGCTGGGCGGGGCCGTCAACCTGACGCTGGATTATTTCCGCAAGAACACCACCAACCTGCTTTATAACATGCCCATACAGGCTACGTCCGGCTTCACCAGCATCACCAGCAACATCGGCTCCATGCTGAACACGGGCGTTGAAGCATCGTTGAATACCGACTTTAATTTCGGGGAGCTGCGCTGGACGTCGGACTTCAACATCTCCTTCATCAGGAACCGCATCACCTCGCTGATCGGCAACAACGATGTAATGTCTGTGGGGAACAACCGCGCATTGCAGGTAGGCCACGATATCGGCAGCATCTGGATTTACCGGATGACGGGCATTTACCAGGACGACAAGGAAGTGCCGGAGCCGTTGAAGAAAATCGGCGTGAGAGCGGGCGACGTGAAATATGAAGACCTGAACAACGACGGCAATATCGACATCAACGACCGCCAGATCGTGGGCAGTTCCAATCCTGATTTTTACGGCGGCTGGAACAACACCTTCCGTTACAAAAACTTCGACCTCTCCGTGTTCCTCAATTACGTATACGGCCAGGATATGTACGCCACTTCGCGCATCACCATCGAAAGGCTGGGGCAGAACGCGGTGAACGTGCTGGAGAAAGTGGCGAAGAACAGGTGGACGGGGCCCGGTACCAGCAACACCGTACCGCGTGCGATCTATAACCACGCTTACAACCTGTACAACTCAACCCGCTGGATGGAAGACGGTTCTTTCCTGCGCGTGCGCACCGTATCGCTCGGGTACGAACTGCCGGCGGATTGGCTGCAAAGGGCCAAGGTGAAGCGTTTGCGCGTTTACCTGCAGGCGGATAACCTGTGGCTGCTGACCAACTACTCGGGCCTTGATCCGGAAGTGAGCTCCGACATGGATCCCCGTTTTATGGGAGAAGACAACCTGGTGCTGCCGCAGCCCCGTTCCTTTAACCTGGGTATTAACCTGAATTTCTAAACGATGCAAAATATGTTTATGAAACGAATCATATGGCCTGGTGTATTGTCTGCGTTGTGCCTGTTCACGTCCTGCAGCCACCTGCTCGATGTGAAATCGCATTCCGCCGTGGCCACCAATACGTTATCGGCCGCCGATGTGGAGGCCTTCCTGACGGGCATTTATAACCGCGTGCAGAATGCGCCCGGCGCGGAATCGTACATTTCGTTCGACGTGGTGGGCGGCAACCTCATCAATTCCGGGGCCACTACGGACGGCGGGCTGAACACCTTTATCAGCAATGTGCTCCGGCCGGAAAACGGGCTGATGTCCGGCGCCTGGAACGGCTATTACGCCGCGCTCTACCAGGTGAACAACCTGCTGGAAGCGACGGCCGTGTTGCCTGAATCCACCCGCAATACCGAAATAAAGGGCATCGCGCATTTTTTCCGCGGATATCTCTACTACAACCTCGTGACCCGCTGGGGCGCGGTACCGGTGCTGGAGAAAAACACGCAGGAAAAAGTGAAACAGCAAACCGTACCGGAAGTATGGGCTTTTATCGAAAAAGAACTGCAGCTGGCCATCGATGGTGCGCCTGCTTATGCAACCGGGCAATACTACCAGGTATCGTCCGTTGCCGCAAAAGCGCTGATGGCCCGTGTGAAACTGGCGCAGGGCAAAAAGGCCGAAGCGGCCGTGCTGGCGGAAGAAGTGATCGGCAGCGGCTTGTTCAAACTGGACGCCTTTGAAAAGATCTTCCGCGCCACGGCGAATACCGAAGAGATCTTTTCATTCAAGAACCTCACCATCGAATCGTCCGTGCGCGTGAGCACGCTCTTTTATACCTACGCGCATCCGGTGAAGGGAAGTTATGTGTACCGTCCCACGCAGGAAGTAATGGACCTGTTCACGGCCACGGATAAACGCACCGCCATTTCCATCGATACCTACCAGGGCCTGCGGGTGATCAACAAATACCCCAGCGGCCAATCCGGCACGGATCCGATCGTGGTGATCAGGCTGGCGGAAATGTACCTCATCAGCGCGGAAGCGAGAGGATTGGCGGGGCTCAGCAGGCTGAACGAACTGCGGGCGGAAAGAGGCCTCGCGGCGATCAGCCCGGCGGATGAAAACGCCTACCTCGACGCGGTGCTGCTGGAAAGAAGGAAAGAATTCCTCGGTGAAGGGTACCGCTGGTACGATCTGGTGCGCACCGGTAAAGCCGTTTCGGAACTGGGACTGGCTACGCGTGAAGTGAAATACCCCATCCCCATGAACGAGCTGGCGTTGAACAGCCTGCTCAAACAAAACGACGATTATTAAACGATTCCAAAAAGTAAAGATATGAACAGGATAAGGCTCGTATCCCTGCTTGCGCTGCTGTCGCTCGCCGCCGCCGGGTGCAAAAAAGATTCACAGGCGCAGGTGCCGCACTATACCATCGAAAGCCCGCTGGTGAAGCGGATTGCAGACAGCACCGACCTGATGGCGCAGGTATTTTCCGATACCGTTTTCCAGGTGAGCGAAGGCGTCCGGGAAAGTGACGTGCACTACCTCAGCAAGGAAGGTTATGCCATGCATGCGTTCATCCTCGAAGTGGACCTGAACAACCCCAAGCTGAAGCTCGAAGCCGGTATGCCATACAACGTGCCCGCTTACGCGATGCAGACGGTGCCTGATATGGCCAAATACATGCAGGCGGCTGGCAGCCCGGTGCTGGCGGCGGTGAACGCCGATTTTTTCAACACCTCCACCGGCGAGCCCCGCGGCATCCTGGTCATGAACGGCAAAGTGATGAAAACCACCTGGGCCAACGCCCGCAGCAGCACGTTCATCGGCGTGAAAAAGGACGGCAAGGTGTTCATCGGCGACCGGGCCGATTTTGCCGCCATGCAGAACGATTTTGAAGACGCCCTCGGCGGCGGCCCCATGCTCGTGAAAGACAATCAGATACTCACCCAAACCGATCTTTCCGTGGAGCCGCGCACCGGCATCGGGATGAGTGCCGACGGGAAGCTGTACTTCATCGTGGTGGACGGCCGCAGCTTTTATTATTCCAATGGCATCACCATCACGCAGCTGGGCCATATGCTGAAAGCATGCGGGGCGGTGAAAGCCATCAACGTAGACGGCGGCGGTTCTTCCACCTTCATGATCAAACATCCGCTGGCCGATGTATGGCAGGTGCGCAACCGCCCTTCCGACGGCACCAACCGCCCGGTAGGCAATGCCTGGCTGATTGTTACCAAACCTTAAACGCCCGTACCCATGCAAAGAATCTTATCGTGCTGCTTCGCCGTACTGCTGTTGGCGGCGACGGCCTGTAATAAAGACGACGACAACAATACCGCCGCCACGCCCGTGATCAATACGGTATGGCCGCTGGAAGGAGCGCCTTCCACCATCGTGACCATCCGCGGCAAACACTTCAGCGGCGTGCGCACGGAGAACACCGTGAAATTCAACGGGGTGGATGCCGTGGTGATAGAAGCGGCAACCGGTCAGCTGCAGGTGGTGACGCCCGCAACCGGCGCTACGGGCCCCGTTACGGTGGCCGTGCGGAATATGGTGGTGACGGGCCCCGTGTTTACCTATACCGCCGCACCGGAAGAATATATCGTCAAAGTACTGGTCGGTGACGTGACCGCTGGCTCTGTAGACGGCCCGGTGGCTACCGCCCGGCTCCGCAACCCGGAAGGAGTGGCGACGGACGGCGCGGGCAACCTCGTGATCGTGGACCGCGGCAATAACCGCATCCGCAAATTCACCGCAACGGGTGTTTTAAGCACGATCGCCGGCGCCGATGCGGCAGGGTTTGTGAACGGAGCAGGTACGGCCGCGCGTTTCAGGTTGCCCTGGAAATCGGCCGTAGATGCGGCGGGCAATATTATCGTGGCGGACCGCGATAACCATTGCATCCGTAAAATCACACCGGACGGCACGGTGAGCACAATCGCAGGCGACGGCACGGCCGGTTATGCAGACGGGGATAAAAGCACCGCCCGCTTCAACCAGCCGCTGGACGTGGCGGTAGATGCCGCCGGCAACATTTATGTAGCGGACAATCTCAACCACCGCATCCGTAAAATTTCCCCCGCGGGCCAGGTGAGCACCGTAGCCGGCGACGGCACTGCTGCCTTTGCGAACGGTATTGGCGCTGCCGCGAAATTCAAAAATCCCAGCGGGCTGGTGCTGGATAAAGACGGCAACATCCTGGTGGCCGACCGGCTCAACCACCGCATCCGGAAAATATCGCCGGCAGGGGAGGTGACGACGCCGGCAGGCGACGGCACGACCGGTTTCAAGGATGGAGGCGCCGGTGCGGCGAGGTTTGCCGACCCCTACGGCATCGATGTGGACCGTAAAGGCAACATCATCATCGCCGACCTGACCAACAACAAAGTGCGCAAGCTGGCGGGCGCCATCGTGAGCACCATCGCGGGCGCCGGCAAAGGTTTCCAGGACGGGTCAGGCGCTGTTGCCCAGCTGAACCAGCCCACCGATGTATGCACGGACGCAGACGGGAATATCTACGTGGCCGACCTTGGCAATAACTGTATCCGGAAAATATCCCTCCTGAAATAACCGGAGGATCGATGAAAAACAAAAGGCCGTCTCAAATGAATGAGACGGCCTTTTTGTTAGTTGTGTTGATTAATAATTGGGGTTCTGCCCCAGCTTTTTATTGATGTCTATTTCCTTCTGCGGGATGGGCCAGAGATAATGCATCGCGGGGTTGAACAGCCGCTGCTCTATCACCTGGTGGTTCGGCGTGGTGAAAGTAACCTTGCCGGTGTTCTTGTCCACCGTACCCTGCCTTGCGCCGTACACGGTGCCTTTCCTCACTTCCTCGCCGGTTTTCCAGCGTTTGATATCGTACCAGCGGAGGCCTTCCAGCGCGAGCTCTATCCTTCTTTCCCGGCGTACCAGCGTTCTCAGCGCGGCCTGTGTGTTGTACACCAGCCTGTCGGTAACGGGCATGCCTGCACGCACCCTGATGCGGTCGATCGCGTCATACACGGTATTGTCGATCAGGCCGCTTTCGATTTTTGCTTCGGCGTAGGTCAGCAGCACTTCCGCATAACGGATGATGATCATGTTCAGCCCGGTGTTCCACATATCCGGGTAATCGGATAACTGCTGGATGAACTTTTTCGGCATGTAGCCCGTCATCGGGTTGTTATCGCCCGTCATGAAGTCGGCGGACGCAGGATCGATGGAATTGAAATATCCGCCTTCATACAATTGCCCGGGGTAAACGATCGATGCGGCGAGGCGGGGATCCCTGTTGCTGTAGGGGTCTTCCGCATTATAACCGGAACCGGCCTCGGTGATGGTTTTGCCGTTTTTCATTTCATAGGCGTCTACCAGCGACTGCGTGGGACCGATGGAGCCCCAGCCGCCCAGGCTGGACGACGGCAGGATACCGATGTTGCCGTTGGCGTAATCGTTCTCCTTGTATTGCATATCCAGGATAACTTCTACGTTATTTTCATGCTGGATACGGAACAGGTCGCCGTATTTGGGGAACAGGTCGTATCCCAGGCCCATTACCCGCTCGCAATCCTTGATGCTTTCGGCGTATTTGCCCATATACAAATTCAATCTCGCGCTGAGGGCGTACGCGGCGCCACGGGTAATGCGGCCCACATCGTTACCGGAATAGGAGGGCTCCAGCTGCGGCGCGATGGCGGCCAGTTCGTCGAGGATGAACTTTTGTACTTCCGCAAGCGGAGTCCTGGTGATGTTATTCGCTTCGACCGTGGTGATGTTTTTGGTTACCAGCGGCACATCGCCATAAAGTTGGGAAAGCGTGAAGAACTGGTAAGCTCTCAGGAAACGGGCTTCCGCTTTGAACCTTGTTTTCAGCGCCTCGTCCATTTTGGTGCTTTCCACGTTCTCCAGGAACCAGTTGCATTTCTGGATGGACTTGAAATTCCAGCGGTTGGTCACGTTGTTGTCCGACGGGGTGAGCGAGCCGTTGCCGATGTTCATGTAGCCTTCCCATACCCAGCGGCTGTAGGCGTTGTCCGTAACGGCATCCATGTAGATGACGTTGTAGCTGTCTTCCCAGTCGCGGTAACATCCGTTCAGTGCGGCCTGCGCGTCTGCAGCGGATGTCCACAGGGAAGTGTTGCTGTATGAATCTTCCGGGTTGCGGTCGAGGAAGTCTTTGTTACATGCTGTCAGGAATAAGCCTGATATTGCTATGAGAGAGAATAATTTCCTTTTCATCTTGATGATTTTTCGCTGCGGTCAGCCTTAAAAAGTTACGTTTAAACCTACGGTATTCACTTTCACCTGCGGGTAATAATAGATGCTGCTGGAGGCCGGTGCTTCCGGATCGATCCATTTGTACAGCCCGCTGAAGGTAAGGATGTTCTGCCCGCTGTAGAAAATGCGCGCTTTTTTAATGCCGATGCGGTCGAGCAGGTTTTGCGGCACCGTATACCCGATCTGCAGGTTTTTCAGGCGCAGATAGGAACCGTCTTTCACCCAGAAAGAAGAAGGCGTATTCGACGGGTCGTTGTGCTGCTGCGTGGTCAATGCCCTGGGCAGGTCTGCGGCGGTATTGGAAGGCGTCCAGGTGTTCAGCAAAGCGGAAGTGGGTTTGCCCACGGAAGAACCGATCTGGCCCATTTTGCCGGCGTCCATATAGGTTTTAACGCCTGCGGCGCCCTGGAAGAAGAGGGTCAGGTCGATGTTTTTCCATGAACCGCCGAGGTTAAGGCCGTAGGTCACTTTGGGATAGTAGTTCCCGAGGTACTGGCGGTCTTTGGTGTCGATCACCTTATCGCCGTTGCGGTCCTGGTATTTCAGGTCGCCGGGTTTGGTGTTGGCGGATTGTTTCGCATGGGCCGCTATTTCTTCCTGCGTCTGGAAGATGCCTTCGGCCACATAGCCCCACAATGAATTGATGGGCAGCCCTGCGGTTTTGATGGTGTAGCCTGAAATTTCATCGGACACAAATTTGATCACCTTGTTGTTGATGAAGGATACGTTACCGGTGGCGTTCCAGCTGAAATCACCTTTGCGGTCGTTATACCCGGCGGTAAATTCCCAGCCGGTGTTTTCCACGATCCCGGCGTTCTGCGTGGGCGCATTCAGGCCATATACGGAACCCACGGGCACCGCGATGAGGATATCGGTCGTTCTCTTTTTGAACCAGTCCGCGGTCAGGCTCAGCCTGCCGTCGAGGAAGCCTGCATCCAGGCCCACGTTACTCTCCGTGGTGGTTTCCCATTTGATGTTGCTGTTGGCGCCGTTCACGGGAGCGATGCCGGCCGCGATAATGGAAGAGGTGCCGCCGAAGGTGTAGTTCTGCCCCGCGCTCACTGTCGTAATGTACGGATAGTAAGGGTAGGTGGGGTAGTTGGAATCATCGAACCCGGTGAGCGTCTGGTTGCCCAGTTCGCCCCAGGAAGCCCTCAGTTTCAGGTTGTTCACCACATCCTTGATGGGCGTGAAAAAGATCTCCCGGTCTACGTTCCAGCCTGCGGAGAAAGAAGGGAAGGTGCCCCAGCGGTTATCCGGTGAAAAGCGCGATGAACCGTCGCGGCGGATGTTCGCTTCGAAGAGGTACTTGCCGTCGAAGTCATAATTCAGCCTGCCGAAGAAGGAGCGTAAAGCGGCTTCATAAGCGTAACCGCCCGCGCGCTGCCCGTCTGTAGAACCAAGGTTGATCTGGCTGAGCGTATTGTTGAGCAGGTTTTTACGGAAACCTTCGTTCCAGGTGTATTTGGTGTACTCCTGGAAATAACCGGCCAGCGCCTTGAAGTTATGTTTGCCGAATGAATGGCCGTACTCCAGCAGGTCCTGCAGGGTCACTACATTGCTGGTGGTGTTGCCGTCGGTTACGGAGTTGGGGCCCTGGTAGAATGTCTTATCGCCATTCACATTGTAATACTGAATGTCGGCGACAAAGGATTTCGTTTGACCCATCCGCATGGTATAAGCGATGGACGGTTTAAAGTGGAGGCCTTTCACGATCTCCCAGTCTGCGCCCACATTTCCCAACAGGTCCGCATAATTCTCGCGGCCATAGCTGGATGATTCCAGCCACGCGGCGGGACTGCCGTCGCTGATGCTGCCATATCTGCCGTTGGAGAATTTATAGGGCACGATGGGGGAGATGCGGTTGAACTGGCGCACGATCTGCGTAAAGCCCGGCACGCCCGGATAGCTGCTCTGCGGTTCTTTCACGATCGAGTAGGTATACGCCAGGTTACCGGATATTCTCAGTTTGTCGTTGAGCTGCTGGCTGATATTGAACCGGCTGGTATATCTTTTGGAATTGGTCTTTTCCATCAGGCCTTCCTGGTCGTACATGCCGAGTGAAAACGAATACTGGCTTTTATCGCTGCCGCCGCTCACGCCGAGGTAATAGTTCTGCTGGATGCCGCTGCCGCGGTAGGCGATGTCGAGCCAGTCTGTATTCGGATACTTGTCCAGGTCGGAACCGTCGCGGAATTTGTTGATCTCCGCATCCGTATAACGGGCGGGTTTGCCTTCGTTGACGAGCGCCTGGTTATACAGCCGGGCCGCATCCCAGGATGGCAGGAAGTCCGGCAGGTAGGTGGCCTGCTGTTTGCCTACGTAGCTGTTGAATACGATCTGCGGCGTTCCTTTTTTGCCTTTTTTGGTGGTGATCAGTATCACGCCGTTGGCTGCGCGTGAACCGTAAATAGCGGCGGAGGCCGCATCTTTCAGTACGGAAATGCTCTCAATATCATCCGGGTTAACATTGTTCATGGAAGAAATCACACCATCCACCATCACCATGGCGTTGCTGTTGTTGAGGGTGCCGATGCCCCTTACGCGGATAACACCGCCGTCTTTACCGGGCTGGCCGCTGTTGGCCGCGGTTACCGTTACGCCGGCCATGGTGCCCTGGAGGGCGTTGGATACGCTGGTTACCGGCCTGTTCTCCAGTTGTTTGCTGCTGACGGAGGAAACGGAACCGGTCAGGTTTACTTTTTTCTGCACGCCATATCCTACTACCACTACCTGCTCCAGTTCGCTTTGTTTGGGTGCGAGCACTACATTCATCTGGTCTTTCCCGACGGTCAGTTCTTTCGACTCGAAGCCGATCAGGGAGATGACCAGTACGGCATTCGTTTCCGCATCGATCTCGAACTGACCGTTCGCATCGGTCACCACCCCTTTGTTGGTGCCCTTGATCACCACCGTGGCAGCGATCAGCGGGGAACCGGCGGCGTCCGTTACTTTCCCTTTCACTTTTTCGGGCGGAGCGTTGGCCTGAACCGCCTCAACGGCGGCGGCCACGGCTTTTTCCTTGATGATCACCATGTCGTCCAGCAGGGTGTACACCAGCGGCTGGTCGCGGAAACAGAGGTCCAGCGCCGCCCTGATATTGCCGTTCCGGATGTTGACCGTAACCGGCGCCGCCTTCGCCAGCTGTTTGGCGGTGTACACAAACGTGTAACCCGTCTGCTTTTTGATCTCGCGGAACACCTTGTCCAAAGGCGCGCTTTTTTCCGATAATGTAACGGTCTGACTAATGCTTTTGGCGCTTACGCCCATACAAACCGTGAGTAGCAAAATGGCGGTGATTTTCATGATCCGCATTTTTTTGGTAAGTCCCTCCCGGAAGGAGGCACAAAGGAGCTTTAAATGCATAAATTTGCATAGTTTGAGTGATTCAAAAAAACTGATACTTCGATAACGGGATTCTTGGATGGGCTCAGACTTTTCCGGCGCTCTGCGGACCAGGCAGAGCGCTTTTTCATGCCTGTACCATCCAGACGATCTTTATTTCATAACCCTGATTTTTTTTCCTTCTATCCTGAATTTTACCTTGCCGGTCAATTCCAGTGCTTTCAGTACATCCGATAGTTTTTTGTTGCGCGGCACATCTGCAAAAAACAGTTCATCCACATCATCCCCGGCTTCCACTTCCACATCGTACCATCTGGCCAGCTGATGCATCACCGTTTTTATCGGCGCGCCTTCAAACACGAACCGGCCGTTTTTCCAGGCCATGGTTGCAGAGAGGTCTACGCCCGTTTTCACGGTCAGCCTGCCTTCTTCCGTCGTCTGCGCCTGTTCTCCCGGTGCGATCACCCGGCTGCCGGCGCCCGTGTGTACTTTTACGCTTCCCTCCAGCAGGGTGGTTTTCACCGTTTTCTCGTCGCCGTAGGCATTGACGTTAAAATGTGTGCCCAGCACTTCCAGCCGCGTTCCGCCGGCTTTTACGAAAAACGGTTTCGTTTTGTCCCTTGCCACTTCCAGGTATACTTCTCCCGTAATGCTGACGCTTCTTTCCCTGCCGGTGAATGTGGTGGGAAAAGTGATGGACGATGCGGCGTTGAGCCAGGCTTTGGTGCCGTCGGGCAGGCTGAGCTGGTAGGCGCCTCCCCTGGGCGTGCTCATGGTGTTGTATACCGGTTCTCCGGCGTTGTCGCCGTTGCTGTTGTAGATGATCTGCCCGCCGGCCTGTTTGCTGATACTGGCGCCGCCCTGTTGGGCGAGCATACCGTCAGACGCACTGTCGAGCAGGATCTGCTGGCCGTTGGACAGTGTGAGGGTGGCCCTGTTGCCGCCCGGTAACACATCCTGCGTGGCAATGGCGGTTGTTTGCTGCGGCGGCTGTTGCTGCCCGTTCCCGAGCCAGTAATAATAGATGCCGGTGCCTACGGCGAGTAAAATGGCTGCGGCGGCCGCATATTTTGTGATCAGGCGAAAGGGGCGCGTCTGCGGGGGCGGTTGGGAAAACAGGCGGCCGCTTATCCTGTTCAGCGCAGGGTCTGCCGCTTCCTTTATAGTAGCATCCGGTTCGTATTGTTCCCAGGCCCGCTCCAGCACTTCTTTTAACGACGCATCCCCTTCAGCCTGGTTGACCCAGTCTGCCAGTTCTTCCTTTTCCGCCTGTGTACAGCTGCCTTCCAGCAAGCGCGTGATGAGATAGTGGATCCTGGCGTCAGACATATTGGTTGAATGTTTGATGAATACGGGGAATCCCCGGTACAGTCAATAAGACAAGCGGGAAAACAAACAGGCATAGTCTGTTTTAAAAAAAAGTTAAATTTTTCAGAGAAGGGAGAGCAGGAGAAATACCAAATACGTGGTATCCAATGAGTTGGGGTATTGCTGCAGTTGTTTGCGCAGGCTGCGCAAAGCCTGGATCATGTGATTTTTAACGGTGCCGGTGGTGATATGGAGCCTTCTGGCGATTTCTTCGTGTTTGATGCCTTCTTCGCGGCTGAGGAGGTACACTATCTTCTGCTGGGGAGGAAGCTGCTGGATGGCCCAATGGAGGCGTTCCTGCGTTTCTTTAAGGGTAAGGGTGGCCTGGGGGGTGATATCCGGGGTGGACTGGGAATTGTCTGCCAGGGTCTTGAGAATGGTCACTTCCATCGCCATCCGCTTGAAACCGTTGATAGCGGCGTTTTGCGCCATGCGGAACACATAACGCTGGAAGCTGTCTATCCCCCGCAGCACGTCCCGGTCTTTCCACAGTTTTTCAAAGATATCCTGCACGAGGTCTTCCGCCGATTGATGCGACCCCGTGAGCCTGTAGACGAACCCGTACAGTTTATATTTATACCCGTGGAAAAGACTTGTGAATGCCAGTTCATTTCCCCCTGCCGCCTCCAGCAGTAATTCCTTCTCTGATTGCATATCCTTGGATGATGGAATAGATTCAGTTGATCCGGCAACAAATTTATCAAGAAAAACACACTGCCGCCACTTTTTTTGCAGATGCCCCTTTACCTGCAGCCAACCCCCGGTTCAGACAACTCCCTTGTTTGTATTTTTAAACCGCGGTGTCAGCAACAAAAACAGGGCCAGCGCGCAGGCCGCTATAATGAATTTATTAAATGTAATAGGGCCTGACGCCCAAAAGCTGCGGCGGCCGGAAAAAGGACAAAAACGCGGGGCGCCGAAAGGTGTGAAGCAGGTTGCACGGCGGCGGCGGATATGGCGGTATCTGTTTTATCTTTGAAAAAGCGGGATGGCTGAAGAACCTTGTAAACAGGGGCTTTCACAGAAAAAATTTAAAAAATATTTGGCAGAATGAAATAAGTTTTTACCTTTGCAATCCCGTCAAACGAAAAGCGTTAGACAACGAGAAAAAAACAAATATGGGAGTTTAGCTCAGTTGGTTCAGAGCATCTGCCTTACAAGCAGAGGGTCGGCGGTTCGACCCCGTCAACTCCCACATCACTTCTCCAGCAGCACCGGAACGCTGTCGTCGGAAAAGTTTCAAAAGATCTTACCATTCCGGGAGTTTAGCTCAGTTGGTTCAGAGCATCTGCCTTACAAGCAGAGGGTCGGCGGTTCGACCCCGTCAACTCCCACAAGGCCTTGCAGCAATGCAGGGCCTTTTTATTTCCCCTTACCGGCCGGTAATGCTCCACCAGGTGGGGTTTTCACTCCGGCAGGCCCGCCCTGAGGGAATGTAAACAGCCAGTTGCCGGTATGGCCGAACAGGTCCTCCAGTTCCACCCTGACCAGGTGCGATCGCACGTTTTTCTCCCTGAACGTGTATTCCCACCGTTCCCGCTTCGCGGAATAAACGGCCGCGCCTTTTTCCATTTCATAACCGGAAGCGTGCAGCAGGTATACTTTCAACGCCTTTACCCGGCCCGGGGCCTGCGGGGAAAATGCACGCCGGTCTTTTTCCATCACGTTTACGCCCACCGTGCGGCCTTCAACATGAAGATGCGCCTCCACGGCCTTGCCTCGAAAAGCATCCCGGAAAGCCACGTTGAAAGCGGACTGTCCCTTTTTGGCTTTCGACTGGTAATATTTCTTCTGTACCGGATCCAGGATGGCCGCCTTTGCGTATGCGTTCGCCTTTTTAAAACGGTCGCGGTTCGCCAGCTGGCCGGATGTGGGCGGTTTTTCGTAAGGCTTCGGCAGTTTACAGATAACGGTCTTCCCATTGCGCTGGCGGACCACGAACATGCCGCCCACTTTGCCGCTTACGCCGGCCAGTAATACATTGGTGATTGACGTTGCCATACCGGGTGTGTTTTCAATATAAACAACGGGTGCCAGCAGATGGTTTACAAAGTGTCAAAATTATGTGAAGCCTATGTGAAGCCTATGTCAGCATCTTACATAGGCTTCACATAGGCTTCACATTCGGTAAACACATAAATAAAACCTTGTTATACAGTACTTTGAGAACTGGCCCGCAAGGGCATGAAAAAACGGCCCGCCCGGCGGTTACCGGGGAGATGGGGATGGTGTGAGGAAAAGGAGGAAAAACCGGTCAGCGCAGGTCCCAGTCCACGATGCTGTTTTCCCATTCCTTGCGGAAATGCGTGGTGACGCGGATGTAGTTGTCCGTGTACCCCTCCATCATGCCGTCTTTCTGCAGGCCTTCGAACAAAACTTTCCGGGTCTGGCCGGTATGTAGCTCCGTGAAGTACTGCATCTTTTTGTGGCTCAGGTTGCGCAAGGCTTTGTTGCGCTCGTGGCGGATGTTGACGGGCACCACGGGTTTGATGTCGAGGGCATGGGTGTTGGCCCTTTCGGAGTAGGTGAATACGTGCAGGTAGGAAATATCCAGTTCGTGCAGGAAGTTGTAGGTTTCCATGAAATGGGCGTCGCTTTCGGCGGGGAAACCCACAATCACGTCCACGCCGATGGCGCAATGGGGCATGAACTGTTTGATGAGGCCCACTTTTTCCGCGTACAGTTCGCGGCGGTAGCGGCGGCGCATCAGGGCGAGCACCTCATTGCTGCCGCTTTGCAGCGGGATATGGAAATGCGGCATGAACTTTTTGCTGCCGGCCACAAATTCGATGATCTCGTTGGTGAGCAGGTTGGGCTCGATCGAGGAGATGCGGTAGCGCTCGATGCCGTCCACTTCGTCCAGCGCCTGTATCAGTTCGAAAAATGATTCTTCGCGTTTTTTGCCGCCTTCGAACCCTTTCCCGAAGTCGCCCAGGTTCACCCCGGTCAGCACGATCTCTTTCACGCCGCCGGCCGCCAGCGTTTGGGCATGGCCGATCACATTGGCCACACTGTCGCTGCGGCTGATGCCGCGGGCCATGGGGATGGTGCAGAACGAGCAGTTATAGTCGCAGCCGTCCTGTACTTTCAGGAAGGTGCGGGTACGGTCGTTCAGGGAGTAGGAGGCATGGAAGGTGTTTACCTCCCCGATGTCGCAGGAGCAGATTTTGGCGCTGTCGCCCTTCGCCAGTTCGCGGATGTGGTCGGCGATGTTGAATTTCTCCGCGGCGCCCAGCACGAGGTCTACCCCGGGAATGTCTGCGATCTCTTTCGGTTTCAGCTGGGCATAACAACCCGTGATCACCACCAGGCTTTCCGGCGAGCGGCGCTGGATGCGGCGCACCAGCTGGCGGCACTCTTTATCGGCATTGTCCGTCACCGAGCAGGTATTGATCACATAAACGTCCGCCACTTCGTCAAAATCCTTTTTGACGAATCCGTCCTTTTCCAGTAACCTGCTGATGGTGGAGGTCTCTGAAAAGTTCAGCTTACAGCCGAGGGTATGAAATGCTACTGATTTTTCCCGAGTCATAAGAACCGCAAAGGTACGATATTGCACTATAATTCTGTATCTTTCGGCTTTTTATGCACGTGCTACTGAAATGTTTCCGGGCGCTGTACAGCGTGTACGCCCTGATTGTCTGGCTGGCGATCATGTTCCTGATATTGCCACCCATTGTACTGGTGTCTTTCCTGGGAAAGGTGAAAGGGGGCAATATTGTGTTTTATTTCCTCCGTTTCTGGGCCCACGTGTGGTTCCCCGCGGTGGGCATTTTCGTCAGGAAGACGTGGAAAGCCCCTAAAAGCAACGATCCCTGCATATATCTCGCCAACCACTCCTCTTACCTCGACGCCGCCCTGGCCGTGAAAGTGATGCCACTGCCGTTTCGCCCGCTGGGGAAGAGCGAACTGTCCAGGATACCCCTCTTCGGCCTCATTTACAGCCGTTCCGTGGTGCCGGTAGACCGTTCCACGGCCAAAGGCCGCGCTCAAAGCATGCGGGATATGTTATATATGATTAAGCGGAATGTATCGCTGCTGATTTTCCCCGAAGGCACCACCAACGAAACAGAGCAGCCCCTGCTGCCGTTTCACAGCGGCGCTTTCAGGATCGCCATAGAAACACAAACACCCATCCGGCCGGTGCTGTACGTAGACAATCATGCCCGGCTGGCGAAAATAAAGTTCCTTTCCCTCAACCCCGGCCCATGCCGTGTGGTGTTTCTGCCCCTGGTACCGGTGGAAGGCCTGACGATGGAAGATGTGCCCCATCTCAAAAAACAGGTGCGCCACATGATGGAGGAAGAATTACGTAAATACCGCAATTACCAGGCCTTACAGGCGATATGAAATTTGCCGACGTCATATTACCCCTGGCACTGCCCAGAAACTATACGTATGCCGTGCCCCCTGATATGGAGAATGCCATTCAGCCGGGCAGCCGCGTTGCCGTGCCGCTGGGCAATAAAAAGTACGCCGGCATCGTCAAATCGGTGCACGACCAGGCGCCCGGCGCCTACAAAACCAAAGCCATTCACGACCTGCTCGACAAAGAGCCGGTCGTATACCCTACCCAGCTGGCCTTTTGGGAATGGATGGCGCAATATTACATGTGCAACGAAGGGGATGTGCTCAACGCCGCCCTGCCCGCGCACCTGAAACTCTCCAGCGAAACGGTGCTGCTTTTCAATGATGCGTTCGGCGACGATTTTACGATGCTCGACGAGTATGAGTACCTCGTGGCGGAAGCGCTGCACATCCGGCAGGAACTGCGGATAGGGGAGGTGCAGCAGATCCTCGACCGCCCGGACGTGTATTCCATCATTAAAAAACTCATCGAAAAAAAGGTTTGCCTGGTATACGAGGAGCTGAAAGAAGTGTACAAGGAAAAGACGGAGAAATTCATCCTCCTCAACCCCGCATACGAAACCGATGAAGCCATCGCCCCGCTGTTCGACGAGCTGGCCCGCGCCCCGAAACAGCTGGAGCTGCTGCTGGCATATCTTCACCTCATCAAAACACAGGGCGAAGTGGCGCAGAGCGAACTGCTGAAAAAATCAGGCGCTTCCGCCGCGCAGCTGAAAGGGCTGGTGGATAAGGAAATCCTCCAGGTAGACCAGCGCATCGTAGGGCGTGTGCGTATGGGCAAGGTAGACGTGCAGATCAAATTCGACCTGAGCCCTGCCCAGGAAACCGCGCTGGCAGCCATCCGCGAATGTTTTACGGAAAAACAGGTGACGCTGCTGCATGGCGTTACTTCCAGCGGTAAAACGGAGATTTACGTCAAACTCATCGAAGAATACCTCGGCAGCGGCAAACAGGTGCTGTACCTGCTGCCGGAAATCGCGCTCACGGCGCAGATCATCCGCCGGCTGCAAAAACACTTCGGAACGCAGATCGGCATTTATCATTCCCGTTTCTCGAACAACGAACGCGTGGAGATCTGGAACAAAGTCAAGAGCGGCGAAATCAGGATATTGCTCGGTGCGCGTTCCAGCCTGCTGCTGCCTTTCCGTGATCTGGGCCTGATCATTCTCGATGAAGAGCATGACGGTTCCTTCAAGCAGCAGGATCCCGCCCCCCGTTACCACGCGCGCGACGCGGCCATCTATTACGCCGGCCTCTTCAAAGCGAAAATACTCCTCGGTTCCGCCACGCCTTCCCTCGAATCGTACTACAATGCGAAACAGGGCAAATACGCCCTCGTGGAACTGCAGGAACGTTACGGCGGCATCGCCATGCCGGCCATCGAGATCGCCGACCTGAAAAAAGAAATGGCGATGAAGGAAATGGTGCACAACTTCACCTCCGTGCTGCGCGGGCATATCACGCAATCGCTCGAAGCGGGCAAACAGGTGATCCTGTTCCAGAACCGCCGCGGCTATGCGCCGTTCCTGCTTTGCACCACCTGCGGCTGGATCCCCAACTGCAAACAATGCGACGTTTCGCTCACCTATCATAAACACCAGGATAACATGCATTGCCACTACTGCGGCACGCGTTATCCTTACGTCTATACCTGCGCCGCCTGCGGCAGCCAGACGCTGGTGCCCAAGAATTTCGGCACGGAAAAAATCGAGGAAGACCTGCAGGAACTGTTTCCCCAGGCCCGCATCGCCCGCATGGACATGGATTCCATCCGCAGTAAAGACGGCCATAACCGGATGATACAATCGCTCGAACAGGGAGAGATAGACATTCTTGTGGGTACGCAGATGGTGGTGAAAGGCCTCGATTTCCAGAACGTGAACCTGGTGGGCGTGATCAGTGCAGACAGTCTGCTGAGTTACCCGGATTTCCGGGTGAACGAGCGGGCCTTTCAATTGATGGAACAGGTGAGCGGCCGCTCCGGGCGCCGCGACGGGCAGGGGAAAGTGATCATCCAGGCCAGCAACACCCGCCATCACATCCTGCAATTTGTGACCGAGCATAACTACAAGGCGATGTACGAAGCGGAGATCACGGAGCGCGAGCAGTTCGGTTATCCGCCGTTTTCCCGCATCATCAAACTCACCATCCGCCATAAAAAACAGAAAACGGTGGATGAGGCCGCACTCGTGTTAGGCAACTGGCTCAGGCCCCACCTGGGCGCGCAGCTGGTAGGGCCGGCGGCACCATTGGTGAGCCGCGTGCGGGGTTTCTACCTCCAGGAAATGCTGATCAAATTACCGCGCGACTCGCGGCGTATTGCACAGGTCAAAAACATGCTGAAAGAGTTCTTCGGACAGCTGACGATCGAGAAACAGTTCCGTTCGGTGGTGATCACCCCGGATGTGGATTGTGTGTAACTTCCCGGTATCCCGGTTCTTTCCCATCTTCTTATTGCTGTCAGAAAGAGCGCGTTTGCACCGTGAACAGTGCGGCTGTTTAGAGGGCCTTGTTATTCATGGCGCCTGTCAATCCGCAAACCCTTCCACCACTTTTATGCCCACCGCCCCGCTTTTTGCGTTGGCCAGCATGGTGGCCGCCACGGTGGCTGCCTTCACGGGGCGATATTTCCGCCAGCCGCCTACCATCAGGAATTTAAATACCGGCATGAACAGCTGCCCGACCTGTTCACCGAAACGCACTTCTTTACGCTCGCCCATCAGCAGCGAGGGCCGGTATATGAAGAGGGAGGGGAAGCCCATCTGGATAAGCGCTTCTTCCGTTTGCCCTTTCGTACGGAGGTAGAAGTTAGCGGAGCGCGCATTGGCGCCCACGGCGGATACCAGGTGGTACTGCGTCACGCCGTTGCGGATGGCGATGCCGGCCGTTTTCACGGGAATGCCGTAATCTACCGCGGTGAAAGCGGCCTGGCTGCCGGCTTTTTTGATGGTGGTGCCGATACAGCAAAACAATACGTCGCCCCGCAACGCTTCGGCCAGCGCACGGTCGTCGTCGAACGACACCACCACGTTCTCGAGCCGGGGATGCTGTATGGGCAACGGTTTGCGCACGATGGCCCGCACCCGCTCATACGAGCCGTCGTTCAAAAGCGCCTGCACCAGCAGGTTTCCGATCAGGCCGGTGGCTCCCGTAACAATTGCTGTTTTTGGCATTTTATAGTTGACTATATTTGTTCCGGTAATAAAGATAGGATATTTGAATACTACGCTATGACGGTCAACGAAAATGTTTCTCTCCGCCCATACAATACTTTCAGCCTGAATGCCACGGCGCGTTATTTCGCCGCATTCCACTCCACCGAAGCGCTGCAGCAGATCCTCCGCGACGAACGCTGGCGCGATACGCCGAAAATGATCCTCGGCGGCGGCAGTAACCTGCTGCTGACAAAGGATTTCGACGGGCTCGTATTAAAAAACGAGATCAAAGGCATACACGTGGTGGGGGAAGACGACGACTATGTGTACATCAATGCCGGCGCCGGCGAAAACTGGCACCAGTTCGTGATGCATTGCATCGGTAAAGACCTCGGCGGCCTCGAAAACCTTTCGCTGATACCCGGCAATGTAGGCGCCAGCCCCATGCAGAACATCGGCGCATACGGCGTGGAAATCAAAGACACCTTCTGGGAACTGGAAGCCCTCAACCTGGATACCCTGCTGCCCGTCCGCTTCGACAATGCCGCCTGCGAATTCGGTTACCGCGAAAGTGTATTCAAACGGCAGTTTAAAAACCGGTTCGTGATCCTCAACGTCACTTACCGGCTGCATAAAAAACCGGTAGTCAACACCACCTACGGCGCCATCGAGCAGGAGCTGGCCAAAATGGGCATCACCGCACCCACCATCCGCGACGTGAGCCAGGCCGTTATCCATATCCGTTCTTCCAAACTGCCTAACCCCGCCGAAATCGGCAATGCCGGCAGCTTCTTCAAAAACCCGGAAGTGAGCGCGGAAAAATACGAACAATTGAAAGTGGCGTTCCCCGACGTGGTGGCGTACCCCTTACCCGGCCATCACTTCAAACTTGCCGCAGGCTGGCTGATCGAACAATGCGGCTGGAAAGGCTACCGCGAAGGCGATGCCGGCGTACATGCCCGCCAGGCGCTGGTGCTGGTCAATTACGGGAACGCACAGGGCGCGGACATTTACAACCTCTCTACGAAAGTGCTGCAAAGCGTGGAAGAAAAATTCGGCGTGGTACTGGAGCGGGAAGTGAATGTGGTGTGATTTATTTAATTTTATTGTTTCCAATTAGCCGAAGATGGATTTGATCCGAACTACAAATCAAATTCATGAAATATTGTTTGTACATGGACGAAAGTGGCGACCATGGATTAACGCAGGTGGACGACCGGTTCCCTGTGTTTTTGTTATGCGGGGTATTGGTACAGGAGAATGACTATCAGGCAATCAGAAATAGCATCAATGCCGTCAAACTGGAGTTTTGGAATAACATTCATGTAATCTTTCACTCGCGTGATATCCGGAAATGTGAGAAGGAGTTTAGTGTGCTGTTTGACCTCGAAAAAAAACAGCGGTTTTATGAGCGTATCAACGATGTTGTACGTGAAAATAACTATACGGTTTTCGCGTCGGCCATAAGAAAAGACAAGTATATTAACAGGTTCGGACGCCTTGGAAACGATGTGTATGAAATTGCACTGTCGTTTATCATAGAGCGGACTATTTTCTTCCTTGACGACATCAGGGACGATCAAAAGGAATTGCAGATTATTATAGAGAAAAGAGGACTAAAAGAAGACCGCGAGTTGCATGAACACTTTCAACGTCTTTTAGCACGGGGAACGGGTTATATTACGCCTGAAAGGCTAAAGGGATGCAGGCTCTCAATTTCCTTTAAAAGCAAGCGTGAAAATATAAATGGATTGCAGTTGGCGGATTTAATTGCTTATCCGATAGCGCGGTACGTGATTGAAGAGCACAGGCCCAATTTACCTTACGAGCTTATCCGAAACAAAATTTACACGAAGAAAGGAAACCTTTACGGGTTGAAAGTATATCCCTAAAAGTATAAAGCCAGACTTACGCCTGGCTTTATACCGATCGGGGACACCCCGGTCCAAGAATTTAAGGGCAATTGCCCTTTGTTGGTACAAATATACTGAAAATTCCTGTTTGTATAGTGATTTTTTTCAGTGACATGCTGAAAAACTTCGGATCTCCCATGAATATGTGTAATGATCTCATGTGAACAATTTCGGTGGCTTTCATGAAAGTTTTCATTTTACCCGCGGATATGCGCAATGATCTTATCCGCGTGCTCCCTTGAATTTTCGATGAACCAGATGTGCGTGTTCATGCCGCCGCATACCACACCGGCGAGGTACACGCCCGGCAGGTTGGTTTCCATCGTGTCCGGGTTGTACGACGGGCTCCTCACGGCGTCTGCGGATAAGGTAATCCCCGTTTTCTCCAGGAAATTAAAATCGGGCTGATACCCCGTAGCGGCAATCACAAAATCGTTAGGGATGGTCACGGAGCCGTCCGGTGTGCGGATGTCTACAGAATTGTCGTGAATGGCGGTCAGCGTGGAATGAAAGTAGGCTTTGATGCTCCCTTCCCTGATGCGGTTTTCGATATCGGGTTTCACCCAGTATTTCACGCGCTTCCCGATTTCTCCTTCCCGGATGACCATCGTCACGTCGGCGCCTTTGCGATAGGTTTCGAGCGCGGCGTCTACGGAAGAATTGTTCGCGCCCACCACTACCACTTTCTGAGTGGCGTAATAGTGCGGGTCTTTGTAGTAGTGGGTGACCTTGGCGAGGTCTTCGCCGGGGATATTGAGCAGGTTGGGAATATCATAAAAACCGGTGGCGATAATGATGAACCGCGTATGGTAAATTTCCTTGCCGGTGATCACCGTGTACCCGTTATCGTTCGGCCGCACGTTTTCCACTTTTTCGAAGAGACGGATGCGGATATGCTGCGAAGACGCCACCCTTCGGTAATACTCCAGCGCTTCGGGCCGTGTGGGTTTGGCGTTGTTGGACACAAAAGGAACGCCGCCGATCTCGAGCCTTTCGCTGGTGGAGAAAAAGGTCATGTTGATGGGGTAGCGGTAGAGGGAATTGACGAGGCATCCTTTTTCCACGATCAGGTAGTCGATGCCCGCTTTCTGCGCCGCCAGCGCACATGCCATTCCTATCGGCCCTCCGCCTACGATGAGTAACTCCACTTGTTGTGCCATTCGCTAAAATTAAACCAATTTTTCCAACCTGTTGAGGAGGCCGTACATCCACACATTGTTCGCGGCGGCATGATGCGCCCCGGCACGGATCTCCTCCGCCGTTTGCACGTAAGGGCCCGGTTGCAGTTCGTGGCCGAGGTGCTGCAGCATGCTGTCCATCGCCGCCGGCGTCACTTCAAAGTGGAACTGGAGGCCATACACCCGGTCGCCGATGCGGAACGCCTGGTTTTTGCAGACGGGGGTTTCGGCGAGGTGGACTGCGTTGTCCGGCAGGTCGAAGGTATCGCCGTGCCAGTGAAAAACGGTGGCCGGCGAAGGCGCCAGTTCATCATGGAACTGTACGGGGAACCAGCCGATCTCCTTTTCCGCGTTAGGATACACTTTCGCGCCCAATGCGGCGGCGATCAGCTGCGCGCCGAGGCAGATGCCCAATACGGGCTTTCCGGCGGCTATTGCGCCGCGTATGAGGGATTTTTCCCTGGCCAGCCAGGGGTATTGCGTTTCTTCATACACGCCCATGGGGCCGCCCATCACCACAAGCATATCGGCGCCGCCGATATCGGGCGTTGCGGGTGGATTGTACCAATGTGTGGCGGAAAGCGTATGCGATTTTTCCGCCGCCCAGTCTGCAATGCAGGCCAGGCCTTCAAAAGGGGCGTGCTGGAAATAATGTATATGCATATATAGTCAGTTGATGGATTGCCGCTCGGCCCATTGCAGGGGAGCCGGCAGTTCGCGGTTACAGCATTCGAGGTGCAGCACCCGGCGGCTTTTTCCGTTTACGGTGCGGCCGGAGGCATGGAGCAGCAAGGGTTTCATCACCATCACGCCGCCCTGTGGCACGGCGCAGGTATCTTCCGTTTCCATGCTCCAGTCGATATCGGCAGCACGGTACACCGACTTGCGATGGGAGCCGGGCACCACGCGCAATGCGCCGTTGTCGGCGTCCGTTTCGTCGAGGTGGATGCGCAGCGTGAACATGTTCTCAAGAATATCCAGCGGCGGCTGTACGGCGTATTGTTCCTGCTTCACCGTCCACGGCCCAAAGCCGGCTATATCCGCCCGGGTGTTCACCGAAATGGTGAGGTCCTGGTGGTAAGACACGAACCAGTTGGACGCGCCGGGTTTGTCGAAGTAAATGGATTTGACGAGGAAATACCCCTTGCCGAACAAGGTATCGATCCAGTCGCGCAGCGCCGGTGTGAAAACGGCGTCATACAATGCCGGGATTTCTTTCAGCACCCGGCGGATGGCGAACAGGTCGGCCGTTCTGCGGAAACTGGCATTGTCCTGCGCCGCGGATTCGATGATCGAAGTCAGCTGCGCGATGGCTTCGCCGTCGTACACCGGCGGTAATACGGTGTATCCTTTTTCTGTGATGGCGTTGTGATGCATGGTTGCAATGTCGGTGTTGTGCAATATTATCGATGCCGGATCTTCATCCCTTTCATCACCGCAATACCGGAGCCTTCCGCCAGGAATACCGAAGCAGGCGACTGGTCGAGCGTGCTTACGAATTGTTCCCCGTAAATGCCGGCGGTATCGCACTGGTACGAAAAATCGTGTACCGGGTGCACGCGCCAGCTGGGGTGCGTTACCTGGTATTCCGACGTGCGGTGCGCATCGAGCTGGGTATACCCCCAGTAATGCTCCGTGATAAAATGTTCTTTGGTGCCTTCGGCGATGGTCACCGGCGTTTTGTCTGCAATGGCTTCCAGGTGGTTCCACCCGCGCCCGGATTCCCATTCATAGCGCACTTTCAGGCGTGCGGCGGGCTGCGGTTCCCAGCTGTGGCGCATGTTGCAGGTGGCGTATTTTTCCCCGTAGAGCGTATTGGCCACGAAGGTGATCATCGGCAGGGGCACCAGCTCCCTGACAAATACCACCCCGCGCCGCCAGCCTTCCGGGTGTTTGTAGCGCACATAGAAACGGAGGTTCACTTCTTCGAACGTTTTATGAAAGGGCACGGCAATGCCTTTTACCCTGGTGTTGGCGAAGAGGAAACCGACGAGGCTCACGTAATGTCTGCCGTTCCAGTCGTCGAGCTCCGTGCCGCGCGGCACATACGGTTTCAGCAGGGAAGGGTCCGTTTCAAAGTTGGCCATCAGCAGGTTCCGCCAGTCGGCCGTCAGAAATTTTGAAGGCATAGGTTATGCGTCTTTTCCGTTTACCAGTTTTATATCGTCGTCCGGAAACAGGATATCCATTTCCGTGATAATTTCCTTCGGGAGGTTTTTGTTCGTGCGGGCATCCAGGTTGCGGATGGTCTCAAAACGCCCGATGATCGTATCGCCTTTCCGTTTCCCGTCTTTCAGCCGGTTCATGGCATCGTCGTAGGCGTTGGTGGCTTGCTTCAGGTTGTTGCCGAGGCTTTGCATCTCTTCGAGGAAGAGCGCGAATTTATCGTACAGCAACCCGCATTGCCGGAATATTTCTTCCACGTTGCGCGTTCTGTTTTCGTGCTGCCACAGCAGGCGCACGATCTTGAAAGTGGCCACGAGCGTGGAGGGTGTAATGAGCACGATCTTTTTCTTCAGCGCCCGGGTAAATATATCGGGGCTTTCGTTCAGTGCCAGCGTGAGCGCGGATTCGAAATGCATGAACAGGAACACGAAATCGGGCGTGTTCAGGCTGCCGAGCGAATGATAGTTACGCCCGGAAAGCTCGTCGATATGTTCGTTGATGTTTTTGACGAGCTGGCGCAGGTGCCCTTTCTTTTCTTCCGGTTCGCTGGCGTTAAAATAAGCCACATAGGCGTTCAGCGACACCTTGCTGTCGATCACGAGGTGTTTGCCGTCGGGCAGTTTCAGGATAAAATCGGGACGGCGGTTGCGGTCGGCTTCGGTGTCGCGGTGCACTTCCTCGCGCGTGTAATCGATGTACTGCTGCAGCCCTTCGGATTCGAGGATGAGGCGGAGGCGGTCTTCGCCCCAGTTGCCCTGCACCTTCACGTCGGATTTAAGGGCGCCGGCGAGGCGCTGCGCGTCTTCGCTCAGCTGGCTGTTGAGCCGGTGGAGCGATTCGATTTCCTTTTTGAGGGAAGTGATGTCCTGTATGTCTTCTTTGCGGGTGTCTTCAATCGTCTTCCTGAACTGGCCGATGTCTGTTTTCAGCGGCGCCAGGATGTGGTCCATGGCGGTTTTGTTGGTTTCCACGAAGTCGCGGCTCTTTTCTTTGAGGATATCGGCGGCGAGGTTTCTGAATTCTTCGCGGTTGGCCTCGTGTATCTTCCGGAGGTCCTGCCCCAGTTCCGCCAGTTGCTGCCGCAGCAGCTCGCTTTCTTTGCTGGTGGCGGAAAGCCGGCTGTCGAGGCTCCTGATCTCGGTGTGCTGCGCCTCGAGCTGTTTGTCTTTTTCCTGCAGGGTGTACAGCGTATTGTCGTACATCTCGCGGAGCACATACTCATCCTGCACCTGCTGACGTGTCAAACGCTGCGCCAGTGCGGCTTCCAGGTCGAGCCTGTCTTTTTGTGCCTGATGTAGTGGTATGTAATATTTCCGGAGGAAGAGATAGCTGCCCAGGCTGCCCGCGAACAGCCCGATGATCAGTCCGGATAGGAGGGTCCAACTCATATCTTCCAAAGTTAAAATAAAAAAACGGTCCGGGGTGTTACCCGGACCGTTTTGACGATTTATCCTTAAAACTGGATTACATGAAGTGGTAGCGTACGAATGCCTCCATGGCGGCGTACTTCTGCAGACCGAGGCGGTCGTAGAGGTCGGCGGTGTTGGCGTTCCTTTCTTCGGCGCGCTGCCAGAACTCGCGGGCGTCGGTACCCTGGAAAGGCACTACGTCTTTCTGGCTCTGGTGGATGAAGATGCCGAGGCGTTTCTGCATGATCTGGTCGGGGCTCATCGGCACGGCCATTTCGATCTCGTGGATGTCCCATTCCTGCCATGCGCCCTTGTAGAGCCAAACCCAGCAATCTTTCGCCCAGTCGTCGTTTTTCACTATTTCGAGCGCGGCGAAGATGATATCGAGACACACCTTGTGGGTGCCATGCGGGTCTGCGAGGTCGCCCGCGCAGAAGATCTGCTGGGGCTTCAGCTGGCGGAGCAGGTCTACGGTCAGCTGCACGTCTTCGGGGCCCATGGGCTTTTTCTCTACCAGGCCGGTTTCATAGAACGGCAGGTTCTGGAAGTGTGCATGATCGTCGCCCACGCCAACGTAGCGGCAGGTGGCTTTTGCTTCGCAACGGCGGATGAGGCCTTTGATGGCGCGGATTTCCGGTGTGTCTTTCTGGCTCGGCTTTTTGATCTGGATGAATGCTTTCGCATCTTCGAGGATCTGGGAGCTTTTGCTGCGGTCGATGTCGAACATTCCTTCGAAACCTACGGCGAAGTCGATGAAACGCAGCAGGAACTCGTCGGTCACGGCGATGTTGCCGGAAGTCTGGTACGCTACGTGCACATCGTGGCCCTGCTCGTGCAGGCGGATGAAGGTGCCGCCCATGGAGATGATATCATCGTCCGGGTGGGGGGAGAAGATCAGCGCGCGTTTGCGGGCCGGTGTGGAACGCTCCGGATGGTTGGGGAGGTCCGCACCGGGTTTACCGCCGGGCCAGCCGGTGATGGTATCGCGGATGCCGTTGAATTCCTTGATGTTGAGCTCGTATGCGGAGCCGTATTGAACGATCAGGTCGTTGAGACCGTTGTTGTTGTAGTCTTTATCCGTCAGCATCAGGATGGGCTTGTTCAGCTTCAGTGCCAGGCCGGTAACGGCTTTACGGATGAGTTTGGGCGTCCATTCGCAGTCGCCGGTGAGCCAGGGCTCTTTATAGCGGGTGAGCTCCAGGGCGGCCTGTTCGTCTACCACGAACTTGCAGTTACGGTGCTGTTGCAGCAGGGAAGCGGGTACCTGATCGGTGCTGTTGCCTTCCACGGAACGGCACACGATTTTGGCTTTGTGCTGGCCCCAGGCGAGCAATACCACCTTTTTGGCTTTCATGATGGTGTTGATGCCCATAGTCACTGCCAGGCGGGGCACCGCACTCATGTTGGAAAATTCGTATGCGTTGGCGAGGCGGGTGGAATTGTCCAGCGTCACCAGGCGGGTATGTGAGTTCACGTTGGCGCCCGGCTCGTTGAAGCCGATGTGGCCGTTGTTGCCGATGCCCAGTATCTGGATGTCGATACCGCCCGCTTCGTCGATCTTGCGCTCGTACGCTTCGGCGTAGGCTTTGATCTGCTCTTTCGGCACCGTTCCGTCGGGAATATGGTAATTGCCTTCTGGGATGTCGATATGATTGAATAAATGTTCTTTCATGAAGCGGTTGTAGCTCTGTAAAGCATCCGGTTCAATGGGGTAATACTCGTCCAGGTTAAAAGTAACCACGTTTTTGAAGCTCAGCCCTTCTTCCTTGTGCAGGCGCACCAGTTCGGCGTAGAGGTATTTGGGAGTGGAACCTGTGGCCAGGCCCAGCACGGCCGGTTCTTTGGCGGCCTGTTTTTCGCGAATAAGTGCGGCTATCTCCTGCGCAACTGCCTTTGAGCCATCCTTGGCTGTAGGGTGGATTTCCACGGAAATCTGCTCGAAACTGTCTATCAGTTCAATTTCCTGGTGATTGATGGTCATTGTTCAAGTTTTTTAATGCGTTTTTAAAAACGAGCCCGAAAATTAAATAAAATACAGGGATTGTTCTGAAAAATTTATCATTTACTATCGGGAACGCGCTATAGTAAAGGAAATATAATATTCTCGAGCCGCCAAAATCCAAAAGTATGGAGCCAACGTAACTATATTCTGCAAGCCTGCAGGCGGTAACACATTCAGACAGACCCTGATGTGTTTGTGCGTAACCATATATTCCAGACCTTAAAAATTGCACGATGAAAAAATTGTTAATGCTGGCCGCCGTGATCATCTTAACGGTCCCGGCTGGTGTAGCGGCAAACTCCGGAAAAACTGCAGGTGGGTACACAAATATTGACCAGGACTGGGAAAAATCCAAAACAGGCACCTGGTCCGGCAAAAAAGACGGCAAAACTTACTGGTACAAACTCGACAAAAACGCCCAGCTATGGTGGAGCACCGACGGGCAGCAATGGGCCGTTGTGGACGGCGGTATGTGGGCGGACAAAGACGGGCGCTGGCTGAAGATCGGGGACGGAAAGCTGTGGTGGACGGCAGACGGCGGCAAGAACTTCGCGGAAGTGCCCGAATGGAAATGGGAGGCGCCCGACGGTAAGTGGTACAAGTTTGATGCAAAGTGGACTTTGTGGGTTAATAAATAAACACGCACAGTGTAGGACTGAGTCACGAATAGTATACAGAAGGACGGGCCGGTGCTTAGCGCACCGGTCAAACTGCGAAAAAGGCCGCCCCGGTGAACGGAGCGGCCTTTTTTATGATGACAAACGTTATTACTTCACATAGATCTCATCCACGAACAGCCAGGCCGGGTTGCCTTCTCCCGCGGCCCCTTTGGGGATCGTACCGGCATTTCTCGCGATGATTTTCACATACCGCGCTTTTGCTTTCTCCGGGCGAACCGAGAGTTTCCGGATGCCTTTCTGTTTCACGTCTATTTCTTTCAGCTTGTCGGCGCTTTTGAAGTTTTTCCCGTCAGCCGACAATAAAAAGTCCACTTCTTTCGGCAGGTAAATCCACTGGTCGGGGTTGCCGAGCGTGCCGATGGCAATTTCCGTGATCTCCACGGAATCGATGCCCAGGTCTACCACCGCTTCGAAATTGCTGCCGTTGAAACCGGACCATTGGTTGTCGTTGAATTCCTTCACACCGGCAATGCCGTTCACGAGGGCAAACGCGCTGCCGGGATTGTAGCTCTGGTGCGGTGGTTTGGCCAGGGTCACGTTTTTGCCCACTGCTTTGTGCAGCGTAAATGCCTGCTGGAATTCGTTGCCGTACTGTTTGTCGCCCTGGAACACCGCCGCGCGGATGGCGCCGGTTTGCTGTACCGCCACCGGCCCGGAGTAGCGGGTGGATTGTGCGGTGGGCGCCGTACTGTCGGTGGTGTAAGTGATCACGCCGCCGTCGAGCTTGCTGTCGAGTTTCACCTGCACGCCGCCTTTCTGATCGCTTTCCACCTGCCCTCGCACTTCAAACACATGTTTGGCGTAATTCACGCCTTTCATTTCAAGGCGGGGAAGATGGGTTTTCAGGCGGTCGAGGAAGTTGTCGTAATTTTTCTTTTCCGCGGGCGACCACAGCACTTCCGCCAGCGCAATGGCGCGGGGATAGACCATGTATTCCACGTGCTCGGAGTTTTTGATGTACTCCGTCCATACGTTGGCCTGCGCGCCTTTGATGTACTGGCTTTCTTCCTTGCTCAGTTCCTGCGGCACGGGTTCGTAGGCATACACCTCGCTCACCGGCGTAAAGCCGCCGATGGCCACCGGCTCGTTTTTGCCCTGCGACTGGTAGTGATCGAAATACACGTAGTTGCCGGGCGTCATGATCACGTCGTGATGTTGTTTGGCCGCCGCAATACCGCCTTCGGTGCCGCGCCAGCTCATCACGGTGGCGTTCGGCGCCAGGCCGCCTTCCAGTATCTCGTCCCAGCCGATGATCTGGCGGCCTTTGCTGTTCAGGTATTTTTCCATGCGCTGGATAAAATAACTCTGCAGCGCATGTTCGTCTTTCAGTCCGAGTTCCTTGATGCGTTGCTGGCATTTGGGGCATTTCTCCCAGCGCACTTTCGGGCTTTCGTCGCCGCCGATGTGGATGTATTTGCCGGGGAAGAGCATCATCACTTCGTCGAGCACATCCTGCAGGAACATATACACACTGTCGTTGCCGGCGCAATACACGTCGTCCAGCACGCCCCATTTGGTGCCTACTTCATACGGCCCGCCGGTGCAGCCCAGTTCGGGATATGCAGCGAGCGCAGCCAAAGAGTGGCCGGGCATCTCGATTTCCGGCAGCACGGTCACATGGCGGCTTTCGGCGTATTTCACCACTTCCCTGATCTGTTCCTGCGTATAAAAACCACCGTAGGGTTTGCCGTCGAATTGCTGATCGTTGTAATGGCCCACCATGCTTTCTTTACGGCGCGAGGCCACTTCCTGCAGCTTCGGGTATTTTTTGATCTCGATGCGCCAGCCCTGGTCTTCCGTGAGGTGCCAGTGGAAAGTATTGAGCTTGTGCATGGCCATCAGGTCGATGTATTTTTTGATGAACTCCACCGGGAACATGTGGCGGCCCACATCCAGGTGCAGCCCGCGGTAGGCGAAGCGGGGCTGATCGAAAATGTCGACGCCGGGGAGCCAGAACGCCTGGGCCTTCTGTACGGGCAACAGCTGGATCAGTGTTTGCATGCCGTAGAAAGTGCCGGCGGCATCGTCGCCGCTCACGGTCACCTGGTCTGCGCTCACTTTCAGGTGGTACGTTTCCGGCAGCCCTTTTTCGCTGGCCGGCATGCTTTTGAAGATGATGGCGTTGCGGGCGCCGCTGTCCTGCATCTTCAGTTCGTAGCCGCTGAGGCTTTTGAAGTATTCGTTGAACAGGGCGGCGGCCTGTTTGTCGGCCTCCGCCACGGCTACCAGCACGGTCTGTTTGTCGAGCCGGAATGAATCCGCCTGTTCGGTGAGCCGCGCGGGCATGGGAATGATATTCACGGGCGCTTTGGGCGCGGTTTCGGCCGGCCCGGCGTCTCCGCAGGCGGCGAGGCCCGTTGCGCCGGCCAGGATGGCCAGGTGGAATAGGTTTTTTATCGTCATGTTCAGGTCGTTAGCTTCCGGAAAATACTACTCAATAATGATTTCATCGGCAAAAATATGACAGGGCTCGCCTTTGCCGGGGTGCCAGTCGGGGATGATGCCATGGGTAGTAGCCACCACTTTTACGTAGCGGGTTCTGATGTTTACCGGCAGGCTCAGCACCTGGGTGAAGCTGCCGTATTCCCGGTCGGAGAACGTGTTTTTCACCACGCCGGCGCTGCTGAAGTCTTTCCCGTTATCGGACACGAAGAATTCCACCTGTGTGGGATACCAGATCCACACGCCGAGGTCCTGCAGCACGCTCAGGCCGAGCTTTTTCAGCTGGCGCGGCGCTTTCAGGTCCACGATCGCTTCGAGGTTACCGGGATAGTGGCTCTGCCAGGCGCCGAGCCTGAAATCGTCCTGCCCGCGGATGCCGTCGATCAGGCCGTCCGGTCCGCCCGCTTCGAACTGCGGATGGATTTTGGATAATACCTGGATGGTTTTATCGGTGGGGATGAGGTAGAAAGGCGTCTGCATCACCTGGCTGTACTGGCCGTTGCGGAAAGCCACCGCTTTGAGCGTGGTGGTTTTGTTCAGGGTGACGGGCTGCGTGTATTTCGTGGAGCGGCTGGTAGGGGTGGAGCCATCCAGCGTATAATAAATAACGGTGTTGGGCTCCACTTCTTTCAGCGATACCTTCATGGTGGCGGTAAACCGGTCGGAAGCCGCTTCCGCGTACGGCACGGCTACGATCTGGTTGCTGGCGATGCTGCTGTGTGGCACGTTCGCGTCGGTTGCGGCCCATGTTTTATTGGGTGTTGCGCCCATGGTGAATTCCATGCTGCCGCCCTGCATCATGGTGCTGTGCGCGATCCACGAATTGGGGAGCGCTTTGCCGTTCACTTTGACGCCCTGTACATAAAAATTTTTGTCAGAGAGTTGGCTGGCTTTGATGGTGAACGATTTGCCGTTCTCGAAATGCAGCTTCACCTCGTCGAAGGTGGGCGTGCCGAGGGCATAAGTGCCCGCGCCGGGCGTTACCGGGTAGATGCCCATGGCGCTCATCACGTACCATGCGCTCATCTGGCCGCAGTCTTCGTTGCCGCTCAGCCCGTCGGGCGCATTGTGGTACAGCGTGGTCATCACCTGGTGCACCAGTTCCTGCGTGCGCCAGGGCTGGCCGAGGTAGTTGAAAAGGTAAGCGATATGATGGCTCGGCTCGTTCCCGTGGGCATACTGGCCGATGAGGCCGGTAATGTCCGACTGGTGGCGGCCGGAGAGTTTATCTTCGGTGGTGAATAGCAGGTTCAGTTTTTTGGTGAATTTTTCCTTGCCGCCATAAAGCCTGATCATCCCGCTCACATCCTGCGGAACGGCGAAGCTGTACTGCCAGGAATTGGCTTCGGTGAAGAAGTTGTTCACCTCGGTAGGGTCGAAGGGGCTCATCCAGCGGCCGCCGATTTTGCCGCGCATAAAGCCGGTAGAGGCGTCGTAGAGGTTTTTGTACGACTGGGCGCGTTTCATATAACGGTTAAACACTTCGGTGTTGCCGAGCATTTTTCCCATCTGTGCGATGCACCAGTCGTCGTACGAATACTCCAGCGTGCGCGATACCGATTCCGGCTGCGTGTCCATGCTCAGGTAACCCTGGCGGATGTAGTGCTGCATGCCGAAACGTTCCCCTTCCGCGTAGCTGCGCATGGCTTCGAGGGCGTATCTGGCGTCGTAGCCGCGGATGCCTTTCTGGTAGGCGTCTACGATCACGGGCACGGAATGGTAACCGATCATGCAGAAGGTTTCGTTGCCGCTCAGTTCCCATACCGGCAGCATGCCGCCGTATTTATATTGCGCCAGGAAGGTATTGATCCAGTCGTTGGTTTTCTGCTGGTTGATGAGCGTCATGAGCGGGTGGAGGGCCCTGTGGGTATCCCAGAGGGAGAACACGCTGTAGTTGTCGAAACCTTCGGCTTTGTGGATTTTCAGGTCAGTGCCGCGGTACTGGCCGTCCACATCCATATAAAGATTCGGATTGAGGCAGGCGTGGTAGAGCGCGCTGTAAAAAATCGCCTGCTGGTCGGCCGTGCCGCCTTTCACTTCGATTTTGCCCAGTTCTTTATTCCAGGCTGCTTTGGCGTCGGCGAGGGTTTTATCGAAGTCGAAGCCCGGCATTTCCGCGTCGAGGTTTTTGAGCGCGCCTGCTTCACTGACGCCGGAGATGGCCACTTTTACATAGAGCGGCTGGGCGGTGTTGAAAGTGAAATAGGCTTTGATATTGCGGCCTTCGGCCTGGGGGAGCGCGCCTTTGGTGCTGTCAGACAGGGCCACTGTGTGCGACCGGAAGGGCCGGGAAAACTTCATGGCGAAGAACAGGATCTGGTCTTTGGCCCAGGAGGTGGAGCGGCGCATCCCGATCACGGTACTGTCGTTCACCACTTTCAGGCTGGAATTGATGACGATGTCGCGGTGATAGAGGTCGAGCAGCACATGCCCTTCCTGTGCCGAGGCGGGGAATTCGTATTTATGCAGGCCTACCCGTTTGGTGGCGGTGAGGGATGCCTTGACGTTATATTTGTCGAGCAGCACGCTGTAAAAGCCGGCGTACGCTTTTTCGTTGCGGTGGGAGAAAGGGGAGGCGTATTCTTCGTTATTCCAGGAAGGTTTGCCGGTAACGGGCATGAGCAGCACGTCACAATAATCTTCGATGCCAGTGCCGCTGAGGTGGGTATGAGAAAACCCGTACATCACGGAGTCGGTGTAGTGATACCCGGAGCATCCGTCCCAGCCTTTGAGGCGGGTATCAGGGCTCAGCTGCACCATACCGAAGGGCATGCTGGGGCCGGGATAGGTGTGGCCGTGGCCACCGGTACCGATGAATGGATTTACTTTTTCTGCGTAATCTTTCTGCTGAGCTTGTGCAGCACACGCCACCCCCAGGGCTAGCGCAACCAACCAATTTTTCATTCACTGTTTTTTTAGTTCTCAAACCCGGCATGGGCGCCGGAAAGGGCTAAAATAAGAAAAGATTCGCTAAAACGTTTTAGTAATTTGATGACCGGATGGGGAGGGGGAATGGGGGTGGGAATGTAGCGTGTTATGGGGATAGGAGGCTGTTGAATAGGGGACATGAGGGGCTGTTCGTACCGTTTGAATCAATTCTATTAAGCCCGAGGCAGGACCCGGTAATCCCGGGGCTCATATTCTTTCCTTCATTTTCCCTCAGTTTGCAACCGGCACCTTTCATTTTTCAATCTGACAATTTTCCGGCTGCCACTTTCGAGCTGGAACCGTTTCGTTTTCCACCCATCAATTCCCAGTCGCCCATTTTCAAACCCGGACCTTTTTCCGTTTCCCTGCTGCCAACCCTCCCGTCCGGATCTTTTTCTCTTCTCCAATCTGCCAATCCCTCAAACGCGCCTTTTCCGGCCGCAACCTTTTTCCGTTTCCCTGCTGCCGACCCTCCCGTCCGGATCTTTTTCTCTTCTCCAATCTGCCAATCCCTCAAACGCGCCTTTTCCGGCCAGAACCATTTTCGCTGCTCGGCTGCCAATCCTTAACATTTCATTTTCCACCTGAGCCTTTATCGCACCTCCATTCGCCAATCCCCAACACGCCATTTTCCACCCTGCACCATTTTCTTTTTCCATCCATCACCCATTACACTCTTCGTTTCCCCACCGCCCAATCCAAGATGGAACTCTTATCCACCCATCCCTACACACCACTTTCCAACCAGTACCTTTATGTACCCCGCCTTTTTGCTGAATCATTCCCGCCGCACCCGCCTTTCTATTCCACCTCCGAACCGGAATACGCACAGAGAACCCGGACCTCTATATTGAATAAAAGGACTGGCCGTCTTGCCCTGACACTCAGAATATCTTAATAATATGAATTGCCCGTGAAGTTGTCCCAACCCGAATAAAAGACGTCTTCAACAAAGTCGCCATATCCATAATCCGGCTTCCAACCCCACCTCACCGCCCGCTTTTTTAAAGCAATCCACGATCCACTACAACGGTGTAGCAAAAAATGCCCTGTCCGGAGATTGTAAAAACGTCTTGTTTTATGCTTTGTATTTAATTGAAAAACAATGATTTAAGGGGCATTTATAAAAACAGCCCTTTTTTTAACGATTACAGCCCTCCTTTTTGACAGCAGTCCGCATTTTTGTTTTCAATGAACTAAATCGCTTTTACCTAAACTTATTGAATCGCATTAATTGAGACTGAATCTTGAATCGCATTAACTGAATCGCCAAGCATTAACACGTTATTTATTTCTTCACCTTCGTCAACCAAATTTACAATGTCAACATTCCTTCTATTTACCACAGGTAATCATTAAATCCGCTTTTACAATAAAGCTGCTACTCTTTATTGCCTTGTCGAACCCAGGGACCGCCGCCGTTTGATGAGACCGGCCGTGCCATGGGCATTATTACTCACTGTATCTCCTAACGTTTATGAAAATGTTTGTACTAAGATCAATCTTTACAGCATTCGGCGCTGTGACCTTCGCGCTCGTGCAGGCACAAAGCACAGGCGCCGCACAGGCTGAGACGGCTGTAGACACACTGCGGCCCGACAGTACGCCCCGGCTGCATGTGCTGTACCAGCGCCAGGCCAGGTCGCGGCTGGTGCAGTCCGCCGCTTCCATCGGCAACGAAGAGCTGCTGAAAAGTCCTACCTCGAGCTTCCGGAACGCATTGTCCGGCCGCCTGGCAGGACTGTACACGCTCCAGACGAGCGGTGAGCCTAACAGCGACCTTCCCTCCACCTCCCTGCGCGGCATGGACCCGCTCATCCTGATCGACGGCATCCCGAGAGGCATTACCTCCATCGACCCGGAAGAGATCGAATCCATCACCGTGCTGAAAGACGCGCTGGCCACCGCCATGCTGGGCATGCGCGGCTCCAACGGCGCCCTGCTGGTGACCACCAAAAAAGGGATACCGGGGCGCCGCCGCATCTCCTTCACCGCACAAACCGGCGTGCAGCAAACGGGCAAAATGCGGCAGCCGCTGAATGCCTACGATTACGCACGCCTTTATAATGAAGCGCTGGAAAACGACGGCAAAGCACCCGTTTACACCCAGGCCGACCTCGACGCCTATAAAAACGGCTCCGACCCGGTAGCGCATCCGGACGTGAACTGGATGGACCAGGCCATTAAAGACCAGTCGCAGTTCAGCCGGTTCAACCTGAACGTAGACGGCGGCAATAACATCGCCCGTTATTTTGTATCGCTCGACTATATGAACCAGGACGGTTTCCTGAAAACCACCGGGGAAAATTCCTACAACACCGGTTCCAACCTCAAACGGTACATCTTCCGTTCTAACGTGGAGGTGAACCTCAATAAATACCTGACCACTTCGCTGAACCTGTTCGGCCGCATCATCCAGGAAAACCAGCCCGGCGCTACTACCGCCAATGTGCTGACGGCCCTGGGCAATACGCCTTCCAATGCGTACGCCATGCTGAACCCGAATGGATCGCTGGGCGGCAACCAGGTGTACCAGAACAATATCTTCGGCCAGCTTAACCGCTCCGGCTACCGCCAGGGTTACTCCCGCCAGGCGTTTGCCGACTTTGCGATCAAACGCCGGCTCGACGATGTGGTGCCCGGCCTGTGGGCGAAAGCGCTCATTTCATTCAGTTCCGTTTTCGATCAGGACATTAACCGCAGCAAAACCTTCAAGGTGTACAACTGGCAGGGCGGCACCAACTACCAGGAATTCGGCACCTCGGCCGACCAGGTGAACTCCACCAGCATTGCCAGCCAGAGCCGCCAGTTCTATACGGAAGGAACGATCGGTTACGAAAAACAGCTCGGCGCCCATCACCTCGATGTGCTGCTGCTCGGCAGTAAAGACAACGTGATGAACAGCAACGACCTTCCCCGCAATTCATACCAGTTCACCAGCCGCATCGCTTACAATTACGACGGCCGCTACCTGCTTGAATTGTCCGGCGGTTATTCCGGTTCCGAGATCTATGCGCCGGGCAGCCGTTTCGGCTTTTTCCCGGCGGCGGGCATCGGCTGGAACATTGCCCGGGAGCCGTTCATGGCCGGCCTTGCCTGGCTGGGCGAACTGAAACTGAGAACATCCTACGGCCGCACCGGCAATGCCAATGGCGGTTACTTCGCTTATAAACAATATTACGCCAACGGGCTCGCCGGTTACACGTTCGGCACATCGCCTTCCTCCACGGCGGACGGCGTGGCGCAGACCGTGATGGCCAATCCCGGCATCACCTGGGAAAAGGCGGACAAGTTCAACGCCGCCATCGACATCGCACTGTTTAACGACCGCCTCACTTTCACGGCGGAATATTACAATAACCGTTATTTCGACCTGCTGCAGCAGCGCGGCCGCAACTCCGCCATCATGGGCGAAAGTTTCCCGAACGAAAATATCGGCATCCGCCGCTACAAAGGCGTGGAGCTGACCGCTACGTACAACGGGCAGGCGGGCGCGGTGCACTTTTATGCTTCGGGCAACCTCACCGTACAGCAGTCGCGCATCCTGTACCAGGATGAAGTAGTGCGCCCCTACGAATGGATGAAACGCACGGGCCTGCCGGTTGGGCAGTCGTTCGGCTACATCGCCAACGGCCTCTTCCAGACCCAGGCCGAGCTGAACGGCGCGGCCACCGTTCCCGGCTACACCCCGCGCCTCGGCGATATCCGGTACCTGGATCTGAATGGCGACGGTGTGCTCAACCAGTACGACGAAGCGCCCATCGGTACACAGAAACCCCTCGTGTTCGGCGGCCTCACAGCCGGCGCGCAATTCAAAGGGTTCGATGTGAGCATCCTGCTGCAGGGCACCAAACACCGCAACCTGCTGATCACCGGCGATGCCGAATGGGAATTCAGGAACGATGGGACCGGCAATGCATACCAGCATCACCTCAACCGCTGGAGCGCCACCGGTAAAACGGCCGATGCAGCCTATCCCCGTCTCACCGTGGGCAATAACATCAACAATCACGTGACTTCTTCTTACTGGATGCACTCGGGCGATTACCTGCGGATCAAAAACCTCGAAGTGGGTTACTCGCTGCCGGAAAAATGGCTGAAACGGATCCACCTCGCCAGCGTGAGATGTTATGTGAACGCCATCAATCTCGCCACCTGGGCTTCCTTCGACCGCTACGACCCCGAGTCCGGCGCCGGTTTATATCCTGTGCAGAAAATGATGAGCGCAGGCATCAACATCAAACTGTAAACAACAAGCAGAAGGTTATGAAAAAAATACTACAAATAGGCCTCGGTGCTGCCATGCTGTTTGCGGTGGCCTCATGCCGGAAGACGTATGAAGATGAGCCGCTGGACAGGCTGACGGATGATTATATATACGATGAAATGGACAAGAACGCCACCTATGCGAAACTGGCGCTCGACAACATATATTCTTTCCTGCCCAACGGCTTCAACCGCATCAGCGGCGCCGTGCTGGAAGCGGGGAGCGACGATGCCATGTCGTCCACACCGGGGCATGCCACCGAAACCTTTACCAACGGCCGCCTCAGCCCGACCAATAATCCGGACAACAACTGGGCGCGCAGCTACCAGTGCATCCGCCGTGCGAATGTTTTCCTGTCGAAGATCGATGTGGTGCCGACGGACGAACAGCAGAAAATCTACTGGAAAGCGGAAGCCCGCTTCATCCGCGCCATCAGTTATTTCGAACTGATGAAACGCTTCGGCGGCGTGCCGCTGCTGGGCGACAGGGTGCTCACCATCAACGACGACCTGCGCATCCCGCGCAACTCATTCGATCAGTGTATGGCGTATGTGATCGGCGAGTGCGATGCCATCCTGCCGCTGCTCCGTACAGACATTGCGACGGGAGGCGACTGGGGCCGCATCACCAAAGGCGCCGCCATGGCCCTCAAATCGCGCATGCTGCTGTATGCCGCCAGCCCGTGGCAGAACCCGTCCAATAACCCGGAAAAATGGGTGGCAGCCAGGGCGGCCGCGGACTCCGTGATCAAATACGGCAAGTTCAGCCTCAACAGCAACTACGCCAACGTGTTCACCACCCGCAGCCTGCCGGAGATCATCCTCGCATTCCAGCGCGGTGTGACCAACGATGTGGAATTGAACAACGGCCCGGTGGGCTATACCGGCTCGTTGCTTGGTAAGGGCGCCACCAGCCCCACGCAGGAACTGGCGGATGCCTTCCCCATGATCAACGGGCAGCCTATCACCAGCGCTACGTCTACTTACAATCCCGCCGATCCGTACAAGAACCGCGACCCGCGTTTTTACGCCACCCTGTTTCACAACGGCATGCGCTGGCTGAAACGGAACGTGGAAACCTTTGAGGGCGGCCTCGACAAACCGGGCGGCACCATCCCGCAAACGCAAACGGGGTATTACATGCGCAAGTTCATGGCCAACCATACCGAAGGCACCGCGTACTCCACGCAAACGCACAACTTCATCATTTTCCGGTATGCCGAAATACTGCTCAATTACGCCGAAGCCAGCAACGAACTGGGGGATGTAACGAATGCCCACAAACAGCTGGTGGCCTTGCGCAAGCGCGCCGGCATCACGGCAGGCGCCGACGGGAACTATGGTTTGAAAGCGCCCGCATTGTATTCCGTTACCGAAATGCGCGACGCCATCCGGCTGGAACGCAGGATAGAAATGGCGTTCGAAGAGCAGCGTTTCTGGGACATCAGGCGGTGGAAAACTGCGGAGCAGGTGCTGAACGGGCAGCTGAACGGCATGAAGATCACCAGGAACGCCACTACCGGCGTATTTACCTATACAAAAGTGCCTGTTAAAACGGTATCGTTCAACGCATCCCGCATGTACCTGTACCCCATCCCTTACGATGAGGTGATCAAGAACGATGCCCTCACCCAGAACCCGAACTGGTAACAATTATTGCAAAAGATTAAAGTCTTTCATGATGAAAAGTATTCTGGCAACTTTTATATGTCTTACCTGCCTGGTTGTTCCGGCGCTTGCCCAGCGCACCGTGACCGGAACCGTCAGAACGGAAGACCAGCCGCTGTTCAACGTCAACATCGTTGAAAAGGGCGTTCCTACCAACGGCACTACCAGCGACGGCGACGGCAAATTCAGCCTGAAGCTGAAGGGCGGCAGCAACACCGTCATCTTTACGATGATCGGGTTTATGCGCAAGGAAGTGAACGTAAGCGGCAACGGGCCCTTTGATATTAAAATGGAAGTGGATGCCAAGGGTGTGGAAGAAGTGGTGGTAGTGGGATACGGCAAACAGAAAAAGATCACCAACACCGGTGCCGTAACGTCCATCACCGGCGAGGCCATCCGGCAAACGCCTTCCCCCAACATCGCCAATACCCTGATGGGCCGCCTGCCCGGTTACATCTCGCAGCAGCGTGGTGGCCGCCCGGGCGCGGAAGGAACGGAGTTCTTTATCCGCGGTATTTCCTCGTATGCAAGCGCGGGCACGCCGCTGATCATCGTGGATGATATCGAACTGGGCGCCGGTGCGCTGTCGCTCCTCGATCCCAACGAGATCGAAACGCTCAGCATCCTGAAAGATGCGAGCACCACGGCCATCTACGGCGTAAAAGGCGCCAACGGCGTAATCGTGATCACCACCCGCCGCGGCAAGATCGGGCCTCCCCGCATCGCCTTCCGCTCCGAAACCGGTATGCAGCGGCCCACCCGCTCCAAACAGTACCTCGGCGCATACGAGAGCGCATTGCTCACCAACGAAGCGATGAAGAACGACAACGTAACGCCGCGCTTCACGGACATTGATCTGCAAAAATTCAAAGACGGCTCCGACCCGTACGGCCACCCGGATATCGACTGGTATAAAACACTCACAAGGCCCATGGCCATGCAGTTCAGGAATAACCTCGACGTGTCTGGCGGGCTCGATTTCCTCAACTATTTTATTTCCGTGGGATACCTTTACCAGAACGGCATCCTGAAAGATTTTTCGGAAGGCAACGGCTTCAACAGCAACTATTATCACCGCCGGTATAACTTCCGATCCAACCTCGACATTACGGCCACCAAGAGCCTCAATTTCCGGCTCGACCTGTCGGGCATCATGGGCGAAACCAACAGCCCCAACGTGCCCGGCCCCTTTGGCAATAACAACGTGTTTTTCGAGATGAACGGCTACAATCACCTGCCGCCGTTCGCTTACCCGGTGTATAACCCGGACGGCAGCTACGGCTTCATCCTCAACAACGTCAGGGACAACATCAACAACATCGTGGGCAGGCTGGCGCTGGACGGTTACAACCGCAGCTTTTCCAACGACATCAATATCAACCTCACCGGCAACCAGGACCTCGCGGTGATCACCAAAGGGTTGTCTGCCCGCGTGGTGGTGGCGTACTCGAACAACTACAATTTTTCAAGGAGTTTGACGCGCACCACTTTCCCGTCGTTCCAGTTCAACCCGGCCGACAGTACTTATACGCCGCGTGATCCGAACATCTACCGCATCCAGAAGCTGGGGCTCGGATATTCGCCGCTGGCGGGCCTGGGCAAACGCCTGAACCTGCAGGCGCAGATCAACTACGACCGTACGTTCGGAAAAGACCACCGTATTTACGGCCTCGTGATGGGCGCGCAAACCACCAGCATTTCCGTGAACACGAGCACCGGCTCAGAACTGGTGCCCTCCAACTTCCGGGGTTTCACCGGCAGGCTGGGATATAACTTCCGGCAGAAGTACATGTTCGAGTTCAACGGCGCTTACAACGGTTCCGACCGTTTCGCCGCCGGCAAGCGGTTCGGATTCTTCCCGGCCTTTTCGGCCGGGTGGAACGTGGCTGAAGAGCCTTTCTTCGCCAACGCGCTGCCCGTCTTCTCGCTGTTCAAATTCCGTGGCTCTTACGGGTTTACGGGTGTAGACGGTGTGGGCAGCAACAGCTACATTTACGATTATGTATTCCAGCGTAATAACAGCTACTCATTCGGCGAATCGCACAACACCTTCAGCGGCATCCGCGAAGGCACGCTGGGCAACCCCAACGTGACCTGGGAAAAAGAAAAACAGTGGAACATTGCGGCGGAGTTTACGATGCTGAAAGGAAAAATCTCCGGTTCGTTCGACCTCTTCAACCGCTATCGTTACGACATCCTTTCCGAGCGGAGCATACCCGCCATGTTCGGCCAGGATGTGCCGGTGGTGAACCTCGGCCGTGTGCGTAACAAAGGTTTCGAAGCAGACCTGACCTACCAGAACACTTATGGTAAATTCGGCCTGCGCGTCAACGCCAACGTATCGCATGCCAAAAACAAGGTGCTGTTCCGCGACGAAGAACAGCCGCGCTATCCCGGCCTGGCCCTCACCGGCCACCCCATCGGGAGCATCGTGGGCTACCGGTTCGACGGGTTCTATCAAAGCGATGAAGACATCCAGAAAAGCGCCAAGCCCAACGGCTCGCTGCCGCGCCCGGGCGACCTGAAATATAAAGACCTCAACGGCGATAATGTGATCGATGCGTTCGACCGTGAAGTGATCGGCAATCCCAACCTGCCCAACACCATCGGCGGCCTCAACATCGGGCTGACCTACAAAGGCATCAGCCTCAATATGGGCTTCCAGGGCGCTGCGTTCTTCAACCTGCGCGCGATGGCGGAAGCGATCGATCCCTTCTCGTCCAACCTGCAACCCATCCACCGCAACCGCTGGACGCCGGAAACAAAAAACACGGCCACATTCCCGAGCCTGCACTATTCCACGCTGCTGACCAACAGCTCACGTGATTACCCGTCAGACTTCTGGTTCGTACGGGGCGATTACCTGCGCCTCCGTACCGTGGAACTGGGTTACGACCTGCCCGCTTCGCTGATGCGCGCCATCCGTTTGAAGAGCGTGAAAGTATATGCCAACGGCTTCAACCTGCTCACCTGGTCGAAGGCGTTCGAGAAATACCAGATGGACCCGGAGATTGTTTCAGGCGGAACAGGGGAGCATTATCCGCAGCAAAAAGTATTCAACGTCGGGATCCAGGTTGGGTTCTGATAAAAACATTAAGCGATCAGTTATGAAAAAGATATTGTTATTCTTCGCGTTCGCCGGCGTGTTTGCGGTAAGCCAGCAGTCCTGCTCCAAAACGGAGGACTTCCTGGATAAAAAACAGACCAGCGACCTCACGGAAGAAACGGTTTTTGCGGACAGCGCCCGCACGATGGATTACCTCACCAACATCTACATGCCGGCCGGTTTCGGTATGCAGACCGTTGGTACGTCCGGCACCAATGTATGGCCCTACACCAGCGAGATGTGCGATGAAGCCCAGTCGCGGTGGACGGGTTCCCATAACATGTGGGTGCGTTTGATTGCCGGCGGCATCAGCGCCATCAACGGTCCTACGCCTCCCGTGTGGAACGGTTGTTACACCAATGTGCGCAAGGTGAACCTGTTGTTCAAGAACCTCGACAGGTCGCCGTTATCACCCGGCCTGAAAGCCAGGGTGAAAGCCGAAGCGCGTTTCCTGCGCGCCTGGTATTACGCCGAACTGGTGCGCCACGTAGGCGGCGTGCCCCTGATGAAAGACACGCTGTTCGGCCTGACGGACAAACCCGACATTGCGCGGAGCACGTTTGAAGAATGTGTCAACTACATCAATTCCGAGCTCGACCTCGCCGCGGCCGATCTGCCGGTAGAACAACTCGGCTCCGATTACGGCAGGGTTACGAAAGGCGCCTGCCTGGCCCTCAAAGCCCGGGTGCTGCTCTATGCCGCCAGCCCGCTGTTTAACGGAACGGACATGACCACCGACGAAGAACTGAAAAAGCTGGTCGGTTACCCCGTTGCCGACGCGAACCGCTGGGTACTGGCCAGGGAAGCGGCCAAGAAAGTGATCGACATGAACGCCTATTCGCTGTACCTCGATAACACCACCGCGCCCGGTTTCGGTTTTTACCGCGTGTTTCTCATGCGCCGGAACCCGGAATACATCTTTGCCCTCATGCGTGCCAGCAACCGCGATGTGGAAGGCCTGCTGTTCCCGCCCTCCCGTGGCGGCAGCTATGAGTATTTCCCCACACAGGCTACGGTAGACGCATTCGGGATGAAGAACGGGAAAGGCATCCGGGAAGCAGGGTCCGGCTTCGATGAAAAAAATCCTTACCTCAACAGGGACCCGCGCTTCGAATATTCCATCATTTACAACGGCTCCATGATGTACCTCGGCAGCGCCGGCGGCAAAAGGCCGGTGTTCACGCATACCGGCGCCGGTGTGGACTATCAGACCGCGTTTACATTCACCGGTTATTACTGCCGGAAAATGGCCGAAGACAACACCTCCGGTAACACCGAAAGATGTTTCCCGCTGATGCGGTATGCCGAAGTGCTGCTCAACTATGCGGAGGCCTGCAACGAAACCGGCGAAACGACCACCGCCATCGATCAGATCATCCGCCTGCGTGAAAGGGCGGGAATTCAGCCCGGCGCGGACGGCCGCTATGGCATCAAAGCCGGTATTACCCAGGCGGAAGCACGGGACCTGATCCGCAATGAGCGGAAAGTGGAACTGGCTTTCGAGCACCACCGCTTCTTTGATGTGCGCCGCTGGAAACGGGGCGAGCAGGAATTCAACCGCGACCCGGGCGGGGTGAAGATCGTTCCATCCGGTACTACTTATACCTATACGTATATTCAAACCAGGCCGCATGCTTTTTTCAAAGCCATGTACCTGATGCCGATACCGCAGTCGGAAATCGGCCGGGCGCCGAGTGTAAAACAAAATCCCGGCTGGTAACGGACTGTAGAAATAGCTGCACATAGTGCATGCGATTATTGATACATGACGCGATTCAGTGAACAGGAATGCTGTTTCTACAGCATTTACTTTGGCGAAGGTACTGCTGCAGACGCAGGGCCTTCGCCAAAGCCTTTCCTGAAAGCAGAAGCCGCTTTTTCACGTACCTTTGGGCATCGGGAGGAGGCGCGGGAAGCGCCGGACCAAAATCGGGCATTATATCGGCCATACTGAAATTATCAGGGAGACAGTACTATAATCTACATCGGGGTGTTGCAACAACGTATTTTTCTTTTCATCTTTTTGGTGCTGACGGTGGGCAGAAGCCACGGCCAGCAGGTGTCGTTCAGCCGCCTGACGGTAGACCAGGGGCTGGTGGATAACAGCGTGCTCGTGATTACGCAGGACGATGCCGGTTTTATCTGGATGGGGACCAAGAACGGGCTCAGCCGCTACGACGGTGTGCGTTTCAAAACCTACCAGGCTGATCCGAAAGACAGTTTTACGATCAATTCCAACCAGATCAGCGCGCTGTATTGTGACTCCCGCAAAACGTTGTGGGTGGGCACCGACAAAGGCCTGAACCGCTACGATCCCAACACCGGCGGGTTTGTACGGGTGCCGTTGCCCGATCACCAGCCCGTGTTCGTGCATTGTGTATTCGAAGACAGCCGGCACGACCTCTGGTTCGGTACGCGGCGCGGATTGTTCAGGATGGAAAAAGGTGACCCGCGAAAGATCACGCAGGTGGAGATGAAATCCGAAACTGATTCCACAGGCAGGTCTGTGCTTGATCTTTGCGAAGACAAACAGGGCGGCCTGTGGGCCGGTACCTGGAACGGGCTGGCGCGGCTGCAGCGTTACAACGGCGGCTTCAAAACCACGGTATTCAAACATCATCCCGACAACCCGGCCAGCCTCAGCGCCAACCAGGTGCGGGCCGTTGCCGTTGACCACGACGGGAGGATTTGGGTGGGCACTTTTACACAGGGGCTCAACCGCTACGATCCCCGGACCGGTAAATTTGAGCGTATCACCACCGATGGCCGCAAGCCGTTCAGTGTGGTGCATGGCGCGATCCGCGAGCTGATCGTGGACCGGGCCGGCATGCTCTGGGCCGGTACGCAGGATGGCCTTTCCCGCATCGATCCCGCCACCGGGGCAACGGCCGTCATGCGGCACAGCACCGACGACCCCGGCAGCCTCAGCCAGAATTCCGTATACAGCATTTTTGAAGATAAAAACGGTTCCCTATGGGCCGGCACCTACTTCGGCGGCGTCAACATCGCTTACGCCTACAAAACGGCCTGGGGTATCCTGCAAAGCCATGAGCACCGGCCGGGACTGAATAACAACGTAGTGAGCTGCATCGTGGAAAGTAAAGACAAACGCGGCTGGTGGATAGGTACCGAAGGCGGCGGGCTTAATTACGTAGACCGTAGTACCGGCGCCTGGAAGGTATTCCGCCACGCGCCGGATGTGCCCGGTACGCTGGGCTCCAATCTCATCAAAAATGTGATGACCGACAGCAAAGGCAATATGTGGGTGCTGACGAGCCGCGGCGGATTGAACCTTTATAACGAGCGCACGGGCCGCTTCCGGCGGTATGATTTTGGCGCCACGGAGGCCGTTACGCTCGAAACGATCGCCCTCGCCGAAGACAGCACCGGCTGCTACTGGCTGGCCAGCAGCTGGGGCCTGATGATATTCCGGATGCGGGGCGATTCGATGGAACGCCCGCCGGTGACCGCTTACGAAACAGGAAAGAAGATCAACGTTTTTACCAGTACGGTGATGAAAGACAGTCGCGGCACCATCTGGATCGGCAGCGACGCCGGCCTCTACCGTGAAAGAGACGGCAAGGTATGGAAGGTCAGCGGTGAACATAGCATCAGCGCCATTCATGAAGATGCCGAAGGCAACATCTGGGCCGGCGAATCCAACAGGGGACTGCTGAAATATGAGCCCGCCCAGCAGCATACGCAGCGTTTCGGCACGAAAGAAGGCCTGCCGGCCAACATCAACATCCTCAGCATACGGGCCGACGATCAGGGTTATCTCTGGCTCGCTACGCAGAAGGGGCTGGTGAAATTCCATCCCGAGAAAAAAGAAAGCCGGCATTACACCACCGCCGACGGCCTGCCCGGTAACGAGTTCAATCCCGGTGCGGCGATGAGGGACAGCAAAGGCACCCTCGCTTTCGGCGGCACAAACGGCCTCGTTTATTTCGAGCCGGGGCAGGTGGAAACCAATACCTACAAGGCGCCGGTGGCGTTCACGGGCCTGCGGCTCTTTAACCGTCCCGTCCATGTAGGCCAGCGGAACGGGCTGCTTAAAAAAGATATCGCCCTCACCAAAACGCTCGTTTTCAAACATTCCCAGAACGTATTCACCATAGAGTTTGCTCTCCTGAACTTCGTGAAGAGCAGCAAGAACCTGTACCGCTACAAGCTGGAAGGGTTCGATGAAAACTGGAACGAAGTGAGCACGCCGTCCGCCACGTACATGAACCTGGCATCCGGGCGGTACCGGTTCCTGGTAAAAGGCGCCAACAACGACGGCATCTGGGGACAGCCTTCCGTGATCGACATCCGCATTCTGCCGCCGCTGTGGCTCACCTGGTGGGCGTATTGTTTGTACGCGATGGTGGTGCTGGCGGTGATCTTTCTGGTGTCGCGCTTCATCATCCTGCGCACCTTGCTGAAGAAGGAGGACGAACTGCATAAAGTGAAGCTGAACTTCTTCACTAACGTATCGCACGAAATACGCACGCACCTGACCCTGATCATGACGCCCATCGAACGGCTCTTTTACGCCAAACAAACAGACGAACATACGCGCATGCAACTGGGCACGGTGAAGCAACACGCGTCGCGCCTGCTGAAGCTGGTGAGCGAGCTGATGGACTTCAGGAAAGCGGAAACGCAGCACCTCAAACTGGAAGTGGCGGAGCATGACCTGATCGCATTTCTGCAGGGCATCTACGAATCGTTCCGCGAGCTGTCGCTGGCCAAGAATATCGCCATATCTTTTTCGCATAAGGAGGCGGCACTGCCGTTGTATTTCGACCAGGAGCAGATGGAAAAAGTATTTTTTAACCTGCTCGTCAATGCATTCAAGTTTACGCCTGAAGGCGGGCGCATTGCCGTTACCGTGCTGAAAGGCAGGCAGGAAGTGACGGTGCAGGTGTCTGACAACGGCCGGGGTATTGCGGAAGAATACCACGACAAACTGTTCACCAATTTTTTCCAGGTAGACGATCACGGTTTGCAGAACACCGGCTACGGCATTGGCCTGGCGCTGGCGCGGCATATCGTGGAACTGCACAACGGGAAGATACTCGTGCAAAGCGAACCGGCTAAGAACGGGCAGGAGGGACGCACTACGTTCTCCGTTACCCTGCTCGCCGGCACCGCGCACTTCGATCAGCATGCGCGGCTGCGGCGCCCCTTGCAGGCCGTTCCCGCTGCAACCGCCGGTAACGGCAGCCCGGCGGCCCAGGGTACACTGGAGAACGAAAAACGATTTACCCTGCTGGTGGCCGACGATAACCAGGACCTGCGGGAACAGGTGGCCGACATGTTTGCCGACCGTTATAATATATTGCAGGCGCCCGACGGAGAAGCGGCCTGGAAAACCGCCACCACGCAGATTCCTGACCTGATCATCAGCGATGTGATGATGCCGGGAACAGATGGTTTCGAACTGACCAACCGCCTCAAATCCGACGAACGCACCAGCCACATTCCCGTTATCCTGCTCACGGCCAAAAGCGCGCAGGCCGACCAGGTGAGCGGCCTGGGGAAAGGAGCGGATGTATATATCACAAAACCCTTTTCCACCGAAGTGCTGCAGCTGCAGGTGCGCAACCTGCTGGCCGCGCGCGAGCGCATCCGCCGCATCCTGCACCGGCAGATCACCAGCGTGACGCCGGAGAAAATAGATTTTACGGACAGCCAGGACCAGGCGTTCCTTGAAAAAATGCATGCTGTGGTGGAAGAACATATCGACAATTCCGACTTCGATGTGGAAACACTGGCCAAAAACCTCGGCATGAGCCCGCCGGTGCTGTATAAAAAGGTGAAAGCCGTGGCGGGCATGTCCGTCAACGATTTCGTGAAAACCTACCGCTTGAAAAGGGCCGCGCAAATGCTGGAGAAGGGCGGGTTTACCGTGTATGAAGTGGCGTATTCCGTTGGATTCGCCAACCGGCGTTATTTCAGCCAGGAATTCAAAAAACAATTCGGGAAAACGCCAAGGGAATTCGCCGGAGGGAAGGAAGAGGAGGAAGAATAAAAGCGCTCTCTAAAGGAGAGCTTTCATGAGATATTCATATCTCAGTTCAATGGAGAAGAAAGTTCGCTTTGGCGGGGAGTTTTCTTCAGTGACTTTTACTTCATTTTAAGTAAAAAGGCGTCTTCTTTTCAGGAGAGCTTTCATCAGATATTTTTATCTCAGTTCAGAGGAGAAAAAGTTCGCTTTTCGGAGAGTTTGTCTCCAGTGATTTTTACTTCATTTCAAAGAGAAAGAATTTTCCTTTTCAGGAGAACTTTCATCAGTTATGTTTTGTCACTTGAGAGAAGAAGAGAGGCCTGTTTTGCAGGAACGCACTTCATCAGTTATTTTTTACTTCAACCTTCAATGCAATAAAAAAGCTCCCCTTCACAGGAGAGCTTTCCGTCAATATTTTTTCACCTCACTTCAGCAACAATTCACAGAGCACCGGCCGGTGATCGGAGGCGACCGTTTCTTCAATCACTTTTGCAGACATCACATGCCATTGCGCTTTGTTGTGCAGCAGGATGTAATCCAGCTTGTGTGTCGGTTTGTCCGCCGGCCAGGTAGGCCCCAGTTTTTCCGTTGCGTCCGTGAAGATGTGCTTCAGTACGCCGATTTCTTTGGCGGCGGGCGGTGCGTTCATATCGCCCGCAACAATCACCGGTGCGGTTGGTTGTGCAAAGTGTTTCGCCAGGATGTTGGCTTGCGCCACGCGGTCTGCGCCATCGTCGAGGTGATCGAGGTGTGCGCTGGCGAAATGCAGCTGGAGGCTGTCGCCCGGCAGCTTCACCGTTACCACGGCCGCCGTGCGGGGCTCGCTGCCTGCACCTGAAGCCGGCAGCTCAATGCTGTAGCTTTTTTCGATGGGGTAGCGGGATAAAATACCGTTCCCGTAACCGCCGCCCTCGAGGTTGAGGGCCTTCCCGAAATAAATGTACATCCCCGTGGCTTCCGCCAGTTGTTTCAGCTGGTCGGCTTTTTTTACGCGCGTGGTGGCGCTGTCTACTTCCTGCAACGCCACCAGGTCGGGATTGGTAGCGAGGATAACGGTGGCGATGCCCTGGATGTCGAGCACGCCGTTGTTATTGACACCGTGATGGATATTGTAACTGAGCACCCTGATCACCTGTCCCTGTACCTGCGCCACCACCGGTAAAGCGCCGGTGAGCAGCAGGATGGATACTGAAATAAATCGCAGCATAAACTATCGGATTATATAGATAAAGGTTTATTTCATTGGTCATGTTACAAGTATCGTGCCCTCACCCGTATAATCCGCATGCCGGTTACCGGGCGAACGCTTCTTTCACAGGCCTGCCCGTCCATACACGGGGCGTTTTCAATCCAAAGATATAGGCAATTGTGGCAGCGGTATCGTATGTCACGATACTTTCTTTTATTTCATTGTTCTTTTTGATGCCTTTTCCGCGCACGACCCAGGGAATCTGCATTTCCACCATGGTTTTACCGCCGTGGCCCTTGTTGATGCCGCCGTGGTCGGAGGAAAGGACGATCACACTGTTTTCCCACATACCGGCGTCTTTGACTGCCTGCAGGATCTGTCCCAAAAGGATATCGTTTTTCCGTACCTGTTCGTAATATTCGGGAATGTCGTGGCCGATGCCATGCCCCACGCCATCCGGCTGGTCGAAGTGGATGAACAGGAAGTCCGGTTTCTTTGCTTTGATATAGTTCACTGCCGCCTCCGTGGTGGCGGTATCGTTCGGGCACGGTTGGTCTTTATTCACCGCTTTTTTCGGGAACAGGTAACCGATGCCGTCCCAGCTGTAGATCACGCCTACTTCCGCGGAAGGGCGCTGTTCGCGCAGGAGGGTGAACACGGAAGGGAACAGGCCGTACTGGTCGAGCTCCCGCGACGGCAGCTCCGGTTTCTGGCTGCCCCATTCGGTGAACCCGTGCAGTTCCGGACCCGCGCCCATGGTCATCGACGCCCAGTTTACGGCGCTGGAGGAGGGCAGCACGCTGCGGGCCTGCAGCGACCAGGAACCGTCGGCCATGAGCTGTTTCATGTTCGGGTTGTCGGCCTTCTGCATCGCATATGCACCCAGGCCGTCCATGCCGATGAGGATGACGTGTTTGACGCCTTTTACCTGCGCCTGCAGCGCCATACAGCCCGTCAGTAAAAATGCAAGTAATCCTGCTTTTCTCATGTCTGATCTAATTTAGAAAATTATTTAATGTGTAAGGACGTACAGCACGCCCCAGTTATCCAGTGTGGATAAAAGTAGTAAATATATACTATACCTTGTTTAGTATTACTAATAATTTAATGAAATATTCATCAGCGGATGTAACCGCAGATAAATGGCGATGCTTATCTGGCGGGATTTGAACCGGGAAAGGCGCAAACAGATAAGGCGCTGCATGGAATGCTCCGCAACGCCATTACCTTTTTGTGAAGATTCTCTTGCCTGGGCTTCGTTCCCCGACCTGCGGCCGCCGTCAACAAATAAGGCATGGCGCGGGGTGCCCTGCGGCGCCTGTGAAGGTTGTATTGTCTGGGCTTCGTTCCCTGCTCCGCGGAACCCGTCATTAAATAAGGCATTGCCGGGAATGCCCTACAGAGCCTTTATCTTTTTGTGAAGATTGTATTGCCTGGGTTCTGATCCGCTGGCGGCGGAAACCAGCAACGAATAAGGCATTGCACGGAACGCCCGGCAATGCCTTATTCGTTTTGTGAAGATGTTATTGCCCGTTGGTGAGCGCCTTTTCCGCTTCTTCCCTGATCAGTTTCACCTGTGCGGCCTGCGTAACGGCGATGCCGTATTCCGGCACGCCGGGAATGCCGCCCATGCTTACGGCGGGGTTACGGAACACCATGCGGCTGTCTGTATAATCTTTTGCGGTGGTATGGTATTCGGCGGCATGGGTAGCAGTTGCCAGTGCGCCCACGTTGTTGGCGCGCACGCCGGATCCCGCCATGATGGCGATTCTGCCACCGGCTTTTTCCACCAGCTGTGCGATGAGGGATGCGCCTTCCGGTGCGGTGTTGCGCTGGCCGGACGTGAGTATCCGCTCGCAGCCCGTTTCAATCACGTCTTCAAGTGCCTGGAAAGGATCGTCGGTCATATCGAAAGCGCGGTGGAAGGTAACGCCCATGGGCCATGCCAGTTCCACCAGTGCGCGGGTGCGCGGTTTGTCCACTTTCCCTTCCGCCGTCAGCAGGCCGATCACCACCCCGTCGCAGCCCAGTTCCTTGCAGAGCTGGATGTCCTTTTGCATGATGGCGAATTCCAGGTCGTCGTACAGGAAATCGCCGCCACGCGGCCGGATGATGGGGTAGAGGGCGATCTTTACTTTTTCACGGGCGAGCGCAATGGTGGCATAGCTCGGCGTGGTGCCGCCTTCCAGCAGGTTGTCGCATAATTCTATACGGTCGGCGCCTCCTTCCTGTGCTGCGATGCACGAAGCCAGTGAGGCGGCGCATATTTCCAGTGTGATCTTTTCCATCGTCGTCTTTCCGTTGCCGGCCGGCACAAGTATCACCGGCCGCCGTTGCTGCTAAAAATAATGTTTACCCTGTATGAGTTGTTCCTGGTTGTCGGCGGTGGCTACGGCATAGCTGAAACCTTTCTGGAGACAGAAAGCGCCATGCTCGCCTTTTTTGTTGAGGGCCAGGAAACCGATCTGAATTTCTTTCGCCTTGGCGGGTTTTTTCTTCACGATCCGCATCACCGCTTCCTTGCAGGCGGCTTCGGGAGAATATCCCTGGCGCATCAGTTCCACCACGAGGAAGCTGCCCACCACGCGTATCACTTCTTCCCCCACACCGGTTGCGGTAGCGGCGCCTACTTCGTTATCCACGTACAGGCCCGCGCCGATGATTGGCGAATCGCCCACCCGGCCGTGCAGTTTGAAGGCCATGCCGCTGGTGGTGCAGGCGCCGGATAAATTGCCGGCCGCGTCCAGGGCGATCATGCCGATGGTATCGTGGTTGTATTGGTTACCGGGGAGCCGCAGCGGGTTAAAGGCCGTGGTGCCTTTGCCGTCGCCCTGGTACGATTTGTTTTCGATGTTGATCACGGGTTTGTATTCCGCTTTTTTCAGCCATTCTTTCCAGGCTTTTTCCGATTCCGGCGTGAGCAGGTTCTCTTTCTTAAACCCGTTCTCCAGCGCGAACTGCAAGGCGCCATCGCCCACCAGCATTACGTGCGGCGTTTTTTCCATCACCTTGCGCGCCACGGAAATGGGATGCACGATGTGCTCGAGCGCAGCCACGGAACCGCAGTTGCCCAGCTCGTCCATAATGCAGGCGTCGAGCGTTACACGGCCGTCGCGGTCGGGGAAACCGCCGTAGCCCACCGTCTGGTTGCTGGGGTCGGATTCCGGCACATGTACGCCGTTTTCCACCGCATCCAGTGCACGGCCGCCTTTTTTCAATACTTCCCAGGCTGCTTTGTTGGCGGCCACACCAAAGTCCCAGGTGCTTACCACAATGGGCTTGCGGACTTTGCCCTTAGTTTTGCTCTGCGCTGCGGCGGGAATGCCGTCTATCGAAAGGGCAGCGGCGCCCAGCGCGGCAGTTTTGAGAAAATTGCGTCTGCTGTTCATTGTTCACGTTTGCTTGATTCAAAAAAGAATGTCAATTACAAATGAACGAACATTTCATCACTTGTAATTGACATTCCGGGTAGTTTTTTCTAGTCCTTCATTTCCCAGGCCAGGGCGCTGGCGCCGAGGATGGCCGCATCGCTTTCCTTGAGTTCGGAAAACACGAGCTTCACTTTGTTCTGGAAGATGGGGAGGAGGTTCTTTTCCATATGGTGGCGGACCGGGCGCATGATGAGGTCGCCCGCCTGTGTGAGGCCGCCGAACAGTACGATGGCTTCGGGGCTGGAGAACATCACGAAGTTCGCCAGTGCTTCACCGAGCACCTTACCGGTATATTCATAAATTTCGAGGGCCAGTTTGTCGCCTTTGATCGCCGCTTCATAGATCATTTTGGAATCTATTTCTTCACGGGTGTGGTTGCGCAGCATGCTTTCCTCGTTGGGCCGGGCTTCAAGCAGTTCCAGCGCGGTGCTGGCAACGCCCGTGGCGGAGGCATACGATTCGAGCGAGCCGTGTGCGCCGGTGCCGGGGTGCAGGCGGCCGCCGGGTATCACGATCACGTGCCCGAGTTCACCCGCAAATCCGTCGTGCCCGTAAATGAGCTGGCCGTTGGCAACGATGCCGCTGCCCACGCCGGTGCCGAGGGTGATGGTGATGAAATCTTTCATGCCGCGCGCGGAGCCGTAGGTCATTTCACCGATGGCCGCCGCATTGGCGTCGTTCGTTAATACGGTCGGGAGATTAAAGAGGTCCTGCAGCATATTAGCCAAAGGCACAATGCCTTTCCAGCGCAGGTTGGGCGCATATTCAATGTTGCCGGTATAATAATTACCGTTGGGCGCACCCACGCCTATTCCCTTGATGTTTTCGATGCCTCCCACCTGCTCGATCAGCTTCGATAAACGCTGATGCAGCTCGGCCAGGAACATGGTTACTTCTTCGTGAGCTTTGGTTGACATCCGGTCCTGGCATAAGATATTACCACGACGGTCTACAATTCCAAATTTAGTGTTGGTCCCCCCAATATCAATGCCCACCGCTAATTGCTGACTCATAGTCGATTCCCTGAGATTTTAAGATTGATTTAACGCGTATTGCAAAAAATGCTAAGTATGCAAAACAGATTACCGGTACAATATACGAATGATGTGCGCCAATTTCAGGGATATCTACCAAACCGCCCTGTAATGGCGGAACGAGCGCGCCGCCGAGGATCATCATCACGAGGAAAGAAGCGCCCTGGCCGGTGTATTTGCCGAGCCCGGCGATAGACAGTGAAAAGATACAGGGCCACATCACGGAGCAGAAAAGACCGCCGCTGATGAAGGCGAAGGTGGCTACCTGGCCCTCGGTGAACAGACCGATGAGCATGGCCGCAACGCCCATGATACCGAAGGTCATGAGGGTTTTGGCGGGTTTATCCTGGCCGTAGAAGAAGCCGAGTATCTGGATGGCCACACAGATCGCGAAGGGATACAGCTGGCTGATGTCGTTGCCTTTTAAATGATTCACGCCGAGGATCACGCCGTAGGCCACAAAGGGCACGATCACGGAGAGTACCTGGCGGGTGCCTTTGCTGAGGTTGAACACGCTGATGGCGCCCGTCCACCGGCCGATCATCAGACCGCCCCAGAAGATGGCGATGTAGGGGCTGAGCTGTGATTCGTTGAGACCTTCCATGGTGAGGAAGCCGGGTTTTTTCAGGAGCTCGCCCAGGTTGCTGGACACGCTCACTTCCACGCCCACGTAAACGAAGATGGCGATCATGCCCATGATGAGCTGCGGGTATTTCATGGCGCCCCAGCCGTTGCCGTCGTTGCGGGAAGCGATCTGCGCGTAGAAAAGAATGCAGAGGATGCCCACGATGCCGGCAATGAAGAAAGGCAATGGTTTTTCCACGATGATACCGATCAGGATGAGCACGAACATCACGGTGATGCCCAGCAGGGTGTAGGTGGCTTTGGACGATGCTTCAAAGTGATCGTCTTCCGTGCCCTTCGGCATTTTGGTGGCCGCGAATATACCGGCGGCGAGCAGGAAGAGCGCTACCAGGGATATATATAATACGTTGATTTTGCTGATGTCCGTATCACCCACCGCCGCTGCGTCCTGCGCGGTGCCGAAGAGCAACAGGCTCACGATGAGGGGGCCGATGGTGGTACCGAAGGAGTTTACGCCGCCGGCGAGGTTGAGGCGGTGCGCCCCGGTAGCCGGGTCGCCCAGCAGGATGGCGAACGGGTTGGCCGCCGTTTGCTGCAGGGAGAAACCGAGGGCCACGATGAAATAAGCGCCGAGGATCAGGTAGAAGGCGCTGGTTTTATCTTCCATGCCCAGCCCGATGTTCACCGCGCCGATAGTGGCCGCGGCGCCCACACCTGAAATGATCAGGCCGTATATAATACCTTTTTTGAAACCGATGCGATTGAGGATGTCCACGCCCTTGAAGGCGGATAACAGGTACAATACCAGCGAGCCCACGAAGTAGGCGCCGTAAAAGGCGAAGTCTACCAGCTGCGACTGAATCTGTGTAAGATCGAAATGGGCTTTGCAAAAGGGGATGAGAATGCTGTTGGATGCAGCCACAAACCCCCAGAAGAAGAATACCAGGACGAGTACAAAAAACGAGGGATGCGTACCTTGTTTACTTTGCGTGGACATAAATACCTTTGTTATATTTTGGTAAAATAGGCTTTAAATGTAGAATAATTTTTTTGACAAACAGGCAAAAATGGCAAGAATTAGCCTATTTTTTTTAATTGCTTAATCGTTTTAGCTAATATATTTATGAAAATCAAGAATTGTTCATTAAGTTCGTGGCATTCTTGAACAATCAACTTACGCAGCTAATGACTAGTAAAACCGCTACTCTGGCTCCTCCGCAGGAAGGAGGGTATAAGCAGGCCATGATCATTATCGGGGGCTTATTCTTTGTTTTCGGGTTTGTGACCTGGCTGAACGGCGCCCTGATTCCCTTTTTGCAGATTGCCTGCGAGCTGACCGTTTCCCAGGCGCTGATGGTTACCATGGCCTTTTATATGGCCTATTTTTTCCTGTCCATTCCTTCTTCCTTCATCCTGAACAAAACAGGGTTCAAGAACGGGATGGCGCTGGGCCTGGCCGTGATGGCCGTGGGCTCGCTCATCTTTATCCCGGCTGCGAACGCCCGTAACTACGGCATGTTCCTGACCGGCCTGTTTGTGCAGGGCGCAGGCCTTTCGCTGCTGCAAACCGCATCCAACCCGTATATCAGCATCGTAGGGCCTATCGAAAGCGCGGCCAAACGCATCAGCATCATGGGTATCTGTAATAAAGTAGCCGGCGCGCTCAGTCCGCTCATTCTCAGCGCCATCGTACTGAAAAACGCCAGCGCGCTGGAAGAACAGATCAAAACGGCAACGGATGCCACGCTGAAGGCCCAGTTGCTCGACGACCTGGCCGGCCGCGTAATCCCTCCCTATATTGTAATGGCATTCGTGCTGCTGATCCTTGCATTTTTCCTGAAACGCTCTTCCCTCCCGGAAATCAATACAGACGGGGACGATAGCGCATCCGCAGCAGGCGCTCCCGCCCGTAGCAGCGTGTTCGCTTATCCCTACCTGCTGCTCGGCGTACTGTGCATCTTCATGTACGTGGGTGTGGAAGTGATGGCCGGCGACGTGATCGGCACTTACGGCAAATCACTCGGCATGAGCCTCGATAAAACAAAATACTTCACTTCCTTCACGCTCATCGCGATGCTGGTAGGATATGTGATCGGTATCGCCACGATTCCCAAAATCATCAGCCAGGACATGGGCCTGCGTATTTCCGCCATCATGGGCGTGATATTCACCCTCGGCGCTTATTTCACGGACGGCAACATGGCGGTTACTTTCATCGCCCTGCTCGGTCTCGCGAATGCCCTCATGTGGCCCGCCATCTTCCCGCTGGCGATCGAAGGCCTGGGTAAATACACCAAAATTGGATCCGCTTTCCTGATCATGGGTATCGCCGGCGGAGCCATCCTGCCACAGATCTATGCGGGACTGTTCGAAAAAGAAGCGATGTTCAGCTCGATCTTCTACAGCGAAGGCGTTGACTTCCGTCATGCATTCCTGTATTGCATGGTGCCCTGCTATGTATACATTCTTTTCTTTGCCCTGTTCGGTCATAAAGTCGGTAAGGCAAAGGCCAAATAAAACAACGATACAAACGATAATTTACACAAAGCAAAGGGCTGGCCGGTGAGGCCGGCCCTTTTTAATGCGATCATTGGCCGTACCCGGAAATATTTAATTCTCTTACTAACAGTATTTTACACTGTAGGATTTCTGTTATATAGCATAAAATATTGTGAAAAGTGGGCTGAAACATGCTCCCACAAAGGATTTATATCGTGGAACGTTACCCATACGCCACCCTTTAGCCATCTTTTAGCCACCTATACGTTACCTCCTATAGGGGTAACGTATCCGTATCGCAAGGGTATCCCAACCCTATCGGGACGCTATCGTCCCAATTTTGACCAGGTTTTATAACTAATTGAAAATGTTTTGTTTGTGCAAAAATGCGAGTCCTGCTGCTTGTTGATGCCGGTTGTCGGATCTCCCGGAAGAAACCACACTTAACGCTTTATATCCTGCAGCGGGTCAACAGGGCCCCGTTTGCAGCTAACTAAAATTTCCCCGCACCAGTAAAAAAGTAATCCTTTTTCCTATTTTTAGGTGTAAAACGTACGCTTTAAATGATTGAACAAGTAAAGGCTAAATTCCACCAGCTGTTCGGCAAAGAACCCATCATGGTCAGTTCGCCGGGCAGGATCAACCTCATCGGTGAACACACGGACTATAACGAAGGATTTGTGTTGCCGGCGGCGATCGATAAAAGAATCATCTACGCCATCGCGCTGAACGGCACCGATACCTGCAATACCTATGCGCTCTTCAACAACGAAATGGCTTCTTTTTCCATTCACGACATCCGGCCGGGTGGCGACTGGGTGAACTACCTGAAAGGCGTGGTGTACCAGCTGCAACAACTGGGGCTGACGGTAAAGGGATTCGATTGCGTGGTGCATGGCGATATTCCCATCGGCGCGGGCCTGAGCAGCTCGGCGGCGGTGGAAGGCGGCCTGGCCGTTGGGCTGGACCACCTGCTGGGCTTTCAGCTCAGCCGGATGCAGATGGCCAAAGTAGGCCAGCTGGCGGAGCATAATTTCCCCGGCGTGAAATGCGGGATCATGGACCAGTTCGCGAACCTGCACGGGCAAAAAGACCGGGTGATGCTGCTCGACTGCCGCAGCCTCGAATACCAGTATTTCCCCTTCGAATTTTCGAAAACGTACAAGATCGTGCTCGTCAATTCCATGGTGCATCATTCCCTCGCATCGTCCGAGTACAACGTGCGCCGCGCGCAATGCGAGGAAGGGGTGGAGATATTGAAACGTTTCTTCCCCGGCATCACCAGCCTGCGCGGCGTAACGGCGGCCCAGGTGGATCAGCATAAAAGTTCGCTGCCGGATAAAGTATACGACCGCTGCCGTTTTGTGACGCAGGAAAACGAACGGGTACAGCAGGCCTGCACCCGCCTGCAGAACAACGAACTGGCGGAAGCGGGCCGCCTCATGTATGCCTCGCACGATGGCCTCAGCAGGCTCTATGAAGTAAGCTGCCCGGAACTGGACTTCCTGGCCAACCTTGCCAAAAAACGCCCGGAAGTGGCGGGCGCGCGCATGATGGGCGGCGGCTTCGGCGGCTGTACCATCAACCTCGTGAAAATCGATCAGGTGGATGAGTTCGCTTCGTTTGTGCAGGGCCGTTATAAAGACCAGTACGGCGTACTGCCGGATGTGTATGTAACATCTATCGAAGACGGGACGAAGGTGATCGCCGGTTAAGATACCACACTGGAAAAGGGTTGTATCACTTGAATGACTGCTGTCTCCTTCAAAAGGGAGGCGTCAAAAATAAAAGAAGGTGCCGGGGATCGCCTGCATGACTACCGGTCTTCATCGGGTACCCGAATAAAAAGGGGCTGTATCACGCTTTTGATACAGCCCCTTTTGTATGTTGATATGACCGGATTAATATTCGCCGTCGAGCGCAAAGTTGGGCTTGCGGTTGATCCAGCGGCCGCGGGTGAAGTCCGGGATGTACTGCGTGGATCCGCCTTCCAGCACAGACTGTTCGCTGAGCGGGGTGATGGCGTACCAGGTTGCGAGGTCGTACACGTCCATCTGGTAATCGGTGCCGCGTTTGATGCTTTCGATGAAGGAATTGATCACGAACCAGTCCATACCGCCATGGCCGGCGCCGGAAGCGTCGTTCGCATATTTTTTCCAGAGCGGGTGATCGTATTTGCCCATGTAGCTGTTGGCATCATTGGGGTCGCCGGCTTTTTCCCAGGTGTGCGCCTTGCTTTTGCCTTCGATGTGGATCGAATCAAAATCGTCCATCCATAAACCGTTCGTGCCCTGTACGCGGAAGTTCAGCGAGTAGGGGCGGGGCAGGTTCGTGTCGTGCGACAGCAGGATGGTTTCGCCGTTGTTGGTTTTGATGAGCGTGCTCACGATGTCGCCGAGCTTGAATTCCACTTTCGCGTTCGGGTGGTTAGGCCCGCCCTGCGGATGGTCTACGATATATTTATGCAGACCGCGCGCCTTGGTGGCTACCGAGGTGAGCGACAGCAGGCGGTTGCCGCGGTTGACGTTGATCATGTTGTTTACCGGGCCGAGGCCGTGCGTGGGGTAGAGATCGCCGTTGCGGTGCACGGAATGGTTGGTGCGCCATTTGGCTTCAGACAACCCTTTTTCGCCGAATTCAACGCCGCCGCCGTAAAGCTGCTTGCCGTCGTTGAACTTCACCGCACGGAGGTCGTGCTGGTACCCACCCTGCAGGTGCACCAGTTCGCCGAACAGGCCCTGGCGTACCATGTTGAGCACGGCCAGCACATCGCGGCGGTAGTTCACGTTTTCCATGCCGAACAACGGCACGCCGGTGGCTTCGGAGGTGTTCACCAGCTCCCAGCACTCCTGGATGTCTGCCGCGCCGCAAACCTCTACAGCCGGGGTTTTGCCGGCCTTCATGGCGGCTACGGCCTGTATTGTATGCCATTCCCAGGGAGTGGCGATGATCACGGCGTCAATATCGCTGCGCTTGAGCAGGTTCAGGTAATCGTGCGGGCCGTTGGTGTATTCGGCCACTTTCCTTTTTGCACCGTAGTGCTCCTGTATCATTTTACGGCACTGCGGGATGGTGAAAGCAACATCCGGATCCGCGATGGCGATCACATCAACGTCCTTTCTGCGCAGGCAGAGGTCCAGGTGATTGAGCCCACGCGCGCCAACGCCGATGAGGCCTACTCTTACTTTGTCTTTCTTTTGTGCGGCGAAAAGCCGGGCCGGCGAATTCATCAGGGAAATGCCTACACCCGCTGCCACACTGTTCCTCAGGAACGTTCTGCGGTGCAAATGCTTATTCATATATAAAGAGTCTTGTGGATTTAGACAGCTTTAAATGTAGGCTATTCCTGCCTTCTGTTGTTATCAACCTCCACGAATTGTGACATTTTTGTGATAGACGGCTTTCGGGCCGTCATTTGCATCCCGTATTATTTTCTCAATTATTGTGGGGATATTAGCAATATGGGGGAAATGAACAACCGTATAGTATTTTTATCAGCATCACGTCTGCAATCAGTAACTATGAAGAAAACACTTTTATTTTTTTTCCTGTTATGCTCCGCCCGTGCCTGGGCGCAGCCCGAGATCAAACCTTACGGCGCGCTGCCTTCACCGGCGCAGGTAAAATGGCAGCAGCTGGAATACTACATGTTCATCCACTTCGGGCCTAACACCTTTACCGACAAGGAATGGGGCCATGGGGACGAAGATCCGAAAGTATTCAATCCCACCGAGCTCGACGCCCGCCAGTGGGCGCGCACGGCGAAACTCGCAGGCATGAAAGCGATCATCATCACGGCCAAGCACCACGACGGTTTCTGCCTCTGGCCCAGCGAATACAGCAAACACACCGTGCGCGAAAGCGCCTGGAAAAACGGGAAAGGGGATGTGCTCGCCGAGCTGTCCGCCGCCTGTAAAGAATATGGCCTGCTGTTCGGCGTGTACCTGTCGCCCTGGGACCGCAACCACCCCGACTACGGCACGCCGGCCTACAACCAGGTATTCGCCAACCAGCTGCGGGAGGTACATACCAAATACGGCCATGTATTCGAGCAATGGTTCGACGGCGCCAACGGCGAAGGCCCCAACGGCAAAAAACAGGTGTACGACTGGGACCTGTTCCACAATACGGTAAGAAAGTATCATCCCGAGGTTATTTTCTTCAGCGATGCCGGTCCTGGCTGCCGCTGGATCGGGAATGAAAACGGCTTTGCCGGCACCACCAACTGGAGCACGCTCAACGGCAAACAATTCGCGCCCGGCATGCCCGGTATCAACAAACCGCTCAACGAGGGGCAGGAAGACGGCACCGACTGGATTCCCGGCGAGGCCGACGTATCTATCCGGCCGGGATGGTTTTACAGTCCCGGTACGGACGACAAGGTGAAAACCCTGCCCTGGCTGCTCGACATCTACTACGGTTCCGTGGGCCGCAACGCCAACCTGCTGCTGAATGTGCCGGTAGACCGCCGCGGCCGCATCCACAAAAACGATTCGCTGCGGCTGATGGAGCTACGCAAAACGCTGGATGCCGATTTTAAGACCAACCTCGCCGTGCGTGCCAGAACATCGGCCGTGAACACGCGTAAAAACAGCATGCTCACCAGCGCCGTGTACCTGACCGACGGCAATTACAATACTTACTGGGCTACCGGCGAAGGGCAGCTCACCGGCACCATCAACCTGAGCTTCGAAAAGCCCGTCACCTTCAACCGTTTCCAGATCCAGGAGTTCATTCCCCTGGGCCAGCGTGTAAAAGGGTTTACCGTGAGTGTGCTGGAAGGGAAGAAGTATCGCGAGATCGCCCGGGAAACCACCATCGGGTACAAGCGCATTCTCCGCCTGCCCAATACCACCACCCGGAGCGTCCGCATAGAGATACTCGATGCCAAGGCCAGCCCGGTGATCAGCGAGGTGAAGCTCTTCAGGGCGCCCGAACTGCTGGCCGACCCGGTGATCAAAAGAGACAAACAGGGCATGGTGACCATTACGGCTGCTTCCCAGGACCCGGCGATTCACTATACGACCGATGGCAGCGAGCCCACCACGGCCAGTCCGCAGTATAAGGGAGCGCCCTTTGCGTTTGCGCAGAGCGGCACCCTCAAAGCCAGGAGTTTCATCGACGGCGGCAAAAAAGCCGGCGCTACCGTAGCCGTTACGTTCGACCGCGCGCCTGCCACCTGGAAAGCGGTGACGCCTGACGCCGATAAGGCGGTGGACGGCGACCCCTCCACATCCTGGATAGGCAAGGCCGGTAGCTTCCCGCAGGAGCTGGTGGTAGACATGGGCGCCTCACAGGCCGTGAATGGCTTTACCTACACCCCGCGCACTAAAGGCGGCATCATTTACAACTATGCCTTCTACGTGAGCGCGGACGGGCAGCAATGGGGCGAGCCCGTGGCCAAAGGCAGTTTCGCCAACATCCTCAATAACCCCGTGAAACAGACCATAAAACTCTCAAAATCAACGCAGGGGCGTTATTTCAAGCTCGTAGCCATCAGCGCAGCGGAGGAGAAAGAAACCCGCGCCGGCGCGGCTGAAATCGGCGTGTTCTGATTTTCAGCCAGTTGATACTCCGGAAAAGGAGGAAATGCAGGCCCGGCCGCGTTCCTCCCTTTCCTGTTATGTCAAAAAAAAATCGCCTGCGTATCTAAATATGTTATAACTTTGCCGATACTTTATTAACTAAAGACGTTTTTATAACAATTTAATGTCGAACTGAAGTTGAAATACATCGCAACCCATAACAACATTTTTGCTTACCACCCTTCTTTTGAAGAAGGTGTTTGCGCTATTGGGTTTCCTGTCTTTAGATATCTCTCCCGACGACCTCGTATTTGATAGCGCCGTCCCTCCAGGACCCGCTGTCGCTCCATGAACCCCTCATGGGAACTTCCGGAAACGGAACCTGTATCAACATTATTTATTGCATTACAATTTTCAATTTTAACAAGTTGGAAAATAAGGATATCATCGTAAGGGCAGCCACTGCCGACGATAAGCATTATGCAACCACCATCACCGACGAGATGGAGGCATCCGCGAAGGCCCGGGGAACCGGCATCGCGAAGCGTTCTCCTGAATACGTGCAGCTGAAAATGGAAGAAGGCAAGGCCGTTATCGCCCTGACCACTGCCGGTGAATGGGTGGGTTTCTGTTACATTGAAGCCTGGGGGCACGAAAAATTCGTGGCCAACTCCGGCCTCATCGTTAACCCCGCCTTCCGTGGCCACGGCGTTGCCAAAGCCATCAAGGAGAAAATATTCGAGCTCTCCCGCAAAAAGTACCCCGATGCGAAAATCTTCGGGCTCACTACCGGGCTGGCCGTGATGAAAATCAACTCCGACCTGGGTTACGAACCGGTGACCTATTCCGAGCTCACCGACGATGAAGAGTTCTGGAAAGGCTGCCGGAGCTGCGTGAACTTCGATGTGCTTACCAGCAAAAACAGGAAAAACTGCCTTTGCACCGCCATGCTCTACGACCCCGTGGAGAAGGAGAAAGAAGCGCAGGAAAAAGCCGCCGCGGCCGCAGCGGCCGCCAACGGCACCGTGGCAGCCGTTCCTTCACCGAATGGTAACAGGGAAGAAGGCAAAAAGAGACGTAGATTTAAAGGCAATTTTTCACTGTTCGAACGGTGGATGCGGTATAAAAAATACGTGCTGCTGAAAGCCTCCCGGAAAATGGGCGGCGGCGGGGCGCCGGGCGCTTCCAAAAGAAGATTCTTTTTCTTCGGATGGCTTTAACAACAACATTAAATTTTAAATCAGCGTAAAATATCATGAAGAAAGTTGTACTGGGATTCAGCGGAGGACTTGATACGTCGTACTGTGTAAAATACCTGTCGGAAGAAAAAGGTTATGAAGTACATTCCGTGATCGTTAATACGGGCGGTTTTACTGCGGAAGAATTGCAGGAGATCGAGAAACGCGCCTACAGTCTGGGTGTGAAAAGTCACAAGACAGTAGATGCGGTTCGCTCTTATTACGACAAAGTAATCCGGTATCTCATTTTCGGGAACGTCCTGAAAAACAACACTTACCCCCTGAGCGTGAGCGCCGAGCGCATGAGCCAGGCGCTGGCCATCGCCGAGTACGTGCGGGAAGTGGGCGCCGACGCCGTAGCCCACGGCAGCACCGGGGCCGGTAACGACCAGGTTCGGTTCGACATGATCTTTCACATCATGATCCCCGGCGTGGAGATCATCACGCCCATCCGCGACCTGAAGCTCAGCCGCGAGGAAGAGATCAGTTACCTCAAATCCAAAGGGGTGCAGATGAACTTCGACAAAGCCATGTATTCCATCAACAAAGGCATCTGGGGCACATCCGTGGGCGGCAAGGAAACGCTGACCTCGCACGGCATGCTGCCCGAAGAAGCATGGCCCACCCAATTGACCAAACAACAGCCCGAGCAGGTGGAACTGACATTCGAGAAAGGCGAACTGCTGGGCGTGAACGATAAAAAATTCAGTCACCCCACCGAGGCCATCACCTACCTTCAGGGCATTGCCGGCGCATTCGCCATCGGCCGCGACATTCACGTGGGCGATACCATCATCGGCATTAAAGGCCGGGTGGGTTTTGAAGCCGCCGCTCCCATGGTGATCCTCAAAGCGCACCACGCGCTCGAGAAACATGTGCTCACCAAATGGCAGCTGAGCTGGAAAGACCAGCTGGCGCAGTTCTACGGCAACTGGATGCACGAAGGCCAGATCCTCGACCCGGTGATGCGCGACATCGAGGCTTTCCTCCAGCACAGCCAGCAGCAGGTAACCGGCAAGGTGTTTGTGACACTGATGCCTTACCGCTTCCAGGTAACCGGTATCGAATCCGCGTACGACCTGATGAGCAGCAAATTCGGCAAATATGGTGAAATGAACTCCGGCTGGAGCGGTGAAGACGTGAGAGGGTTCAGCAAAATATTCGGTAACCAGACCATGATCTGGCACCAGGTGAACGAAGCAAACAACAAATAAAATGGGAACGACTACAAAAAAACGGGCAGGTATCATTGGCGGCGCGGGCTACACCGGGGGGGAAGCCATCCGGCTGCTGCTGAACCATCCGGACGTGGAGCTGGCCTTCGTGCACAGCCGCAGCAACGCCGGTAACCCGCTGTATGCCGTCCATGCCGACCTGATCGGGGAAACGGACCTTACTTTCGCCGCGGACGTGGCGGAAGACGTGGACGTGATTTTCCTCTGCCTGGGCCACGGCGAATCCCGGAAATTCCTGGAAAGCACGCCCATCCCGGCGCATATTCATATCATCGACCTCAGCCAGGACTTTCGTTTAGGCGAAACCGTCAACGGCCGCGAGTTCGTATACGGCCTGCCCGAAGTGAACCGGGAAGCCATCCGGCAGGCGAAGAACATCGCCAACCCCGGTTGTTTCGCTACCGGCATCCAGCTCGGCCTGCTGCCGCTTGCGAAAGCGGGGCTGCTGAACGAGGTGCACACCACCGGCATCACCGGCAGCACCGGCGCCGGCCAGAGCCTGCAATCCACCTCCCACTTTACGTGGAGGGCGAATAACATATCCACCTACAAAGTGCTGCAGCACCAGCACCTCAAGGAGATCCGACGAACCTTGCAGGCTCTCCAGCCTGCTTATTCAGGAGCGCTCAACTTCGTGCCCGTGCGGGGAGATTATCCGCGCGGCATCTGGATCACTTCGTACCTGGAATGCGACCTGACGCTGGATGAAGCGTACCGGCTGTTTGAAGAATTTTACAACGGCCATCCCTTCACCCACGTCAGCAGAAAACAGATCGATCTCAAACAGGTGGTGAACACCAACAAGTGCCTTATCCAGCTTGAAAAAACGGATAACAAACTGGTCATTCACTCCATCGAGGATAACCTGCTGAAAGGTGCGTCGGGACAGGCAGTACAGAATATGAACCTGGTACTGGGGCTGGAAGAAACAGCCGGGTTGAAGCTCAAATCCATCGTGTTCTAAGTTCATGTTGCAGGTGGAACTCATCCGCAACCTGAAAAATTAATAACCTTCTGACGAATCAGGCGGTTGGATGAAACCGGGCATACGTGTGAGGTGGCGTCCAACCGCTCAAAATAATACAACGATGAAATTATTCGACGTATACCCGGTAAACGACATCACAATTGTAAAAGCCCAGGGCTCCACTGTTTGGGACGACAAAGGCCAGGAGTACCTGGACCTCTACGGCGGCCACGCCGTGATTTCCATCGGCCATACCCATCCGCACTATGTACAGCGGCTCACCGACCAGCTCGGCAAAGTAGGTTTCTATTCCAATTCCATTCATATACCCCTGCAGCAGCAGCTGGCGGAGAAACTCGGTAAAATTTCCGGCAAGGAAGATTACCAGCTGTTCCTCGTCAACTCCGGCGCAGAGGCCAACGAAAACGCCCTCAAGCTCGCTTCTTTCCACAACGGCAAGAAGAAGATCATCGCGTTCAAAAAGGCCTTCCATGGCCGTACCTCACTCGCGGTGGCCGCTACCGACAATCCGAAGATCGTGGCGCCGGTGAATGAGACGGATAACGTGATTTTCCTGCCCTGGGAAGATCAGGATGCGCTGGAGATCGCTTTTCAGCAGCACGCCGTTTCATCCGTGATCCTCGAAGGCATCCAGGGCGTGGGCGGCATCAACGTGGCGTCCGCCGCTTTCCTGCAAAAGATCAGGAGCCTCTGCGACGCGCATAACGCCGTTTTTATTGCGGACTCGGTTCAGTGCGGTTACGGCAGAAGCGGGAAGTTCTTCTCTCACGACCATGCCGGCGTGAATGCGGACATCTACACCATGGCCAAAGGCATGGGCAACGGTTTCCCCATCGGCGGCATCATCATTTCTCCCAGGTTCAAAGCTTCGTACGGTCTGCTGGGCACCACCTTCGGCGGTAACCATCTCGCCTGCGCCGCTGCACTGGCAGTGCTCGAAGTGATCGAGCAGGAACACCTCATCGCCAATGCCGAACAAATCGGCAACTACCTCATGGAAGAGCTCCGGAAACTGCCGAAGATCAGGGAGGTGAGAGGCAGGGGGCTGATGATCGGCATCGACCTGCCCGAGGAGCTGGCGCACGTGAAAAAAGAATTGCTTTTCAAACATAAAATCTTCACCGGGGAAGCCAAGCCGAATGTAATACGGTTGCTGCCTTCCCTGGCCCTGAATAAAGCCCAGGCAGATCATTTTTTAACAGCTATTAAACAAGAATTAAACTAGTGAACCAGTTTATTTCCGTTGGAGACGTACCCAGTGTCCCACGTATCGTGGAAACGGCATTGGATTACAAAAAGAATCCCTTTAAAGACAAAGGGTTAGGAGAAAACAAAACATTGGGGATGATCTTCCTGAATCCCAGTTTGCGCACGCGCCTCAGTACACAGGTGGCGGCCCGTAACCTGGGGATGGAAGTGGTGGTGTTCAACATCGATAAAGAAGGCTGGGCGCTGGAGATGAACGATGGTGTGGTGATGAACGGCAATACCACCGAGCACGTGAAAGAAGCGGCGGCCGTAATGGGCCAGTACTTCGACATCATGGCCATCCGTACGTTTCCCGGGCTGAAAAACAAGGAAGAAGATTATACGGAGAAGTACATCAACCAGTTCATCAAATATGCCGGCAGGCCCATCGTAAGCCTGGAGAGCGCTACCCTGCACCCGTTGCAGAGCCTCACCGACGTGATCACCATTAAGGAGCGCTGGCAGCAGCCCCGCAAACCGAAAGTGGTGATGACCTGGGCGCCGCACGTAAAAGCGCTGCCCCAGGCCGTGCCCAACTCCTTCGCGGAGTGGATGAACGCATGGGATGAAGTGGATTTTGTGATCACCCACCCAGAAGGGTATGAGCTCGATCCGAAGTTCGCCGGCCAGGCGCCCGTGATCTACAACCAGGAAGAAGCGCTCGAAGGTGCCGACTTCGTGTACGTGAAAAACTGGTCGAATTACAACGACTACGGCAAGATCACCTGCACGGACGAAAGCTGGATGATCACCAACGAAAGGCTCCGGAACACGAACAACGCTTCCGTGATGCACTGCCTGCCCGTACGGCGCAACGTGGTGATCGCGGATGAAGTGCTCGACGGACCGCAGTCCATCGTCATCCCGCAGGCGGGTAACCGTGTATGGGCGGCGCAGGCGGTGTTAAGTGAAATTTTAAAGCATCAATAAAAAAACATTATGGTATACGTGATCAAGGTAGGAGGGAATGTGATCGACAACCCTGCTTTGCTGGACCGGTTCCTGGCAGACTTTGCCGCCGTGCCCGGTAAAAAAATCCTGATCCACGGCGGCGGTAAAATCGCCACCCGCATCGGTGACAAGCTCGGCATCGAGTCTAAGTACATAGACGGCCGGCGCATCACCGATGCGGATACCATCGACGTAGTGACCATGGTGTACGGCGGATTGGTGAACAAACAGGTGGTGGCGCAACTGCAGGCCAAGGGCTGCAACGCCATCGGCCTCACCGGCGCCGATGCCAACATCATTCCCGCCGTGAAACGGCCGGTAAAGACCATCGACTACGGTTTTGTAGGCGACATCCCCGCCGGCGCCGTGCAGGCAGCACCCATCAAACTGTTGCTGGATGCGGGCCTCACACCGGTGTTTTCACCGCTTACGCACGACGGGAACGGACAGATACTCAATACAAACGCAGACACCATTGCCGCATCGCTGGCCGTTGCGCTCTCGGCACATTACCCGGTACGCCTCATTTACTGCTTTGAAAAGAAGGGCGTGCTGCGCAATGCAGCCGACGACGATTCGGTGATCAACCTGATCAACCGCGACATCTACAAAACGCTGCTGGCCGAAGGCGTACTGTCAGACGGCATCCTGCCGAAACTCGACAACGCTTTTTCCGCCATCGAAAGCGGCGTGAAGGAAGTGCTGATCGGCCATGCCAACGATGTGCGCAACAACACCACCGAAGCGGTGGCGGGTACCTTAATATGCTAACTATATGTGGACCGAAGAACGCTATGAAGACGCCGTACAGCTTTTAAAACAGCTGATTGCCACTCCTTCCATCAGCAGGGAGGAGCAGGGAACGGCGGCCATCCTCGCCAGGTTCCTGGAAGAAAGAGGCGTAGCCTGTCATCAGCATCTCAACAACGTGTGGGCGGTGAACAAACACTTTGATCCCGCCAAACCCGGCATCCTGCTTAATTCCCATCACGATACCGTTAAACCCAACCCGCAATACACCCGCGACCCGTTTTCTCCCGATGTGGTGGACGGCAAACTGTACGGCCTCGGCAGCAACGATGCCGGCGGCTGCCTGGTAAGCCTGATGGCGGCTTTCATGCACTTTTACGCACAGGAAGGATTGCCCTACAACATCATCATCGCCGCTACGGCCGAAGAAGAAATCAGCGGGGTCAACGGGATTGAAAGCATTTTGTCCATGCTGCCCCGCTACGATTTTGCGATCGTAGGGGAGCCGACCAAAACAGACCTCGCCGTAGCCGAAAAAGGCCTGATGGTACTGGATTGTGTGGCGCACGGCAAAGCCGGCCATGCCGCCCGCGATGAAGGAGAGAACGCGCTGTACAAGGCGATGGACGATATCAGCTGGTTCCGGACATACCGCTTCCCGAAAGAAAGCGCCATGCTCGGTCCCGTGAAAATGAGCGTGACCGTAGTGCAGACCTCCAACAAGGCGCACAACGTGGTGCCCGCCGAATGTTCGTTTGTGGTGGACGTACGCGCCACCGACCAGTACACCCTCGAAGAAATGCTGGAAGTGATACGCGCCAACGTAAAATGCGACGTGACGCCGCGCTCCATGCGCATGCGCCCGTCGTTTATCCCCCGCGAGCATCCGCTGGTGATCGCCGGTCTGGGCCTGGGCAAACAGTTGTACGGTTCGCCCACCACTTCCGACCAGGCGCTGATACCCGCCATTTCCGTGAAGGTGGGCCCCGGCGATTCCGCCCGGTCGCACACCGCCGACGAATTCATTTACCTCGACGAAATCCGCCAGGGGATTGATACCTATATAAAACTGCTGTCCGTTGTGAATGGCATAAATTTGTAATTATGAAGATCTGGCAAAAAGATAAAGCAGCACTGGCCGCGGTAGACCAGTTCACCGTAGGCCGAGACCGGGAGATGGACGCTTATCTGGCGCCCTTCGACGTGCAGGGCTCCCTGGCGCACATCGCCATGCTCGAATCGGTGGGTTTACTGCCCAAGGAAGACCTCACCGTACTGCAGCAGGAACTGAAGAATATTTACCGCGATATACAGGAAGGTAAATTCACGCTTGAGGATGGGGTGGAGGATATACATTCTCAGGTGGAACTGCTGCTGACACGCCGGCTGGGCGAGGCAGGCAAAAAGATCCACAGCGGCCGCTCCCGTAACGACCAGGTGCTGGTGGATCTCAAACTCTTCCTGCGCAGCGAGCTGGAGAGCATCGTTACCGAAACCAAACAATTGTTCGACCTGCTGCAAACGCAGAGCGAAGCCTATAAACAATACCTGCTGCCCGGTTACACGCACCTGCAGATCGCCATGCCCTCATCGTTCGGCCTCTGGTTCGGCGCGTATGCGGAAAGCCTCGTAGACGACCTCATCATGTTGCAGGGCGCTTACAAAGTGGTGAATAAAAATCCCCTTGGCTCGGCGGCCGGTTATGGTTCTTCATTTCCCCTCAACCGCGAAATGACCACGCGGCTGCTGGGTTTTGAGCATCTCAACCACAACGTGGTGTACGCGCAGATGGGCCGCGGCAAAACGGAGAAACTGGTAGCCTTCGCGTTATCCGGCATCGCCGCCACATTGTCCAAAATGGCGATGGACGCCTGCCTGTTCATGAACCAGAACTTCGGGTTCATCAGCTTCCCCGATGAACTGACTACCGGATCGAGCATCATGCCGCACAAAAAGAACCCCGATGTATGGGAGCTTATCCGCTCGCATTGCAACAAACTGCAGGCGCTGCCGAACGAGATCGCCATGATGACGGTGAACCTGCCGTCAGGCTACCACAGGGACTTGCAACTGCTGAAGGAAAACCTGTTCCCCGCATTCGGCACGCTCCGCAACTGTTTGCAGATGAGCCGCCTGATGCTGGAAAATATCCGCATTAAAGAAGACATCCTCACAGACGAAAAATATCAATACCTGTTCAGCGTGGAAGTAGTGAACCGCCTCGTGCTCGAAGGCATGCCGTTCCGCGAAGCGTACAAACAGGTGGGCCTCGACATCGAACAGGGCAAATTCAGGCCAGATACGCAGATTCATCACACACACGAAGGCAGTATCGGCAACCTGCAGAATGATGCCGTAAAAGCGCAGATGGACGATGTGTTGAAGGGGTTTCCCTTTGCTGCGGTTCACAAAGCAATTGAAGCGCTAGTGAAGTAAGGTAGAATGTTATGGAAGAGAATCCCGGTGGCTGGTGCTGCCGGGATTTTTTATTTGAAAGGGCAGCTGTTCCGGTGCATTTCCTGTTGTGGATATGGAGGCGTAGTCTGGCAGGTTGCTCTCCGGCATTTCCCGGCTACGTCGTAAAAATTCGTATCTTAAAGCAGCTTAAAACCCCTTATATGGAACCCTCCAACAACATCCCCACGCCCTGCGAATGGGCCGGCGGCGTTGAGAAATTCGAACAGCTCACCGATGCCTTCTACAAAAAAGTACTCACCGACCCTGTTCTGGAGCCTGTTTTCAGGCATATGCCCGCAGAACATTCAAAACATGTTGCGCATTTTATGGCCGAAGTATTGATGGGCCCCAAAGTGTACTCTGCTGAATACGGCGATAATGCCTTGCGGCACATGGTGGGCAAGCACATCGGCAAAAAACTGAAAGAAGAACAACGTAAGAGGTGGGCGCAACTGCTGCTGGAAACCGCAGACGAAATCGGTTTGCCGGACGACCCCGAATTCAGGTCTACGTTCGTGGCTCATATAGAATGGGGGACAAGGGTAGCGGTCATCAATTCACAACTCGAAGAAAACCCAACCACCAGCGAAGAACAGATCCCTGAATGGGGCTGGGGCGAAGTGAAAGGGCCGTACGAGGTAGTGGGATCCCTGTTTCAGAAAAAAAAGGAGTAATCTCTCGCTAAGGCAGTTTGATTTCCTCCACAACTTTTCCGGTGACATCCCTGACCACTATCCGGTATTCACCCGGCGGCAGCATCAGGGAGGGCTTGTGTTGTCCGTTCAATACCATCTGGTCAACAGGTACGGCGTTGGCGTGCCCTTCTTCCGCAGCAAACGCCTGTAACAGCATGTCATTGTAATCTCTCCGGAGCGTTACGGAGACGGGCTTGCGGGTGCGGTCCAGCGCATAATAGCCGGGCCTGCCATGGACAGTTTTGAATCGTGGGTGAAAAACCTGGATGTCGAAAAAGCCTTTGTCTGCCGGCGATACCCAAACGTTGGCGTCTTTCACCAGCACAACTGGCTCACTGATGGCATGCGCCTCGCTGAAAGCGATAAAGTATTTGTCTTCGTAAGCCGCCTCGCTTTTTTCGTTCATGATATTCTGGTTAACGGTCAGCGGGTCGATGCCGGACAGGGTTCTAAAATGCCCTGCCATTCGCTGGAGGCCTTCCCTTTCTTTTTCAAGAATGTGACTGTAACCCGCATGCACCAGCACTTTCGCGGCAGGATCCTGCCGGAATATTTTATACAGGTTTTTGGCCTGGTTCAGTTCCCTTTGCGCGCGGCAGTTTTTGGTGCAGGGCACATCGTCTTCATACCGCACCAGTTGGTAGCCGATTGTCAATGCCGTGCGCAGCATATCTGCGAAAAGCGGTTCTACGATATAATAGCCGTCCTGCGATGTGGGGTAGCGGCGGGTGTTGATCGAATCGTCGAGCCCGGCCAGCGCTTCCAGCGCCAGGTAACGGTAACCGGCGTTATACAGATCCTGCAGTAAAGATTTAGTGAAGAGCCGGTGATAGGGAAGGTGATGACTTTCGTTGATCATCGTCACCTGCCGTGAAGCGGCCATGCGGACGATCGTTTGCCGGGCGCCGGCAGTCTGATAGCCATCGAAGTCCCCGGGTGAGGGTACCGGTACCGGGCGCGGCTGTTGCTGCAGTACCGGCAGCGAATCATAGTAACGAAGCGCTGCATGGTAATCGCCCACAAAGGAACTGTACGTCGCCATATCGTTGCAGAACAGATAGCGTTGCCATGGGTCGTTACCGATTGAAGGCGCCAGCAACCGGAGCGTATCCAGCGGTTTGAGGTAGTTGGACGGAGCCGCGAGAAACTGCATGGAAACGGCGGACGAAAAATCGCGGGTCTGCGCGGCGGCGGATCCGCACAGGAAAGCTGAAAGGAGTAAGGGAATCAATCGTTTCATAGCGGTGAATAGTTGAAAGTACAGAAAAATACGGATTAACAGGGCGATGGTATTACTAACGGGGCCGCCTGTTGTATAGCGCCGCTATCATGAAAAGTTCATCAGTTCCGGGTTCATTTTACCATGTTCGCTTCCGGATGTGGTCTGTACGAAATTGAACACATTTTAAGTATCGTTAATGAATAAACGAATTGAACTGAATTTGTTTACCGAATGGCATGAAATTCCCGCGATTGCCTGATACCCTTTCCACACATGATAATCTCTTGCTTATGCGTCTTCTGACCAAAAATGTATTCCGCCAGTTATGGCGACAGCGGTTGTTTACACTGCTGAATGTACTCGGTTTGGCCATCAGCATCAGCGCCTGCTGGGTCATTTACCACATTGTCAGTTATGAATATAGTTTTGACGACCGGTTACCGGACAAGGCGCTGACCTACCGCCTGGTGACCGGCCTCGCTTTTGACGGAAAAGAATCTTACAACGGAGGTGTTTCCGCCCCGATTTACCAGGCCGTGAGAGAACAGGTGCCGGGCGCAAAACGGGTGGTGCCGGTTTTCAGGCAGTGGATCAATGCGGTGAACATTCCCGGGCAGAAGCCGCTGGACCAGGAAGAGTTCAAAGGCATCGTTGCAACGGACGCCGCTTATTTTGACATGATCCCGTATACCTGGCTGGCAGGTAATCCTGCAACGGCGTTCCATGCGCCGGAGAACGTTGTGCTGACGGAAAGCCGTGCCAGAAATTACTTCGGTACGCTTACCCCCGAAGCGATGATCGGCAAAGTGCTGGTCTATAACGGGAAGGATCAGAAAACAGTGTCCGGCATCGTAAAAGACCTCGATTATCCTACCGAGTTCACCGCAAAAGAGTTTTTCTTTCTACCGCCCAAGACCTATCCACTGGGCGATTGGACGAATACCAATGGTTCCGAACAGTTGTACCTGCAGATCGATAACCGGGCAGACACTTCCCGGGTACTGGCGCAGATCAGCAACATCGCCCAGGGAAAATGGGATGAAAATATGGCCGAAAGAAAGCTGCCGAATACCGTAAGGCGCTGGTTCAGGTTATTGCCGCTGGAAGAATCCCATTTTTCCACCTACGTCAGGGAGATGGACGTGCGGAAGGCCAGCAAGCCCGTTATGAGAGGCCTCATCGGGCTGGGTGCTTTATTGATCATACTGGCCTGCATCAACTATATCAACCTGAGCACGGCGCTGATACCGCAACGGAGCAGGAGCATCGGTGTGCGGAAGATACTGGGCGGCAACAGCGGCAACATTATCAAAGGCATATTGACGGAGACGTTTGTGATTGTATTGCTGGCCGTTGCCTGTTCGCTTTTCCTGACGAAAACGGCCTATTCGTTTCTCGGCAATATCATTCCCGATGGCATGCACGACCATGCCGGCGGATGGGGCATAATCGGCTTCCTGGCGGCATTGCTGCTGGGCATCACGTTGCTTTCCGGCGGTTACCCGGCGTGGCTGATATCCAAAGTAAAACCGATCGGGCTCATCCAGCGCCATGGTACCCTGCATCGCAATGGCGGTGGCGGCGTCGGTTTACGGAAAGTGCTCATCGTATTCCAGTTCGTGATCGCGCAGGTGTTCATCGTCGGGGCTATCGTGATGGGCAGCCAGTTGAACTACAACCTGAAAAAGGATATGGGATTCGATAAAGAGGCGGTGGTGCTGGTGAACATCCCCTGGAAACTGCAACGCGATTCGGTGTACCGCGACAAACATTTTGTACTGGCGGAAGAACTGAAGAAAGAATCCGGCATACAGGCGATTTCGCTCGGCCGGGAGCCGATGTCTGACGGGTATTCCTCGAGTATGTTCGAAAACAGGGCGGTACAGGCGAAGGAACCGGTCAGGCGGCAGGTATACAAGAAGTGGGTGGACACGGCTTACATCCATCTGTACAACATGCAACTCATCGCCGGCAGGAATCTCCGCGCTTCCGATACGACCAATGAATACATCATCAACGAAACCGCAGTGCGTGAATTGGGCTTTGCCTCACCGCAGGATGCCATCGGTCAACTGACCGGGCAGATATTCGCACCGCAGCATCCCATTGTGGGCGTCGTGAAAGATTTCCATCTGCGGGATTTTCATACGGCCATTGAACCGGTGGCATTGATGGCGGATAAAAAAAATGTGGGCACCCTCAATATCAAACTGAATAGCGCAGACCCTGATACATGGCAGCAGACTTTAAAGAAAGTGGAACAGAAATGGTATGCGATGTATCCTTCGGGGAGCTTTGCGTACAAGTTTTATGATGAAACGCTGGACGCGATGTACAAGCAGGAAAGGAACCAGTCGAGGCTGGTCAACCTGGCTACCGTCATCGCCATCGTGATCAGCTGCCTGGGTTTGTTCGGGCTCGCGGTGCTGATCGCTTTTCAGCGGACGAAGGAAATCGGTATCCGGAAAGTACTGGGTGCAACGGTGGCCGGTATCGCGCAAATGCTCATGTCCGATTTTGCCAAACTGATCCTCATCGCGCTGCTCATTGCATCACCCATTGCCTGGTGGGGCATGAACCGCTGGCTGGAAGGTTTTGTGTACCGGGTAGAGATCGAGTGGTGGGTGTTCGTGGTGTCCGGGGCGGTAGCCATTTTCATCGCCATGCTGACGGTCAGTTTCCAGGCCATCCGGGCGGCGTTGGCAAACCCGGTGAAATCGCTGAGAACGGTGTAATGACGTTGTTTGAAACCATAAAAAAAGCGGATCCGGTTTTTGCCGGATCCGCTTTTTTTGTATCGGGTGCAGGGCTTAAAAACCAAGCCGCACCCCTGCCATCACGTTAAAGCCGGCCATCGGGAAATACGCGTTGGATTGTTTGATTTCCCCGCCTTCAGTATAACCATAGGTATAACCGTTCGGCTCGTATTTTTCATTGAAAATATTGTTGAGCATCAGCTGCAGCCCCAGCTCGCGGAAGAGGCGCTGCGGGATGGTGTAATTGAAGCGCAGGTCGTTCACGAGGAATGCGTCGAGCGCGCGTTTGGCATTCGCCGTATTGTCGAGGTACTGGCGGCCCGCATACTTGCCCACCCAGTCGATCTGCAGGCCGTTCAGGGGCCTGTAGGTAACCGTGTAACCGGCTACGAGGTCGGGGGAGAAGGAAATGTCGGTGTCTTTGTGCGTCACCGTTTTTTGTCCGCCGTTATCCCAGTCGTCGAGGTATTCTGTGAATTCGTTGATGCGGTTGCGGCTGAGGGCGATGTTGGCCGCGAGGGTCAGCCGGGGCACTACGTGGTAGTGACCGTCGAGCTCTATGCCGGCGCGGTAACTTTTCGGGATATTGGTCCTGGCATATGCGCCCACGTCGTTGATGCGGCCTGTCAATACCAGCTGGTTGCGGTAGTTCATGTAATACGCATTGGCGGAAACGCCGCCTTTCGCATTGCGCCAGACATAACCGGCTTCCAGGTTGCGGAGGGTTTCGTGTTTCGGCGCTTCTGTTATGCTTACCTCGAAATCGTCGCGGTTCGGTTCCTTGTTGCCGATGGCGTAAGAAACATATACATGCTGCTCGTCGTTCAGCTGGAACGTGGCCCCGCCTTTCGGGTTGATGAAGTTGTATTTGTTGTTGCGGAGGATGTCGGGATTGTTGCGGAATCCGTTCAGCTCATAGTGAACCCGGCGGTATTGCAGGTCTGCAAACAGTTTCAGCTTTTCCGTCACTGCATATTCGCCTTTCCAGTACACGTTCATGTCGGTTTTGAAAGCCGTGAGGTCGTACCAGCGGAAGTCTTTATCGAACCCGCCTTTTTCCGCCCAGATCACTTTGCCGTAATGTTTGCCGTCGTATTTATTCCAGGCGCCGCCCACGCTCCAGTTAAATTTACCGGCCTGGTGGTTGAGGGAAAATACGCCGCCGTAAAAATGATTGTCGAGCCACAGCTGGCGGATAAGATCGGTGGTATCGCCGCTGCCGGCGGGCGCGGTTACGCCATAGTCGGCATACGCGTTTTTATCGCGGTAGTTCTCATAATATCCACGGCCGCGGGTGTAGTGCGCCGCCACATTGAACTGCAGGTTCGGGCGCAGGGCGTGGTTGAAGAACAGCTGGTAATGGTCCTGCTGGTAATTGTCCGTTTCGTTATCGTACGGCGCCCCGGGTTTGTTGGTGCCGCTGGGGTTGTAGGTACGGTTGGTGTTGAGTTGTTCTTCGCTGATACCGTTCCAGGCCTGGTAGGTTTTTTCCTTGCCGGAAAAAACGTTCAGGCGGAGAGAGGATTTTTTGTCGATGTAAGCGGCGGAGGTGTAGAAGGAGCGGAGGTTGGATGAGGCCCTGTCCACATACCCGTCGGACGTGATCCTGGACAACCTCGCGTCTACGGTGAAATGTCCGTTGATGAGCCCCGAGCCTGCTCTCACGGTGTTTTTCCAGGTATTGAAAGAACCGTAGCTGTTGTCGGTTTCGCCGTATGCTTTTTCGGAAAACTGGTTGGTGGAGAGGTTAAGCGATGCGCCGAAAGCTCCTGCTCCGTTGGTGGAGGTGCCCACGCCGCGTTGCAGCTGGATGCTGCTGACGGACGATGCGAAGTCCGGCATGTTCACAAAAAACGTCCCCTGCGATTCCGCGTCGTTCACGGGGATGCCGTTGACGGTCACGTTGATGCGGGTGATGTCGCTGCCGCGCACGCGGAGGCCGGTGTACCCCACGCCGGCGCCGGCGTCCGAGCTGGTCACTACAGACGGCAGCTGGTTGAGCAGCAGCGGCAGGTCCTGTCCGAGGTTCTGTTTGTCGATTTCTTCTTTGCCGATTTCCGATTTGGTAAACGGCGCCTTCCTGCCCGCGCGGATGCTGGCTATTTCCACCGCTTTCACGAACAGTGCCGTTTCCTGCAGGCGGAAATCGAGCACGGCGGCGGCAGACGGCTGTAGGGTTTCCCGCGCGGCGGTATAACCGATAAAACTGGCCTGTACGGTGAAGCTGCCGTTGCGGGGGAGTTGCAGGCGGTATTGGCCTTTGGCATTGGTAATGGTGTGTGCTCCGTTCAGTACCGCTACGGTAGCGCCTTCCAGCGGGCGGCCGCTGGCCTGGTCGGTGACGGTTCCCGTGAGGGTGGTTTGTGCCTGCAACAATACAGGGAGGCACAGCAGCGCAAAAAGCATGAACTTTTTCATCCTTCAGTTGATTTTGATGGTCGGATGGAGCCTCGCGGGAACATGCCCGGGCGGGCCGGTTGCGAGCTTGGCTTCATATTTCCTGTTGATTTAATTCCGTTATACGAACAGTTGACGGCATACCGTTACGGCAGCAGCTTTGCTGTTCACTATCAAAAAATAACAGGTAAGGAGAGTGGTCGCTTACCTTTCCTAACCAGCATTACCTGGTCCAGGTTCAACGGGTTTGATCTCAGCCTGATAGTAAGGCACCCCGAGGTGAAATTGGGAATAGTCCCGGTTTCTGCCGCAAAGTTAGACACATGCAGGGAATTTTGCGCAAATTATTTTTTTGGCTATCTTGTGTATTCATCCGGATGTAGATATCGCACTGTATAGCAGGATCATTTTCGAATTTTTATTGTTAACTCAAACAAATGTAAAATGATCAAACTGCAATTGATGGGCCGCCTTGGCCAGAATGCCACCGAACATGCCGTGAACGGTAAAACAGTCATCAACTTCAGCGTAGCCCACAACGAAAAATTCAAAAATGCCCAGGGCATGCAGCAGGAGCGTGTGGTATGGGTCAACTGCGCCATGTGGGAGCCCGGCGCCGTGATGCCGTACCTCGTGCAGGGCAAAGCGGTGTACCTCGAAGGGATGCCTGCCGTGAACCTGTACCGCACCAATGCCGGCGAAGCCAAAGCCGAAATGAAAGTGCGCGTCACCTTCCTCCAGTTACTGCCGGACGGCCGGAATGGCGCCGAAAACCAGGAGCTGGAACCGGCTGTTTCTCAACCGGCCGACGACCTGCCGTTTTAGGAAACGGGGAGAGGAGGAAAAAAATATTCCGCTGTAACCCTTTGCTGGCAATGGTTTTCAATACTATCCACTTTACAAATTTTCTCAAAGAGTAAAAATATATTTGGTCAGGTTGAAAATTCCCTTACCTTTGCACCCACATTGCGAGGTAGAGCAGAGGTAGCTCGTCGGGCTCATAACCCGAAGGTCAGAGGTTCGAATCCTCTCCTCGCTACAAAAAACTAACACAAAAAGCCGAAGCTAATTCGGCTTTTTTTATTTGTACTAAATTGCGATTATGCACCGTGCAGGATTTGTGAACATCTTCGGTAAACCGAACGCCGGCAAAAGCACTTTGCTGAACGCCCTGCTGGGCGAAAAACTGGCTATTGTATCCCCGAAGGTGCAAACCACCCGCCACCGCATCACCGGCATTTTAACGGAACCGGGCTACCAGGTTGTGTTTTCGGACACACCGGGCATCATCGATCCGAAATACAAATTGCACGAAAAAATGATGGGCGCCGTGAAGTCCGCGCTCGAAGATGCGGATGTGGCCCTGCTCATCATGGACGTGCGCGACAACACGGAAGAATGCCTCGCCCTGTTTGATTCCCTCAAACTGAAAGCGCAGTGCGTACTGGTGCTCAATAAGATGGATAACCTGGAAAAAGCCGAGCTCGACGCCCTGGTGGAACGCTGCAAGGCATGGGGCAAAGCCAAAGCCGTCGTCACCATTTCCGCACTGCAGAAAAAGGGGCTCGACACGCTGATGCAGGAAATCCTGAAACTGCTGCCCGATGGGGAGCCGTTTTACCCGGAAGATACACTCACGGACCGTTCTACCCGATTTTTCGTGGCGGAGCTCATCCGCGAAAAAATATTCATGCTCTTCGAAGAAGAGATACCATATCATACCGCTGTAGTAGTTACGCAGTTCCAGGAAAAGCACACGCTGACCAAAATATCTGCGGAAATTATCGTGACGCGCGAAACCCAGAAAGGTATCATCCTCGGCGAAAAGGGGAAATCCATCCGTGAGATCGGATCCCGCGCCAGGACGGATATCGAGAAGTTCCTCGACCGCAAGGTGTTTCTGGAACTGCATGTGAAAGTGCGCGACAAATGGCGCGATAACGATAACTACCTCCGCGAGTACGGATTGATTTAAACGACAACAAAAACTAATTAAGATGCCTGGTTTTACCGTAGCAATTGTGGGGCGTCCCAACGTAGGTAAGTCTACCCTGTTCAACCGTCTGCTGGAGCAGCGGAAGGCCATTGTGGACGATGTGAGCGGCGTTACCCGCGACCGGCAGTACGGCATTGCCGACTGGAACGGCAAAACATTCAACGTGATTGATACCGGCGGTTTCGTGGCCGGAAGCGACGATGTGTTTGAGCGCGAAATACGCAAACAGGTGAAAATCGCCATGCAGGAAGCCAACGTGGTGATCTTCATGTGCGACGTGACCACCGGTATTACGGACCTCGATGCCGAAGTGGCCGACCTGCTGCGCCGCTCAAGCAAACCCGTATACCTCGCCGTGAATAAAGTGGACAACCATGAACGCCAGCTGGAAGCCACCGAGTTTTACAGCCTGGGGTTTGAAAATGTATTTTTCCTCTCGTCTATGTCCGGCAGCGGCACCGGCGAACTGCTCGACGAAATCGCCGCGCTGATACCGGAAGACGAGCAGGCCAGCGCCGAAGACGAAGGCATTCCCAAAATCGCCATCATCGGCCAGCCCAACGTAGGGAAATCGTCCCTGCTGAACGCCCTGGTAGGGGAGGAAAGGAACATCGTTTCCGATATCGCCGGCACCACCCGCGATACCATCCATACCCGGTACAACCTGTTCCAGAAAGATTTTATTCTCATCGATACGGCCGGTATCCGCCGGAAGAACAAGGTGCACGAAGACCTGGAGTTTTATTCCGTTATCCGCGCCATCAAGGCGCTCGACGAAGCGGACATCTGCCTGCTGCTGCTCGATGCGGAAAAAGGCATCGCCGCCCAGGATCTGAGCATTTTCAGCCTCGCCGCCCGTAAAGGCAAAGGCCTCGTGATCATGGTGAACAAATGGGACCTGGTTGAAAAACAGACCAATACCGCCCGCGACTACGAGAAACAGCTGAAAGAGCGCCTGGCGCCCTTTACCGACGTGCCCATCATTTTCGGGTCCGTGACCGAAAAGCAGCGTATTTTCAAAACCGTGGAAACCGCGCTCGAGGTGTACGAAAACCGCCAGCGCAAGGTGCCCACCTCCAAACTGAACGATGTGATGCTGAAGGCCATCGAATCGTACCACCCGCCGGTGGTGCGCGGTACGGCTATCAAAATCAAATACGTAACGCAGCTGCCGACGCAGACACCCGCGTTCGCCTTTTTTGCCAACCTGCCGGACGATATCAAAACCCCGTACAGGAACTATCTCGAGAACAAACTCCGGGAGAACTTCAATTTCACTGGGGTGCCTGTGCGAATTTTCTTTAGAAAGAAGTAGAAGACGGACTTTTATATAAAAATATATTTTGTATAAAAGGATTTTTGTATAACTTTGCGGCGATTTAAAACACAAAATCAAAATGAAAAAATTATTTGTATTAGCTATCGCTACCGGTCTGTTCGTAGCTTGCAACAACAGCTCTTCTCAGACTTCAGACTCTACCACCGTTACCGGTGATTCTGCTACCCTGAACGCTGCTCCTGCTGCTGATTCTCTGGCAACTCCCGCTGCTGACTCACTGGCTACTCCTGCTGCTGACTCTGTAGCTGCTCCTGCTGCTGATAGCGCTCACAAACACTAAGATCGTTTGTAATAGCAAAAAGTATATGGCCCCGGAACAGCAGTTCCGGGGTTTTTTATTGCCGTTAAGGGAAAGAAATAGGGGTATGGGCCCGCCGGCCGCGTCAACATGGAGCCAGATGGCCATATTTGGGCATTCTGGCATAGCAATTGCGACCCCCAAATGCGAAACCGTGAATTTTTGCACTGCCATGAGAAGATTTCTGCTCTCCATACTACTCCTGGGCGGTTTAACAACTGTCAGTAACGCCCAATCCCTCCCGGCCGACGTGCTCCGTTTCTCCGGCAACGACCTGCGCACCATGGCAGGGTACCCCCAGGCCAAACGGGACAGTATTTTATTGAGTATCAATAATTTAGATGCCTCCTCCATTGCCCTGCCCAATAATGGGATGACGGAGGACCACCAGCAACAGCTGAAAACGGTCATATCCGACATGCTGCAGGTGATGCGGCAGGTGCTGAAAGACCCTGCCAGCGCTGACGAGATGGAGCGGAAAATGGCCTCCCTCAACAAACGGCTCACCTCCCTCCGCGACGATATTGCCTACGAAGAGAACCTCCGCATCCTGAAGGCTGGTTATGAAGAAGATGTGCGCCGCCGAACGCAGGAATACGAGGCGAAAAATTACAACTCCGATAAAGAGAAACGCATCGCCAAACGGGAACTGGAGCAGGAACTGCGGGATATCCGCCGGGATTTTGAAGAAGAAAGGGCGCGGCTGAGGAAAGGGTAATCCCCCGTTGGTGTCATATTTTGAAAATATAAAATACATACATTTGAAGGGCTGCACGAGCGGCCCTTTTTATATCCCTGTACACCTAAACCCTGAGCCTATGTTTTCATCCGGTACTCCTGCATTTGTTGTGCGCGTATGGGGCAACAGCCTGGCGCTTTCCCCGTTACTGAGCATTTTCCTGATGCTGGTAACAAACCTGACGGACCTCACTTACTGCTGGTTCCTTTTCCTGATCATGTTCTGCTGGGGCACCGTGGTGTCTATCCCGGCTTTTCTCCTGTTCAACCTCGCCGTACGGCAGATCAACCGTAAAGTGCAGGGCGACAAAGAAAAGAAGTACTGGTGCCTGGCCGCCGGCAACCTGCTGTGGGTGCTTACTTACGGCTGCGTGATCTACCTGGGGGGATTGGAGTATGCAGACAGGCTGGTGTCGATCACGCTGGGCATGTACCTGGTGACGCTATCGGCCAGCATATTGTATTGCAGGCTGGAGCCGGCTATCGATAAAAAACCCGACACGGTATAAAAGCAAAACTCCCGGCAGCACCGGGAGTTTTTATCACTTCATTTTTTTGAGCTCTTCGATGGCGCGTAGCAGCACCGGGTCGTTGGTGTTGGTCACGATGTAAAACCCTTCGCTACGCCACAGCTGCCGGGCCAGGAGCGCCTTCAGCCGCAGTTTTACTTCAGCCTCGTCTTTCGCGGTCATTTTGCTCATGTCCACCCTGGCGTTGCCGGCATGTGTCCTGAATGCGCTCATGAGGCCGTTATCCACCGTGAATTCGTTGTTGAAGGCCACGGCGTCTTTGTATTTTTTGAAGTCGCCTGCGTGGGCGGTGTAATATTCATAGATGAAATCGCCGAAAATATTGCGGTTATACAGCTGTGTGAGCATATTGGAATAACGCGTGGTGTCGAACGGCACAAACACGTCGGGCATGATGCCGCCGCCGCCGTACACGGTTTTACCGCCGGCCGTTTCGAACTTGGCGGTATCGATGGGGCGGATGCTGTCGCGGTTCAGGAATTCGCCATGGCTGTAGCGGTTGGCGATATCCTCTTCATACGCTTCGCGGCCGTTCTGGTAGCTTTTCTGGATGCTTCTGCCGGAGGGGAGGTAGTAGCGGGCTACCGTCAGGCGCAGGGTGCCGCCGTTGCTGAGGTCGAACGGTTCCTGCACCAGGCCTTTGCCGAAGCTGCGGCGGCCGATGATCTCGCCACGGTCCCAGTCCTGCACGGCGCCGGCGAGCACTTCGCTGGCGGAGGCGGAACCTTCGTCGATCAATACGGTAAGGGCGCCTTTTTCGAATACGCCGGGGCGGGTGCATTTGAAGTCCTGGCGCGGCGAGCTTTTGCCCTGTGTATAAACGATCAGTTTGTTGCCTTCGAGCAGTTCGTCGGCCAGGCGGGTGGCGGCATCCAGGAAACCGCCGCCGTTCTGGCGGAGGTCGATCACCAGTTTTTCCATGCCCTGCTTGTTGAGCTTGCGCACCGCTTCCATGAATTCGGTGTAGGTGGTGGCGGCGAACTTGCTGATTTTGATATAGCCGGTACCGGGAGCGGCCATGTAACTGGCGTCTACGCTGTACAGGGGTATCACGCCGCGTTTGATGAGCACGTCCAGCTGTTTGCTGCCGCGCAGCATGGTCACTTTCACCGTGGAACTGCGCGGGCCGCGGAGCAGCTTGCGGATTTTCTCGGAGGTGATGTTTTTACCGGCCACATGCACGGTATCGTTCACCTTCAGTATTTTATCGCCCGTGAGCACACCGGCCGCATCGGAAGGGCCGCCGGCGATCACGCTCAGGATATTCACCGTGTCGCGGATGATATTGAATTCCACCCCGATGCCCTCGAAGTTGCCGTCGAGATCTTCGTTCACTTCCTGCACGTCGGCGGGGGGGATATATATGGAGTGCGGGTCGAGGTGGCCGAGCAGGCCCTCGATGGCTTCTTCCTGCGCCTCCCCGAGGTCGAGCGTGTCTACATATTTATACTTCAGCAGGTCCATCACTTCCTGTAAAGAGCTCCGTCTGTTGTTGAAAAAGATGGCGGAATCACTGTTGCGCGCGGCCGGCATCTTATGCCCCAGGAACATGCCCAGGGCCAGTACCAGGGCAAATAGGAGGGGCAAAAAAACTTTTAACTTCCTGTTGTCAGACATATAGATATTTAAAACGTTGACGGGTAAAACCCTTTTGCTTAACTTGTGACAAAAATAACATATTCATAAGCAAAACATCTACATCAATTCCTTAATTTCATAAACGATCGGATATGCCTTCGAAAGTCAAGCTGGTAGCGGATAGCGGGTCTACAAAAGCAGAATGGTGCCTGATGAGCGGTAAAGAAAGGAAGACGTACCTTACACAAGGTATGAGTCCCTATTTTCTCACCAGCGTGCAGATGGAAGAACTGATTAAGGTGGAACTGCTGCCGCAGCTGGAAGGCGCCGTGCCGGATGAGGTGTTTTACTACGGTACCGGCTGTGCGGCGGAGCAGAACGTCAAACTGGTGCATAAAAGCCTGCACGCCATCTGGCCGGAGGCGAAAATCGAAGTGAATCACGACCTGATGGCCGCCGCCCGCGCGCTGTGCGGCCGAGAGCCCGGTATCGCCAGCATCCTCGGCACCGGCTCCAACTCCTGTTATTACGACGGGGAAGACATCGTCAAAAACAATCCCGGCCTGGGCTACGTGCTCGGCGACGAAGGCAGCGGCGCCTTCCTCGGGAAAAAAATATTGCAGTACTACCTGTACCAGACCTTCGATGATGAAATGCGTTTCCGCTTCGACCAGAAGTTCGGCGTGAACAAAGACACCATCCTCGAAAACGTGTACCGCAAGCCGATGCCCAACCGGTACCTGGCCTCCTTCACCCCCTTCCTCTCCGAAAACCGCGGTCACTATATGATCGAGAACATCCTCGAAGACGGGCTGAACGACTTTTTCTTTAACCACCTCTACAAATATTCGGAGAGCTGGACTGCACCTCTGCACTTCACCGGCAGCGTGGCCTGGCACTTCCGCGATATAATCGAAGAGCTTTGCCAGTTGTACGAGCTGCAACTGGGCAGAATACTCAAAAACCCGATGGACGGGCTCGCCGTTTATCATGAAGCTAAATAGGATATGGCATTTACCAAAGTAACAGAACAACCCAGCCACTACCGTCATCTCGAAACGATGACCATCCAGGAAGTGCTGATCAACATCAATAACGAAGACAAAACCGTTCCCCTGGCCGTGGAAAAGGCCATCCCGCAAATCACGCAACTCACCGCAGTTATTGCCGATAAAATGCTGGCCGGCGGCCGCCTCTTTTACATGGGAGCCGGCACCAGCGGCCGTTTGGGTATACTGGACGCGTCCGAATGCCCGCCTACGTACGGTGTTCCCCAAGGCCTGGTGGTAGGCCTCATTGCCGGCGGCGACTCCGCCATCCGCCGCGCCGTGGAAAACGCCGAAGACGACCGGGAGCAGGGCTGGCGCGACCTGCAGCAGTATAACATCACCGAGAAAGACGTGGTGATCGGCATTGCCGCCAGCGGCACCACGCCCTACGTGATCGGCGCCCTGAAAGCCTGCCGCGAGCACGGCATCGTTACCGGCAGCATCAGCTGCAATCCCGGTTCGCCCGTATCGGAGCAGGCCGACTATCCCGTGGAAGTGGTGGTGGGCCCCGAGTTCGTGACCGGCAGCACCCGCATGAAAAGCGGCACCGCGCAGAAGCTCGTGCTCAACATGATCTCCACCACCGTGATGATACAGCTCGGCAGGGTTGAGGATAATAAAATGGTGAACATGCAGCTGAGCAACGAAAAGCTCGTGGACCGCGGCGTGAAAATGGTGATGGAACAGCTGCAGCTGAGCGACTACGACGCGGCGAAGGAGCTCCTGCTGGAATTCGGCAGCGTGAAGCGCGCCGTGGAAAGCAGGCAATAAAAAAAAATCATAAATTGCCGCCATGCACACTATAGAACCATTTTACAACTGGCGGCACCTGTATACAGCGGAGGAAGACGAGCTGTCGCCGTTCTATGGGCGGGAGTATAGTGAATTCGAATTCAACAACACCGTTTACAACTATTACATCCATCCGCAGTGGGACGATTTCGGCGCCCCCAACCTGTACATGAAGATCCTCTTCGCGGATTACCAGTTTAACTATGCCATCATCGAGCTGATCGGGGAATGGAACGATGCCGTGGAAAACAACATCATGACCCTGAAGCGGGATATCATGGATGTGCTGATTGCCCGGGGCATCCATAAATTCATCCTCATCGCTGAAAATGTGCTCAATTTCTATTCTTCAGACGACTGTTATTACGAAGAATGGTGGGAGGATATCCGGGATGAAGGCGGCTGGGTGGCGATCCTCAACATGCCGGTACAAACCCGTCAGGAGTTTGAAAGGGCCCGGCTGGACAACTACGTGCACCTGTTCGACGAACCGAAATGGCGAACTTTTCTGCCCCAGCACCTGTTTAATCTGGTGGATAACTGGATGATGCGCCGCCTCGAATAGGGTTATTTCGTGATAATTATCATTTGATTTTAATTTTTCATGTTATACATTTGCCCGACATTTCACTTATTTATTCATACTAAAGGAAGCTTAGAACGTATCTTATGAAATGGTCGCAATTCTTTAATACCACCATTGGTAAAAAATTGCTGGTAGGCGCTACCGGTTTGTTTTTGTGCTCGTTCGTGATCGTGCACCTGGCCGGAAACCTCTCCCTGCTGAAGGAAGACGGAGGAGAAGCCTTCAACACTTATGCGGCTTTCATGGGGCATAACGGTTTGATCCAGTTCATCGCCTGGGGCCTTAAAATCGTGATCCTGCTGCATGCGGTGATCGCCATCCAGCTCACCATCCGCAACCGCGCTGCGCGCCCCGTTAAATACGCGGTACAGCCCGGCAACAAAACATCCTCCTGGTACAGCCGCCAGATGGCCGTGATGGGCAGCATTCTCTTCATCTTCATCGTTATCCACCTTTCACAGTTCTGGTGGGCCATGCACTATGGCGACATCGGTAAAGTAAGCTACGGCGCCGTAACCGAAGTGGGCAACCTCTATGAAGTGGTTTGGTTCGCCTTTAAAGAGTGGTGGATCGTGGCCCTGTACGTGATCGGGATGATCGCCCTTTCTTTCCACCTCATCCACGGCTTCAGAAGTGCCTGCCAGACCTTCGGGCTGAATCACAAAAAGTACAACGGAATGCTGCATTTCATCGGCATCTGGATCTTCGGTATCCTCATCCCCGTTGGGTTTGCCGTTATTCCCGTTGTTATTTACTTAAAACAAATCTGATAAAGCAAGGATATATGTTGAACGCAAAAATTCCTGCAGGTTCGCTGGAAACCAAATGGAGCAAATATAAAAGCACCGTGAAGCTGGTGAACCCGGCCAACAAACGGAAGCTGGAAGTAATTGTAATTGGTACCGGCCTGGCTGGTGCTTCTGCAGCGGCTTCTCTGGCTGAATTGGGTTACAAGGTGAAGGCTTTCTGTTTCCAGGACAGCGCCCGCCGCGCGCACAGCATCGCTGCGCAGGGGGGTATCAACGCCGCTAAAAACTACCAGAACGATGGCGACTCCGTGTTCCGCCTGTTTTATGATACCGTAAAAGGCGGCGACTACCGCGCCCGCGAAGGCAACGTATACCGCCTCGCCGAAGTGAGCGCTGCCATTATCGACCAGTGCGTGGCACAGGGTGTTCCCTTCGCCCGCGAATATGGCGGCCTGCTCAGCAACCGCTCTTTCGGCGGTACCCAGGTACAGCGTACGTTCTACGCCGCCGGCCAGACCGGTCAGCAGCTGCTGCTGGGCGCCTACTCCGCTTTACAGCGCCAGGTAGCCCTCGGTAACGTAAAAATGTACAACCGCCACGAAATGCTCGACGTGGTGAAAGTAGACGGAAAAGCCCGCGGCATCATTGCCCGCGATCTCGTTTCCGGCAAACTGGAAAGGCACTTCGGCCATGCCGTGCTCATCTGCAGCGGCGGTTACGGCAACGTGTTTTTCCTGTCCACCAACGCCATGGGCTCCAACGCCACCGCGGCCTGGAAAGCCCACAAATCCGGCGCGTTCTTCGGCAACCCCTGCTTTACGCAGATCCACCCCACCTGTATCCCCGTTTCCGGCGACCACCAGAGCAAACTCACGCTCATGTCCGAGTCGCTCCGCAACGACGGCCGCATCTGGGTGCCCAGGAAAAAAGACGACAACCGCAAACCTGTTGATATCCCGGAAGAAGAAAGGGACTATTACCTCGAAAGAAGATATCCCGCTTTCGGTAACCTCGTTCCCCGCGACGTGGCCTCCCGCGCCGCCAAGGAAAGATGCGACGCCGGTTATGGCGTAGGCACTTCCAAAATGGCCGTGTATCTCGATTATGCAGACGCCATCGTGCGTTACGGCACCATCGAGGCCAGCAAAAAAGGCCAGGACCATGCGCCCAAAGACGAGATCATCGCCATGGGTAAAGCCGTGGTAGCCGAAAAATACGGCAACCTGTTCGACATGTATGCCAAAATCACCGGCGAGAACCCGTACGAGACCCCGATGCGCATTTACCCCGCGGTGCACTACACCATGGGCGGCCTGTGGGTGGATTACGAGCTGATGACCACCGTGCCCGGCCTCTACGCCCTCGGCGAAGCCAACTTCTCCGACCACGGCGCCAACCGCCTCGGTGCATCCGCGCTCATGCAGGGCCTGGCCGACGGTTATTTCGTGATCCCTTACACCATCGGTAACTACCTCGCCGATGAGATCCATACCAAACCCATTCCCCTCGATCACCCCGCTTTCGTGGAAGCCGAGAAACACGTACAGGGCCAGCTCGATACCCTGATGAATATCAAGGGCAAGCATTCTGTAGACCACTTCCATAAAGCGCTCGGTAAAATCATGTGGGACAAATGCGGCATGGCCAGGAACGAACAGGGCCTGAAAGAAGCCATCAACGAGATCCGTACGCTGAAAGAAGAATTCTGGAAAGACGTGCGCATCCCCGGCACCCAGCACGAATTCAACCCCGAACTGGAAAAAGCGGGCCGCGTGGCCGACTTCCTGGAACTGGGCGAACTGATGTGCATGGACGCACTGATGAGAAGAGAATCCTGCGGCGGTCACTTCCGTGAAGAATCTCAAACCGAAGAAGGCGAAGCTAAACGCGACGACGAGAACTTTTCTTTCGTAGCCGCCTGGGAATACAAAGGCCCCGGCAACTTCGACCTGCACAAAGAGGCGCTGAACTTCGAGATCGTTCACCCGTCCCAGCGCAGCTACAAATAAGGAACCGCTTTACCATTCACGATTAAGAATAACAATTATGAAGCTCACATTAAAAATTTGGCGCCAGCAGAACAATAAAGACAAAGGCCGCTTTGAAACCTTTGAGGTTTCGGATGTAAGCAAAGACATGTCTTTCCTGGAAATGTTCGACGTGCTGAATGAGCGTTTGATCAACGAAGGCAAAGAACCCATCGCATTTGACCACGACTGCCGTGAAGGTATCTGTGGTGCATGCTCTATGTATATCAACGGCCGCGCACACGGCCCCTGGCACGAAACCACCACCTGCCAGCTGCACATGCGGGCGTACAACGACGGTGATACCATCGTGGTGGAACCCTGGCGCGCTGCGGCTTTCCCGGTGATCAAAGACCTGACGGTAGACCGCTCCGCGTTCGACCGCATCATCCAGGCCGGCGGTTACATTTCCGTGAACACGGGTAACGCGGTGGATGCCAACGCCATTCCGATCGACAAAACGGATGCAGACCATGCGTTTGCCGCTGCGGCCTGTATCGGGTGCGGCGCCTGCGTGGCCGCCTGTAAAAACTCTTCGGCCATGCTGTTCACCTCCGCGAAAGTATCGCAGCTGGCATTGCTGCCGCAGGGCGACCCCGAGCGTACGCAACGCGCGCTCAACATGGTGGCGCAAATGGACAAGGAAGGTTTCGGCAGCTGTACCAATACCGGCGCCTGCGAAGCCGAATGTCCCAAAGGCATCTCCCTCACCAACATCGCACGGCTCAACCGTGAGTTCATCAGGGCAGGGTTTTCTTCTGAAGCATAATCCCTCCGGGATAAAAATAACGGAAGGCTGCCGGGTTACCGGCGGCCTTTTTTGTTTTCGCGATGGTTGTCCGCTCTCCCTGATATCCCGCCCACGTGTCCGCATTCCCACAACGGTTACTGCTTTTCACAGCCACTGTTTTCGCTCAGCGGCGCGGATCGTTGACCGGAAGGGCAGTGATGCTTCCATGGCCGCGCCGCAGGGCAGCAGCGCCTTCTTTCCTCCGCACACCCCGCTATCTTTTCATTGCTCCCGGTTTTGCACCGCCCGCCCTGTTTCTCCATTTGCGCCGCCCGTGTTTTTTATTATCTTGTAAGGCACTTAAATCGCGAAATCATGTCTAATTCCCGTCGTAAGTTTATCAGGCAGCTAAGCAGCACTGCCGCATTGCTGGGCGCCGGCTCTCTGGGCGCTTTTGCAGCAGACCCTACCAAACAGTACCTCCTTGAACCCTCCAGACCCGTCAGCGCAAATGACAAAATTCGTATAGCCGGTATTGGTATGGGGATTATGGGTTTCGGCGACGTCAACACCGCCCTGAAAGTACCCGGCGTTGAACTGGTGGCCGTGGCCGACCTGTACGACGGCCACCTCGAGAAAGCCAGAAGCGTGTATGGCAACCACCTCTTCACCACCCGCGATTACCGCGAGATACTGGAACGCAAGGACATCGACGCCGTGATCATCGCCACGCCCGACCACTGGCACGATACGCAGTCGATCGCCGCCATGGAAAAAGGCAAGGCCGTGTATTGCGAAAAGCCCATGGTGCAGCAGATAGAGGAAGGGCATAAGGTGATTGCCGCCCAGCAGCGCACCAAAGCCGTGTTCCAGGTGGGCAGCCAGCGCGTGAGCAGCGTAGCCCTCGCGGAGGCCCGCAAACGTTACCTCGCCGGCGACATCGGCCAGCTCAACCTCGTGGAAGCGAAAATAGACCGCCACAGCGCCCTCGGCGCCTGGCAGTATTCCATTCCCACAGACGCCAACCCGAAAAACATCGATTTCGATACCTTCCTGAAAGATACCGGCAAGGTGCCTTTCGACCCCGTCCGCTTCTTCCGTTGGAGGAACTACCGCGCCTACGGTACCGGTGTGCCCGGCGACCTGTTCGTGCACCTCATCACCGGCCTGCATTTCATCGTAGGCTCCAAAGGCCCGTCCAACATCTATTCCAGCGGCAACCTGGTGCAGTGGAAAGACGGCCGCGATGTGCCCGATGTGATGGTGGCCATCTTCGATTACCCTGCCACCAAAGAGCATCCCGCTTTCCAGATGACCCTGCGCGTGAATTTCGCGGACGGCGGCGGCGGCGGTGAATTCACCCGCCTCATCGGCACGGAAGGCGTGATGGAAATGGGCTGGAACGACTTTAAAGTGAAACAGCACAAACTCCCCGTAGCACCGGGTTACGGCGGATGGGACACCTACAACACCTTCACCAGAAAAGAACAGGAAGCATTCGTGAAAGCCTACAACGCCAAATATTCGGAAGCGGACCGCGCCCAGGCCAAAACCACCGAAGCCGCTTACCGCGCCCCGGCCGGTTACGACGACCGCTACGATCACTTCGTGAATTTCTTCGAAGCCATGCGCAATAAAAAGCAGGTGGTGGAAGACGCCACCTTCGGGTTGCGCGCCGCAGGGCCCGCACTGGCAGCCAACGAAAGCTACTTCTCCAAAAAAGTGATTCATTGGGACAGCGAGCGTATGAAGATTAAATAAGCAGCTTTTGATAAAGACAGTCGTCCCCTGCAGGTTCCTTTCCCGGAATCTTCAGGGGACGCTTTTTTTCCTTACATTTAATTATCCTAAACCTGTATTATGAAAGCTTTTACCATCCCGCTATTGGCTGCCGCTGCCCTGGCAGCCTGTAACAACGCAGAAAAAAAACAGGAGAAAATGAATGTGAAACCGCCCGTAGCTGAAAAGATCCGGCATGAATTTCCCGCCATCCACGGAGATGTGCGGACCGACGACTATTATTGGCTCAACCAGCGCGAGAACCCGAAAGTGATCGCCTACCTCACCGCCGAAAATAAATACACCGATACGATGCTTTCGCCCGTGAAGGAGTTCCGGGAAAAGCTGTACGACGAATTAAAAGGCCGCATCAAGGAAAAAGATGAATCGGTGCCTTATTTCTCCAACGGGTATGTGTATTATACCCGCTTTGAAGAAGGCAAGGAATATCCCATCTACTGCCGCAAAAAAGGCAGCGAATCGGCCCCGGAAGAGGTGATGCTCAACGTGAACGACCTCGCCAAAGGATACGCCTATTACAACGTGGCCGGCATGAGCGTGAGCCCCGATAATAAACTGGTGGCCTACGGCGTGGATACCGTGAGCCGGCGCAAATACACCATTTATTTCAAGAACCTCGAAACGGGGGAACTGCTGCCCGATATCATTGCCAATACCACCGGCGGCTCTACCTGGGCGAACGACAACAAAACGTTGTTCTATACCCGTAAGAACGATTCCACGCTCCGCTCCGAAAGTATCTCCAAACACATACTGGGCACCGAACCGAAAACGGACAAAGTGGTGTTCTTCGAAAAGGACGATACCTACAACACCTGGGTGTACAAAACAAAATCACGCAAGTATATCGTGATCGGCTCCAGCGCCACGCTTTCGTCTGAATACCGCATCCTCGATGCGGACAATCCCGAAGGCGTGTTCAAAATATTCCACCCGCGCGAAAAAGATATGCTCTATGATATCGATCATCGCGGCGACAAGTTTTATGTGATCACCAACCAGGACGCGAAGAACTTCCGCCTGATGGAAACGCCGCTCGACAAAACCGGCAAGGAAAACTGGAAGGAAGTGATCGCCCACCGCACCGACGTTTTGCTCGAAGGCATGGAACTGTTTTCCAACTACATGGTGCTGAGCGAACGTAAAAACGGGCTGTCGCAATTACGCATCATCAACAGCCTCAGCGGCCAGGAGCATTACCTCGACTTCGGTGAACCGGCTTATGTGGCCTACGTTTCCACCAACCCGGAAATGGACAGCAAACAGCTGCGCTACGGTTATACCTCCCTCACGACGCCCAATTCCACCTTTGACTATAACATGGATACAAAGGAAAAGCAGCTGAAAAAACAGCAGGAAGTGCTGGGCGGGTACGACCCGAAAAACTATGTAACGGAAAGGCTCTTTGCCACGGCTACCGACGGCACCAAAGTGCCCATTTCGCTGGTGTATAAAAAGGGATTCGAGAAAAACGGGAAACAGCCGCTGCTGCTGTATGGGTACGGTTCTTACGGGGCCTCGATGGACCCGTATTTCAACAGCAACCGCATCAGCCTGCTCGACCGCGGCTTTGCCTATGCGATCGCGCACATCCGCGGCGGACAGGAAATGGGAAGGCAGTGGTATGAAGACGGCAAGATGTTCAAAAAGAAAAACACCTTCACCGATTTCATCGACTGCGCCGAATTCCTCATCAAAGAAAAATACACCACCAAAGAACACCTGTATGCCATGGGCGGCAGCGCAGGCGGCCTGCTGATGGGCGCCGTGATCAACATGCGCCCTGACCTCTGGAGGGGCATCATCGCCGCCGTACCGTTCGTGGACGTGATGACCACCATGCTCGATGCGTCGATACCCCTGACCACCGGGGAATACGACGAATGGGGCAATCCCAACAACAAGGATTCCTACGAATACATGAAGTCCTATTCGCCCTACGACAACGTAGCCCCCAAAGCTTACCCGAACATGCTGGTGACCACTGGTCTCCACGATTCGCAGGTACAGTATTTTGAGCCCGCGAAATGGGTGGCCAAACTGCGCGAAATGAAAACCGGCGATAACCTGCTGCTGCTCGAAACCAATATGGATGCGGGGCACGGCGGTGCGTCCGGCCGGTTTAAAGCGCTGAAAGACGTAGCGCTGCAATATGCGTTCCTCTTTTACCTGGAAGGGATTTCGAAGTAGGGGAGTGTGCGGGCGAAGTGAAAACGTCTGCCTGATAATACAGAAAGAAGGGCTGGCCTTAAACGGCCAGCCCTTCTTTCTGCACACCTGAGTTATTTTCGGCGGGGTTTTCCCTGCTCTTTTGAAACTGATTTTTGCTTGTCCGGCAGCGCAGTTGCCGGGCTGCTTCCCGGTTGTCCTGCATTTCACTTCGCCGGGGGCTGCCGGCAGGGATAGGAGCGCCGGGGGCCTCCACCCTGGATGCGCCGGAAACGGCTACCTGGCCAGTTTTTTCAGCCGGAAACCCACCGAAATGAGGAATATCCCGAAAAACAGCGCGTAAAACGCCAGCCACCACGAAATCACCACCACGCCGGTAAGCGGCTGGGCCAGCAGTATTATCCCGAATACAATAGACAGTACCCCGGCCAGGATCAGCATCCATTCGTTGGTGATCTCCTTCCGCAGCCGGATGGCCAGTATGATTTCCAGTATGCCCGTTACCAGCGACCAGATGGCCACCAGCACCACGAGGAACAGGGCCGTTATGCCCGGGCTGAACAGCGCAATGAGCCCCGCCACGACGCTCACCAGGCCCTCCAGCACCAGCGCCCACCAGTGGCTGTCGGTTTTCATGATGCGGAACCCGTGCACGAGGGTGAAAATGCCGTCCACGAACAGGTAGGCGCCCAGGAAAATCACCAGGATAGACAGGGTGATGGCCGGCCAGAGAAAGGCCAGGATGGCGAAAAGCACGGCCAGCACGCCCCGGAGCGCCACCAGCCACCAATATTTTGCCAGTTGATGTATCATAACACTGCTTTTTAGTTGTAATTGTTAACAATACATATCGGAAAATTGTTCAATGAGCACCATGGGAGGGCTTTCGGAATAGGGTGGAGATATCCCGTATATTTCGTAACTTTGCGGCTTCAAATTTACAGCCAGCAATGATTAGTGTTAAAAATGTCACGCTTTCTTTCGGTAAGAGGGTTTTGTTCGATGAAGTGAATATCAACTTTACGAAAGGTAACTGCTATGGAGTGATCGGCGCCAATGGTGCCGGGAAGTCCACTTTCCTGAAAATCCTGTCCGGGGAAATCGAACCCAACAAAGGCACGGTGGAAATCACCCCCGGCGAGCGTATGTCTGTCCTCAAGCAGAACCACTACGAGTTCGACGAAATCACCGTCCTGAACACGGTACTCATGGGCAATAAAAAGCTCTGGGAAATCGCCGCGGAAAGAGACAGCATTTACGCTAAGGAAGACTTCACGGAAGAAGACGGCATGCGTGCCGGCGAACTGGAAGCGGAGTACGGCGAAATGGGCGGTTATACCGCCGAAAGCGACGCAGGGGTGCTGCTGGGCGACCTGGGCGTGAAGGAAGAACTGCACCAGGTACTCATGAAAGACCTGAGCGGGGCCCTCAAAGTGCGTGTACTGCTGGCACAGGCCCTGTTCGGCAACCCGGACATCCTGCTGCTCGACGAACCGACGAACCACCTCGACGTGGAAACCATCGGCTGGCTCGAAAACTTCCTGGCTGACTATGAAAACATCGTGATCGTGGTGAGCCACGACCGTCACTTCCTCGACGCCGTGTGTACCCACGTGGCCGACGTAGACCGCGCCAAAATCAAGATTTTCACCGGTAACTACTCCTTCTGGTACGAATCCAGCCAGTTAATGGCCCGCCAGATCAACGATAAGAACAAGAAGATGGAAGACAAGCGGAAAGACCTCCTGGACTTTATCGCCCGCTTCAGCGCCAACGCCTCCAAATCCAAACAGGCTACTTCCCGTAAGAAAGCCCTGGAGAAACTGGTGATCGAAGACATCGAGCCTTCCAGCCGTAAATATCCCGGCATCATCTTCAAACAGCTGCGTGAAGTAGGGAACCAGATCCTGAACGTGGAAAAACTGGAGAAAAGCATCGACGGCCGCAAGCTGTTCAGCGATGTGACGTTCTCCGTGAACAAAGGCGACAAAATCGCTTTCCTGTCTAAAGACCACATGGCCCTGAGCACCTTCTTCGACATCATCAACGGCGACCAGCAGGCAGACGGCGGCAAGCTCGAATGGGGCACCACCGTTACCAAAGCCTACCTGCCCGACGATAACGCGGAATTCTTCAAAAGCAACTATAACCTGATGGACTGGCTGCGCCAGTACGTGCCGCCGCATGTAACCGATGTGGACGAGCCCTTCCTGCGCGGCTTCCTGGGCCGGATGCTCTTCAGCGGCGACGAAATCATGAAAAAAACGACGGTACTGAGCGGTGGCGAAAAAGTACGCTGCATGGTATCGCGCATGATGCTGCAGGACCCCAACGTGGTGATCCTCGACGAGCCCACCAACCACCTCGACCTGGAATCCATCCAGTCGTTCAACGAAAGCATGAAAGACTTTAAAGGGATTGTGCTGTTTACCACGCATGACCACACCTTCATGCAATCCGTAGCCAACCGCATCATCGAAATCACGCCTTCCGGCATCATCGACCGCCTGTGCTCCTTCGATGAATACCTGGCAGACGAGCGGGTGAAAAACCTCCGCGCCGAAATGTACGGGGAGGCTGTTACAGCATAGCAGAAAATGAAAAATAGATAAATGCAAAAGAGCGGAAATGATTCCGCTCTTTTTTTATGGGTTACTTTTTTGGGTATAGCTCTCTTTTCAGAGATATTCTTCAATGACTTTCATTTTCGATTTGTCGAGCGGCTTGGTAATGTAAGCCATCAGCTCGGGTGTTTTTTTGACTTTCTCCATATCCTGGATGTTCATCGACGAAGAGCACATGATGATCGGCACATGCTTCCGTAAACGGTTTTTGAGCCCACGGAACGCCTCTATAAAATCCCATCCGTTCATGCGCTGCATGTTCATATCCAGAATGATGAGGCAGGGCAGGTTCCGTTCGGCAAAAGAGCTCAGGTCCTCAATGGCGTCTTCTGCGGATAAAAAGGAATTCACCGCTACATTCCAACCTTGCAATCCAAACATCTTCTTAACAATAAAGTGGAAAATCTCATCATCGTCGATTACATAAACTACCTTATTTGTGTCCATGTCATAAATATTATCGAATAGCTCCATAATTCAGTCTAACGAAGACGAAACAATCGTCACAAGCACCGGTTTCCAGAAAATTCAGCGGAAAATGTACCTGGGGATACCGTTTTCCGGAATTCTTCGCAAAGAAAGTTAATTTTATCTTATTTTTATATATATTTTAAATTCAATAACCAATCTTTAACAATCCTGACAGGAATAAAAAAGGTGCGGCTCGCGGCCGCACCTTTGTGCTTATCGAATGTTGGATTGTCTATCGTGGGTCTGTTAATTAAAGAGACCGCCTTTTTTAAGATTTACTTTACCGGCGCCGATCCTGAAACCGTCCTGGTATATTTCCACGGTGTAGTCACCGGGTTTGAAATCGGAATTCTGTTTCCAGTCCATGCTCACCGGGGTGGTGCCGCCTGCCACGTAAGAAACGGTTTTCTTAACGGTGTACAGTTTTTCGGTACCGTCTTCCAGGGTGAAGCGGCCGCTGCCCAGGGCTTCTACAGCCAGGGGAGAACCGTCGGGAGCGGTGATGGCTACGTAGATGTCTTTATCGCCGGTGGTGGCAATGCGGTTGTCTACGTCGAAGCTCACGCGCATCATATCGGCCCTTTTGGCTTTGCTGGTTACTTCTTCTTTGCCGTTGCGCCGAACGTTGATGGGCGACAGTTTGATATTGGAAGCGTGCAGCACGGAGCCGATTTCAACGCGTTTGCCCAGGCTGTCTTTCACAGTGGTTACAGAGTCGCGCTCTTTACGGGCTACGTCGCGTTCGCCGGTGATCACGATTTTCTCACCTTCCAGTCTTTCGATGGTTTGTACGTAAGACTCGGTGGAGGCTTTCAGCTGGTCGATCAGCCTTCTTGCTTCGGCCAGCTCGGCAGCTGTCGCGTTTTTATTGCTGAGGATGCTGCTGATACGGCCCTTCATGTCCGCAATTTCTTTGTCCTTGCTTTTTACAAGGCTGTCCATGCGGCTGTTCTGGGAGATCAGGTCGTCCAGGCGGGCCTGGGCGGCATCGTACTCGGATTGCAGTTCGTTCCGGGAATTGGTCAGTGTATCCAGCTGATTTTCTTTCACCACAAGTTCCTTGCTCGTCTGGCTCTTGTCATAAAACATGTACCCCCAAGTACCCACCAGCGCGGCAATGAGAACCCCGTAAATAACTCCGTTTTTGTTGCTTTTTGGTTTTTCAGGTCCGGAAGTACCGGGCGTACCGGTATTGAAAGTGTTTTCCGCCATAGTGATGTTTGTTTTATTTGTTGATTGTTTATATGGGTAAAATTTTTTCTGAAAAACTGTAACGTTAAATTTTACTTAATTTACACGTTTTAAACTCTTTTGGCTGTGCTCAATACCGTTGCCCTCGATCAATTACTCCTCCTCGACATAGAAACTACTCCGCTAACGGCAGACTTCAATCATTTGCCAGACGATATGCAACGCCTGTGGCTGGAAAAAAATACAAAAACTGCGCCAGAATCTGAAAATGGGGAAGAAGCGTTCGCAGAAAAGGCAGGTTTGTATGCCGAATTCGGACGCATCGTCTGTATTTCTGCCGGTTTTTTTTATACGGAAGGCGGTCATTATCAATTACGTATAAAATCTTTTGCCGGGGAGAACGAGCAGGAAGTGCTGGTGGCGTTCCTGGAGCTGGTGCAGAAATTTTTTACAAAATTTCCACGTTTCCAGTTCGCCGGGCATAACATCCGCGAGTTCGATATTCCCTATCTTTGCCGCCGTGCATTAATTAATGGCCTGAACCTGCCGGCTCCCATGCAGGTCCATAATTTCAAACCCTGGGAGTCGCCCATGCTGGATACCCTGCAGATATGGCGTTTCGGCGAGTTCAGAAATTATACCTCCCTCAAGCTGCTGGCCGCCGTACTGGGCATTCCCACGCCGAAAGACGATATCGACGGCAGTATGGTGGGCCGGGTGTTCTGGGAAGAACGGAACCTCCCCCGGATCGTGGAGTACTGCCAGAAAGATGTGCTCACCGTCGCCCAGCTGCTGCTCAAGTTCAAAGGCCTGCCGCTGCTGGGAAAAGAGGAAGTATCTTTTGTGTAAAGGGCACACATAACTAACGCGAACATGGAATACCAGGATATCATCAAAGAATGGAAAAGCAACAAGTTCCGGCCGCTGTACTGGCTGGAAGGGGAAGAGGATTTTTTTATCGACCAGGTGGTGGAATATGCCGAGCACAAGCTGCTCAGCGAAGCCGACCAGGGATTTAACCTGACCGTGTTTTACGGGAAGGATACCGACTGGGCCACCGTGATCAACGCCTGCCGCCGTTATCCCATGTTTGCGGAACGCCAGGTGGTGATACTGAAGGAAGCGCAGGCCATGCGCGACCTGCTGAAGCTCGAAGCCTACATCACCCAGCCGCTGGAATCCACCGTATTCGTCGTAGCCCACAAACAGGGCAAGCTCGACGGGCGGAGCAAAATGTCGAAGCTTATCAAGGAAAAAGGGGTGGTGCTGGCCACCAAAAAGCTGTACGACAACCAGCTGCCTTCCTGGGCGGAAGCCTACGTGCGCGGTCAGGGCCTCGCCATTTCGGAGAAAGCCTGCGTGCTGCTGGCCGATCATATCGGGAACGACCTCTCGCGCATCGCCAACGAAATCGACAAACTGCTGGTGAACCTGCCGGCCGGGAAAAAAATAGACGAAAGCGACATCGAGAAGTACGTTGGCATCAGCAAGGAGTACAACGTTTTTGAATTGCAGAACGCGCTGGGCCAGCAGGATATCGGGAAGGTGATGCGCATCGTCAAATATTTCACCGCCAACCCCAAAGCCGCACCCATCCAGATGGTCATCCCGGCGCTGTATAACTACTTTGCGAAAATCAGTTTACTGTTCGGCGTGAAAGGAGGGGAGAAAGAAATGGCCTCCGCATTGGGCGTGCACCCGTTCTTCCTGAAAGATTACACGGCCGCGGCCCGCAATTACGGCGCCGAAGGGGCGGAACGCGCCATCCTGCTGCTGCACCAGTACAACCTGCGCAGCATCGGCATCGGCGACGGTGGTAATGAAGACGGGGAACTGATGAAGGAATTGCTGTTCAGGATAATGCGGCCTTAAAAAGCTGTTTGTACGTGATTTTAGCCGGCCGGAATGCCGGCTTTTTTGTTTTGGGCAACCCTGCATAGCCGGAACGGCCGGAAAACGCCGCATTTTCATCCGGAAAACCCACCGGAAATCAAGGCCATACTGGCGGAGAGGGGGATCAACGTGGCTGTAATCCAGGCCTGGCTTGTATTCCGATAAGTGGTGAGGATTGTCGAAACAGGGCCAAAATGCTCCTATCGCATTGCAAATCAGTCAATTGAAAGTACTTTGTACCACTGCCTTACCTGGGTGTTCAACGAAGGATCAACGAACCTTCAACGAAGCTACAACGAACGATCAGTTTTCCTGTGAAGGTTCGTTCATCCCCCTGTGGAGGTTCGTTGATCCTTCGTTGAAAACCCGGAAATCCATCAGTATGCATGGGAGGAAGGGCGCTTAATCCGCCAGTACCCTGGCTTTTTCCACATCGTCTTTCATCTGCACCACCAGTGCTTCCACGGAATCGAATTTTCTGTCGGAACGGATGTAATCCAGGAAGTTGACGCGGATGGGATGGCCGTAAATGTCTTCATTAAAATCAAGGATAAACACCTCGATTCTCAGTTCGGTCCCGTTGAAAGTAGGCCGGGTGCCGATGTTCAGCGCTCCTTTGAGCGTGCGGCCGCCGGTGGTTACCGTTACGGCATATACGCCCTGGGCGGGGATAAGTTTGCGGCTGTCGTTGAGGGAGATGTTGGCGGTGGGGAAACCCAGCTGGCGCCCCATTTTGTCGCCATGCACCACGGTGCCGTTGAGGAAATAGGGGTAGCCCAGCAATTCGTTGGCCAGCTGAACGGCCCCTTCCAGCAGGCTTTTACGGATTTTGGTGGAGCTCACGGTCAGGTCGTGCACCACCTGCTGGGGGATTTCCAGCAGCCGGAAGCCGAATTTCTGTTGCTCCGCCTCCAGCAGTTCCAGCCCGCCTTCGCGGTTGTGGCCGAAACGGTGGTCGTAGCCGATGATGATGGTATGCGGATTGAATGTGCGGATAAGAAAATCTTCGAGGTAGGCGGTGGCGGAGAGCTCCGAAAACGCTTTGGTGAACGGTACCACCACCAGGTGATCGATGCCCCGTTGTTCCAGCAGCATGATTTTTTCGTCGAGCGTGGTAAGCAGGCGAACGGATTTATCGTGCGGCGCCAGCACCTCCCGCGGGTGCGGGTCGAAAGTGATGATCACCGTTTCGCCGTTGCAGGCGGCGGCCGCTTCCTGCAATTGCTGCAGGATGTACTGGTGGCCGGTATGCACGCCGTCGAATGTGCCGATGGTGATCACAGCATTCCTGAAAACGGGCAATTGTTGTAAGTCTCTGTGAACCTGCATGGTGGAACGGTCATATTTTCAAAAACGCCGTGCAAATCTAAATGTTTTGGGCGGAATCCAAAGCAGCCTTGCCGCGTATGGGCAGAATCTTTTACTTTTGCACTTTCTAAACTTACAATTGTGGATCAAAACCTCTACGCCCAGCGGGGTGTTTCAGCCGGAAAGGAAGATGTGCACAACGCCATCCGTAATATTGACAAGGGACTGTTTCCCCGCGCGTTCTGCAAAATCATCCCGGACATCCTCGGCGGAGACGAGCAGTGGTGCAATATTATGCATGCGGACGGAGCGGGCACCAAATCGTCGCTGGCGTACGCCTACTGGAAAGAAACCGGCGACCTGGGAGTTTGGCGCGGTATCGCGCAGGATGCCATCATCATGAACACTGACGACCTGCTTTGCGTGGGCGCCACCGATAATATCCTGCTTTCCTCCACCATCGGCCGCAACAAGAACCGCGTGCCGGGCGAAGTGATCGCCGCCATCATCAACGGCACCGAAGAAATCCTCGAAGAGTTGCGCAGTTACGGGATGGGCATCTATTCCACCGGTGGCGAAACCGCGGATGTGGGCGATCTCGTGCGCACCATCATCGTGGATTCCACCGTTACCTGCCGCATGAAACGGGCCGATGTGATCTCGAACGACCGCATTGCCGCCGGCGATGTGGTGGTGGGCCTCGCATCATACGGACAGGCCACTTACGAACGCGAATACAACGGCGGTATGGGCAGCAACGGCCTTACCTCCGCGCGCCACGACGTGTTCAATAAAAGCGTAGCGGAAAAATATCCCGAAACATACGACCCCGCCATCCCGAAAGAACTCGTGTTCAGCGGGAAAAAAGGGCTGAAAGACCTGGTAGACATTCCCGGTCACGGTAAAATCACCGCGGGCAAACTCGTATTATCACCCACCCGCACCTACGCGCCGGTGATCAAACAGATTCTCGAAAACTTCCGTCCGCAGGTGCACGGCATGGTGCATTGCAGCGGCGGTGCGCAGACCAAGGTGCTGCATTTCATCGAAAACCTGCATGTGATCAAAGACAACCTGTTCCCCATTCCCCCGCTGTTCTCGCTCATCCAGGAACAGTCCGGCACCAGCTGGAAGGAAATGTACCAGGTGTTCAACATGGGCCACCGCATGGAACTGTACGTGCCGGAAAACATTGCGGCCGATATCATCCGCATCAGCCAGACGTACAACATCGATGCGCAGATCGTGGGCCGTGTTACAGACAGCCCCGCCAAAAAAGTAACGGTAAAAAGCGCCTTCGGCGAATTTGAATATCTCTAAGGCGGCATTTTAAAATTGACGGGCAGTTTGTGCTGCGCCTTCATCCGCTTATCTCCTTGAATGCCCGGCCGCCAGCCGGGCATTTTTTATATGGCACGCAGCCATTCCCGTTCGAGGCCGTATCCGGTGATGACGATCGTGTCGGGGTATTTGTTTTCAGATGTTGCCGGGCTTGCCTTTCACGCCACATGGTGATGTGGCGGTGAATGTGTTGCACCATGGAATCCGGATCGTCGGGCAAGAAGGGAAAGCATGGTCAGTTTTACCGGCCGTTCGTGACGGTGTACGTCACCGGGAAAGTGTGCTCCACGGCTACTTTTTCCCCGTTTTTGATGGCCGGTTCCCAGTTCGGCATGGCTTTGATCATTTCCATCGCTTCCTCTTCCAGTCCGTACCCGATGGGCTGGCTGATGACGCGGAAGTTGGAGAGCTCACCGGTTTCACTGATCAGCATGGAGATCACCACCTGGCCGCCGACGCCTTGTTCTACGGCCTGGCGGGGGTATCTCAGCTTGCTGTTGATGAATTCCGCGGCCGCCATATCGCCGCCGGGAAAGTGGGGCGGCATGTCGAGCATGAAGGTGCGCAGCGGCTCACGGCCGGGCTGCGGCTGCAGGTAAAACTTCCCGGTTACCACGTATTGCGTAAATGTCTTTTTGCCTTTTACGAGCCCGGGCTCCCAGTCCGGCATTTTTTTGATCATGTTTACCAGCGCGCGGCTGAACGGATCGGTGAGGCCGGTGGGCACGGTGCTGATGAAGGATATTTTTCCTTTGCGGTCCACGACGAGGCGGGCCTGCGCAATGGTGCCTTCTTCCGTATAGTCGCCTTTTTCGGGAATGTTGATGTTGTTGTTGATGAACTGCACCAGCGAATCGGTGCCGCCGGGGAAGCCGGGATCCTTATACTGCTGGGCGGCAGCAGGCATGGTGAGGGCGATGGTCATAACCAACAGGAGGTATTTCATAGGGATAATGGATTTGAGTATGAATATATAAAAAACGTGCGAAATATTACCGGGGCACCTGTGGCGGGGGTACTTCGAAACGCACCGGCAATGTGAACTGCACATTGACTCCCTTGCCGTTCTGGATGCCCGGTTGCCAGCGGGGCATTTCCCTGACGAGGCGCATGGCTTCTTCAGGAAGGCCATACCCAAGCGCCGTGCCGAGTGCTTTTACATCAACGATGGAACCATCGCTTTTTATCACGAACATAACGTACACGGTGCCTCCTGTTTTTTGCTGAGCGGCCTGCAACGGGTAAGAAATATTGCTTTCAAGGTATGCCGACAAACCCGCTTCGCCGCCAGGAAAGCGCGGCGGCTGTTCGATCGTGATGGTCTGCGCGCGGGCGGCATTCGAATCTTCCGGTTGATGCAGGTAGAACTTTCCCGTGAGGTGGTAACTCATGGCGGTTTTTTTGCCGCGGATGGTGCCCGGTTCCCAATCCGGCATTTCCTTTACCATCCTGATCATTTCTTCCTCGTACGGAGTCGCCTTTGCGAATCCCCATGCTTTGACATGCGAAATTTTACCGCTTTTGCTCACGTCGAAATAAACGGAAGCCAGCTGGCCATCTCGGCCCAGCGCCGCGGCAGGGAATATGACTTTATTGGAAAGGTATTGCAGCAGGGAATCGAGGCCGCCGGGGAAAGACGGATCGGTATATTGGGCGGAAGTTTGCAGAACGGGCAGCAGCAAAACGGACAAAAGCAGGTACCGGCGCATAGGTAGAGACCAATTTCGAACGAAGATAATGCAAAAAAAATGCGTCGTAAAAACGACGCACCTGGTTACAAACTATATAATTCCAATTATTGCAATCTGAAAGCGATCGGCAGGCGCACCTCCGCGGGTATGATTTTTCCCTTATCCTTCGCAGGTTTCCATGCAGGCATGTTTTTAACCACCCGCAGGGCTTCCTCTTCCAGCCCGCCGCCCAGTTTTGGGCTGGCGATACGGACATCATCCAGGGTGCCGTTGGGTTGTACGGTGAACGCTACCAGTACGTTTCCCTGTATTTTGCCGTTGCGCGCGGCCGCGGGGTAGCGTAAATGCGTGGAGAGATATTGGGACAGGGCTGCATTGCCACCCCCGAAAACCGGCATTTGGTCTGCGATGCGATGAAGGCTTTTATTGTCCGCCGATGCCTGTTCCTTGTCAACTTTGCCGTTTTTCTCCAATACGAAGCGGATCGGGAGGTTGAACATCACAGCCACGTTGCGGCCGTTCTGTTTGCCGGGGATCCAGTTGCCCATGGCCTGTACCACACGAATGGCTTCTTCTTCAAGGCCGCCTCCTTTGGGGGTTCCCACAGTCCGCACATCCATAATCGCTCCGTTGTTTTTGACAATGAAGGAAACGAACACAGTGCCTGAAATCCCTTTTTCCGTGGCCATAGGCGGGTATTTGATGGACTGGTTGAGGTAACGGAAGAGGGCTTCCTCACCGCCCGGGTAGCGGGGGGGCTGTTCCACGAATGTGAATACTTCACCCTTCCCGGTGGTATCTTGGGCGCCTGCATTGCCTGTCACTGTTGCGGCCGGAGCTGGTGGCGGAGGAGGAGCGGGGTAGCCCACTACAGTAACAACCGGTTGTTGGCGGCCGGTGTCGGGGCGGGCGGGAATATCTTCGCGTTTAATGCCCGCGGGCGGCATGAAGGTGACTTTTGGATGGGGGGATACCTTTTCCTGCGCCGGTTTCTCCAGCACCAGCGGCTCCGAAGGCACGGCCGGAAGCGATGAAAAGTCGAACGGGCGCTGCTCATCATCCGCCACAAACGCCAGCGCGCTGAAAATAAATACGGCCAGCGGCAGGATCAGCAGGCGCCGCAGATAGCTGAACCGCAGGTTGCGCGATTGCGTCAGCATCAGGATGCGGCGTTTGATGGGCTGATGTGAGAAACTGCTCGTCATATTGAACGTATGTTTCGATTGCAGCGCCATCTGCAGGATGCTTTGCGCATATTCCCGCACATCGCCGTTCACCACGGCCTTTTTATCGGCAATGAATTCGTGGATGACAGCCAGCTCGCGTTTGATCAGGTGAAAGAACGGATTGATCCAGCAGGCCGCGGTCACCAGTTCCATAAAGAGTTTATCCCAACTGTGCCTTTCCTGCAAATGCACCATTTCGTGCTGCAGCATCTGGCGGCCCTCGCTGGTTTCGGCGTGGAAAGTTTCATTCCAGAAAATGTAGCGGAAAAATGAGAACGGCGACGTCACCTTTTCAGACAGCACCAGCCAGTAAGGTTGCAGGAATTCCACGCGGCTGCTGCGGATGAGTGACAGGATTTTCCAGTACCCGCCTGCGATGCGCAGCAGCAACGCAAACAGTACGAAGCCGTATAACAGGGTGCTCCAGTTGATGGTCGCCATCAGCGATACTTCGGAAGGGGCCAGTACCTGTTCGCGCAGGGTGACTACCTGGCTCGTATACACGTAGATGGTTTCCGGGCCTGCCTGGGTAAACGGCATGGGAATGCGCAGCAGCGGCACGGTGAGGCTCAGGATCGTGCACAGCAGCAGGTAGTACCGGTTCCACTGATGGAAGCGGTTGTTGCGCAGCATCGCGTAGTAGTAGGCGTACAGGATGCCGGAACAGATGACCACCTTGGCGAGGTAAACAAGTAATGGCGTCATTTTTTCGCGTTTTTGATCTGTTGTAATAATTTCTCCAGCTCAGCCACACTCATGTCTTTTTCCTTTACAAAGAAGGACACCATATTGCTGAAAGAACCTTCAAAATAGCCGGATACAAGACTCTTCACGGTTTTATGGCTGTACTCTTCCTTGCTCACGATGGCAAAATACTGGTGGCTTTTACCATATGCCTTGTAGTTCACAAATCCTTTGTCCACCAGGATCTTCACCAGGGTGGAAACGGTGTTGTAATGCGGGCGGGGCTCCGGCATTTCGTCTATCATGTCTTTCACGAAGGAAGGCCCCAGCTTCCATAATACCTGCATAATCTGCTCTTCGGCTTTTGTCAGCGTTTTCATTGTTGCTACTTTTTTTTACGTTTGTAATGTTGGGGATTCTGGTCTCAATTCAAATGTAAAACTATTTATTTAGTTTTCAAACTATTTTTTTAGTTCGGTAATGAGTGTGATCACTAACAACTAATTGGTTATTTTTGAATTTCAAAAAGGAAATAAATGGTAGATCAACCCATAGTTAAGCTGACGGATGTAAATGTTTACCAGGGTAATTCTTTGATTTTGTCTGACGTGAATATTACCATAAACAGGGGTGAGTTTGTGTACCTCATTGGTAAAACGGGCACGGGCAAATCGAGTTTGCTGAAAACGTTATACGGGGATTTGCCCCTGAAGGAGGGGAGCGGGCAGGTAGTAGGGTTTGATCTGACCAAAATGGACTGGAAGAAAGTACCGTACCTGCGGAGGAATCTGGGGGTGGTGTTCCAGGATTTTCAGCTGCTGACCGACCGGAACGTGCACGACAATCTCAAATTCGCGCTGAAGGCTACCGGGTGGCAGGAGCCCAAGCTGATCGAGGAGAAGATCAACGACGTGCTGGATAAGGTGGGGTTGGCCACGAAGGGTTTCAAGATGCCGTACGAATTGTCCGGCGGCGAGCAGCAGCGTGTGGATATTGCCCGGGCCCTGCTGAATTCCCCCAAGCTGATCCTGGCCGATGAGCCTACCGGCAACCTCGACCCCGAAACGTCCGACGGCATTATGCAGCTGCTGTTCCGCATCTGCCGGGAAGACGGTACGGCGCTGGTGATGGCGACCCACGACTATATTGTATTACAGAAGTTCCCTTCCCGGGTGCTGAGAACGGAGAACGGGCAGGTGACCGACAATGCAGCGATTAATTTTGTATAGATAAAATGCTGGTTTCCAGCAGGGTAATGAATTTAATATGGAATAACTTCAATTTGGAACTTGCAATATTACTTCTTACCTTTGCACCGGAAAAATAGCGAGTAAAAAAATTATTATTATCAAAGATGTCTTACTTAACTGTAGAAAAGAAAGCTAATATTTTCAAAGAATTCGGTGGCAACGAAAAGAATACCGGTTCTGTGGAAGCACAAATTGCACTGGTTACCGAGCGGATCAACAGTATCTCTGCTCACCTGAAGCAAAATAAAAAGGACTTCTCCACGCACCGTGGTTTGATGAAAATGGTAGGGCAAAGAAAGCGTTTGCTGTCTTACCTGGCAAAAACCAACCTCTCCGGCTACCGTGCCCTCATTGAGAAGTTAGGTATCAGAAAGTAATCTGAAACTTATTATAGCGCTATTCCCAACTGATTATAGTTGGGAATAGTTTTTTTGTATGTGTACCTTATTAATCCTCACACAAGTATGAATCTCACACCTACTTCGGTTAAATTTGATATAGGCGGAGGCCGCGAGGTGACCATAGAAACCGGCAAAATGGCCCGTCAGGCCGATGGTTCGGTAACTGTGCGCCTGGGCGACTGTATTCTGCTGGCTACCGTTGTGGCCAACCAAAAGCCCAAAGAAGGGCAATCTTTCTTCCCGTTGACTGTTGATTACCAGGAGAAATTTGCATCTGCAGGCCGTATCCCCGGCTCTTTTTTCAAACGTGAAGGCAAACTCAGCGACTATGAAGTGCTGATTTCCCGCCTGATCGACCGCGCACTGCGCCCCCTGTTCCCCGACGATTATCTCTGCGACGTACAGGTACTGGTTACCCTCGTTTCTTCCGATGCGGAAGTAATGCCCGACGCCCTGGCCGCCCTGGCTGCTTCTGCGGCGCTGGCCGTTTCCGACGTGCCCATCCAGGAAATCATTTCCGAAGTGCGCATCGCCCGTGTAAACGGTGAATTTATCATCAACCCCACCCGCACCCAGCTGGCAACGGCTGATATGGACTTCATCGTGGCCGCTACCGCCAAAAACATCATGATGGTGGAAGGCGAGAGCAAGGAGTGCCAGGAAGAAGACCTCGTGAAAGCCATCGAACTGGCCCACGAAGCCATCAAGGTACAGGTAAAAGCACAGGAAGAATTACGCGCCCTGGTAGGCAACCCTGCCAAACGCGAATACGATAAACCGCACCAGAACGAAGAACTCAAAGCTAAAATCGCCGCATTTGCACAAGCCAGGATCCTGGAAGTGTCCAAATCAGCACTGGGTAAACACCAGCGCAGCGAAGCTTTCAGCAAAATCGAAGAAGAACTGGTAGCCGCTCTCGGTGAACTGCCGGAAGAAGACGCCAAACTGGTGGGCAGCTATTTCCACGACCTGGAAAAAGAAACCGTGCGCAACATGATCCTGGATCAGAGCATCCGTCTCGACGGCCGTGTGCTGGACCAGGTGCGCCCCCTGAACATGGAAGTAGACCTGCTGCCTTCGCCGCACGGCTCCGCCCTGTTCACCCGCGGAGAAACCCAATCCCTCACCACCGTTACCCTCGGTACCCCGGATGATGAGCTGCTGATTGAAAGCGCCGCCACTTCCAACTACGTGAAGTTTATCCTGCACTATAATTTCCCTCCTTTCTCCACCGGCGAGGTGAAGATGATGCGCGGCCCCGGCCGTCGCGAGGTGGGGCACGGTAACCTGGCCCTCCGCTCCCTGAAGCAGATGATGCCCGGCAGCGATTACGCCTATACCGTACGTGTAGTATCGGATATCCTCGAATCCAATGGTTCCTCTTCCATGGCTACCGTGTGCGCAGGCTCACTGGCGCTGATGGATGCAGGTGTACCCCTCCCCAAACACGTGTCTGGTATCGCCATGGGATTGATTTCCCGCGCCGCCGACGGCAAATGGGCCGTACTGAGCGACATCCTGGGCGATGAAGACCACCTGGGCGACATGGACTTTAAAGTAACCGGTACCCGCGATGGTATTTGCGGCGTACAGATGGATATCAAAGTGGACGGTCTGAGCATGGACGTAATGCGCGCCGCGCTGGCACAAGCCCGCAAAGGCCGCCTGCACATCCTCGATGCCATGTACAGCTGCATCGAAGCTGCCCGTCCTGAACCGAAACCGCATGCTCCGCGCATGGAAAAACTGATCATCGACCGCGAATACATCGGCGCGGTGATCGGGCCCGGCGGTAAAGTTATCCAGGAAATCCAGCGCGAAACCGGCACTACCATCAACATCGAAGAGGTAGGCCAAACCGGTGAAGTAAGCATCTTCGCAACGCAGAAAGAAAATCTCGATAAAGCACTCACCTGGATCAAAGGCATCGTAGCCGTTCCTGAAGTAGGCGAGGTATACGAATCTACCGTGAAAAGCGTAATGCCTTACGGTGCGTTCGTGGAATTCCTCCCCGGCAAACAGGGCCTGCTGCACATCTCCGAAGTTTCCTGGAAACGCCTCGAGAACATGGACGGCGTACTGAGCGAAGGCGAAAAAGTGAAAGTGAAACTGGTAGGCACCGATCCGAAAACGGGCAAATTCAAACTCAGCCGCAAAGTGCTGATGCCGAAACCCGAAGGTTACGTGGAAAGGCCCGAGCGTGAAGAACGCGGCGAAAAAGGCGACCGTGGTGACCGTGGCGACCGCCGTGGCGGTGATCGCGGAGACCGCAGAGGTGGCGACCGTGGCGGCGACCGCAGAGGCGGTTTCGATCGTGGCGGCGACCGTGGCGATCGCGGACACAGCCGTCCTTCACAGTCTGAGCCTACAGAGCCCATGGGCCCCATCGAAGGTCCCGTGTTCGACGAACAATAAACAGACTTCATTACAATAGAAAAGAGGTTGTCTTACTGCAAGACAACCTCTTTTTTTATCTGTTTATCCGTGTTGTGAAATGTTGCCGGAGCGTTTTATTTGCTAAAGCCGGCAGCTGTGCTTACAGCAAAGCCGGATCTTTTCATAGCGGGCTTTCCCGGCCGCGTCGCTCCTCGCAGCTCCTCATCTTCCCACCGTCGACATCTGCTCCACGAACACCTCACTTTCCCGCCAGAAGAACTTGCCTTTCACGAACCTGAATATCTTGAACGTTTTCAGCCCCACGTCCTCATAGTCGACCTGGAATTGTTTGATGCGTTTGCCCGTGGCGCGGTCCACTATCTGCACGCGCCCGCCTTCCAGCAGCTCCGGCAGTATCTCGTCGAGGTAAGGCAGCAGGATGGTTTCGTTATCGTTCCAGAACAGGGCGATCTTATCCGTGGTGTAGCTTAAGGGATTGTTTTTGGAAGCCGCCCAGAACCGGGAGGCAAGGCCATAGTGCCGCTGTACTTCTTCCGGCTGCAGGTGCGAAAACTGGATGTTGCGGAATACCTCTTTGGAATACTTGCGCTGCGGCAGAATGGTGTCGAGCCCCTTGAAATAATCTTCCACATCCTGTTTGTCGATGATCAGCACCGCCGTCTGCAGCTGGTAAAAAATGGAATCCTTGTATTCGTTGTCGTACACCTTCACGATGTTCTGCGCGATACAGCAGAACGAGGAGGCCAGGGCGGCCGCCAGCATAATGAGTTTTTTCATAGGATAAGGTTATATTATTATAATTCAAATATAAGGCAGGCCGCGATTCCGGCAAAGGATTTTGAAAAAAGGTCTTTCCCGTATTGGCACTGAGGGATTTGTATTTATCTTGCGCCCATGTCGCACATTGCCGTTACCATTTCCGCGCCCGCGGAGATCAAGGATATACTCATCGCCCAACTGGCGGACGTGGGTTATGAAGGATTTGAAGAAACCGCGGACCTGCTGGTGGCCTACATCCCGGAAGCCGATTTCGATGAAAACATCTTACAGGGCCTGGCCGGTTCTCACGGGCTGGACTACACGAAAGAAAAGATAGAACAGGCCAACTGGAATGCCGTGTGGGAAAGTAATTTCCAGCCGGTGCTGGTGGATGATTTCTGCGGTATCCGCGCCGGGTTTCATGCGCCGCTGGGCGATGCCGTGCGGCATGAGATCGTGATCACGCCCAAGATGTCGTTCGGCACAGGGCATCACGCCACTACGTATTCCGTGATCAAACTGATGGAAGACATTGATTTCAGCGGGAAGAAAGTATTCGATTTCGGTACGGGCACGGGCATCCTGGCCATCCTGGCAGACAAGCTGGGCGCCGCGCAGACGGACGGGATCGACAACGATACCTGGGCGGTGGATAACGCGGAAGAGAATGTAGCCGGCAACCGGTGCCGCGCGGTGCGCATCTGGCAGGCAGACCAGCTGGATGCCGTGGAAAGCGGGGCATACGACGTGGTGCTCGCCAATATCAACCGTAACATACTGCTGGCCAATATGGTGCACATGAAAAGAATTCTCAAAAATCATGGTATTTTGATTTTGAGTGGTATATTGCAGGAAGACGCGACTGCAATTGTTCAGGCGGCAACTACGGCCGGCCTGAAGGCGGAGAGGAAAGCAGAGAGGGAGCACTGGCTGGCACTTTCCTTCCATAATAGTTAATGTGGAAAAATTTACATATTTTAATTGCTGATTTTGGAGTAATTGCCTTAATATTGCCGTTAAGTTTACAATCGTTTTAACAGATAAATTACTATCTTAGCACTCTAACTTGTTGTGATGACAGAATTATTGCTACTTATTGGCGCCTACCTGATAGGCTCTTTTGCGACTGCTGTATGGGTTAGTAAAGGGGTTTTCGGTATCGATATACGTGAACACGGTTCCGGTAACGCTGGTGCCACCAATACTTTCCGTGTGCTCGGTCCCAAGGCCGGTACTTTCGTGATGTTGGTGGACATGCTGAAGGGCGTACTGGCAGTAAGGCTGTCTTATCTCATCCCTCCATACGATTCACCGGAACAGCTGATCAACCTGCAGGTGGGCCTCGGTCTGGCGGCCGTAGTGGGCCATATCTTCCCCATTTGGGCCGGTTTCCGCGGCGGTAAGGGCATCGCCACCCTGTTCGGGATGGTGCTCGCCATTCAGCCCCTGGTAGCTTTGTGCTGCGTGGGCGTTTTCCTCATGATTCTCTTTTTAACCAGATATGTGTCTTTGAGCTCCATCATTGCCAGCATCGCTTTCCCGGTGCTCATCCTCTTCATCTTCAGGGAGCAGGAGGTGTTTTACCGCATCTTTGCCATTGCGGTGGCCCTCATGGTGGTATTGACCCACCAGAAGAACATCATGCGTTTATTGACCGGTAACGAGTCCAAGGTACCGCTGTTCAAAAATCGTAAAAACAAACACGGCGAATAACCTGTCGCATTTTATTTCCCCTTTCCGAACAAAACGGCATTTTTACCTGTTTCCGTGATACGGCGTGTTGCCCTTTGGTGTAATTCGGCACAACGATTGTATTATGTTACTCAAAGTGATAAATTTGCCGCGCACATGTGCGAGCATGTGCACAGCCCATCTATCTTCAAAATATAAACCGATGAAAAAAATTGCGTTGTTATTCGTAGCCGGTACAGGATTCATGTACGCCTGTACGCGGGTGCCCATCACCGGCAGAAGCCAGTTAAACCTCATTCCTGAAGCTACAATGCAATCCATGGCGGTACAGGAGTATCAGAGCTTTCTTTCCCAGAATAAAACCGTTTCCCCCGCCGCCAGCAAAGACGCGGAAATGGTACGCCGCGTGGGTAACAGGATTGCCGCTGCAGTAACGTCTTACATGAGCCAGAACAATATGGGCGACCAGGTGGCTGGCTATAAATGGGAGTTTAACCTGGTAGACAACAAACAGGTGAACGCATGGTGTATGCCGGGCGGTAAAGTGGTGGTGTACACCGGCCTGCTGCCGGTGACGCAGAACGAAAGCGCACTGGCCTGCGTAATGGGCCATGAGGTGGCGCACGCCATTGCCCGCCACGGGAACGAACGGATGAGCCAGGGCCTCGTGGCGCAGGGCATCCAGATCGCCGGCGCCGTAGCGCTCAATAAAAACCCGCAGGCACAGAACATCTTTATGCAGGCGGTAGGCGTGGGTGGCCCGCTGGGCCTGATGGCATACGGCCGTCAGAACGAGCTGGAAGCCGACCACCTGGGCCTGATTTTCATGGCGATGGCGGGGTACAACCCCAATGAAGCCGTGCCGTTCTGGACGCGTATGGCTAACGCCGGCGGCGGTCAGAAACCGCCCGAGCTGCTCAGCACGCACCCCAGCGACGACAGGCGCATTGCACAGCTGCAGAAGCTGATGCCGGAAGCCATGAAGTACTACCGTCCGCAGGGCAGATAAATACAGTACCGCATTACAATACACCGGGCTGGTCGGGAACAGGACGTTTCCGGCTGGCCCGGTTTCGTTTTGGGCACAAGGAAGGTGTAAAAGCATGGCTGGCGCCGCTTTTGATGAAGGTTAAAGGTGCAACCTGATGAAGGTCAAAAAGTAAAACGTGAAGTCTAAATAATGTGGGAGTACATCAATCCAGTATCTGTGCAAGATTCTGTAACTCATCCGATTTGTACTGTTCCTTGTCGTTCCGGAAACATTTGGCCATTTCTTCGAAAAGGAACTGGATGATCCGCTGGTTGCTCTGCGGTTTGTAGTAGGCGGGGAGGGGTGGCACGTTCACCCGTTTGAAATAGGTCTCCACGTCCTGCTGAGTATAGATCTGGCCCTGTATCGGGTCGATGAAGAACAGGATGCGGTAGTCCCCGGGATCCGCCGGTTCGGTGAAGTCGTAAAACGTATCGAAGTAAGCAAGTATGAACTGCCGCGGGATATTTACGGCATATACCGGCAGGTCGAGCATGGCGCACAGCGCCTGGTAGACGATGCCGTTGGTGATGGGATTGCCTTTTTTGGATTCTATCACCTGGTTGATGAAGAACTGGTTTTTGCGCTGGTAGGATACTTCTTCACCCTTCAGCCCGAAATAATTATAGATCATGCTGTTGAGCACATTGATCTGTTCGAGGGGGGTGAGGTAATTATTCAACTCCAGCCATATGTTGCGTTTGATGCGCTCTATTTCGGTGTTGACCTGGGATGCCTGTAAGTCGGGGTACTGATACCGTGCGGCGAGAATAGCGCCCTGCAGGAGTTCCTGGGCGCCTGCATTGTTCCATACGCGCACGGCCTCCTGGAGGTCGTGGTAATGTACGCGGTGTATCAGGAGTTCAATCCTTTCCTGGATCGATTCGTCGTAAGTGGTTTCCCAGAGATGTTCCAGATTCGGAATAATGTCTTTTCCGAACAGGAGAATCTTGTTGGCCACCGTATCAAATACTTCCTGGTCCGGATCATCCAATAAATGGAACAATGCGTTTATTTCTCTGGTCTCGTTCAATGACTGTCTTTTGATTTCCCTGGTCAATTTACGAATAACCCCTTGGAAATGAAAGTTTGAAAATCCGGGATTATTTCGTTATATTCCTATACTCACGCTGAGCCCTATACGAGTCTACGCCTTCTTTTTACGCGGCGGCGCCTTCTTCTTCGGCGGGTTGGCTTTGGCTTCTTCGATGATGGCTTTGGCCTCTTCCACCGTCAGGTCTGCAGCGGTATCGATCTTCTCTTTCGGGATCTTGAAATTCTTCAGGCCCACTTTCAGGTACGGGCCGTATGGGCCTTTGAGCACCTGTATTTTTTCCTTTTCGAACACCTTGATCGTACGCTCGTCTTTGGCCGTGCGTTTCTCCACGATCAGCGGGGCCACTTCTTCGAGCTCGACGGTATACGGGTCCATTTCCTTTTTGAGGGAATAGAATTTTTTGTCGTGTTGCGCATAGGGCCCGAAGCGGCCGATGTTCACCGTTACGTCGGTACCCTCGAACAGCCCGAGGTTACGGGGCAGGCGGAAGAGGTCCATGGCCTCGTCCATGCTGATGGTTTCGATGCTCTGGGTCTGCTTCAGTTTGGCGAAGCGGGGCTTTTCCTCATCTTCCACGGAGCCGATCTGCACCATGGGCCCGAAACGGCCCATACGGGCTACTACGGGTTTTCCGCTGGCAGGGTCGGTGCCCAGCTGGCGTTCGCCTTTCACCCTTTCGGCTTTCTCCAGGGTTTCCTCCACGTTCTGGTGGAACGGATCGTAAAAGTCGTGGAGCATCTTGTTCCACTTCTTTTTGCCGGTGGCTATTTCGTCGAATTCCTCTTCAATTTTGGCAGTAAAACCGTAGTCCATCACCCGGTCGAAGTACTGTTTCAGGAAGTCGGTCACCAACATGCCGAGATCCGTCGGGAACAGTTTGGATTTTTCGGCGCCGGTGTTTTCCTGTTCGGTCACCTTGGTGATCTGGTCGTTTTTCAGGTGGAGGATACGGAAGTCTCTCTTTATGCCTTCCTTATCCCTTTTTTCCACGTACCCACGCTTCTGGATGGTGGTGATGGTGGGCGCGTAGGTAGACGGGCGGCCGATGCCGAGTTCTTCCAGTTTCTTCACGAGGCTGGCCTCGGTATAGCGCGGTGCGGGACGGGTGAAGCGCTCGGTGGCTTTCATTTCCTTCAGGTCGAGCGCCTGTTTTACCGCGAGGGGCGGCAGCACGCCTTCCTGTTCTTCGTCCGATTCGTCTTCTTCGTCGCGCCCTTCCATATATATTTTCAGGAAACCGTCGAATTTCAGTACCTCGCCGCTGGCGGTCAGTTCTTCATTATTAGTGGAGATGCCGATTTTGGCGATGGTTTTTTCGAGCTCCGCGTCACTCATCTGGCTGGCGATGGTCCGTTTCCAGATCAGCTCGTACAGCCGTTTCAGGTCGGAATCGTCTACCGTCGGATTTTCCATGTAGGTGGGGCGGATGGCCTCGTGCGCCTCCTGGGCGCTTTCATTTTTATTCTTGTACTTACGGGCCTGGAAATACTTTTCGCCGTAGTTGGTATGAATGGCTTTGCTGATGTCTGCAATGGCGGTTTCGGAGAGGTTCACCGAGTCCGTACGCATATAGGTGATCTGACCGCTTTCATACAGCTTCTGCGCCAGCAGCATGGTTTTAGACACGCTGTAGCCCAGCTTGCGGCTGGCCTCCTGTTGCAGGGTGGAGGTGGTGAAGGGTGCGGCGGGTGATTTTTTGCCGGGTTTCACCTGGATGTCTTTCACCGTATAGGCGGCGCCGATACATTGCTGCAGAAACTGTTCGGCGTCTTCCGCCGTTTTGAAGCGGCCGGGGCCTTCGGCTTTGAACGTGATCGTGCGCCCCTGGATGTCTTTGGCCAGGAAAAACGCCTCTACCTTGAAACTGCTGGTAGCGCCAAAGCTGTTGATTTCACGCTCGCGCTCCACGATCAGGCGAACCGCTACGGATTGAACGCGGCCGGCGGAAAGGGAGTTGCGCATGCTCATTTTGCGCCACAACACGGGCGACAGCTCGAAGCCCACTATCCGGTCAAGGATGCGGCGGGCCTGCTGGGCGTTCACCAGGTTCATGTCGAGCAGGCGGGGCGCCTGTACGGCTTTTTCAATGGCAGGTTTCGTAATCTCGTGAAAAACAATGCGTTTGGTGCTGTCCGGGTCCAGGCCCAATACCTCGCACAAATGCCACGAAATGGCCTCTCCCTCACGGTCCTCATCCGTTGCCAGCCAAACCTCGTCGGAGTCTTTCGCCATTTTTTTTAGCTCTTTTACAACCTTTTCCTTGTCATCCGGTATTATATACTTAGGCTTAAAGTTGTTCTTGATGTCGATACCCATATCGTCCTTCTCCAGGTCACGGATATGACCGAAGCAAGATTTAACCTCGAAGTCTTTACCTAAAATTTTTTCTATAGTTTTTGCCTTTGCCGGGGACTCAACAATCACGAGATTTTTTGCCATGAACGCCTGCTTTTATTTCGATAATTACGCAAAAATTTGCACAAAAGTTACAAATCCGATTTGTGCAAGTATATAAAAGTAGGTTGATATAAAAAACAGTATTTGGTAAATAGTTGATTTATAGACAACAATGGGAACGGCCTATCTTGCATATATTTAATTGCCTCCGGTTTAGCGGAAAGACAGTTATATTACATTAGGAAATAAACCCATGCGTGCCGAAGGTGGCACAGATTTGGGGCATACTGTAAAAATTCATCGATGGACATAGTTATAATAGGAGCGGGGAATGTAGCACACTGTTTCGGACATTTTATGAAGTTGCACGGGCACCAGGTAAAGCAGGTGATCAGCCGGCAGGCCGACCATGCCAGGGAGCTGGCGGAACTGCTGGGGGCGGCCTACACGACGGACCTGCTGGACATTGACATGGAGGCGGACGTATACCTGCTGGCGGTGGGCGACGACGTGCTGGGGGAACTGAACGACCAGCTGCGGCTGGGCCGGCGCATCGTGATCCATACGGCCGGCGCCGTGTCGATTGACGCGATTGCCCGGATTTCCGTGAATACGGGGGTGATGTACCCCCTGCAAAGCATCCGCAAGGAAAACAAGAGTTACCCGGCCATCCCCCTCATCCTCGAGGCGGGCAACGACGAGGTGCAGCGCCGCCTCTTCGCCCTGGCCCAGAGCATCAGCCCGTCCATCACCTTCATGAGCTCCGCCGAACGGCTGCAGATGCACCTGGCCGCCGTTTTCTGCAATAACTTCACGAACCATATGCTGACGCTGGCCAAATTCTACTGCGAGCACGAAGGCCGTGATTTTACTTTGCTGACACCTTTAATAAAAGAAACCTTCCAGCGGCTTGACAAGTATTCCCCGGAAACGGTACAAACGGGGCCGGCTATCCGCCACGACGAAAAGACCATGGCCCTTCATCAGTCCATCCTGCAGGAATATCCCTCCATGCTGCAGATTTACCCGCTGCTGTCTGAAAGTATTTACCAGTTTCACCGGAATGAGGCGTAAATGTTTATTTTTGCCCACTGATCACAGTCAGCATACATAATAATGATAAACGTTCTGGAGAAATTCACTTATATCCGCACTTTTGTTTTCGATGTGGACGGCGTATTGACGGATGGCACGGTACTGCTGCTGCCCAACGGGGAGCAAAGCCGTAAAATGAGCATCCGCGACGGGTATGCCCTGCAACTGGCCGTTAAACAGGGGTACCGCATCGCCGTTATCTCGGGTGGCCGTTCCGAGAGCGTGGTGGCCCGCCTCAACGGGCTGGGCATCACAGACGTGTTCACCGGCATCACCAACAAGGCGGAAAAGCTGGAAGACTATGCGCTGGAACACGATCTGCGCTGGGAGGAGGTGCTGTTTATGGGAGACGATATCCCGGACTACCGGGCCATGCAGCTGTGCGGCCTCTCCACCTGTCCGGCCGACGCCTGCCCCGAAATCAAAAGCATTTCCATGTATGTGTCGCCCGTAGCAGGGGGGCAGGGCTGTGTCAGGGACGTGATCGAAAAAGTGCTGAAGCTGAACGGCCACTGGGTGCTCGACGAAACCGTCGCCTCCCGGTAATTCCTAATTTTCCTAATCATCAATTGAACCATGACTCTGCTGGCGGCTTTTTTCAGAATGGTGAGGTATCCCAACCTGATCTATATAGCGTTGACCCAGTTTTTGCTGCAATACTGCGTGGTAGCACCCGTATTGCAGAACAGCGGGGCGGCACCTTCCCTTTCATTCGCGCACTTCCTGATGCTGTGCTTTTCTACCGTACTGGTGGCGGCAGGGGGGTATATTATTAATGACTATTTCGATATCAATATAGACCTGGTCAACAAGCCGGACAAGATGGTGGTGGAAAAGATCATCAACCGCCGCTGGGCCATGGCTTGGCATACCCTACTGAATATGGCCGGCGTATCGCTGGGGTTCCTGGTGGCCTTCCAGATCGGGCAGTTTTACCTCGGCTTCGTGCAGGTGTTCTGCACCCTGCTGCTCTGGTTCTACTCCACCTCCTTCAAACGCCAGGTGCTCATCGGCAATGTGGCGATTTCCCTGCTCACCGCGCTGAGCGTAGTGGTGGTGGGTTTCTACGAAAAACAGATCTATGAGAGCTTCGAAGCGATCATGAGCCTCGCCGGCCGCCGGCTGATACAGATCATCGGCGTGTACGCCCTGTTCGCCTTCGTACTGTCGATGATCCGCGAGATCGTCAAGGATATGGAAGACATGATCGGCGACAGTAAAGACGGCTGCCGCACCATTCCCATCGTATGGGGGCTGCGGAAAGCGAAAAACTTCACCATGCTGCTGATGGTGCTGCTGCAGGTGCTGCTCGTGGCCATCATGGTGGTGGTGATCACAAAAACCTGGTACATCGCCGCGGCATACATCCTGCTGATGGTACTGCTGCCGTTCACGCTGTTCGTGCAGAAGCCGCTGATGACGGCCTACCAGCCCGCGCACTTCCACAAAATCAGCACCTGGATAAAAATCGTGATGCTCACCGGCATCCTTTCCATGATCTTCTTTAAACTGCTGCTATAATATGTATACCGGAAAACCCGTGGTGCTGGCCTCCCAGTCGCCCCGCCGCCGGCAGCTGCTGGAACAGGCAGGCATTCCCTTCGAAGTGAAAATCAGTGAAGCAGAAGAAACCTTTCCGCCGGACATGCCCATCCCGGACGTACCGGTGCACATCGCCCGCCAGAAGGCAAAGGCGGTGGCGGCAGCCTACAGCGATAACGACGTCATCGTGGCGGCGGATACCGTGGTGGTGCTGCACAACACCATCATCGGCAAACCCACCGACCGGGCAGACGCCATCCGTATCCTCACCGCCCTCAGCGGACAAATCCACGAAGTGATCACCGGCGTCGTTATCCTGCACAACGGCCGCGAAGAAGCGTTCTCCCAAACCACCGAGGTGCACTTCAAACCGCTCTCTCCCGGACAAATCGAATATTACGTGGATCACTACCAGCCGTACGATAAAGCCGGGGCCTACGCCATCCAGGAATGGATAGGCGCCGTGGGCATCGACCGTATCAACGGCTGCTTTTACAACGTGATGGGCCTACCCATCAGCCAGGTGGCGGAACGGTTGCAAAAGATATAAAATATCTATACATTAAGAAATATATTGTTATATTTGTTCCCGTAATGCAACTTGTTGGCTGCAACGCCTGATACCCTATGACTATGAAAAACATTATCCCCTGCCTGCTCATTGCGGGCCTCTTATCAGCCTGTTCCAAGAAAAAGGATGCCGGGCCGGACAATGCTCCGGACGAAAAAATGGTGTCGCGCCTGATGTATGACGCAGACACGCTCCAGGTGATCTATCATGCGGACGGTTCCGTCAAACAATTCAAACAATATGGCCAGAACCAGGGATTCACCCCCGACTCCACGCAGGTATTGTACGAAAACGGCAACATCGCCCGCTTCAGGATCTGGGCCATGGGAGAGTTGCGCGACGACCGGAGTTTTCAGTACAACGGCGAGCGCCAGCTGGTAAAAATCAATTATTACAACATGGTAAGCCCCACGGAACTGGCGGTGACCGATAAGGATTCCATCGTGTACAAACAGGGTAAAGCTGCCGAGCTGCACGTGATCAACGGTACGATCCGCAACGAGGTGTACAAGCTCGCCTGGGAGAAAGACAACGTGAGCGAGGTGGGCCATTTCCTGGTCATCGGCGGGGAGGAAGTACTGTACCGGAGCACGAAGTTGACGTACAACGACAAAGCCGCCCTTCACCGCAGTTTCCCCACCTACCTGCTGTTCCTGCTTTCCAACACCAGCCGGGATTTTACGGCCCTGAGCGCGAACACGCCGCTGAAGGAGGAAACATCCGAACACCCCGGCCCCACGCCCGTGGAGCAGGTGACCTATGAATATGTCTACAACGATAAAGGAGAACTGGAAAAAATAAAAACTAAAACGGAAACATTGCCCGGCGGACAAACCGATATCGTCAATACGGGCATCGCCTATATCCCTGTGCAATAGCAAAACCCTGCACATCATTCACAGATAAAAACGGAAATCTCTAAAAACCCAATACACACTCGACCTATGAAAAAACTACTTCCAGGGCTGGCAGCTGCCGCCATGCTGCTGTCTGCATGCAGTTCCAAAGACGACGCAACACCGGGAAAATGGTACCTCACCAAATCCGTTTCCTATGATCTGGAAACCGGCGGCTCCGTGAGCGATACCGCGATCAATCTCTTTAAATGGCACGACGGCAAACTCTCCGAAATAACCGAGATATTCTGGGACATCGAACGGCCTGACAACAGCGATACTTCCACCGCCCGGCTCACTTTCACCGATGGCAGGCTGGCGAAACTGACGTATGCGGACGATGCCGATTACCTGCTGGAAATGGTGTACAAGGAAAACCGCCTGTCCCTGGTGAAGGAATTTTCGGAGACCAACCTCCGCTTCGATTCTGTGGCTTACAACGAACAGGGGAAAGTAAAAGAAGTGTACAGCGGCGCCAACGAAATGTACAAAGTAACCTGGGAGGGCAATAACGTAAAAAGCTATAAACGCTACAGCGTGTTCGATGGCGTGGCAACCGAGGCCGCCACCAAAACTTTCGAGTACGACTCCAAATCCAACTATTATCCCGCGCTGTTTACCGATAACTGTTTCTGGAAAATGGATCCCTCCAACCTCGAGTTCATCAGCGCGAACAACGTTACAAAGGAAACGTATACCTATGTCGGCTCCACCGAACAGGAGGTCACCACTTATGAATACGTTTACAATGGAGACAACCTGCTGGCGGAAATAAAAATCAGCCAGGCGGGCGGCTATGACGCAGGGAAACGAATCATCAAACTCGTGTATACCAAACAATAGCGAACGATTGAAGCAAAAAGAGAAAGGGCTGCAAAATCTTGCAGCCCTTTCTCTTTATCCTTAGTGCTCGAGTACGAGCAGGTTCACGTCTTTGTTTTTGAGCCAGTTGGCTTCTTTCAGTTTTTGCAGGTTGATGGTGCCTACCACGTACCTGAACTCAGGAGATTCGTATTTTTCCACGATGTTGTAGAACTCCGCGAGGTCTACCTGGTCGGGCGTGCGGTAACGCACGTACACTTTCAGCTGCACGTCGTTGGTGAACATCGGCTGGTTCGACTGTTTGATTTTTTTATACTCGTAGCGGTAGTTGTACAGGAGCGCGGAAATGTCGCTCAGTACGGCGCTGCCGGTGGCGGTGCCGCCTGCGCCTTTGCCCACGAAGAACTGTTTGTCGGTAAACGCGCTTTCGAGCAGGATGCCGTTGTATTCGTTATACACATCATAGAGCAGGTTGTGCTCGCGGATGAGGTGGGGCAGTACGTAAGCGTTTACGCTGCCGTTCTGCCGGCGGCAATTGCCGATGAGTTTGATGGTGCAGTTACGCTGGCGTGCAAACTGGATATCGAAATCGTTGAGGTGGTTGATGCCGAAGTTGAACACTTCTTCCGGTTTCACGAAAGTGCCGAAAGCATGCAGCAGCAGGATGACGATTTTGAACTTGGGATCGTAGCCTTCCACGTCGAGGGTGGGGTCGGTTTCCGCGAAGCCCAGTTCCTGCGCCTGTTTCAGGGCAGTTTCAAAGCTCAGGTTCTCTTCGAATATCTTGGTGAGGATGTAGTTGGTGGAGCCGTTGCAGATGCCTTCCACGGCATTGAGCAGGTCGTTATCGTAATACTCCTCCAGGTTACGGATGATGGGAATGCTGGCGCAGCTGGATGCCTCGTACAGGAAGGGCACTTTATTGTCTACCTGCAGCTGGTACAGCGCAGGCAGGTTTTCGGCGATCATCCTTTTGCTGGCGCTCACCACGGCCTTGCCGTTGCGGAGCGCGGTGCTCACGATGTTGTAAGCGGCTTCCGTGTCGTTGATCAGTTCCACCACCACGTCGATGGTAGGGTCGTTGAGGATATCGTTCGGGTCCGTCGTGAAATAGCTCATGTCGATCGGACGGCTCTTGTTCGGGTCTTTGATACAGATTTTCTTGATACGGGCATTGATTCCCTTGGTGCGGTTCAGTACTTCATACAGGCCCTGGCCAACGCAGCCAAAGCCGAAAATACCCAAGTTGATGTTCTTTTCCATAGTTATTGCAGTACGGTAATTTGTTTGCCGAGCGGCTGGTTTAATTTATCCAAAGCTTGTTTCAGGTCGTTGATCAGGTCTTCCGCATCTTCGATGCCCACAGACAGGCGGATGCAGGATTCCTGCAGCCCCGCCTTGCGCCGGAATTCTTCCGGGATGTTGCGGTGGGTCATGGTGAAGGGGTGGTTGAGCATACTTTTTACGCCGCCGAAACTTTCCGCCAGCTTGAACAGCTTGGTGGAATTGACGATGCGGATGGCGTTTTTGATCTGGTCTTCCTTCAGCGAAAAACTCACCATTCCGCCGTATGCCTTTTGCTGCTTGCGCGCGATGTGATGGTTTTTGTGCGTGGGCAGGCCGGGATAGAACACTTTATCCACCGCCGGATGTTCCGCCAGCCAGGTGGCCACGGCCATGGCATTGGCGCAATGTTTTTCGAGTCGCAGGCTGAGCGTTTCAATGCCGCGGATCGTCAGCCAGGCTTCGAAGGGGCTGAGGATGCTGCCGGACACGTTCTGGTTGAACCGCATCTGGTCGGCCAGCGTTTTTGAGTTCACCACCACCAGCCCGGCGATCACGTCGGTATGGCCGGCCAGGTATTTGGAGGCGCTTTCGATCACGATGTCGGCCCCCAGCGGAATGGGTTTCTGCAGCAGGGGAGAGCAGAAGGTATTGTCTACCACCAGCAGGATGTTATGCTGCCGGGCGATCTTGCTCACGGATTTGATGTCGGAAATTTTCAGCATCGGGTTGGTGGGCGATTCCAGCCAGATGATGCGCGTTTTGTCGGTGATCTTTTCCAGCACCTTGTCGATGTCGCTCGTGTCCACGAAATTCACTTTCACGCCGAATCGCTCGAACATGTGGTTAAAGATCTGGAAGATGCCGCCGTAGGTATCTTCCACCGCCATGATCTCATCGCCGGTCTTAAGCAGTTTCAGCACGGCGTCGATGGCCGCCATACCGCTGGCGAAGGCGAAACCCGCGTAACCTTCTTCAAGGCTGCAGATCAGGTCTTCCAGCACTTTCCGCGTGGGATTGTTCGCCCGCGAAAATTCAAAGCCCTTGTTGATCCCCGGGCTTTCCTGCACAAACGTTGACGTTTGGTAGATCGGCACCGAAATCGCCCCGGTCAGCTCATCTACCGGAATGCTGTGGATCAGTTGTGTAGACGGTTTCATCTTTTAATATTTTCTTGTCAAGGGTAGCCATGCTATTGCCCGGCTTGATGGTTGATCAGTGTTTTTACGAAACGAGCGGGCCGCACGGCGGTCGCTGTAAACAAACGATTCATAAATGTCAGCTTATGTCAGGGAAGGAAATAAAAAAAGCCCTTCCGGAGTTGGAAGAGCCTTTCGCAATATGGTGATGCTATGGAATATCTCTGCCAACTTATCTTTCCCCGTTTGAACAGGGCCGGAATTAGCACCTTTTTCCCGCCTGCCGGCGGAATTGGTTGCTAAGGCTTCGCAGGGCCAGTACCCTCTGCCTTTCTGGATAAGTGATGTTTAAGAACTGGGTGCAAAGGTAATGGTAGAAAGGTCAGATTTCCAAATACCGTGGATGATTTTCGATTTTTTTGAAAAAAAGCTTTAATTTATTAACAGTTTGTAATACTATTTTATGACGATTGTTAACCCGCTCTTCTCCGAGGAATTGCTGCAGCATATCTGGCAATTCGGACTGTACAACCAGCATCATCTGACCACTGTTTCGGGCGAGCCCGTGGCGGTATTGCACCCCGGCGAGCTGAACCGCAATGCGGGACCGGATTTTACGGGCGCCCGCGTGCGCATCGGCGGCATGGAATGGGCCGGCAACGTGGAGCTGCACTACCGCACGTCCGACTGGCGGCGGCACGGCCACCAGCGCAACCCGCGTTACGATAACGTGGTGCTGCACGTGGTGTTCGAGCACGATGCGCCTTTTCCTGCCGCGCCCTGCCTGGAGCTACAGCACCGCATCCCCAAGCTGCTCCTGAAACGTTACCAGGCCCTGAAAACGGCCGCGGCCTTTGTGCCCTGCGCCCCCCTGCTGCACCGGGTGGAAGAAGACACCTGGGAGGCCTGGAAACCCGCGCTGCTTTTTGCACGCCTGCAACGGAAAGCGGCCGTGCTGATGCGCTGGCTGGAACAAAGCCGCTTCAACTGGGAAGAAGTCTGTTTCCGCGCTATCGCCCAGGGCTTTGGCATGCCGGTCAATACCGCCGCCTTCCTGCAGCTGTCCTTTTCCATGCCTTTCATGCTGCTGGCCCGCCACCGCCAGCACCCCCACCGCCTCGAAGCCCTGCTCTTCGGCCAGTCGGGCATGCTGACCGGCCACTTCGCCGACGCCTACCCGCAGGAACTGCAACGGGAGTACCTTTTCCTGCAACACAAATACCGGCTCGAGCCCATGCCGGGCCACCAGTGGCAATGGCTGCGGATGCGCCCTTCGGCTTTCCCCACCATGCGCATCGCCTGCTTTGCGGCGCTCCTGCACAACAGCCCGCACCTGTTTTCACGCCTCCTCGAAACGGACGCCCTGCCGGACGCGGAACGCCTCTTTTTCGTAGAGCCGTCTGCGTACTGGCGAAACCATTACCGGTTCGACATCCCCGCCGTACGCACCGCGGGCATCGGCAAAGGCACGGTGCACCACCTGTTCATCAACGCGGTGGCCCCGCTATTGCATCTATATGGGGAATATATGGGCCTCCCGCAGTATAAACAGCGGGCCCTGCGCTTTTTGCGCGAACTGCCGGCGGAAAATAACCGCATCCTGCGGGGTTGGGCGGAAGAAAATGTGCCGTCGGCCAGCGCGGGCGACTCCCAGGCGCTGCTGCAGCTCAAACAGGAGTACTGCGACCGGAAAAGATGCCTGGATTGTGCGGTAGGCCAGCGTTTGCTGAGAGGGGAAGAAGTGTGGGCCTGCCGGGAAGGAGAGGAGGAAGAGTGGATGTGACGGGCACACCCACTCCGGTATCTTACCAGTTGAATGTAACGTTCTGGTGAATGTCCGGGTGGATACTTTCCGCAACGGGACAGGTATACGCCGCGTTCTCCAGTATTTTCCGGTCTTTTTCCTCCAGGCCATGGCCTGCCGGGAAATCGAACACGACGTTCACGCCCGTGATGCGGCGGGGCTCCGTGCCCATGATCTTTTCAACGCTCACCTGGGTGCCGTCGATGTTCCAGCCTTTGTCGCGCGCCTTGATGCCCATGATGGTGAGCATGCACGAGCCGAGGGCGGTGGCCACCAGGTCTGTGGGAGAGAAGCGCTGCCCCTTGCCGTTATTGTCTACCGGCGCGTCCGTATCTATCTCCGTTCCGGAGCGGAGATGGGTAGCCGTGGTTCTCAGTTCGCCTTTGTAGAGTATCGCTGCTGTTTGCATGGTAATGTGTCATTTTGGATGTAAATTAAGTCTATTTTTAGTGTATGTTTGTATAGGAATAAAACATAAAACGTAATCAGGCGTTTAATTTAAAATAATCGCGTACGGTGAAAAAAATATATGTACTCTTACTGCTCCTGATGGCCGCTTCGTCTCTCTATGCCCAAACCAGCAAGCCGTCCAAAAAGGAGGAACGGGAACAAAAAAGGCTGCGCAAGATTTCCCTTTTCCGTGAAATCGAAGAAGGGGACAACCTTTTTAACCGGGAGTTCTCCGGCGGCGCCAGGCTGAATACCGACGGCTGGACAGGTTTCCTGGAACTGGGGTACCGTAAAAACGCCACCATCATCAACTATTTCCAGTTTGAATTTTCCGAGAAAAGAGACCCGAAGCAGGACCGTTCTTCCCGCATCATTCCGGTGGGCGGCGGGTTCGGCATCAGCAGCACCCCTTTTGTGTACGGTAAAATGAACAATTTCTACCAGGCCAAACTGGGCGTGGGCCAGAAACGGCTCATCGGCGGCAAGGGCAATAAAAACGGCGTGGAGGTCAATGGTATCTACTACGGTGGTGTATCGTTCGGGCTGGTGAAACCTTATTACCTCGACCTGATGAACGACTCCGGCGACCCCAACCAGCGCCGCGTCGTGAAATATTCCGAAGCCATCCACGACGATTTCCTGAATCATGACCTGATCTACGGCGCCGGCGGCTTTACCAAAGGCTGGAACGAAGTGAAGATCAATCCCGGCCTGCATGCCAAAGTAGGCTTCCGGTTCGACTGGGCGCGTTTTAACGACGTGATCTCCGCGCTGGAAGTGGGCATCAACGCCGAATATTACACCAAAAAGGTGCAAATAATGGTGGAAAGAGACCCTAAGTCATTCTTTTTCAATGCTTATGTAGGTTTGCAATTGGGTAAACGCTGGAATAAGTAACTTTGCACATTATTTAATCAGAAGAAAGGATCAGCGATGCAAGAATTACCCGTAATAGCAGCTGAAACGGCTGCGCCAAGAGTGAAGAAGCCTGACTGGCTGCGCGTGAAACTGCCAATCGGAGAAAACTACAGACAGGTACGCAACCTGGTAGATACCCATAAATTACATACCATCTGCGAAAGCGGCAATTGCCCCAATATGGGAGAATGCTGGGGAGCCGGAACGGCCACCTTCATGATCCTGGGCAACATCTGCACCCGCAGCTGCGGCTTCTGCGCCGTGGCTACCGGCCGGCCCGAGGCGGTAGACTGGGACGAGCCGCAACGCGTGGCGGAGGCGATTTACCTCATGAAGGTGAAACACGCGGTGATCACCTCGGTAGACCGAGACGAACTGAAAGACGGCGGTTCCATCATCTGGGCCAATACCATCAAGGCGGTTCGCGCCCTCAATCCCGATACCACCATGGAAACCCTCATCCCCGACTTCAGGGGCATCTGGGAAAACCTGGAAAGGGTCATTGAAGCCGCCCCCGAAGTGGTATCCCACAACCTCGAAACCGTGGAGCGCATGACCAAACAGGTGCGCATCCAGGCCAAATACCACCGCAGCCTCGAAGTGATACGCCGCCTCAAACAGGGCGGTATGCGCACCAAAAGCGGTATCATGCTGGGTCTCGGCGAAACCAAGGAAGAAGTAGTGCAGGCCATGCAGGACCTTTACGATAACGGTTGCGACGTGGTGACCCTCGGCCAGTACCTCCAACCCACTCCCAAACACCTGCCCGTGGTACGCTTCGTACACCCGGACGAGTTCGCCGAACTGCGCGAAATCGGTTACGCTATGGGCCTGGATTACGTGGAAGCCGGTCCCCTGGTCCGCTCTTCCTACCACGCTGAAAAACACATATTCAGCGGCAGAAAATAGTCATTCAGCCTATGCAGAGCCGTTCCGGAAGGGAGCGGCTCTCTTTTTTATTTAAACTTCTTTGAGTCAGGGCTTATAACGCCGGTTGAGGATGGTCATGGGCTGTAATAGCGTCAGGGCTGCCGGTGGAATACCTCAAATTTAGCCCCTTTGAGCCCCTGGCAGGGGAGTTTTTGAAAAAGGCTGGTTATAAGTAATTGATAGCCAAATGGATGCTTTCATGGATGTGGCTGAAACCGCGCCATCCTGCTGTCATCCTTGTGTGATCCTTCGGTCAAACACCGTCAAATCCGCCAGGGTCGTGGACACGGCAGGAGAATCGGCATAGGATCACAGGAGAATGGCTATAGGATCACACAAGGATGACAGCAGGATGGCGCGGAAAACTCAAACATGTTTATTGGGGTGTCGTTTTAATTAGGTCTGTACCCGGTCTTGTATCGCCCTGAAACAGGTTTACATCCCGTTAAGAAATCGGGTTAAGGTTCGCGCCTGTTGTTAACCTGCATAGCGGTTTGCAGCTTCAAAGACAGGAAAAAAAGAACCTGTTACTATGGGAAAGGTTTGCGAGGTAAATGCTACGTCCCTGAATCGGTTTCCATGAGCAGAAAAATCCCGGCGTCCCGGAGCCTAAGGGCATGGTCGCGAGTTTCCATCCCCCATGTTAACCGTAATTTGAAATGAATCATTGTTTTTTCTTTTCTATTTTTCGCGGATGAAACGGACTTTCCTGCTTGTTACGGCATTATTTCCCCTGATGACTTACGGCCAGCTGACCTGGCGCCCTTCCGCCACGCACAATGAGGGCCTGCCGCCCGGCGTGCGCGTGTACGAAACCACAGACTCCCTCGACGGCAAACCGTTCCGGGCCTTTTACCTGGAAACCGATCTGAAAGACCCGCAGCTGGACTTCGTGGTGCGCACCGGCAACGGCAAACGCTACACACCCGCGCAATACGACAGCATCGAAAACCACCAGACGCTGGCGGTGATCAACACCACCTTTTTCTCTTTTAAAGACAACAGCAATCTTAATATCGTCGTCCACAACGGCAAAGTGCTGGCTGTGAACCCTAAGCTCGCGAAACCCACCACCCGCGGCGCCTTCGGCATCACCCGCCGCCGCAAGGCCGACATTGCCTGGGTGTATAACGTGGGCCGTAAAAACACGCCGTATGCGTACGAGGTACCGGTAACGCCGGAGATCAACGGAAAAGACACCCTTTACCGCGAACCCGGTAAACGGTACCCGCGCGGGGCGCATAAATGGAAAATGAAAGAAGCGGTGGGCGGCGGCCCGGTGCTGGTGCAGAACGGACAGCCCTTCATCACCAGCGCCGAAGAAAAAATGCTGAACAATAAGGATTTTCACCCGCGTTCCGCCGTGGGGTACACCGCCGGTGGTAAACTGATATTGCTGGCCATCGAAGGCCGGCATAAAGGTGTGGCGGAAGGCGCTACGTTCCCGCAGATGGCGAAGATATTTACGGATCTCGATTGTGTGGAGGCGCTGAACCTCGACGGGGGTGGCTCTTCCGCGCTGTACGTGCAGCAGAAAAATACTATCCGGCCTTCAGACGCGGGCGGTCAGCGGGCGGTGCCGGCCGTACTGGTCATACGGCGTAGATGATCAGGCTTTCTTTTTGCGTTCGCCGTCTTCGTCAAACTCCTGCAACAGATGCCACTCGGTCAAACCGGTGAGCAATAACGCAGAAACGATCACCGGCGTAATGGTCAGGTACAAAAACAGATCAGTCTGCGTTTTGAATAACAACGCCATCAACACACCGAACGGAATCAACACATAGGCCATGCACCGCGACAAATACGCGGCATACTGGTTGGCCTCGTGCCAGGTGTTTTCGTTAATGGTGGAGGAGAAAGTGCGGTAACCGTACCATGTTTTCATGCTGCGTGGAGGGTACTTCCTGATCATGAAGCCCATAAAAAGGAATAACAAACCCACTAAGAGGCTGGCATTGCAAAAGGGGCTGTGCAAAATACTGTCCATAAAAAAACGTGGTGCAACAATTCCATTGCACCACGTTTTTATTACAAATGAGTTTATTGTTTTGTTGTGTCCGCTGCGGCCTTTTTGCGTTTCAGCAGGCTGTTCAGGGTGTTGTTGAGCGTCTTTTCCGCAGTTTTGCCGGCGTCCTGTATCGTTTTGCCGGACTGTGCGCTGTCTTTATTCCCCAGCAGCTGCTTTTTCAGTTCGTCTTTCACGGCAGATACGGCTTCGTTTTTCACGTGCTTCAGACTGTCTTTCACGGTATTTTTCACCGTGTCGAGCTTCTGTTTCGCCATGGCGGTGGCCTGGTCTTTCAGATTGTTCACCGCGTTGCCCGCCACTTCTTTCAGATCGGTTTTTAAGGCCGGTTTCAGGATGCTGCCACCCATCAGGACGTTCAGGTATACCGTATCGCTCACCTGCACGGGAATGCCCTTGTTATGGGCCTGTGTAACGAGGTTGTTGACGAGGGTATTGCCTTTCTGACCGAGCAGTGCGCGGGGCAGAGCGAGTTGCATCGTATAGTCCATGCTCTGGTCGAAACCATGCGAACCGCCGATAAGCATGTTCATGTTCGACAGTTTCACCCGGAAAGGGTTCACCTTCATGCGCCCGTTCTCGAAAGCGAAATAGTTTTTGATATCCCGCACGGAAATATCCTGCAGCGCCGCCACGTTCAGCTGGGTGGCCAGCTGGTCGAGCGGGGCGAATTTTTTCAGGAAACCCTGTATGAGCAGCAGGCTGCCGTCGCCGGAAAGTGTGCTCAGGTCGGGGCTCATGTCTTCTCCCAGTTTGCCCGTCATGGTGAGCTGGGAACTGAGCTTGCCGCTGAGGAACTGCGCGATGGGCATCAGTTTCTGCACGGTGTTGAAGGCTTTGAACGTTTGCTGCACGTCAAGCTCCTTCACGTCGTACGTAAGACTGATATCCGGTTTCTGCTTGCTGTGTTTGGTGGAATAGGTGCCGTCGATTTTCATGGTGCCCTGCAGCGCGTTCGCTTTGATGTCTTTCATCGTCACGGTTTCGTCGCTGATCTTCAGCGTGCCGGACAGCTGGGTGAGATCCACTTTGTCGTAGTGCACTTTCTGCGCTTTGGCGTTCACGGTGAAGTCGAGGTTGTTCGGCACGGCAAACGGCGCGCTGGCCGGCGCCGCTGCGGTGGTTTTGGCTGCCGGTGCTTCGGTGCCGCCGGTGGCCAGCCATTTGTCGAGCACGATGTTATCCGCATCCAGGTCGAGGCGGCCGTTGAGCGCATCGTTGCGCAGCACATAGGCCAGCAGGTTGTTCACCTCGCCGGTGGCGGAAAAACTGGTGCCGAGGTATTGCCCTTTGAATTCGGGAACGGTAACGTTTTTAGGATTGAAGAGCATCTGCAGCGCGGACACTTTTACGCCTTCCGGGTAATCCTTGCTGGCATAGAGCAGGTTGCCCACGGCCAGTTTGCCGGACGCGTCGAATTGTTCGTATTGCTGCTTTTCGATGGCGCTCATATAACCGCGGGCTTTCAGGTCCGCATCGAGCAGGCCGCTGAGTCTGGTGCCGTTCTCGAATTTGACGAACTGGCCTACTTTACCGAGATCGAGCTTGCCTTTGGCGGCTGCGTCAAGATAAAGGTCGGATACCGGCGTTTTCACCATCAGGCGAAGGTCTACCGGGCTTTCGTCCATTTCCAGGTGGGCCTGCGGCACGTCGATGATGGTGTGATCAGGCACCCCGTCCGGGTTGCTCACGTTCACGGCCAGCTGGATGTTTTTCACCGGCTTCGGCAGGTCCGGGTACTGGAAGAAACCGTTCTTTACCGCCAGGTTCATGCTGTAGGCAGGCATTTGCTGCGGGGTGTAGGTGCCTTTCACGAAGCCCGAGAAAGAGGCGGTGCCGCTCGTTTTGATGCTGGCGAAATCCTGTGCGTAAATGGCGGGTATCAGCGACAGTACGTCTTTGAAGTCGGTAGACGGTGCGGCGAACTTGATATCCATTTTGTAGCTGCTGTCGTTGAGCAGCTGCACAAAACCTTCCGTCGATATTTTCAGGTTATTGACGGCGATTTTATCCGTTTTGAAGGAATAGGTGCTCGTTTTATTGTCGATGTTGATATCGGTGAGGATTTCCACTTTGGTGTCGACGAGGTAGGGGATGAAACCCTGCGCGAAACTGAGCGCTTCCGTGGTGGTGGACGTTTGCAGGGTGAACTGGTCCTGCGTGAAATCCCCTTTGCCTTTATGGTTCAACTGGTCGATCGCCAGGTGCATGTGCCCCTGCCGGTCGCTGTACCGGATGCTGGCGTTTTCCAGGCTGTACTGGCGGAGGCTGAGGGAAAAATCGCTTGCGGAGGTGTCTCCCGGCTCGCCGGGAGCGGCGGTGGTAGTGTCTGGTTTGGTGATATCCCAGTTGGCGCGGCCTTCCTCATCCACGATCGCGTATATGCGTGGCTGTTGCAGCACGATGTTGTAGATGTCGATCTTTTCGCCTTTGATGGCGCTCATCAGGTCCATGGCCGCATCGAGCCGTTTAACGGCCAGGAGGGTGTCGCCTTCGAAATGACCGGTGCCTGTAACCTGGAGTTCATCCAGCGCTACGGCGAGGCGGGGGAACCGCCTGAAGAGGCTGACATTCACGTCTTTAAAATCAACTTTGGCATTCAGGTTTTTGTTGATCTCCGTTTTGATTTTTGCAATGATCTGGCCTTTAAACAGATACGGAATGGCGATCAGTAGTGCGATCAATACCAGCAAACCGATGCCAATACCTTTCAGTATCTTTTTTAACTTCATAGGATCCGTTTTTTTGAACAATGGCTAAAGATAGTAAAACGCCGCACCTAAACTTAATTTCTGTTAATTTTGCCAATAAATTAACAACATGACACCAGAACGGAGAGAGCGGCTATTATCAGTGTTAAACCGGCGGCAGGGCAATATTACAGTGGTTTTGGAAAATGTGGAAGACCCGCACAATATTTCAGCGGTGCTTCGCACCTGTGACGCGGTAGGGATCCAGGATGTGTATGTGCTGACCACGAAAATACCCCGGCATAAAAGGTGGGGCGCCAAAAGCTCCTCCAGCGCCGCAAAATGGCTCACGGTTCATCAGTTTACCGACGTGCAGGAGTTATTCACCGTGCTGCGGCAGCGTTTCGATAAAATCTATACCACGCATCTCTCGTCCGACGCCATCAGTTTATACGATATCGACTTTTCCGGTTCGGTGGCCCTGATATTCGGCAACGAACAAACGGGCGTGAGCGAGGAGATACGCCGGCTGGCCGACGGGAATTTCATCATTCCCATGCAGGGCATCATCCGTTCCCTGAACATTTCGGTAGCCTGCGCCGTGAGCGTGTACGAGGCGATGCGGCAGAAAAAACTGGCCGGTCATTATGAACAGCCGGGCCTCCCGGAAACGCAGCGCTGCATGCTGCTGGAAGAGTGGGGGTTTAAAGAAGAAGATTAAAAAACATACGCCGATGAAACTGTTGCCATTCCTGCTTTTGTTTGCTTACGCATCCACCGCCCAGGATGTACGCCGCATCGGCGCCGCCGATCTGAAAACCCTTTTGCACCACCCCGATACTGCATTGGTGATCAACCTTTGGGCCACCTGGTGCGCACCCTGCCTCAAAGAAATGCCCTGGTTCGAAAAACAGGCCAAAGCACTGACGAATAAACCTGTCAAGTTTATCTTTCTCAGTCTTGATATGGACGATGCGTATCCTCAAAAAATCCGCCGGTTCATCACACAACAAAAAATCACTTCCACCGTGCTTTGGCTCGACGAGCCTAACGCCAACAAATATGCATCTCTCTTAGACCCGCGCTGGGAGGGCAGTATACCCGCCACCATCTTCATCAACAGCAAAAGGAACTACCGCCAGATGGTAGAAGGGCAAATCAGCGAAGCCGAACTAAAAAAACGGGTAAGTGTGATTTTAGATGAAGGAAACTAGTTAAATTGTAGTAGTATATTTTTTGTTTGTTAACCACGAAATTCATGGCTGCATGAATCGATCTGCTTACGCATTCCGGAAGGTGAATGCGAATTTGTACAAGTTCACGAGCGAAGGGACGAGTAATATTGAAAAGATGGTGGAGTTTTCCTATCTGTATCGGCCAGGTGTAGTAAACCTCGGATTTGGCGATAGTTTGGGCGGAAAACTGATGGATGATGAAGTCGTCTCGAACAACGGAGACATTACAAAAGTAATGGCGACCGTCGTTAAAATTATCGAAGATTTTACCAGCGATTTTCCGGAAACGAAGGTGTTGTTTAGTGGAAGTACGCCAGAGAGAACAAGGTTGTATGGACGTATCTTGAGGACGTATTTCGCAGAATTTTCCCTGAAATTTAAAATTGAGGCGCAGGTGGGACCAAGTGGGGAAGAGGTAGATTTTGTCCGGAACAACCTTACATCTATAGTGCCTTTATCGTTAAACGACATCATAAACTTAAAACATATGAAGCCAATCGAACAAATTAAAAACGAAACAACTACATCTGCCGCAACTGAACGGTCGAAAGAGAAGATGTGGTACGAAGATGAGCGATATAAAGACTTTTTACCGGTGGAAAAAACACATTTCCCCGAAAAGGTGGCGAGGGCGAACGAGATACTGGCCCGGATGAAATGGCGCGACTAGTGTAATCAAACTTAAGACATATGAAACCGGACGGATCGATCAAACCGGAAGCACCTACTCATCCATTCCACCCTCATCTCCCTTCTCCGTTTTGCTGCTGTTAGCCACCAGGGTATTGATCGCCGTTACCTCGTCTTTCGTGAAAAAACGCCATTTGCCGGGTGGTAAATCCTTCAGCGTCATGTTCATGATACGGGTTCGTTTGAGCGTTTCCACCCTGTAACCCAGCGTCTCGCACATCCGCCGGATTTGCCGGTTTAAACCCTGCGTCAGGATGATCTTGAACCGTTGCGGCCCTTCCTGCTGCACGAAACATTTTTTGGTGTACACCCCCAAAATGCGCACGCCGCTGCGCATGGTTTTGATAAAGTCAGGGGTGATGGGTTTATCTACGGTAACGATGTATTCCTTCTCATGCTGGTTGCCGGCACGGAGTATTTTGTTGACGATGTCACCGTCGTTGGTGAGGAAAATAAGGCCTTCGGACAGTTTGTCGAGGCGGCCGATAGGAAAAATGCGTGATTTGTAATTCACATAGTCGATGATGTTGGTCTTGTCCTTCAGGTCGGTGGTGCAGGTGATGCCCTTCGGTTTGTTGAGGGCGATGTACACCGGCAGTTTTTTCTTTTTCAGCGGCTCGCCGTCGATTTCCACCACGTCGCCTTCCTCCACGCGGTTTCCCTTGGAGGCAATGTTGTCGTTGATGGTCACGCGGCCCTGCTCGATGTATTTATCCGCCTCGCGCCTGCTGCAAAACCCTGTTTCGGCTATGTATTTGTTGATGCTTTTGTCCATATGGCCCTGCAAAGTTAGTGAAATTGAGGGGACGAAAAAGGCCCGGCGTATTGATGCAGGCTCTCCAGCCCACTGTGGCGCTGATGGCCGAAAAGGAGGCGGTTACAGCAGGGGCTCCGTCGCATGTTGCCGCCACAGGCAGATAAAGGAAACTCCGCTGTTTTGAATCCATCCGAGGTATAAAAAAGGCCCGGCATCACTGCCGGGCCTTCCCATTATCTAAAGTTGTGCAATTATGCGCTGCAGGTTACGCAACCTTCTTCCATGGTGCAAACCGCACCCTCGGGAACTTCAAGTTCCATGGATTCGCCCTGGGCAACCACGGGCACCATGTTCTGTCCGCCCTGTTTTTCAACAGTGAACTGAACGGCCTGGGTAGCAGCCTGGGTACGCAGGTAGTACATGCCTGTTTTGAGCCCTTTCTTCCAGGCGTAGAAGTGCATGGAAGTCAGCTTGGAGGCTGAAGGGGTATCTACGAACAGGTTGAGCGACTGCGACTGGCAGATGAATGCGCCACGGTCCGCGGCCATATCAATGATCGTACGTTGTTTGATTTCCCAAACGGTTTTGTACAGTTCCTTGATATTGGAGGGGATTTCGGCGATCTGCTGGATGGAACCATTGGCGGCAATGATCTTGTTCTTCATGTCGTTGTCCCACAGGCCCAGTTCCACGAGGTCTTTCAGCAGGTGTTTGTTCACCACCACAAACTCACCGCTCAGTACGCGGCGGGTGTAGATGTTGGACGTATACGGCTCAAAGCACTCGTTATTACCCAGGATCTGCGAGGTGGATGCGGTAGGCATCGGCGCCAGCAGCAGGGAGTTACGGATGCCGTGCTCCTTGATCTCGGCTTTCAGGCCGGTCCAGTCCCAGCGCTCGGACGGCGTAACGCCCCACATATCGTATTGCAGGATGCCTTTGGAAGCCGGTGAGCCGGGGAACGTTTCGTAGTGACCGTCTTTTTTAGCGAGGTCTTTCGAAGCGGTGAGGGCTGCAAAGTAGATGGTTTCGAAAATCTCCTTGTTCAGCTGTTGTGCCGGCGCGCTTTCGAAGGGATAGCGCAGCAGGAAGAACGCGTCGGCCAGGCCCTGCACGCCGAGCCCGATGGGGCGGTGGCGGAGGTTGGAACGGCGGGCTTCTTCAACCGGATAATAGTTCTGGTCGATGATCACGTTCAGGTTCAGGGTAGCCTGGTAGGTTACCTCGAACAGTTTCTGGTGATCGAACTTGCCGTCGATCACAAAGCGGGGCAGTGCGAGCGATGCCAGGTTACATACGGCCACTTCGTCTTCGGAAGTATATTCGATGATCTCGGTGCAGAGGTTGGAGCTTTTGATGGTGCCCAGGTTCTGCTGGTTGGATTTGCCGTTGGCGGAATCTTTATACAGCAGGTAGGGAGTGCCGGTTTCGATCTGCGCGTCGAGGATGGCGAACCAGAGGTCCTGTGCCTTCACGACTCTGCGGGCACGGTTTTCTTTTTCGTACTGCTCATACAGCGCTTCGAATTCCTTGCCGTGGCAATCCGCCAGGCCCGGTGCTTCGTGCGGGCAGAAGAGGCTCCACTGGCCGTTTTCTTCCACGCGTTTCATGAACAGGTCGGGTACCCAGAGGGCGTAGAACAGGTCGCGGGCGCGCAGCTCTTCCTTGCCGTGGTTTTTACGCAGGTCGAGGAACTCGAACACGTCGGCATGCCAGGGCTCGAGGTAGATGGCGAATGCGCCTTTACGTTTGCCGCCGCCCTGGTCTACATAGCGGGCCGTGTCGTTAAACACGCGCAGCATGGGAATGATACCATTGGACGTACCATTGGTGCCGCTGATATAAGAACCGGTTGCGCGGATGTTGTGAATGCTCAGGCCGATGCCGCCGGCGCTCTGGGAGATCTTGGCGGTCTGTTTGAGGGTATCGTAAATGCCGTCGATGCTGTCGCCTTTCATGGTGAGCAGGAAGCAGCTGCTCATCTGCGGTTTGGGCGTGCCGGCGTTGAAGAGGGTGGGCGTGGCGTGTGTGAACCAGCGCTCGCTCATCAGGTTGTACGTTTTGATCGCGGAGTCGATATCTTCCTTGTGGATACCAACGGCCACACGCATGAACATATGCTGGGGGCGCTCGGCGATCTTGCCGTCGATTTTCAGCAGGTACGAACGCTCCAGCGTTTTGAAACCGAAGTAGTCAAAGGCGAAGTCGCGGTCGTAAATGATGGTGGAATCGAGGATGTCCGCATTCTCCCGGATAATGTCCCATACCTCGTCGCTCAGCAGGCCGGCGGGTTTGCCGGTTTTCGGGTCGATGTATTCGTACAGGATTTTCATCGTCTGGGAAAACGACTTGATGGTATTTTTATGCAGGTTGCTCACCGCGATGCGGGAAGCCAGCTGCGCATAGTCAGGATGCTTGGTGGTGAGGGACGCGGCGGTTTCCGCAGCCAGGTTGTCCAGCTCGGTGGTGGTTACGCCGTCGTATAAACCCTGGATCACTTTCTTCGCTACATCTATTGAATCTACATATTCAGGCGCCAGTCCGTAACACAGTTTCTCTACCCTTGCCGTGATCTTGTCAAATTTGACAGACTCTTTTCTTCCGTCTCTTTTTATAACGAACATAGTGTAATGAATTTAATGGGTGAAAAATTTATATGGAGTTGATTAGAAGTCTTCGTCGAGGCTGAACGTCTGGGTTTCTTTGGTGCCCATTACGCCCGCTTTCTGGTAATCGCCCACGCGTTTTTCGAAGAAGTTGGTTTTGCCCTGCAGGGAGATCATTTCCATGAAATCGAAGGGGTTGGTGCTGTTGAACATTTTTTTGCAGCCCAGTGCCACCAGCCAGCGGTCTGCCACGAACTCGATGTATTGTTTCATCAGGTCGGCGTTCATGCCGATCAGTGCGGCCGGCAGTGCGTCGGTGATGAATTCTTTTTCGATGGCCACGGCGTCGCCGATGATCTCATGCACTTCCTGTTCGCTGAGTTTGCCCTGCAGCATGGAGTAGAGGAGGCAGGCGAATTCGCAGTGCAGTCCTTCGTCGCGGCTGATCAGCTCGTTGGAGAAGGTAAGACCGGGCATCAGGCCGCGTTTTTTCAGCCAGAAGATGGAGCAGAAGCTGCCGCTGAAGAAAATGCCTTCCACGGCCGCAAAAGCTACCAGCCTTTGGGCGAAGCTGCCGTTCTCGATCCAGCGCAGCGCCCATTCCGCTTTTCTTTTCACGGCAGGCACGGTGTCGATGGCATGGAACAGCCGGTCTTTTTCAGCGGGGTCTTTTATGTACGTGTCGATCAGCAGCGCATAGGTTTCGGAGTGGATGTTTTCCATCATGATCTGGAAACCATAGAAACAGCGCGCTTCGGGTATCTGTACTTCGCTCATGAAGTTCACCGCCAGGTTCTCGTTCACGATCCCGTCGGACGCGGCGAAAAAGGCCAGTACATGCGAAATGAAGTGGCGCTCGCCGTCGTTGAGGCCGGCCCAGTCTTTCAGGTCGCTCGACAAATCAATCTCCTCCGCCGTCCAGAAACTGGCCTCGTGCCTTTTATACTGTTCCCAGATAGCGGGATAGTTAATCGGCAGCAGCACAAAGCGGTCTTTGTTGTCTTTCAATAAAATCTCATTCTCGTTACTCATACAAATATTTTTTTATATGGCTTTACTGTCCTGTTATTCACGGGAGGGGACGGCGGCATGATATCCTGGAAGTGATACTCTAAGGGTCAAAATCGCCATTACCTTGTTTCGCGAAGGTTTTGACAAAAACATTGCTTTGGCAGGTCTCCTGGCTTTCCCTTGCCGGGTGTGCCTTCCCGCCCCGTTTCCGGGACAGTGGCATGTAGGAGGTTTCCGGCATCTTCCGTTGGTAAACGGGTCAGGGGATCACAGTAGCGCGTCTGCTCGTGAGTTCCACACGATTCCCTATTAATTCACACGTTTTGTTTTCGATAGAAGCCAAAGCAACGAAGTCAAGAACTGATGCAAATGTAACGATCGGAGCAGCCAGGCAAACTCATAAGTTATCCCCCTATGTGGATAAAGAAAACAACAATTTTGCGAAGGTAGCAGGGGTGTACATTCCCGACTTTTACACATGGATATGCACGCCCCTGATATGAAATAAAGGTTAAATGTGTCGGGAAACTGGCACGCCTGCTTAAATCCGCGGCACCTTGTTGAGGAACTTCTTCCTGATCACCTCCTGCACGGGAATGCCTTCGATTTTGCTTTCCAGCCAGCTCACGATGTCGAGGTACAGGTAACTGCGCCGCTCGTACGGGTTTTTGGCGATCACTTCGAGCTTTTCCTTCAGATCCCTGAACGCCGTGCGCAGCGCCTTGGGGTTGGCGTACATGTTTTTGCGGAGGAACTTGAGGATCTCTTCCATCACCTGGCTAAGGTCTTTGTTCTTGGCGATGAAGTGGTACACGGATTTGATGAGGTATTCCACCAGGCTGTAGTTCTCCAGCTCGTAATGCGCGATCAGGTGGAGGATGCGCGCAAAACACTGGATGTCTGCTCGCAGGTTGCCGATGCGCAGGTGGATGATCTTGTTCAGGTAAACAATGGCGTTGTTATTGTCGCCGCTGCCGAAATACAGGCAGGCGATCTTGTAATAGAACACCAGCACCCGGTGCTGGTCCACTGTCAGCTGGTGCTCGGAGATTTTTTCCTCCACCTCGGCCACCAGCTTCAGCCCCTCGGTAAAAGTACCGTCGAGGAAGTGGCTGTTGATCTTGCTCGTGTACAGGTACACGAAGGCGGAGGTACGGGTGTTTTCGTTGAGGCTTTCTTCCTTTTCGATGATGAAACTCTCCATCACGCCCAGCACCTCGATGAACTTCTCGTGGTTCATGGTGTGGAAGTGCGCCGTAAGCAGGTTATGCAGGGCTTTGATATACAGGTCCACATCCGTGTCTTTCAGCACGGGGTATTCGGTGAACAGGTCCACCCACTTCTGGGTATACCGGTAATACATCACGAAGTCCTGGAGGATGTAATAATACCAGCAGTACGCCTGGTACAGGTAGATGCGCTCGTAAAAGCTCATGCTGCCCTGCCGTACGCCGGGCAGGTTGGTCTCGAAAAAGCTTTTCAGCATGTGGGAATCCTTCTCGTCCCGGGCATGGCCCAGCTTGAGGTACATGCCGTACATGCGCAGGGCCAGGGTGGAGAGTTTGCTCACATTGTTGAGCTGCTCGTTGATGATGCGGCTTTCGTCGCTCAGCTCCTCGGCCCGGTTATCGAGGCTGCGGGTGATGTGGCGGCTTTCGATCAGCTTTTCAAACTCCACGATCTCGAAATACAGCATCACTTCCTCCTGCTCGCGCGCACTGGTTTTGGCCTTGGCCAGGATTTTCAGGCTCTGGTTGTACAGCCCCTTGTTGTACAGCACACGGGCATAGTCCAGCTGCTCCCGCAGCTCGATCAGCGGATCCTTGGTTTTATACAGCAAACGCAGGGTGGTGAGGAGATGTTTGTACAGGTGGGCCTTTACATTGCTCAACTGCTGTTTTTTGATGTCGGGCACCTTCTTCAGAACCTGCTCCTCGTCGTACTCCTTCATTTTGTCCAAAGCCTGGAACAGCTGTATGAAAAGTACGTCCTCCTTGGTGTTATCCCGGTTAAAAGCCAGCTGGAAATTCCGTTTTTCTGCTTTTGTGAGCGTTTTTATCAGTATGAATAACGCATCGTTCTGCGTGTTGGACATCGTTGTTACAAAGTTGTAAATTCTTGATTTTCAATAAATTATTGGCTGCGTAAGACAGTTGCTAATCGTAATAATGACAAATTTAACGATCTGTGGTTTAAATGTGTCAATTAGATTTGAAGGTGTAAAGCGTCAGGAATTACAAATATACGGCATTCACGGCGAATGTATTTTGATATTGAATTAATAACATATGATATACATTTACATGCCTGAAACGGCCGCGAGAAAAAGCTAATTACGCATGGGGAGAACATTATTTGACAAGATTTGGGACAGCCACATCGTGGCCAGCAAGCCGGGTTTTCCGGATGCGGTGTATATCAACACCCATTTCATTCATGAGGTAACCAGTCCGCAGGCGTTCGACGGCCTGCGCAAGCGCAACATTCCCGTATTCCGGCCTGCCAAGACCCGGGCTACGCCGGACCATAACGTACCCACCATCGACCAGCACCTGCCCATCAAAGAGGCGCTGAGCCGCAAACAGGTGGAAATGCTCACGGCCAACACCACGGAGTTCGGGATAGCGCTCTACGGCCTGGGCCATCCTTACCAGGGCATCGTACACGTGATCGGTCCCGAGCTGGGCATCACCCTGCCGGGCATGACCATCGTGTGCGGCGACAGCCATACCTCCACACATGGGGCCTTCGGCGCCGTGGCCTTCGGCATCGGCACCTCCGAAGTAGAGCAGGTACTGGCCACCCAGTGTATTCTGCAGTACAAGCCCAAGCGGATGAAAATCGAGGTGAACGGCCAGCTGAAAAAGGGCGTGGTATCGAAAGACATCATCCTGTACATCATTTCCAAAATTTCCGCATCCGGCGCTACCGGGTATTTCGTGGAGTATGCCGGCGAGGCCATCCGCAACCTGAGCATGGAAGCGCGCATGACCGTCTGCAACATGAGCATCGAAATGGGAGCGAGGGGCGGCCTGATTGCGCCGGACCAGACTACCTTCGATTATATCAAAGGCCGCGAGTTCGCGCCGAAGGGGGAAGACTGGGACAAGGCCCTGGCTTACTGGAAAACGCTCCGCAGCGACGAGGATGCCGGATTCGACGCCGTGCTCCATTTTGATGCGGCCGACATCGAGCCCCAGATCACCTACGGCACCAACCCCGGCATGGGCATGGGCGTTACCCAGCACATCCCCGCGCTGAGCGACATCGAAGACAAGGAAAAACCTTCTTTCTCCAAGTCTCTCCAGTATATGGACCTTCAGCCGGGCAGCAGCCTGCTGGGCAAAAAGGTGGATTATGTGTTCATCGGCAGCTGCACCAACTCCCGCATCGAAGACCTCCGCATGGTGGCCAGTTTCGTGAAAGGGAAGAAAAAGGCCGATGATGTGACCGTGTGGATTGTGCCAGGGTCCAAACAGGTAGAGGCGCAGGCCATCGAAGAAGGCATCGATAAGATATTCGAAGCCGCCGGGTTCCAGCTGCGCCAGCCGGGCTGCAGCGCCTGCCTGGGCATGAACGAAGACAAAATTCCCGCCGGCAAGTACTGCGTGGCCACCTCCAACCGTAACTTTGAAGGCAGGCAGGGGCCCAACGCCAGAACTTTCCTGGCCAGCCCCCTCACCGCAGCGGCAGCCGCCATTACCGGAAAAGTGACAGACGTGCGGGAAATGATTTGATATTTTTAAGGCAACACCATGAGCAAACAGTTTTCAAACATGGTATCCACCGCGGTACCATTACCCATAGAAAATATAGACACCGACCAGATCATCCCGGCCCGCTTCCTGAAAGCGACCACCCGGGAAGGGTTTGGTGAAAACCTGTTCCGCGACTGGCGGTTTGATGAGCAGAACGCCCCCAAGCGGGACTTCGTGCTCAACAACCCCATCTATAAAGGGCAGGTGCTGGTGGCCGGCAAAAACTTCGGCTGCGGCTCCTCCCGTGAGCATGCCGCCTGGGCCCTGGCTGATTACGGATTTAAAGTAGTGGTCAGCAGCTTTTTTGCAGACATCTTTAAAAACAACGCCCTCAACAACTTTATCCTGCCCGTGCAGGTGAGCGATGAATTTCTTCAAAAGATTTTCACCGCCATCGAAAAAGACCCCGCCGCGGAACTCGAAGTGAACCTCGACGAGCAGTTCATCCGCATCGTGCCCACCGGAGAACAGGAAACCTTTGCCATCAATCCATACAAAAAGACGTGCCTCCTCAACGGGTACGACGATATCGATTACCTGCTGAGCCTGCGCGAAACAATCGGCGCATACGAAGCAACAAGACCGTTCAATTTCTAATTCAACATATGGGAGTTACAAAAAAAATTCTGGTGATACCCGGAGACGGAATCGGGCAGGAAGTGACAGCCTGGGGGAAGAAGGTGCTGGAGACGATCGCTGCCAACTACAAACACACGTTTACTTTTGACGAAGGCATCATGGGTCACGTAGCCATCGAGGCCACGGGCGACCCGCTGCCGGAAGAAACGCTGAACAAGGCCCGGCAGAGCGACGCCATCCTGTTCGGCGCCATCGGCCATGCCAAATACGACAATGATCCTACATTGAAAGTGCGCCCCGAACAGGGCCTGCTGAAAATCCGCAAGGAACTGGGCCTTTACGCCAACCTGCGGCCCATAAAATTATTCGACGACCTGCTGCAGGCTTCCAGCATCAAGCCTGAAATCCTCCAGGGCGCCGACATCCTCTTTTTCCGCGAACTGACCGGCGACGTGTATTTCGGGGAAAAGAAAAGGAGCGACGACCGCACCACCGCGTCCGATCTCATGATCTACCACCGCTACGAAGTGGAGCGCATCGCGCGCCGCGCTTATGAAGCCGCCCGCACGCGCCGCAAAAAACTCTGCTCCGTAGACAAAGCCAACGTGCTGGAAGCGTCCCGCCTCTGGAGAGAAGTGGTGCAGGAGATCGCGAAGGAATATCCCGACGTGGAAACCGAGCACATGTTCATCGACAATGCCGCCATGCAGCTGATCAAAGACCCGAAGCGTTTCGACGTGGTGGTGACCGGCAACCTGTTTGGCGACATTCTGACCGATGAGGCCTCCCAGATCGCAGGTTCCATGGGCATGCTGGCATCGGCCTCCGTGGGCGACCGCGTAGGTTTCTACGAGCCCATCCACGGTTCCGCGCACGACATCACCGGCAAAGGCATCGCCAACCCGCTGGCGTCGATTTTATCGGCCGCCCTCCTGCTCGATATCTCTTTCGGCCTGAAAGAAGAATCACAGCGGGTTATACGCGCCGTAGACGCTACGCTGCGCCAGGGTTTCCGTACCATGGACATTGCCAACAAACATACGCCCAACGATTGTGTACTGGGTACGGATGCCATGGGCACCCAGGTTTTGAAGAATCTTAACTAACTAATTAATTCATATATCATGGATAAGAATCGTGTTTATGTTTTTGATACCACCCTGCGCGATGGCGAACAAGTGCCGGGCTGCCAGTTGACCACCGTCGAAAAGATCATCGTGGCCAAAGAACTGGAAGCCCTCGGCGTGGACGTGATCGAAGCGGGTTTCCCGATTTCGAGCCCCGGTGACTTCCAGAGCGTGGTGGAAATTTCCAAAGCAGTGTCTGAGCCCGTGATCTGCGCCCTTACCCGCGCCAACACGGCCGACATCGATGCCGCCGCCGCCGCCCTGCAATACGCCAAACGCAAACGTATCCACACCGGCATCGGTTCGTCTGACATGCACATCAAATACAAATTCAACAGCACCCGCGAAGCCATCCTGGAGCGCGCCGCGGAAGCCGTAAAATATGCCCGCAAGTTCGTGGACGATGTGGAGTTTTATGCCGAAGACGCGGGCCGCGCAGACAACGAGTACCTCGCCCGCATGATCGAAGCGGTCATCGCCGCAGGCGCTACCGTTGTGAACATCCCGGATACAAACGGTTATTGCCTGCCTGAACAATACGGCGCCAAGATCAAGTACCTGATGGATAATGTGAAGAACATCGACAAAGCCATCATTTCCGTTCACTGTCACAACGACCTCGGTCTGGCCACCGCCAACACCATCGCCGGCGTGATGAACGGCGCCCGCCAGGTGGAATGCACCATCAACGGCATCGGCGAAAGAGCCGGTAACACCTCCCTCGAAGAGGTGGCGATGATCCTCAAAACCCACCACGCCCTCGGTTACACTACCGGCATCAACAGCAAACGCATTTACGACATCAGCAACCTCGTGAGCAATATGATGCGCATGCCCGTGCAGCCGAACAAGGCCATCGTAGGCCGCAACGCCTTTGCGCACAGCTCCGGCATCCACCAGGACGGCGTGCTGAAACACCGCGAGAACTACGAGATCCTCAACCCCGAAGATATCGGGCTGCAGAGCAACTCCATCATCCTTACCGCCCGCAGCGGCCGCCACGCACTGAAACACCATCTCGAAAGACTGGGTTACAAAATCGAGAAGATCAACGTGGATGAAGTGTATACCCGCTTCCTCGAAATGGCGGATTCCAAAAAAGAAATTACGGACCACGACCTGCTGGTGCTCATGGGCGACGGCGGCGTGGACCATTACGACGATAAAGGCATCAAGGTAACGCTGCTGCAGGTGGTATGCGGTGATCCCCTCCGCCCGATGGCTACCGTGAAGCTGAAGATCAACGGAGAGGAAAAAGAAGCCAGCTCCGCCGGCAACGGTCCCGTGAATGCCACCATCAACGCCATTCACGAGATCATCAAAGACGACATCACCATCGACGACTTCAGCATCCAGGCCATGCGCGGGGGCAGCGAAGACGTGAGCAAAGTGAACATGCGCGTACGCCACGACGGCAAATCGTACTACGGTTTCGGTTATTCTACCGATATCGTGAATGCGAGCGTACATGCGTATGTAGACGCGTTGAACAAGATTTACTAAGGAGTTATTTTGTCTGTATAAAGCGCTGTTCCCGGGATGCCGGGACGGCGCTTTTTTGTTTCGGAATCCGCCATTTATATGTCAGCAATGTCAAAATAACGTAGATGTTTGCAAAAATAGTGGCTATTTTTTTCGGGATGCTCAACTAGATTTGGAACAACAAGCTGAAGATCGAACCCGAACCCGAGCCTTAATTTGAACCCTGATAAACTGATGTTAACAACATGAATGCCGCTTCAAAATCCCGGATTTCACCTTTTTCAGGAAATGTGCTGGAAGTAAATAAGGTAATAGACAATAGGTAACATTGTCTCATTGACACAGTATTGCAGGCGCCGGAGGACAACCACCGGATAATGCAATTGCAATGGGTTGTGCTTACTGATATGGAATGTTATGCCATGTTTAATGTAATTGTGGATACGCGTACAGCCCGCATTTATTTTTCCGTTTCCAGGTAAAATGTAGCTGTGGCCTCGCGGTCGCGCAGGTTTGGCATGCGTGTACCGTTGCGCCTCGCTGTAAAAGCAGGGTCGGGCAACAGGATGTTTACAGGATGTGAATGTCGGAAACAGTGCAAGGTCAACTATTTTTCCCCAGATCATTTCATGCCGCGAACTTGAGACAAAGATCAAAATAAACCACGTCGAGTTTTTAAACAAAAGCCCTTAAAATGAACTCATTCCTGAAAAAACTATTTGAGCCCAAAAGCAACGGCCCTGAAATAGCCATGTTGTTGTTGCGGGAACTAAACGTTCCGGTAACTGCCACCACACTGACGAAAGAACTGGAAGAGCACCCGAATTACAATAGCCTGTTAAGTATCAGTGACGTGCTGAACCGGTTTGGCGTTGATAACCTGGCCGCGAGGTTTGACGGAGATAAGTTGTTTGCATTACCTACGCCCTTTATTGTTCAGCTGAAGGGTATGAAAAGCGGGAGGGATTACTTCTCGATAGTGAAGAAAATGGAAGGGGACAACATTCATTACTATGAGCCGACCAATTATAAGTGGAACGTCAGCAAAGCAGACAATTTTCTAGCACGATATAAAGGCGTAGCGCTGCTGGCGGAGGCGGGAGCGTTTGCCGGGGAAAAGGATTTTGTAAAAAAGGCAAAAGAAGAAAAGCGCAAAAGAGGGCTGTATTGGCTCGTAATGTTGTTCCTTCCCCTTGTATTGTGTATTGCGGGCATAACCGGTTTTATGCAGCATGGAGCTGCCGTATGGCCTTCCCTCGGCTATGGCTTGCTGGCGCTGGGGGGCGTGTCGGTTGGGTTTTTATTGTTGTGGTATGAGCTCGATCAGCATAACCCGGCTTTGCAGCAGATATGCGGTATCGGTAAAAAAACAAACTGCGGGGCAATTTTGCAGTCCGGCGCGGCCACAATAGGCGGCGTCAGCTGGAGCGTTATCGGTTTCAGCTATTTTGCGGGGAACCTGCTGCTATTATTGTTTGGAGGTCTTCAGAATATACAGGCGCTGGCAGTTTTAGGCTGGTTGAGCATGTTGGCCCTGCCGTATGTTTTTTTCTCACTCTATTACCAATGGCGGATTGCCCGGCAATGGTGCGTGTTGTGTCTTTGTGCGCAGGCGATACTGGTATTGCAGTCGGTCATATTTATAGCATCGGGATGGCCAGGGGCATTTCCCGTCGCTGAAATAGGTCCCGGATGGATTCCCCTGGTGCTGTTGGCTTACGGGGCTCCTTTCATGGCGGTGAACGCACTGTTGCCTGTTTTTAAAAAGGCCAAGGAGAGCAAAGAGAATAAAGATAACCTTCAGCGGTTAAAGCATAACCCGCAGATATTTGACGCCTTGCTTGTTAAACAGAAACGGATGGCTGTTCCGCCGGATGGATTGGGCATCGTTTTGGGTAACCCTGCAGCGCCCCACAAAATCATAAAGGTGTGTAATCCCTATTGCGGACCGTGTGCCAGAGCGCACGCTCCTATAGAAGAATTGCTGGAAAATAATCCCAATGTGCAATTGCAGATAATTTTCACGGCGAGTAACAGGGAAGGAGATACAGCGGCCGCTCCTGTAAAACACTTGCTGGCCATATCGGAACAAAGCAAAGGCAATGAAGAGGTCATCAAGAAAGGCCTGGACGACTGGTACCTGGCGGATATCAAGGACTATGAGAAATTTGCCGCGAAGCACCCGATAAGTGGCGAATCGAAACAGGAACACAAGATTGATGCAATGCGCCGGTGGTGTGAAGAAACAGGGATTAGCTTTACGCCTACTTTCTTTGTCAATGGTTACCAATTGCCGGATATCTATTCCGCCGGAGATCTGAAACATTTTCTGACAAACCATTAATACGGGGATTATGGCGCTCCTGAAACATATTAACCGTTTGAAGTATGTCGACTTCATGATAAAGAGAAAGGCCACCGGCGACCTGAAAAGCTTTGCAGACAAGAACGGGCTCTGCAAGAGGGCCATGGCGTCCGTTTTATATGAGATGAAAGAACTGGGGTTTCCGATAAAATTCGATAGGGCACGGGGTACATATTATTATGACGAAGACGGAGGAATGGTGAAGCAGCTGTTTGTGACAAGTGATCAGGTACTTTCCAGGGAACAGGTAGCCCTGATCGGAAACGTGGAAACAGCCTGCTTTTCAGAGGTCAATGTCTTCCAGCTTTGCCCGGGCATATAGCGCAGCCGATGCACGTATAGTGCAACAGGTGACTTTAGTTTTGTTGTTGAAAATTTATACTGCTTGAACTCGAGTAATGGCAGTATGACCTTCTTCGGCAGTGGATGTTGAAGAAGGAGGTTTTTTAATCCAACAATTGACGAAAAATGAAAAAATTAAAATTGCAGGCGCTTGAACTGGGCGCAACTGAAGTATTAACGAGCGCACAATTGAAGAATGTATTGGGCGGCGATGGCAGCACCGGGACCTGCTGTGCCCACAGCTCAGGCTGGGACGGCTGGCAATGTGGCCTGTCGAAAACAATGGCGCAGGATTTTCAGGAGAACGGCGGCTGGGATAACTGGTGTTGCGATTCCTGCCAATCTTCATGGAATTCAGCACATCCGAACTGTGCCTACCTGTCTACAGGTTGCTTATAGTCAATACAGCGGCCAGGAATACCTGGCCGCTTAAAAGATGTTTATGTCGAGATTGTTTTTTGTTATGGTTGCCGGGGGGAGTTTTTTTTGCTGCGCGGAAAATAATATTGGAAAGGCGGCGCCGATAACGGCAGATTCGGTTATTACGCTGGTTTCCAAACTGGATGCCGCTTTCGGTTTTTATTATAAAGACGGGATAAGCAGCCACCCCAGCTTTTTAGCAAAGGATGTTCCCTTCCGTATAAAGTCCCGCATTCCTGTTTACATTATGCAGCCGGACGAAAACCAGACGGGGTATTACCTCCGGCCTGGAGATAGTATAGTTGTCGCAAAAGACAGAACCGGAACAATAGAAATGAAAACCGCCGATCCCGTCAGGAATAATGAACTGGCTTTTTTTAGCCGGCTGTCCCGGGATATCGGTGCAGTGAGGCACCTTGGCAATAAAACCTATATCCGCAATGAAAAAGTTGATTTGAAGGAAAGAGATAGCCTGATTAATAAAAAGCACCAGGAGAGGCTCGGTTACCTGCATGCATATCAGGCAAAACACAAGGTGTCGGCCGGTTTTGTGGATTATGCAGGCAAGGCGTTTTATTACGCCGGTATCTATGAAAAGCTCTATTTGTTTTATCCCGGGTATGATAGGAACAAAATCAGGTCGTTTTATCGTGATTCCCTGAGCGGCTACCGGAAAACATTCAATTGCGATACCTGCCTGGATCATGCTTTTTTTACCGATGCACTCGTACAGGTAGCCAGAACATCTGCGGAAAAGGAGATAAACGCAACGAGACCGTTTTTATTTTACTCCGGCCTGAACGCCGGGCAGCTACGCCAGATATACGACAGCGCAAAGCTGCACTTTACGGGGAAGGTTCGTAGCTATATGCAGTCGGATATCCTGGAATTACTGATTGCCAACAGGCAGGTGAGCCAGACGGAGGCGGAAAATCTACGCAGGGAAATTGATGACGAAGACTTCAGGGAGCAGATCGGCAGGCAGATAAAAATGCGCTTTAAACGGGAACTGGCAGGAAACCTTTCCGGGCAAAAGTTATTTTCGCCGGATTCGTCTTTCCGTTCCTGGAACGACTTCCTGAAACAGCATCGCAACCGGGTGTTATATATCGACTTTTGGGCGAGCTGGTGTGTGCCCTGCCTCGCCGCAATGCCGGCATCCTTGAAGCTGAAGAGAAAGTACGCCGGCAAACCCGTTGATTTTATTTATATCTCGCTCGACGAAGATTTTGACAAATGGAAATCGGCCGCGGAAAACCAGCAAATCCGAACATTCTCCTACTGGGGAGAAGGTGATTTTGTTTCTCTTCTTGCAAAGAAGTTTAAAATCGCTTCGATTCCGAGGTATATGATAGTGGATAAAGCAGGGAATGTTTTTTCGGACGATGCGATGGGGCCTGGTGACAGCAACCTTACGCCCGTTCTGGATGATCTGATCAAACGATGAGAACTTTGCATGTAGATTTCCAGCTGTATATACCCGGTACTGCATACTCAACCCTGACTGACGGCAGGGTGCTTAGATAGGATATTTTCTTGCTGTTTAGGCAGCAGCGGGAAAAGAACGGGATGCCTGCTGATACCGGAGTACTACGGTATCAGAGCCCGGAACCGCCGGAACGCTGTTGCAGTGTACAATGCAATGCAGACGGCGAAAACTTGCCTGGCAAGCCAGAAAATCAAATTGTATTCACCAACAAAAAAATCAGGAATGAAAAAGTTAAAACTTAAAGCTTTGGAATTAGGCGCCAGCGAAGTGCTTACCAGGGCCCAACTGCAAAGTGTACTGGGTGGTGACGGAAGCAGCGGTACCGGCCTGTGTGTCCATTGTACGGGGTATGGCAAAGCTTGCGGGGAATGGTCGCAGGTTTGTTACTATCGTTCAAATCCGACCGGTAGTGCCGACGCCGTCTGCGGGCAAATCTACTCCGGCTGCGAAAGCGCTTATGGCTGGTGGGGAGATTGTAGCAGTGGATGTATTATGAATTGATTTTTGATATAGAAGGCTGCCAAAAAGGTTGCATCACATGTGGGCCTGGCGGCAGCCTTTTATTCCTTGCTGCTATCCGATCATTTATAAAAAAAATGTCAATATGAGAGGGCTGTTCCTTTTGCTCCTGCTTCTAGCTGCTACAGGCCAAGATCACAGTGCCCAGACAAAGAAGCAAGGTTCTCCCGCAACGGCAGGCGGAGCGGACAGGTATGATAAACTGAAAGTCGACACCAACTACCGGTTTATGTCGATGGAGTCGATCGGCGCCTATTTCTCCGAACGGCTGCAGGAACTGAAACGGCTGAAGGAAACCGGGGCCGGCGTCAATGTTGATTCGGTATACCATGAGTACGGATTTGACCTGAATCGCTGCAGGATTAAATACCTGGAGAGAAACGCGAAGGATATGCACAACTTCCGGCATTTGCTTTATCTCACCCAGGACAGCAGACTTGAACACGGCCGGCTTCAGGCGCTTTTCAACACATACCCGGAATCGGTTCGGAAAACTCCGCTTGGAGAGCAGGTGTTCCGGAATTTAAACCGGGCGGAAAACACCTTGGAAAAACCGAAGATCGCACGTTTGCTTGAGTACGAATTTAAGTCTGTGAACGGGAATGCTTTTAGAATCGGGGAAGTCAGGAATCCATATATACTGATCGATTTTTGGGCATCCTGGTGCGGCCCCTGTATTATGGAGAACAGGGGATTGCTTGAACTGTACGGCGCAATGGATACGTCCGTTGTACGCGTTATAGGCGTTTCCCTCGATGTAGATGCAGGTAAATGGAAAAACGTAATTGCTCGGGAAAGGTATCCCTGGACGAATGTTGCCGATCTGAAAGGCTGGGAATCACCCATCGCCAAACTGTTGCAGATTAACGGTATTCCGTTGAAGCTGCTGGTAGATAAGGATCTGAACCTGGTTAAGTATAACCCGGATGTTCCCTATTTGAGGAAAAAGTTCACAAAATAGAAAAATGGGAAAAGCTGCCGACCCGGGCGGCCGGATGTATAACGAGGTATAATGTATGCCGGCTATGAACACAAACAGGATTAAAACTTTTGTCATTAGTCTGAAGCGGCGGACCGACCGCAGGGCTCATATACAGCATGAGTTCGGCCAGGCGCCGGAATTTGATTGTACGATAGTCGATGCCTTTGAGCACGCAGTAGGGGCAAAGGGGCTTTGGCAAACCATACAATATATCCTGAATGAATATGCGGTGCGGGAAGAATTCGTATTGATATGCGAGGATGATCACCAGTTTACCTCGGATTACAACAAGGATTTGCTTTTCGATAGCATAACAATCGCAATGGCAAATAATGCCGATGTATTGAGCGGAGGCGTGAGCTGGTTGAACAGTGCCGTGCAGGTGGATAGACATATTTACTGGATGGAGAAGTTCACCGGGCTGCAGTTTGTCATCATCTTTAAAAAATTCTATGCCGCGATTTTGACTGCAGATTTCAGTGATACAGATGTGGCGGACCATAAAATTAGCTCCCTGGCTATCAGTAAGTATGTGATTCATCCATTTATCTCTACACAAAAGGAATTCGGCTATTCCGATGTTACGTCAAGGAACGCCGTGTTGGGCAGGGTGACGGAACTGTTTGGCAAAAGCATGCAGAACATGCTGGCCGTAAGCGAGGTACAGCGATTTTATGCCGGGCATAGCGGGGATAACAGGCAGGGGGAGCATGTGGACGACGGCTGCTGTATTACGACGTATGTGGTGAACAACGGCTGCGATAACATTGAAAAATATATTCAGGCGCATTTTTCAGACAAGCCCTGTTTTTTACCGGTAGTTGCGGAAACCGGCGTGAGTACGGGGAAGAGTCATTGGCAATCTTTACCCGTGCTGAAGCACATTTTGGCGGATGCCGTGGCGAACGATGAAGACGTTGTCATCATTTGCGACGGGCTGCACCGGTTTACGCCAGCCTATTCATTCCGCTACCTGATGAAGAATATCCTTGACGCGCATGCCCTTGGCGCGGACGTCCTTTTTGGCGGCGCAAATGATTTCGGGCTGTCTGTGCCTATTTCCGCAACCAGGTTTTGGGTAGGAGCAGTCAGGGAACCGAATTTTATTGTTTTTTTCAGGAGCGGGATTTCGAAATTGATGATGATGCCGGATGGTGAGATATCTGCGGAAGAAGGCGTTTTGTCCGGCTTCAGCAGCAATAAGATGATGGTTTGCCCCTTCGTTTCTGCTTCGGAGCCGGATACGGAAAAGCGATTGGCTGATATCAGGAAACGATATGAACGGCATAGCACTGTAAATGGAAATGATCGACTGTCATAAAACGAATTGGATACCCCGTATGATTGCGGGTGTTGAACAGATGGGCTATGAAGTTGTGGCCGGGGAAGGGTATTTCAAGATATATGCCGGTGAAAAGACCCGATGTTGCATTTGCGTTATTTATGAAGGGGGCTGTCTGCGGGAACATATCGGTTTCGGGGAGCCGGGGCATTTCATTGTGCTGGGCAGGCACATCAGACTGGAAGTCTGGGGAGTACCGGAGGAATGGATTTCGAGGTATGAATACCCATTACTGAAAAGAATTGACGATTGCCCCGGAACAGCCGGGAAGGCGTATGCCCGGAAAGTGGTGTATGTTTTGGACGACCTGGAAGATGACCCCGATGGGGATATCAGCCTGTCCGTTATCAGAACATTCAATTGCCTTTCGCACCTTGTTCTGTATTGTGTCGTTCCCCGCACAATGATCCCGCAGCTGAAACAGGCGGCTAATGACCACATCGTGTTCCTGCCGGATAAGGGAAGCTATGATTCGCTGTTGGCCGAGCAGGTTGTTGTGATCGGTTCCGGAAGGGTGGCGGTGGAGGGATTATTGGCGGGGCTACCCGTTGTTGTAATCGGGAGATATGGGTTTGGAGGATTGATGACCGCGGATAACTTGGTTGCTTTTTGCTCAAATCAGTTCTCCGGCCGGCCGGGGGGAATGTTGGGCGAGCGGATTCCGCCGATGCTGCTGGCGCAGGAGATTGGCTATATCCTTGACGTGATGAATACGGGTGAATTAGACGATTTGCTGGCTATTTCCAGAGATGACATCAAACGCTTAAAGGCTTTCTGCCAGGAAGATTGTGTTAAAGCTATTGTGGAAACGATCAGGGAGGTATGCGCAAAGTGCGGGGATATGAATGACGCCGGTGTGCTGACGCTGAAGCCGAGGTTATCGTCATCCATTGCGATTGAAAGGAAAGCGCCGACCCCGGAAGAGGTATTTTGGCTGAGGAATATCCATACAAACAAGGTGCTTTCCGCGTTCGGCGATTTCGAGATGGGACTGCTGGCGCAGTGCAATGGCAGCAGCACGGTGGAAGAGGTGATCGCCGCACTTGGCGATGAATACGATGCGGCGGATTGTGTCGCATTCATGCGGTCTTTATGGGAGTTGCGGGTGCTCAGTTTCAAAAAATAAGTTGGATTGTAAATACGCTGTTCAAATATGCGGTTATTTAATCTGGATTTGCATGCAACGGTGATAAAGGACATCATGGACCTGTTCACTGAAATGGGGCATACGGTAGACCATTGGTCTATTTCATCCCATAGCTGGGTACATGGGCGGGCGGTAGAGGATGTGGATGTTGTCAACCAATACACATGGCGGCATTTGAATGAAAGCATGTGTGAAAGGTTTTATCATCGTTACCGGGATGAATTAAGCGAGTATGATGGATTTGTTGTAACACACACGCCTTCCTTCGCACTGCTTTATGCTGCTTTTAACAAACCGGTAATCGTTGTGGCCTCCACCCGGTACGAGGCCCCTTTTTCGGTAAGCCGCCGGCGGTGGGAGTGGCTGAACAGCGGCCTGCATGCGTTAAGCGCGCGGCAGCTTATTGGCCGGGTGGCCAATAACAGGTACGATCAGCGATATTGCGAGCTGCATACCGGGCTGTCGTGGGCGCATGTGCCAAGTTATTGCGGTCACGTCAATGTACGATGGAGCCCTGGGTATCCTTCCTTTCTGCTGGATAGCAAGATGCCTCCGGTCCGTTTGCGGAACTACAGCCTCGTGCATAAAAAGTCGCTGGGTACTTTTAAATGGACAGACCTGATGAAGTACGCCGGAATTGTTGTTATCCCTTACAACGCTTCTATGATGTCTGTGTTTGAATACTACACGGCCTGCATACCGCTATTCTTCCCGACGGGAAAATTTTGCATAGAACTATACCGGCACTTCCCCGATTTTGGGGTGCTTTCAGAGCTTTCCTGGCTGCAGGTATGGAATGTTGGTGAGCGGGCAGTCCTAAGCACCGGGGAACATGATGCTAACAGGTATATGGAGCCCGGTATTGTTGAGGACTGGATCCGTTATAGCGACTGGTATGACGACGAATGGATGCCCCACATCACCTATTTCGATTCGTTTGCCGACCTGGAGGAAAAGCTTGGATCGGTTGACCTGAAGGCCATTTCTGAAAAGATGCATGTACATAACATAATACGTAAACAAAAGATTGAAGCGCTATGGAAGCAACAGCTCAAAACGCTCATGAGCGCCGGGTGACGAATGCCTGGAATGTCACCCTGTTTTCCTCTCCGTCGGCGGCAGGGTTTGAGGGGCGGCCGGGGTGGTTTGCGGCGGCGGAGTTTGATGGACGGGAAGAATTTTCGCTAAGCTTCCACGAGCCTGGAAAAGAATCGCTTCACTGGCCGGTACTTCGGGAACTGACGCTAAAAGCCAAAGAGCGCGATACCGACCTTTTTTTTATTTGCGGTTCCGCTCATCGCTTTTCGGTAGACTACTCCGCTGGATATCTGGATGCATGCATTCGTGCGGCGGAAAAGAACGGAGCGGATATTTTGCTGGGAGCCGTTAATTGGTTCGAATCCGCCGTTCAGGTGGATGAAAACCTGTTTTGGGTGGATAAATTCCAGGGAATGCAGTTTGTGGCCTTTTTCAGGCGATTCTATGATACGATCTTGCGTGTTGGCACGGAACACCACAAGCGACCGGCGGAACACCTGTTGTCTTCAGTCGCAGCAAACAAACTGTTGCTGTATCCATTCGTGTCGGGTGTTACGGAACGAACATCCGGTCCGGCCCAAGGCCGGTTCTATGCAGATCCAGCCGATCAGCTGGATTTACTTCAGCAAGTGAAAAAGTTTTATTCATTAACCAGGCTCAATAAATGAATCATGGACTTTGACCACATTGTTTTACCCACATATGTCATCAATCTGAAAGAACGTACCGACAGGTATAAACATACGATGGCGCAGTTCAGGGGGAAAACGGAGTTCGATCTGCGCGTACTGGAGGCATGTACCGGAGAAAACGGCCGTATGGCATTGTGGAACAGTATCCTGCGGGTAGTAAAGATGGCCGTTGAGAATGATGACGATGTTATTGTGTTGTGCGAAGATGACCATACGTTCACGTCTTTTTACAACAAAACATACCTGTTTGAAAATATTATCGAAGCAAACGAACAGGGAGCAGAGCTGCTGAATGGAGGAGTTGGAGGGTTCAATCATGCCGTTCCGCTCACGGCGAACAGGTATTGGATGGATTCCTTTTACTGTACGCAGTTTCTGATTCTCTACAAACCGATATTCCCGAAAATACTGCATGCCGTATTTGAAAGCACAGACACCGCCGATGGGATGTTTTCCGTCATAACCAGCCATAAAATGATGTTGTATCCCTTTGTGTCCGTCCAGACCGATTTTGGCTATTCGGATGTAACCGAAAATAACAATCGGGAAAGGGAACTGATAGAATCGTATTTCACCAAAACGGCGGATCGCCTGCGGAAGTACAAAGATGTGTACGACCGTTATCTCAAAGTATGATAGTAAAACGTTAAACATGCAACATAAAGAAGATTGGGCCGCCGATTGGTCTGCTCAATCATTTGACGACCTGAAAAAGATAGCGGAGGGCATAAAGTCATATGACGATTATTCCTATCAATGCAGCACGCATATCACCACCTTGAATGATGTTATTAATATTGCGGGAGTTGAAAGCGTGATTGAGTTCGGTGGCGGATATTGGTCCACTTCATTGCTCCTGGGAAAGTGCGGGGCTGTAACTACCGTTGAGCAGGGGCAGCATGTGCCGGAGGAAGTGAACAATGCATGGGCGGATAAGCTCGGCAAGCTGTACCAGGGCAATCATAAATGGAAATTTATAAAGTCTCCGGGAGCGCATGACTGGAAAAAACTGGAATTCGGCAAATGCGACATGGTGTTTATTGATGGATTTCCCACGGCCAGGCATGAAATACTGCAGTATTTCATAGATAATGACTGCCCGGTAATTGTGGCCCACGATACGGAGCACGATGGTTTTCACTGGTCGGATGTGAATATCAGGGATTACAGGCGGGTGGACTATTGTGGCTGCAAGATAAACAGAACGTCGCTGTGGACAAAAGACAGCAGCCTTATCGGGGAGCTGGTGAAATCGCCGGATTATGTTCTGGTGACTGAAGATATGGCGAATGTTTTCAAAAGCAGTCTGAAGAAAGTTATTTCATTTTCATTATGGGGAAGCGATCCGATGTATTGGGAGGGAGCATTTAAGAACATCGAACTGGCCGGTGTTTTATACCCCGGATGGACTTGCCGTTTTTACGTGGATGCGACTTCCCCGCTCCCGTCCATCAGGATGCTGGGCCAGTCCGATTGCGAAATGATATTGATGGAGCCGTCGGATGAATTTGCCGGTTTGTTCTGGCGGTTTTACGCGGCGGAAGACGCGGACGTGATGATTTGCAGAGATGCTGACTCCAGGCTGTCGGGAAGAGAGGTCGACGCGGTGGAACGCTGGCTTCAAACGGAGAAGTTTTTTCATATCATGCGGGACCATCCGCACCATACCTCGCTGATCATGGGGGGCATGTGGGGCTGCCGGAATATGGAGGGAATACGGGAACTGATCGATCAGTACCAGTACAAGTGTTTGAAAGGGACCGATCAGCTTTTCCTGGCACAGGTCATTTATCCGCAGGTGAAGGGATACGCCGTGATACACGACAGCTACAACCTTTTCGGGGATGGCGTTGATTTTCCGACATCGCGGACCGGCAGCGAATTTGTGGGAAGATCATTTGACCAGCACGATGTTGCCAGATAGCCCGGCAATAAAAACAAAAGAAATATGATGATAAAAGTCCGCGTTACCTGTTTTTGGGAAACCGATGCCAACTATCTCGATACCCTGAGATTGTTTGGAAGGGGCGTGCTGCAGTGGAAGAATATAACGTTCGTAGCAGATGACAGTTACGACCGCCTGATCATACTGACCAGGCCGCACAAAAGTATGGGGGCGTACGACAGCCGGAAGGCCATTGCATTTCTAACGGAGCCGCCGGCTTCATCAAACCGGCATCATAACCTTTGTGCCCGTACCGAAGCGATGTATCTCCCGTTGCCTTTCTGGCCAGCTGTCATATCGGGCGCCGCCGCCAATGGGGGCAACGGGCAGCGGATACGGAAAAGCAGGCTGCTTTCCTGTGTTACGACCGACCTGAACTTCATGGAAGGGCATTTCTACCGGTTGAGGATGGTGGATATGCTGGACCAGCTGATTGAAAGCGGCCTCGACATATGGGGAAAGCAATATGGGAATGTTTTTTTTGAACGCCTGAGAAATTACAGGGGAGAGCTGGAGCAGAAATATGACGGGCTTTGGAAGTACCATTATCATTTCATGAGCGAGAACTCTTTTGAGCTGGGATATTTTACAGAAAAGATCGTGGATCCGATTGTAGCCGAAACCCTGTGTTTCTACGATGGCTGCCTGGATTTGGAGCGGTTTGTGGATGAACGGGCTTTCGTCAGGGTCGATGTAAAAGAAATGTCAGGCTCGGTTGATACCATGCTGAAGATGATACAGGATGGTGCGTATTCCAGGAGGATTAAATATATACGGCAGCAGAAGAAGCGGTTTTTAACCGAATTGAACCCGCTGAACATCATTTGGATGGCGGTGAATGAAAAAGACGTGCTAAAGGAGTGTTTATTGTAAGTGTTTAGGAAATTTAAACCGGATGAAAGAATGAGTTTTCCATTTTACAAGCAGCTGAACGCCATGGATTGCGGCCCGACCTGTCTACGGATGGTGGCGAGGCATTATGGCAGGCACTATAATACAGATACCATACGACAGAAAGCCGGCTTCAGCAAGCAGGGCGTTTCCATGCTGGGGATCAGCGAAACCGCCGAAAAGCTGGGGTTCAGGACCAGGGGCGTACAGATCAGCTACGACAAGCTGCTGACCGTTGCGCCTCCTTCCATACTCCACTGGCGCCAGAATCACTTTGTGGTATTGGTGGCCATGAACAACCGGCGGGTCAGGATTGCCGATCCCGCCAGGGGGGTGATGACTTATTCCAAAAGAGAGTTCCAGACGTATTGGCTGTCCAACACGAATGCCGGTGAAGAAAAAGTAGGCACTGCCCTGTTGCTGGAGCCCTCCGCCACTTTTTACAACGAATCGGGCGAAAAAGAGACCCGGCTCGACTGGAGCATCATCACCAGGTATCTGAAAAGCAGCCGGGGGCAATTAGTGCAGGTGTTTATTTCCCTGCTGATCGGGTTGCTGTTGCAGCTGGTGCTTCCCTTTCTTACGCAGAGCCTGGTCGACACGGGGATCAATACGCGTAATATGCAGTATATCACCATCGTGCTCATTGCCCAGCTCACATTGACCTTCAGCGCCACCGTCATCGAGTTTATCAGAAGCCGCCTGCAGTTACGGGTATCCAATACGGTCAATATATCCATTCTGTCCGATTTCTGGATTAAGCTGACTAGGCTGCCGCTGGCTTATTTCGATTCCCATCATACCGGCGACACTATCCAGCGAATCGGCGACAACAAACAGATCCAGTCTTTTTTGACGGGGCAAACGTTAACGACCATCTTTTCCATTTTCAATTTCCTGATTTACGGCGTCATCCTGATGATGTACAGCGTTCCATTGTTCCTGATTTTTTCCGTCGGGAGCGTCGTGTATTTTTTGTGGATCCGGCTGTTTATGCACATCAGGAGGAAAATCAATTATGAAACCTTTCATGTTTCCGCCAAAGAGAACAATGCCACGCTGCAGCTCATCCAGGGTATGCAGGAAATCAGGCTGAATAACTCCGAGCACCTGAAAAGGTGGGAGTGGGAAAATATACAGGCGAAGATATTCAAGCTCAATTACAGGAATCTCAATTACGCGCAATGGCAATCCGCCGGGGCGTTGTTCATCAACCAGGGGAAAGATATCGTGATCAGCTTTACGGTAGCGCAACTGGTGGTGCAGGGGCAGCTGACATTCGGCGCCATGCTGGCTATCCAGTATATCATAGGGCAGCTAAGCGGTCCGGTGCACCAGTTTATAGGGCTGTTTCAGAATGTGCAGGATGCCAAAATAAGCCTGGAGCGGCTGAACGAAGTGCACAATATGGAAGATGAGGAGCCCGTCGATAAAACCTTTCTCCAGCACCTGCCGGAAAAGCATGATGTGCAGATCAGGGATCTGTCATTTACCTACCCGTCTGCCGGAAACGACCCGGTACTGGAAAAAATAAACCTGTCCATTCCGGCCGGGAAAGTGACGGCGATTGTGGGGGCCAGCGGCAGCGGTAAAACTACGTTGATAAAGCTGCTGTTGAAAGTATACCAGCAATACCAGGGGGACGTTAAGGTGGGGGAAAACAATTTTAAGTACATCAGTCCCTCTTACTGGCGGAAGCAATGCGGCGCCGTGCTGCAGGACGGCTATATTTTTAATGATACGATCGCGCGGAATATCGCCGTCAGCGATGAATATATGGATCACGACAGACTGATCAGGAGCTGCAGGATTGCCAATATCCTTTCGTTCATCGAGTCGCTGCCCAACGGCCTCGATACGCTCCTGGGTGCGGAAGGTGTGGGCGTAAGCCAGGGACAGCGGCAGCGCCTGCTGATAGCGCGGGCCGTATATAAAAATCCCCAGTTTCTATTCTTCGATGAGGCAACGAACGCGCTCGATGCGAATAACGAGAAGATAATTGTGGAAAACCTGGAACGGTTCTTTAATGGAAAAACCGTTGTGGTAGTGGCGCACAGGCTCAGTACGGTGAAGAACGCCGATAAGATCGTGGTGCTGGATAACGGGAAGGTCGTGGAAGAAGGCACACACGCTTCATTGACCGGGATCCGGGGGAAGTATTATGAACTGGTAAAGAATCAGCTGGAATTGGGTATGTAATAAATGAACTGAATATGGCGGAAGAAATTAAATATCATTTTAGCCAGCGGTCGGAAATGGCGCAGGAGATCATCAGCAGAAAGCCGGGGTTTCTGGAGAAATCGGCGTTATATCTTTTTTTAGGTATCCTGGTCATTCTGATATCCAGTACCTGGTTTGTCAAGTATCCCGATATCATCGAGGGGAAAGCCCTGTTGTCAGCCACCAATGCGCCAAAAGAATTGATTATACGGCATGAGGGGCGGCTTACGAAACTGCTGGCCGGGAATAGGAAGCAGGTGGTGAAAAACGAGCTATTGGGCCTGATGGAAAGCACGGCCAGTCATCAGGATGTGCTGCGGCTGTCATCAATGATCGACAAGTGTATTGTTTTGCTTAATGCCAACCGCTTTAAGGAAGCAGCGGGATGCTTTTCCGGCGGTTACGGCAACCTGGGTGAGGCTCGGGACGCATACCGGGAGTTCATCGGCGCCTTGCAGCAGTTTGACGATTATATGGTGAACGGTTTTTATGGCAGAAAGATGGAAATGCTCCGGCAGGATATTGAAACATTGGAGCAGGCCAAAGAGGTTATCCAGCGACAGTTTGAGCTGACGGAGCAGGATATGCTGCTTGCGGAAGAGAGTTTTAACATGAACAGGAACCTTTTTGAGGAAAAGGTGATTGCCAGGGAAGCATTCAGGAACGAGAAAAGCAAATTTGTCAACAAAAAAATGACCGTTTCGCAATTGAGCAGCGCCATCCTTTCCAATATCACGCAGAAGCGGGAAAAGCTGAAGGAAATTGACCAGTTGAAGCATGACCTGGCGCAACAGAAAGCACTTTTTTTGCAAGCTGTGCAGTCATTGCAGAATGTTGTCGACGAATGGAAAAGGAAATACGTAATTGTGGCGCCGATTGACGGAGAGGTTGTATTGAATGTGCCTTTGCAGGAGCAGCAGTTTTTGCAGCAGGGAAAGATGATAGGCTATATTGACCCCGGTCATAGTCACTATTTTGCGGAAGTAAACCTTCCCCAGGCGAATTTTGGCAAAGTGGACACGGGGCAGCAAGTGCAGTTGCGAGTTGCGGCCTATCCATTTCAGGAAGTCGGTTTTTTGCAGGGAACGATCAATTATGTTTCCCGGGTGTCGACAGACAGCGGGTTTGTGGCTACGGTACGGTTGGATAACGGCTTGGTCACGAGTAATAATGTCCCCCTTGCGTATAAATCCGGCCTGAAAGCGGAAGCGATTGTCATAACGAGGAATGTCCGTTTAATGAACAGGCTTGTTAATAATGTCTTCAAGTCTGTGTCGGTGGGAACGAAGTAGGGTGTGCTTCAGGTGGGGGTAGTATATGAGGCGTACGCCACGACGGCAAATCGTACTACGGTTTCGGTTATTCTACCGATATCGTGAATGCGAGCGTACATGCTTATGTAGACGCGTTGAACAAGATTTACTAAGGAGTTATTTTGTCTGTATAAAGCGCTGTTCCGGTTTAGCGGGGCGGCGCTTTTTTTTGTATATTGCTCTCCGAAAGTTGTTTTACCCATTGCTGATAAATCTATACTTATGAACAAAGTCATTTTAACCCTGGCATGCCTTTTTGCCATTTTGTCCGCAAACGCCCAATCCCAGGTAATTACCAACAGCCACGGCAGGAGATACCTCGTCAATAAAGAAATTGAAGGCGTCAGCTCCGAGTCTACGGATGTGACTTATTTGCTCCTTCACAAGGCATATAACGGAACGCTGATGGACGATCATTACGTGATGGGTAAGATCTCCGGACTCAGGGGCGCCACCTGGGCGTGGAACCGCAAATGGACGGTAGAGGTCAATACAGCCACCGCGTATGGTAACACCAGGGGGTCACTTATTTCTTATAATGAGGCTTCCAGCCTCGTGACGCTCGCTTACAACGGCGAACGCTACCTGGCTGCTTCGATTTCTAAAACTTCATCGCTTTCTGCTTTTTCTTTTACGGGGTATGCCCAGAACGAGGCTTTTTTACTTGTGACCGGTGCGCAGGTCAGCAATGTGGAGCAATTTAACAGTTCTGAGGAATTGGTCTTCCATGGCAGAATGACCGTGAAAGGGCAAAGCCCCGCCGGTAGCCTGATGGTAACTGGTCCGGGTGCAGACATCAACGCGGCCAACGCCAACCAGTTGAGCAACGGCCTGGTGGTGATGGCGGAAACGCCTTCCCGTCATGCTACCATGGGCGCGCAACTGGAGTTCGCTATTCCATCGGATGGGGTCGGGAACTTTTGGGGGCAGGGTCGTATCATTACCATCGCTGGTAATTCCAGTCAGTCGAATGCTTCTGGTAAAATGGTGCTGGGCACAAGAAGAGTTTTTGACAAGCAAGGAACCGGTGTTCAATGGTATTACGGAGACGATATCGTTATTGACGCAGTTGGTAACGTAGGCATAGGTACCCTCAACCCCCAGGCGAGGAGACGCATTATTATCCGTTTGGGCTGACGATGGCGGGGATCTCCGAAAAGGCCATGGACAGATCTGAGCAGAACAAATATGGCTATAATGGGAAGGAGCTTCAGAATGGTGAGTTTAGAGATGGTAGTGGCTTGGGATGGTATGATTATGGAGCGAGGATGTATGATCAGCAGATCGGAAGATGGCATGTGACTGACGCAATGGCCGATGTTTATCAAAACCTTACCCCGTACAACTATGCAGCTAATACACCAATCAATGCAATGGATCCAGATGGGAACCTGATTATTTTTGTAAATGGGTTCACGGCAACAAGAAGTGAGCAAGGCTCGGCTAAGTATTGGAGGGAGTATAGAACTGATGTGATATATAGAAGTACCAGAGATATCCTCGGACGATGGAGAGATGAAGAGGCTTCAAGAACAACGGTTATGACGAGCGCATTTGATTTAGAAGTGTCCCGCCAATTGGGGGACGGAAATAGGCACTATGTTCATGGCGGCAACAGCATTTCTTCTGTGGCAAGAACAGGGTATGGATATCGTAAAGGGTACAAAGAAGCCGCAGCTCTTATTGCAAGTTTACATAGAACCAATGGTGTTATAGATGAAACCATAAAAATAATTACCCATAGTATGGGCGGAGCATATGGAAATGGCTATGTAAAAGGGTTGAAACAATACCTTGAAGAAAATCCAGAATTAAAAAAGCAGGTGAAAATTACTTTGATAGCAGACTTTGATCCATTCCAGGCGGGAGAAATTTTTGCTGATCCGTCGATTCTGACAATGCAGTTTAAGCACCAAGGAAGAGGAAAACTCAGGGAAGCGGGCTTTTTAGCGAATCAGGACGAACAAGGGTTAGATAGGAAAAACATTACAACAAATACAAATAATAGTGTAGATCATTCGATTCACTCGTTTTTTTATGACATTTCAAAGCTGGAAGAAGGCACCTATATTTGGGATGGCAAGAATTGGATCAAAAAATAATCGTTATGGTAGATACTAAAATGTTAATTTATGGCTTGTTTTCTTTGTATTGTTTAATATTTTCTTCGTGTGGAGAGTTTCGGTTAAAACAACATACACCAAAGGAGTTTATTAATAATGTAATTGTCACTAGGGCGTTGTATGTCAAAGACAGTACACAAATACAGGATACATTAATAAATTATCTCAAAGAACATAGACATTCATTTTATTCCAAGGAATATTTTGATTTGACGCAAATAATAATTGATACGATTATTCATAATGATTCGTGCAATAAATTTATTGTTTTTGTTATAACTAAAAATCCGACCTACAGGCAGCGTAATCCAATCAACGAAAGTAATTGGTATTACGATGCAACTTCTTATATCGGAATTAGAAATAAAGAAAATATTCATCTAGCTTGGATTGGACCCAACTTTAGTAACGCTAAAGATCAATCAGAGTTATCAAGTACTATTAGAAGTGCTTATTTTACTGAGTTTGCAACGTCTGATACCATTGGAGGTGGAATGTATAAATACAATATGAATGATTCTAGATTCTGGGGGGCACCTATTTGGAGAAAAGTAGGTGATATTGGAGGAGGCGGTCATTAGAGGAGGGATATATAACTCCAGCTTTTGATGGATTCTTTAAGACTAGGAAACTTCGCTATTAAATCATTAATGAAATTTATATCGCGCTCGAGTTCAGATTGACTGCGGAGGAGTTGGCGGACTGGTGTAAACTTTGGTTACGGGAACAAAAGGTTTAGTAGAGAAGCCAAAACCTGGGACCCCGGGAGCATTGACAGTTATTGATCAAGTTAGTAATGTGGTAAGCACGTTTGAAGATGGGACGAATACAAGAAATAAAGTAAGAGAGCTTGGTGAGGGAGAGCAGAAAAAGAAGGAAAAAAATGGGAGGGGAGAGTAAGAGAATTAAATAACTGCAATTATCAACACAAACCAATAAAATGAGAACGGAGATTATTGGAGTTGAAGAAAGCAATAAGAGTTTTTTTACTCGGTTTTGGCGCGCTACACATGTGTTTATATTATTATTTTTGTTCCTTGGTTTATATCTTTTGGTGGATTCCGGGCCGACGTCGTACACGCTGATTTTTATAGGTAGTATGTTCGTGTTAGTTGGTTTGTATGGGGTGAGAGTGTCTGCTAACATATTATATAAAATTTATTTAAATGATGAGCAGAATATAGAAATTGAAACATTGCATTTTAATAAGATAAAGAAAATTGTACGCAATAGGAAGGATGTAAAGGTGAAGGTTATTCAAGATGCGACAGCAAGATATATTATAGACATGATACGCATTGATGTAGATAAAAGAACGTATTTTACTCAAAAACAATTTAAGCCATGGTCAAGAGAGAGGATTCAATGGGTGAAGGATATTGTGGAGCAAGGAATCCTGTAATACAATTGACGATGCTTGGATGCGAAATTCTTCTTTCCTTAATTTGTGAATTAAAATCCTGTTTTGAAAGTATATTACTACTTAAGACAACTAAAAAAATAGAATGGATAAAGGTGTTTTCTGGAAGATTAAGTCAAATGCATTTTTCCTTCTTTATATGTTTTCTTTGCTTTGTAGTGCATGCGAGAAGCGGAGTTGTCCGAAAAATGCTATAGTTGTTGGAGCACGGTACCTCAATGGAGATAGTGTTCTAAACGAGAAGTCATACTTTATTTTTTATGATTCTACGCAACTTGATTATTTGGACGGGCGATTGGTTGCCAAGTACGATATTAGATGGAATGGCTGTTCCAGTTACTCATTGATAATTAAAAGTTTGGAGAACCCCGGTTTATTAAATGTAGGGGACACTTTGAATATATCCATTCTATCCAATACTAATGATACTTTTCATTATCTCATGAGATTTAAGGAGCGAAAAGCTGTAGCCTATTTTCTAAAGAAACAAAAATAGTAGATAAGTAGTATAATGCAGTTTAAAAAAGGAATAGCTTTGCACAGAAGCAATGTGGCGTTTGGACACGTAGAAGAATTCAGAATGTGTCTGAGCTACTTGCGAATAAAATAATTCCGGCTGTTCCCGTATTGATCTGCGCGATTTCTTGCATAAACCACCCTGCCTGAAAAGACGCCATTAAAAACAGGAAAAAGACGTTTGTTTTCCCGCCGCTAAAATAGATGGATAACATTTTACCCCTATCCATAGCCGGAGTGGCTTCCCTGCCAAGCACCGCTTTATTCAAAAAAACTGACTCATTTCCCACCCAAACCCCTTAATTTTACCCCAGCAAAAGTTACATGGACATGACCACCCAACCCACTACCATAGACAGCCGCAAATGCCAGACGCTCGACGACTTCTACGCCACCGTCGCCAAAGTCCTCGCATTCCCCCCGCACTTCGGTAAAAACCTCGACGCGCTCTCCGATTGCCTCTGCGATCTGAAAAGCGACAGCAAAATCGAAATCACCGATTTCGACTTTTTCCTCCTCGAGGAATCGGACACCACCCGCAACAAAGTGCTCGATGTATTGCAGGATGCGGCTTCGCGTAACGGCCTCAATGTAGTGGTGAGCTAGATAAAATGAGAAGAAAGAAAAAGTCCCGGTGCAACCACCGGGACTTTTTTATAGCCCGTCACTTATTCAGCGCCGGGTATCATATGCATAAAAGACGCCGGTCCAATACCAGGACTTTTATGTAGAAAATCACTTCCGCTTCTGGAGCTCCGCCAGCTTCTTCGCCAGCTTCTTCCGGTCCTTCATATAAGGCGCCAGGTCGAACACCTCCACTTTCCGGTATTCCACCGGGTGGCTCTCGCTCTGCAGCGAAATGGAGCCTTCAGACAACAGCTGTCCGTCTTTCTTAAGCGCAGGGTCGTGGCCGGATACGCTGCCGCCGCCGATCTGGGGCTTTTCGTACACCAGCACCGTATCTTTCTCCACGATGTGTTTGATGATGGAATCGCCGAGCACCAGTATTTCCGCGCGTACCCATACGTCGCCGCGGTAGGTTTGCGATTTTGAATCGATGCAGTGGGCGGTGATGAGTTTGTTGTTCATCACCACGTTGGTGCCGGGCGTGCACAGGTTGGCCGTGGTACGGTTGCCGGTTTCCCTGCCGCCGAGCAGCTGCACTTCGATGGAGATGGGGAAGTCCTGGTCTTTTCCCATCGTGGCGGCGGGCTGGCCGTGGATCATGGCGCCGCTGTTGCGCCAGGCCCAACCGGGGCCGCCTTTTACCTGTTCGCCCACAAAGCGGTACTCCATCACCAGCAGGTAGGCGGAGAATTTTTTCTTGTGGAAAATGTGACCATACTTTTCGTCGAACGCGGTGTATTGGTCGTACGACACGGTCAGCTTCCCGTCTTTCACACGGAAGGTGTTGCCGTAGTTGTCGTCGAGATCGTAGCCTCTGATTTTGACGTTCCAGTCTTTCAGGTCTTTCCCGTTAAAAAGCTGGTACCATCCGTTTTTGGATTGCTGGGCTGTGCTGATACCGCAGATCAGTGCGAGTGCTGCGGTCATCAGAAATTTCATTTTTACCATAGACGAGTAGCGAATTAGGCTGTTAAACTATAAAAATTACTTCAACTCCTCAAACCCGATATCCATCAGCGGAAAACGGGCGGCGTCTTTCAGGGCGTAATGCCACCACTCCGTTTCAAGGGCCACAAAGCCATGGGCTTCCATGAGGGTGCGCAGCAGGGTGCGGTTCTCGATCACTTCAGCGTCGAGGTCCATATAGTCGTGGTGGGCTTTTTCGGTAAAATCGTCGTACGGCGTGGGCATGGGTAGCTCTTTGCCGGTTTTGAGGTAAATGAGCGTCAGGTCTACCGCCACGCCCCGGTTATGGCCCGAGCCGGTTTTCGGGTTGGCGGCGTACCGGTCGTCCGGCACAATTTCCCACATCTTTTCCGTGACCCGGTAGGGGCGGTAACCGTCGAATATCTTCAGCCCCAGGCCGATGGGCTCCAGGTATTCCTGCAACCGCAGCAGGGCTTCGTAGGCCGGCTGCCGGAGCCATACGGCCGCGAAGGGGTAGAGCGCCGTTTTGGTGAAATTATCCTTGGTGGCGTACCGCACGTCGATCGCGATGTTGTTGACCCGCACGAGCCGCATCTCGCTGTTGGCCTTCACCTGTTGCTCGTACAAAGGCACGGAACTGATCACCGGGAGGCCGTATTTGTTCAGGGGGATTTCCTGGGCCGGGAGCATGGCCGGCCACAAAAGCAGGCAGAGGATGAATATGTTTTTCACAAAAATCGATTTAGACTGTCTTAAAAATAGGCAAGAAAGTACAAATTGTAGCTAAAAAAGAATTGCAATTACCCTTATAATTGAGGTATTTTAGAACCCTTAAATTATTACGAAGATGAGTTTTTTCCGATTAGATGGAAAAGTGGCCGTTGTAACCGGCGGCGGAAGCGGGATTGGGCAGGCGGTGGCGAAGGTGCTGGCGGCCAGCGGCGCGGATGTGCACGTGCTGGAACTGAATGAGGAAGCAGGGCAGGGCACCGTGAACGAGATTACCGCCGCGGGCGGCAAAGGGCAGGTGCACGGTTGCAACGTGGCAGACCAGGCGGCTGTAGTGGCCGTGATGCAGAAAGTGGTGGCCACCAGCGGGCAGCTCAACATCCTGGTCAACTGCGCGGGCATCGCCCACGTAGGCAAACTGGAAACCACTACCGAGGCGGACCTCGACCGGATATACGCCGTGAACGTAAAAGGGACGTACAACTGCATGTTCGCGGCCATCGAGCCGATGAAAAAACAGGGCGGCGGCGTGATCCTCAATATCGCGTCCATCGCGTCCAGCGTGGGCATCCCGGACCGTTTCGCCTACTCCATGAGCAAAGGCGCGGTGCTGACCATGACCCTGTCGGCCGCGAAAGATTACCTGGCGAGCAATATCCGCGTCAACTGCGTATCGCCTGCCAGGGTACATACCCCGTTCGTAGACGGGTTCATCGCTAAAAATTATCCCGGCCAAGAAGCCGAAATGTTTGATAAATTGTCGAAAACACAGCCCATCGGCCGTATGGCCAAACCGGAAGAAATCGGCTACCTGGCGCTTTACCTGTGCTCGGACGAAGCAGGCTTCATTACCGGTTGCGATTACCCGATCGACGGCGGATTTATTAAACTGAACAACTGATGAAGGTACACTATGCCGCCATGGCCCTGTTGCTGGCTTTCACCGCCTGCAACAACAAAGGCGCCAAAACAGGCGATGCCGCCACTACCACGGATGAAGAAGCGCCCCTGCAGCCCGCCAGGCCGGCAGGCACCATGGAGGTGAGCATCAAAGACAGGGACAAGGATACTTCCAGCGTTACATTCACTTTCAGCATCGATTCCATCCGCTACGAAAGAACGTATAAAGACCTGCCGCTCGTGAAAGGTTTCCCGGATACCACCATCTACCGTGTATTCTGGGACGAGCCCAACAGCGTGTGGATTGGTTTCATCAAACCGAACCGCGACACCCGGTATTACCACGCCTCGCAGGACGGCCGGCAGCTGAAGGTACTGTGGGTGCCCTCGCCGCCGAGAAAAATTTACACCTACATGGAAAAAACGCTGGGCCTCGGCGACGTTATCCGCCAGCAGCCCAGGGTCAGCCGCCACGAAAAGAATATCCAGAGCGGGCTGATCCTCGACAAATTCACCGTGGCCCTCAAGCCCGGCGCGAATAAATCGGCGGCCAATGTATATATGAAGTTCGGCGGCGTTGAGCGAAACCTCCAAATGGAAGTGCCTGAAGGTGGCAAACCATACATCCAGGCGTATGCCGACGATTATGTGATCGTGGGCGTGGAACTGGGCGGCGAGCTGGAAGAGTATTACGAGATCAAGGTAGTGAACGGCCGCATCGGCTATAAACAATTGCAAACAGTTATAAAATAATAAAGGATATGAAACTTATCAGGTTTGGATTACCGGGAGCAGAAAAACCGGGTGTGGTAACAGCAGCGGGCATGTTCGACGTGTCCGCCTTCGGAGAAGATTTCGGCGAACGTTTCCTGGAAACGGACGGCCTCAACCGCCTCGCCAAATGGTGGGATGCCAACGGCGACAAATGTCCCCGCGTAGCAGACGGTACGAGACTGGGCGCTCCTTTGACGCGGCCTTCCAAGATCATCTGCATCGGCCTCAACTATGCCGACCATGCCCGCGAAACCGGCGCCGCCATTCCGAAAGAGCCCATCGTGTTTTTTAAATCCACCTCTTCCCTGGTAGGCCCGAACGACGACCTCGTGATTCCCCGCAACAGCGTGAAAACCGACTGGGAAGTGGAACTGGCCGTGATCATCGGTAAAAAAGCCAGCTATGTAGACGAGAAGGACGCCATGGATTATGTGGCCGGCTACGCGCTGCACAACGACTACAGCGAACGTGAATTCCAGCTCGAAAGAGGCGGTCAGTGGGTGAAAGGCAAGAGCAACGATACCTTCGCGCCGCTGGGCCCCTGGCTGGTAACGAAAGACGAGATCGCGGATATCAATAACGTACGCCTCTGGCTCACCGTGAACGGTAAAAAGATGCAGGACGGCAACACGTCCAACCTCATCTTCAACGTGCCTTTCATCGTGTCTTATCTCAGCCAGTTCATGACGCTCATCCCGGGCGACGTGATCTCTACCGGTACGCCCGCAGGCGTCGGCCTGGGCTTCAACCCGCAGATCTTCCTGAAAGCAGGCGATGTGGTGGAACTGGGCATCGATGGACTGGGCACTTCCAAACAAACCGCCGTAGCCTGGCAAAAATAACCGAGCATGAAAAGATATTGTTACACGCTCGATCTGAAAGACGACCCGGCCTCCATTGCGGAATACGAAAAGATCCACAAAAGCATCTGGCCGGAAATCCACAAAAGCATCACGGACGCGGGCATTACGGTGATGGACATTTACCGCACCGGTAACCGCATGTTCATGATCATGGAAGTGGACGACAGTTTTTCATTCGAAACAAAAGCGGCCATGGACGCCGCCAATCCCATTGTACAGAAGTGGGAAGCATTCATGTGGACATTCCAGCAACCCATCCCCACGGCCAAACCCGGCGAAAAGTGGGTACTGATGGACAAGATTTTTACGTTATGATCATAGACGCACACCAGCATTTCTGGCATTATTTCCCCGAACGGGATACCTGGATGACCGACGAGGTGCTCCAGAAAGATTACCTGCCCGCCGACCTGGCGCCGGTACTGGCCGCCAACGGGGTCGACGGCTGCGTGGCCGTACAGGCCGACCAGAGTGAGCGCGAAACGCAGTTCCTGTTACAGCTCGCCAATGAGAACGATTTCATCAAAGGCGTGGTGGGATGGGTAGACCTGAAAAGCCCGCGCGTGGCGGAGCGGCTGGAATATTTTTCGCAGTTCCCGCTGCTGAAAGGTTTCCGGCACATCGTGCAGGGAGAGCCCGACAAGGAGTTTCTCCTCCGCAACGATTTCTGCCGCGGCATCGCCAACCTGCAACAGTTCAAGTTCACCTACGATATTCTCATCTACCCGCATCAGCTGCCCGCCGCGGTGGCTTTTGCGAAGAAGTTCCCCGATCAGCCTTTCGTGCTCGACCACCTGGCCAAGCCCGATTTCGAGACCGGCGAACTGAAAGGGTGGGAGCAGCACATCCGGGCGCTGGCCGAACTGCCCAATGTATGGTGCAAGCTCAGCGGCATGGTGACGGAAGCGGACCATCAAAATTGGCAGCAGGACGACTTTACGCCCTTCCTCGATGTGGCGCTCGAAGCGTTCGGCGCAGGCAGGCTGATGTTCGGGTCCGACTGGCCCGTGTGCCTGATTGCGGCGGATTATCCGCCGATGAAGAAAATCGTGACGGACTACATTGCCCGCCTCTCCGCCAGTGAACAGGCGCAGATCATGGGCGGCAGTGCGGCGGCATTTTATCAATTATAATTAAACAGTACATCAAAATGAATCTCGGATTACAGGATAAGGTGGTGATCGTGACCGGCGGCGCCAAAGGCATCGGTGAGGCGGTAGCGAAACTGATCGCGGCAGAAGGAGGCGTGGCCATCATTGCCGGCCGTAAAGAAGCCGACAACGAAAAGGCGGTAGACGCCATCCGCCAGGCCGGCGGCAAAGCCTTCGGCATACAGGCGGAACTGGGTAATGTGGAAGATTGTAAAAAAGTGATCGACCTCACGGTAAAAGAATACGGACGGATAGACGGGCTGATCAACAACGCCGGCGCCAACGACGGCGTGGGCCTCGAAAACGGCAGCCCCGAAAAGTTCATGGCGTCGCTGCAGAATAACCTGTCGCACTACTACAACCTCGCGCACTACGCCTTGCCTTACCTGAAAGCCACGAAAGGAAATATCGTGAACATCGGCTCCAAAGTGGCCACCACCGGGCAGGGCAACACCTCCGGCTACGCCGCTTCCAAAGGCGCCATCAACGCGCTCACCCGTGAATGGGCGGTGGAACTGCTGCCGTATTCCGTAAGGGTGAACACGGTGATCCCCGCCGAAGTGTGGACGCCGCTGTACGAAACCTGGATCAATTCCCTGCCCAACCCGCAGGAAAAACTCCAGTCGATCGTATCCAAAATCCCGCTTGAAAAACGCATGACCACTTCCGAAGAGATCGCGGCCATGACGGTGTTCCTGCTCAGCGGCCTGTCCGCCCACACCACCGGGCAAATTGTGTATGTGGATGGCGGGTATACGCACCTCGACCGTTCTATCAGTTAAACAACAACGCTTGCATCTGAATTCCACTGATAATTATTCACTTTAAACGCAATTGCATATGGCGGGCGGCGCAGCTACCACAACCACTTATACATCCACCGGCACAAAAAACGGTCAGAAGTATTTATTTCCCTTCATACTCGTAACCAGCCTGTTCTTCATGTGGGGCCTGGCTTACGGCCTGCTCGACGTGTTGAACAAACACTTCCAGGAGGCGCTGAATATCGATAAAGCCCGTTCCACCCTTTTACAGGGCGCTTATTTCGGTGCTTATTTCATTATGGCGCTGCCGGCAGGTTACTTCATGAAGAAGTACAGCTACAAATCGGGTATCATTTTCGGCCTCCTGTTATATGCAGCCGGCGCCGCTTTATTTTACCCTTCCGCTCACTACGCGAATTTCGATGCCTTCCTTGTTGCATTATTCGTGCTGGCATCCGGCCTCGCGTTCCTTGAAACAGCAGCCAACCCGTATGTAACGGTGTTGGGCGAACCGTCGAAGTCAGAATTCCGGCTCAACCTTTCGCAGTGTTTTAACGGGCTAGGCTCCTTTCTCGGGCCGCTGATCGCTTCAAGACTGTTTTTCGGGGGAGAAGAGGGCGCCGCAGCAAGTGGCGGCGGAAAAGACCTGTCTTCCGTTCAGCTTGTTTACATCGTGATGGCGGCAGTCGTACTGCTGATCGCATTTCTGTTCTATCGCACACGCCTCCCGGAAATTACGGTGGAGGAAGATGCGGTGGTGGCAAAAGGCGGTTCAGGCAAAGGATTGTTCGCGCATCGTCACTTTGTATGGGGTGTGGTTGCACAGTTCTTTTATGTGGCGGCGCAGGTAGGTATCGGCGCACTGTTCATCAACTACGTGGTGGAATACCTGCCGGGTGCAACCAGCGCCAAAGGTTCCGTCATGTTTGGCGTTGCGCTCGGCCTCTTCACGATCGGGCGTTTTGTGGGCACGGCATTGATGCGCAAAATTGCACCGAATACGCTGCTGGCAATTTACGCGGCTATCAATATCGCCCTGTGCGGTCTTGTAATGAGCGGCCAGGGAGCGGCTTCCATTTACGGGCTTACCATCACGTTCTTCTTCATGTCCATCATGTTCCCGACTATTTTTGCACTGGCGGTGAAGGATCTTGGACAGCATACCAAAGAAGGGTCATCGTATCTGATCATGTCGATCGTGGGTGGCGCACTCGTGCCATACGTAATGGGCCTGGTAGCCGAACATGAATCAACCGCCATCTCGTTTGTGGTGCCGTTGGTCTGCTTCGTAGTGGTGTTCTTCTACGGATGGAAGGGCTCCAAACTGAAATAACATACTTCAGGTATATCGAAAGCAGGCGTTCCCTTGGGAGCGCCTGCTTTCCTTTTTGGCCGGTTCTTTATATCAACCGGTTTGTTCCCTCATTTTTTTACCTATCATCACCCTATATACTTCCTTCCTTAAATAGAAGGGAGTATATAGGGTGCAAATAGGGCGTATATAGGAAGTATATAGGGCGTATATATACTGAAACACAATATCAGTAACGGTTTCAGACAAAGTCAGATCCAAGGGTGGTCTGATCCTGATACAGGTTTACCCCTTGGTTAGAAAATCCTGTTATCGGTAGTCCCTTTTGGCGCGATTGTCCTGAACGGGGTTGACAGGGATGCCGAAAGACTGAATTATGTCATTGATTTACAGTTGTTTGTTTTCCGGTGAAATCTTGAGCGCCCGACTTTCGATAAAACCATTCGCGCCGGTTTTTGAAAAAATCTGTCCTATTCGGTCATTGAATTTCCGCAAACCAGTTAGTGTCTCCTTTTGAAAATAGCACCCTGTCCCGCCATCGAATTCCGGCAAACCTGTTAGTGCCGGCATGCGGAGCATAAGGATGCCTGCTCCTCCGCAAAACCGGATTGTTCCACCGCCGTTTATGCCCTGTTTTTCGTACCTTCCATCGTAGAAACCTCCCTTTATGAAGCTGCAAGCCCGCCTGTTTTTTGCCCTTTGCATCGTTTTTATGGCCTGTAAAAAGGAAAAACAGGAACAGGGCACCCTGCTGATCACCTTCAACAACGTGGTGAACGGCGCTTCCCTCAGCCTCAATACCTCCAGCTACACCAATTCCGCCGGGGAGGCGTTTACCGTCAGCACGTTCAAATACTACATCAGCAATATCACCCTCACCCGGCTCGATAACAGCCAGTTACAGCTGCCGGACGGCTATTATCTCGTTGACGAGAGCAAACCCGCCAGCAAAACCATCCGGATTCCGGCCCCTAAGGGCGAATACAGGGGTTTTTCCTTCCTGGTGGGGGTAGATAGCACCCGGAACGTCAGCGGGGCGCAAACGGACGCATTGGACCCCGTACATGGCATGTTCTGGAGCTGGAACAGCGGGTACATCATGGCCAGGATGGAAGGCACCTCGCCGGCTTCGGGCGCGGCGGGCCAGGCCCTCACGTTCCATATCGGCGGGTTCAAGGGGCCATACAACGCTGTGCGGCGGGTAACGCTGGTGAGCCCCATCAGCCTCACCGTGAACGCCGAGCGCAAACCGGAAGTAACCGTCAAAGCCGATCTCTATACCTGGTTCAGCAATCCTTTCCAGGTGAAGTTCCAGCAAACGTCCACCATTCACGTACCGGGGAAAGATGCCTGGAGAATTTCGGAGAATTATAGCAACATGTTCCGCATTACCGACGTAACAGACCTGTGATACGTTATTGCATATATGCCGCCTGCGTATTTCTGCTCGTATGGAGCTGCAGAAAAACGAACCCGGTGAGGCCGGAGCCGGTACCCTTTACCCTCCAGCTGCCGGACCATTTCCCCGCACCGGTGTACGACATGAGCCAGAACCCGCTCACGGTACAGGGCATCGCACTCGGCCGCCGGCTGTTTTACGACCCCCGGCTGTCGCGCGACAGCACGGTATCCTGCGGCTTCTGCCACCAGCAGTTCGCGGCCTTCGCCCACTTCGACCATCCGCTCAGCCACGGGATCGACAACCGTACCGGGTTCCGTTCGGTACCCGGACTGTTCAACCTCATCTGGCAGAAAGATTTTATGTGGGACGGCGGGGTGAACCACCTCGAAGTACAGCCGCTGACGCCCATCACGGACCCCAACGAAATGGGCGAAGACCTGGGCCGGCTCATCAACCGCCTGAACGCGGACGCGAAGTACCGCTCCCTGTTCAGCGAGGCGTTCGGGGAAGGGGAGATCAACAGCCAGAAACTCTTCCGCGCCCTGGCGCAGTTCATGGCCACGATGAATTCCTTCAACTCGAAATACGACAGCGTGGTGCGCAAGATACCCGGCGCGCAGTTCACGCTCGAAGAAGCGAACGGCTACCGCGTATTCCAGGAAAAATGCGCGTCGTGCCACAAGGAGCCCCTCTTCACCGACGGTTCCTACCGCAACAACGGGCTGCCCTACAACCAGTACCTCCACGATGCCGGCCGCATGCGCGTTACGGGCAGCACAGGCGATTACCTGAAGTTCCGGGTGCCCTCCCTCCGCAACGTGCTTAAAAGCCCGCCGTACATGCACGACGGCCGTTTTTACGATATTTTCCATGTGTTTGACCACTATTCCACCGGCATCGAACAAACGCCTACGGTTGATCCCCTCGTGTCGAAAGGCATACCCTTGTCGGTGTCCGAAAAACGTGAGTTGTACTTTTTTCTGAATACGTTGACGGATCAGGGCTTCATCACCAGCAAGTCGCTCTCGGAAATTTTGATCGATAATTAACTGTTAACAAGCAGATTAGGGTGCATTAACATTTTGAAGGGCTTTCTTTAACGCTTTCTGGCAGGAAATTTGCAAATTCCAGGCGTCATGAAAATAAAAGTATTAAATAATGTTGTAAAGTGTGTGGTGGCGGTGCTGGCAGTACTGTTCCTGGGCACTGCGCCTGCAATGGCACAGCAGAAGGCCAAGACGCCTTCTACCGGCGTTGCAAGCTATTATGCGCAGAAGTTCCATGGACGGCCAACAGCCAGCGGTGAGATATTTGATAATACCGCCATGACGGCCGCGCATAACACCCTGCCCCTGGGCACGCTCATCAAAGTGACCAACCTGCGGAACCACCGCTGGGTAGTGGTAAAAGTGACGGACCGCCTGCATGCGGCCAACCGCCGGATCGTGGATCTGACGCAGGCCGCCGCCAAAAAACTGGGCTTCATTCACTGGGGGCTCACGAAAGTAAAAGTGGAAGTGGTATCGAAGGAGTTCATGAACAGCCTGCCGATGCTCGACCTGGACCTGGCGGTCAATTAACAGCGTATCAAACGGGAAAAGGCAGAAAACAGCGCACGCTTATTTCTGCCTTTTTTGTTATCCGGAAAGTTCGCCGCTTTTTTACATAGTTGATATCGGATGGTCATAAAATGCAAAATATATGAGGTTTGTCTTCGTATTGCTTTTAATGCAGGCTACACTTGTTGAAGTACATGGGCAGCAGTATGTGCTGCCTAATGAGGAACAGGTTTTTTCCTTCAAAACCGGGAATGGCAAGATAGCGGTGCTGTGCAAGGATAAAAAAGACCAATACCTGGTATACAGATTCGGAACAAACAAGAAGCCGGAACTGGTGTTTCCCGCGTCAACAAAAAGCGGCTGGGAAGCGTTCAGGTATTCATATTACATGCGGGGAGGCGGTCCTCAAAATGAAGGCATGGACTTAAACTATGTGTATTTCGTCAGCAAAGGCTACAAATATGTTATCTACGACACTTATCATGCGGTTGGGGGAAAGCGGAAAGTCGGGGTAAAGGTAATCGATCTGCAAACGGATAAAGTTACAGATATTGTGGGATTGGTGAGCTCCGCAAAGGGAAATCTCACACAATTCAGGGATAATAAACGCTTGCTGGTTACGGACGAGTTGTTTGACTAGGTTGCGACTTCCACAGCGGAAAACAGCAACAAACGAACAAGCCCGGTATCCGGATAAACTTATTTTTTCTTTCCCTGCCGCGTCCAGCAGCTCATCACATGATCGTTCACCATGCCGGTGGCCTGCATGTAGGCGTAGCAGATGGTGGAGCCCACGAACTTGAACCCGCGCTTCAGCAGGTCTTTGCTCATGGCGTCGGAGATGGCTGTTTTGGCGGGTACTTCTTTCATGTCTTTAAAGTGGTTCACAACGGGTTTGTGCCCCACAAACTGCCAGATGTACCGGTCGAAGCTGCCGAATTCTTTCTGCACGGCTAAAAACGCTTTGGCGTTGGACACCACGGCGTTGATCTTCAGTTTGTTGCGGATGATGCCGGGGTCCTGCAACAGCTTTTCGATTTTCTTATCTGTATACTTCGCGATTTTTACGGCATCCCACTGATCGAATGCCTTCCGGTAGTTTTCTCTTTTGGTGAGCACGGTGTACCAGCTGAGGCCGGCCTGTGCGCCTTCGAGGTTCAGCATCTCGAACAGGTGTGTATCGTCGTGGTTGGGGATGCCCCATTCGTGATCGTGATAATCCCTGTACAACTTGTCTTTCAGGCTCCAGCCGCATCTTGTTTTGTCCATTACAGTTCCCATTTTTTGATCATTTCCTTGACCTGTTTTTTATAGGCTTTCAGGTCGGCGATGGTCTGCTGGATAAAACCGTTGTCTTCCAGCTTTCCTACCACCATATTCATCTCTGCTTCGTTTTCATAGGTCATCTGCCGGAACGGGTTGAGATAATCTTTTTCCCGCGAATGATAAATGCCTTCGGTGATCATGCCGGAAGTGTACACGGATTGCTCGAGGCATTTCTTCAGCAGGGCGGGCGTCAGCTCTTTGGCGCTGATCTGCTGCAGGTGCAGCAGGCAGGCGAGGGCATGATGCAGTTTGTCCTGCTCATAAGCCGCGCCCAGTTCACGATAGATGTCGTGCAGTTCGGGCCAGCTGCCGATTTTGCCTTTGCGGATGCGGTTCTTCACCTCTTCGAGGGCATCGGCTTTCACCAGCTGCCCGCCTACGTTATGCCAGGCGGTGCGTTTGCTGTTTTTGCAGAATGCCTGCAAGGCGCTGAACGACTGGATATTAAAGGTAGCGGCCAGTTTCACCAGGTTGCGGATGGCGTACAGGTTGATCAGTTCGCGGAACAGCGGATAGGCTTTATGCACTTTCAGCAGCTGCGCTTTGCGGGAAGAGTTTTCGATGCCTTCCACAAAGATGTCTGTACGGCCTACCTTGGCATTTTCTTCGAGCAGCAGCTGTTTGCCTTTCTGCTGCAGGGATTTTTTACCGGCTTTGTCTTTTTGTCCGTAGAAGGTTTTGCCTACGGCGTATTCGAACAGTTCCAGCGCGTTCAGCAGTTCTTCCGCCGAATCGGGCGCCAGGTAGTCGTATTCGATGAGTTGCGTTTTGTCGGTGCGTTTATCCCGGTCCACATACTTCCAGGCATTACGGGCCAGCGCGTACATGTTATGCATGAACCAGTAGCCGGGCATGACCTTCAGGGTATCGTCGTGCTCGTCGTTCACCACCAGGCTGAAGGGGTAGGGGATGTCGAGCTCGCTCATGTAATTCCCTTTGGCGATGAGCGTGAAGCTGGCGAAGCGGGAATTGTGTTTGAGGCTCACGCACAACCCCGGCCAGAAGCCCCTGCCGGCGATGATCTCACCGTCGGCCCCGCGGGAGTTGTGATTCGACCCGATGGTGGCGCCGGCGGCCATATTGCTTTGCCCCATCACGAGCGCGGCGCAAAGGAAGGAGTTGTTGTGGTGCTGTTCGTGCGCGGGGAAGATGAGCGAGTTCAACACCTCGCAGCACGAAATGGTGGCGTTATTGCCGAGATAGGAGTTGATGAGGCGCGCGCCGTATTTGAGCTGCGAATGGGACGCCATTACAAAACGCACGGCCTTCACGCCGTAGAACACGCGGCAGCCGAAACCGACGATGCCGTTCACCAGCTCGCAGCCTTCACCGATCTGCGAAGGTGCGCCGGGCTCGCTGTTGATGGTGAGGTTCTTGAGTTTGTTGGCGCCTTTGAGATAGGCGTCAGACCCGATCATTACGTCCTTGATGATCTTGCAGTTTTTGATCACCGTGCGGTCGCCCACCATACCGTAGTAGCCCCGTTTTTTATCGAACTGTTTTTCGGTGAAGGCCTTGAAACGGTCGAGCAGCGCCGTATCGTGACGGTTGCGCGTCCAGAGCCAGGCGTCGCCGGGCAGCATGCCGTCGAAGGGCATTACGCTGCGGCCGCCGTTTTCGTTGCAGAGCTCCAGCCAGATGCGCACGTTTTCAGGCTCGCCTTCTTTCACGATACCGTTGCCGAATTTGGCGTGATCGGTCACGGCCATTTCGTTCACGTTGGCAATGATCACCTCGTTGCCGATGATATAGTGGGAGAGGAAGTTCACGTTATGCACCACCACATTGTCGCCGAAGTCGCAGCTGGCGATGGTGCTGTTGTACAGGCCCACGGGGAGGCGGAGGTTATGGAACTCGAGGTAATAAGGCTCCAGTTTGCCGATGCGTACCATGCCGTAAAAGTGGCAGTGCTGCACCAGGTTGGGGTCGAATTCGTTGTCCACGAAAATATTGTTCCAGTCGTCCGACGTGTTGTCGTTCCGCACGAGGGCTTCTATTTCCCAGGCTTTCAGTTTGCGGTGCTCGGTTTCGCGGCCGCGCTGCTGGTCGCGGAGGTAGTATTCGTCCCTGCCCTGGGGCAGGTAAGCCGGTTCAATAAACTGGTAACCCAGCTGGCTGAGCGGTTTTTTTTCAATACGGTTCATATGGAATACTATTCTACGGTTACGGACTTGGCGAGGTTACGCGGTTTGTCCACGTCGTACCCTTTCAACACGCCGATGTGATAGGCCAGCAATTGCAGCGGTATCACGGAAATCATGGGGGCCACCAGTTCGTCCGCTTCGGGCACCACGATCACATCGTCGGCCATGCCGGGGATCACCTGGTCGCCTTCGGTGGTAACGGCAATCACTTTGCCTTTGCGGGCTTTGATTTCCTGGATATTGGAGACTATTTTTTCGTAGTAACTGTCTTTGGTCGCTACAAACACCACGGGCAGGTTTTCATCTACCAGGGCAATGGGGCCGTGTTTCATTTCGGCGGCCGGGTAACCTTCCGCATGAATGTAGGAAATTTCCTTCAGCTTCAGCGCGCCTTCGAGGGCGATGGGGAAGTTGTAGCCGCGGCCGAGGTAGAGGAAGTCGTGCGCGTCTTTGTATTTGGCGGCGATCTTTTTGATCTGTTCGTTGAGCTCGAGGGCAACGGCCACTTTTTCGGACACGCCTTCCAGTTCGTCGAGCAGGTGCTGGAAGCGCTGCGGGGTGATGGTGCCTTTGGCTTCGGCTATTTTCAGGCCGATGAGGCATAACACGGCCAGCTGCGCGGTAAAGGCCTTGGTGCTGGCCACGCCTATTTCGGGCCCGGCATGGGTGTACACGCCGCCGTTGGAGAGGCGGGCGATGGAAGAGCCCACCACGTTGCAGACGCCGAGGATGATGGCGCCTTTTTCTTTGGCGCTTTCCATGGCCACCAGCGTATCGGCCGTTTCACCGCTCTGCGATACGGCGATGATCACGTCGCCTTTGCCCACCACGGGGTTGCGGTAACGGAACTCGGACGCGTACTCCACTTCCACGGGAATGCGGCATAATTCTTCGATCATGTATTCGGCCACCAGCCCGGCATGCCAGCTGGTGCCGCAGGCCACCACGATGATGCGGTTGGCGTTCTTCAGCATGTCGAGATGTTCGCGCAGGCCGCCCAGCGTAAGCTGGCCGCCTTTGGCGTCGAGACGGCCGCGGAGACTGTCGAAAATGGTCTGCGGCTGCTCGAATATTTCCTTCAGCATAAAATGATCGTAACCGCCTTTTTCGATGGCGGCCAGTTCAATGTCGAGCTTCTGGATATAAGGGGTCTGTATTTCGTTGGCGATGTTTTTGAGGATCAGCTCGTCGGCCCGGAGGATGGCGATCTCGTAGTCGTTCACATACACCACTTCTTTAGTGTATTCCACGATCGGTGAAGCGTCCGAAGCGAGGAAATGTTCGCCTTTGCCCACGCCTATTACGAGAGGGCTGCCCTTGCGCGCCGCGATGAGGGTGTTGGGATCATCTTCGTCCACGATTACAATCACGTATGCGCCTACCACTCTTTTGAGGGCGATGCGCACCGCTTCTTCCGTGCTGCACTGGTTGCTGGATTTTATTTCCTGGATGAAGTGGATGAGCACTTCGGTGTCCGTATCGCTCGTGAAAACATGCCCTTTGTTCAGCAGCTCCTGCTTGAGCTGGGCGTAGTTTTCGATGATGCCGTTGTGCACCATGGCCAGGCGGCCGTCGCCGGAGAGCTGGGGGTGGGCATTGCGGTCGTTGGGCTCGCCGTGCGTAGCCCAGCGGGTATGCCCGATGGCGATATGGCTTTTTAAATCTTTTCCGAGCACGTAATCTTCCAGCTCGGCTACCTTACCTTTCTTCTTGTATACTTTCAGATCTCCGCCGTTCAGTAAAGCAACGCCCGTGCTGTCGTATCCCCGGTATTCCAGTCTTTTGAGACCTTTTAAAACAACCGGGTATGCTTCCCGGTGACCGATGTAGGCTACAATTCCACACATGATGTTTAGTAGGTTTTGATGAATTATCCACGCAATATGCAGCAAAAAATTTAGCAGGGAAAGTAAAGACAGTAAATAAAAAAAATTAAAATGTGCCCGGCGGCGGGCACATTCAAGGGTATTGTAAGTAGAAAAAGTCCATGCTAATAATCGGCCACATCGACCGTCACATTCTCGGCATTCCAGCCTGCCCGCGCGCGGTACTTCACCTGCCGGATAAGCGCTGTAATCTGCTCCTGCAGCGGTTTGTCGGTTTTGTAACGGGTGCGCGTGAACTGCGACAGCTGATCGTTGTCCGTACATTTTTTTTCATCTTCGGGCTGCGGCCCGCTGATGCCGAGGAACCATCCTCCTTCGTCTTTCTGTTTGTATTTGTAAACGTACACGGTGCTTTTCCGGAAGCGGTAATACGTTTGTTTTTTACCGAGCAATACGAGCGAATCGACCTTCATGTTGTACTCCATGGAATTATACAGCAGGCTCCGCGCCATCAGCTCCTGTTTGTTATATACGGCCGGGAACCTGTCGTGCCGCTGAATGGCGTTGAGGGCCGTCCAGAGGGATACGCGGTACCTGTCCTGCGCCGCGATGCTTTGCAGCAGGCTGTCCGGCACGGGCAGCCTGTTTTTCAGGTACAGTTGCGCGATCAATACCTGCTGGGCGGGGTTTTTCGTGGAAGCATAACGGGAAAAGAAGCGCCCGGCGTTTTTGTTGCTTTCGCGGAAAGGCAGCAGCAGTGTGGCGTATTCATGCAGCGTGCTGCTGGCGCGAAAAGGCTCTTCGTAGTCGTCTTCATCGTTCCCCCGGTTCAGGCGGCTTTGTTCGGCCGCGAGCTCTTTCTGCAGGGCCACGCGGGCGTCGAACGCGATCTGGCTGATATGGTCCGCATACAGGGCGGGCTGCACCAGGTTGCTGTCTGCCAGCGTAGCCAGCAGGCCGTACACGGGCTCTTTATAATCGGTGAGGGCCGTCAGCTCCAGCAATGCGGGGAACAGCGCCTTCGTGATGCCGAGGGAATCGTACAGCGGCCGGAAAATGGAATAAAGGTTTTCCCCTTCGCCGAAAACGGGAATTTCTTTCAGCATCAGCTCTTTGAACAGCGCATTGCCGGTGGTGGTTTTCTGCCGCACGAGGGCCAGGAGTATGGCGCGTTGCAGGCTGGCGGTATCGTTGGCGGATTCGTAGGCTTTTTGCAGGAAAGGCAGGATGTCCGGGTGTTTGATATTTCCCAGCTCACCGATAAGATCGGTTTTGACGTCCATGTAGTTTTTTTCTTTCGCGCTCCAGCCGCGGATCAAACTGATGAGCACGGGCGCATCGGCATCCTGGTAGTTAGGAGTGCTGACGGAACTGCGGGCCTGCTGGCGGGTAGTGCTGTCTTTGCTGTAAAAGTCGGCAAACAACGCAGCAGCCTTGCTGGCGTAGATGGGCGTGCCGATCAGCGTATCGGCGGGGGTAAAGCTGTCGAAAAACGTGCGCACGAAAGCCGAGGGCCCCTTCACATTGTCGACGATGCTGTACAGGGTGTACTGCACGCCGTTGCGCAGGAACAGTTTATAATGCAGGCTGCGGGAACTGTTGGTGTCGCGCATCTGCAGCAGCATGGTTTCCCAGCCGGGCAGCCGCTCGTATTTTTTTTCATGCACCACCAGGTCGCCGCGGTCGCTCAGTTCCTCCACCTGCTCCTGCCAGAATCTGGCGCTGTCCCGGGTGCTGTAATAACGGTTGAATTTGCGGAACACGACTTTTACTTCTTCCCCCGTACTGTCTACCCGGAACGATTTATTCTTTATCCTGTTGAGGTGATCGGTGTTTTCGTCGGAACGCCCGCCGGTGAAGGACTCCATGAGCGCCTCATCGTCTTTCGGCACCACCGCGGTCTTGACGGAAAACAGCAGGCTCGTATCGCGGTACTGTTCAAAACGCCGGTAAGCGGGCTGCTCCGGTACGAACGAATTGAAAAATTCCTGCACGGGCTTTTTATCGTTTTTATACCGGGCGCTCAGCACGTAATAATGCGGGCCCTGTAAAAGAATGCGCGTTTCGGTGAAACTGTTGTCGGTATTCTGGTTCACCAGTTCGAGGCAGGGATATCCGTGCCAGGTGAGGAACCGGCGGCTCTTTTGCTGTTTGATGAACTGCGACTGCAGGAAACTTTCTTCGGCGAAACTGAGGTCCACGGTATCTTCTTCCAGCGCGCTGTAGCCGGGAATGGTTTTGCGCATCACGAGGTAGCTGTTGCCGTTGCGGCTGTCGAGCGCTTCGTATTCCTGCCGTTTGCTCAGGGTGCGCAGCGTTACATTGTCCGCCGTAACCGGCGCGTGCGGCATCTTTACGGAGAAGCCGGCCGCCGCGGAACGGTAGGTCACCCATTCGCCGGCGCTGAATGTCCGGAGGCGGATGGAAGAAAAGAAACGGTCGGCTTCGGGGCCCGCGGCATATTCGCCGGTGCCGCTGATCTTGAAAATGATGGTCTCGAAGGGCGTGATGAAAATGTTATAGCGCTGCAGGTCGCCGCGGCGGGTGCGGTTGCGGATGTCGAAACCTTTGTAGCCGCCGTTGTGGATGACCTGTTTGGAGATGATGCGGCCGGGAATGTTTTCATACAGCAGGCTGTCTATCCGCAGGTACACATCGTCTTCGCGCTGGCCGAGGCTGAGGGCGTTGGTCTTGATGCGGCTCACGAGGTAATAGGCGCCGTTGGCGAGGTCTGCATACTGCAGCTGGTTCAGCATGGTGAGGCTGCTGAAGTTATAGAGTTTGCCGGGCACTTCGGCCTGTATCCAGCCATCGTCCGATGCATAAGGCTGGAATACCACCGGCGCGCGCATTTTTTCCAGGGCTTCTTTCTGTTCGCTGTCGCGGTTGGTGGCGAGCACCGGCCGCACCGTATAGCCGGCCCTGCGCAGCATGTGAATGAGCCCCCGGTCGCCGGGCAGGTGCGCGGCGCCTACGCCGGCAAACAACGAGCCGTGCCGGATGATGGAGTCGATGGCGCGGAACATGTTCTCGTTCCGCTTGTATAAAAACTTTTCGAGGAATACGGGCGAATCGTATTGCCCGGAAGAGATGGAATCGAGCATGTCGAGATCGCCGCGGCGGTAAGCATCGTTGAGTTTCCTGCGCGCCTCCTGGGGGTTCTCGACGTCGCGGTTGTTCTTCCTGGATTTTTTATCGTTGGCCGCATCGCGGTACGATTCGAGCATGAGGCGCTCGGACTCCTCGAAGTTCTCCACGCCGGCCGCTTTTTTACCGAGTTTGCTGCCTACCTGGTAGATGTACATGTCGAGGAAGGTATCTTCCTCAAAGTCTTCCTGCGCGGCGAACGAGCGGTACAGCAGGTGGTTGATCATTTCGGGGCGGTAGGTGAGGCCGGTGCGTACGAGGTCGTTGTAAGGGCCGATGGTAAAGGCGTCGGGCGTCATGTGGCCGCCGCCCATATCGCTCATGTAGCGGGAACTGATCCGCAGCATTTTGCTTTTCGAAAAATCTTCCTGCAATTGCTGCGGATCTGTTTCCAGCGCTACGATATCTGCATTGCGGATACAGTGATAAAAAGAGTCGCTCAGGTTAAATGCCAGTTTGTTGCTGACGTGCATGGTGCCGAAGAGGTAAGAGGGTTTCGGCATGTTTTTGCCGGTGATTTCCCACAACAACCCCTGGTATTTTTTCGACTGCGCTTTTGCGAACGTACAGATGAGCAGCAACAGGCTGTAACAGACTACACATTTTACACGGTTCATATGGAGATTCCAGGGATTTAGGTACCTCCAAATATACTGAATCTTAGCGGCGTTGCAGCACCCGCTCGAACAGGGTAAGAATGCGTTTGTACTCATCGGTCCAGCTGGAAGGCTCCACGAATCCGTGGTCTTCCACGGGATATACGGCCAGTTCCCAGTTGTTTTTGCCAAGCTCGATGAGGCGCTGCGACAGGCGCACGATGTCCTGGAAATGCACGTTCACGTCTACCATGCCATGGCACATGAGCAGGTGGCCTTTGAGGCCTTCGGCGAAATAAATGGGAGAGGAGCGGCGGAACGCGATGCTGTCTTCGGCGGGGCGGTTCAGGATGTTGGAAGTGTACCCGTCGTTATAGTGGGCCCAGTCGGTCACGGAGCGGAGCGCCGCACCCGCCGCAAAATCATCCGGCGTGGTGAACATGGCCATAAGGGTAATGAAACCGCCGTAGCTGCCGCCGTATATGCCGATGCGCTTCGGGTCCACGCCATGCTGCTGCGCGAGGTAACGGGCGCCGTCTACCTGGTCGGTAAGGTCTTTGCCGCCCATGTGGCGGTAGATGCCGGTACGCCAGTTGCGGCCGTAGCCCGCGCTGCCGCGGTAATCGATGTCGAGCACGGTATAACCGAGATCTGTGAGCAGGTTGTGGAACATGTACTCCCTGAAATACTGGCTCCACCATTTATGGGCGTTCTGGAGGTAACCGGCGCCATGCACGAATATCACCGCGGCGCCGTTCTTTTTGGCGGGGTCGGGCGTGTACAGGCGGGCGGGCACCATTTCATTATCGCGGGCTTTGAACGTGATCACGTTCGCTTCGCGCCAGGGGTAGGCTTTGAATTCGGGCGACTGTGCCTGATCGGTGATCTGCACAGGTTTGGCGCCTGCTTTGTTTTCCTGGAGATACAGCTCCCAGGGTTTGTTGGAAGTGGAATAACGGTAGGCGAGCCATTTTTCGTCGGGCGACAGGCTTACGGAGTGCGCGCCGGGCATGGTGGTGAGCCTTTCCGCTTTGCCGCCGGTCACGGGCAGGCGGTAGTATTGTTTCTCACCGGGATTCACTTCGTTGGTGAGGAGGTAGAAATGATTTTTGTCGCGCGAGAGGCGGGCTTCCTGCACTTCGTAGTTGCCGCTGGTGAGGGCTTTCTTTTGCCCGTTGGCGACGTTGTACGTATAAAGGTGCGAATACCCGGTTACCTCGCTCTGGAAATAACAGGTGTTTTCATTGATCCAGCCCATGTTGGCGTTGCTCACGCCGGGGCCGCCGATCCAGGCTTCGTCGCGCTGGCGGTCTACCAGCTGCATTTTAGCGGTGGCTGCGTCGAGCAGCATGATCCAGCGGTCCTTGTTATCGGTGGACACAATGTTCACGAGCGCCTGCGTGCCTTTGGGCGACCATACCGGGCTGTACATCACCACGCTGCGGGATTTCCTTGCGGTGTCTTTACCGGGATAATCCTTCAGGTAATCCGGTTTATCCTGTATGCCGGGCAGGCCGTTGAGTTTAACGGTGAGCACGGTGTCTTTCACGCGGTCGTACACGAAATAATCGTACACCGCGCGTTCCGCACCGGTTTTGGTGTAAGCGGGGATATCCGTGGTGTAGCCTGTTTCCGTCACGTAATTAGGCACGATGGTGCTCTTTTCGCCGGCCGGCATCTTGAAGAGGCGGTAGGCGATGAAGCGGCCGTCGGGACTGATGCGGCTGTCGGCCAGAGACTTATCTTCCAGGTGCAGGGCGCGGAGCTGTTGCGCGTCGGGGAGACTTTTATTGAATGCCGTTGCCGCATCGGTTCTGGCCTTTCTTTCCCGCAATACCTCGAACAGCTGCTGCTGCTGGTTCTGGAGAAAGAGGTGCTGGGGCGACAAGGGGGCCGGTTTGTCGGACGGTTTGGCGCCGTTCACGAAATTGGTGAGCTGTTCCGTTTCCCCGCTTTTCGGATCCCAGGCGAACAGGTTGCGGCCGTCGCGGAAGATCACGCGGGTGTCGTTGAACGAGAAGCCCACAGCCTGTTCCGGATCTGCCGTGCGGGTGATGCGGGTTTCCTTGCCGGATGCCATGTCCTGGAAAAACACGTCGCCCTGGTAAGCGTACACCCGCTGTGTTTGCGCCTGGTTGTACACGGCGTTGTTCCGGGCGCTGATGAGGCCGCGCTCCGCCGCTTTGGTTTTCACGGGTGTACGGGCATGGATGCCGACGCTGTACAGCGAATCGGCATACGCCTTTTCCGGGTTCCATGAAAAAAACACGGTTTTACTGTCGCCGCCCCAGGTGATGTTGTCGGGCGAAGTGCCTATCCATTTCGGGTCGCGCATGATTTTTTCGACGGTCAGCTGTTGGGCATAGGCGGGTATGGCCAGCAATGCGCCCGCCATGGACGCTATTATTATCTTCATATTGGTTAATAGTGTAGAATTCTATAATTTGTTGCAATATAAGAAACAACATGGGCACAACAGCGCGTAATATGATGACCGGCACACTCCTGGTGCTGCTGCTGGCCGCCTGCGGCCAGCGTAAACAGGCGGCCAGGGTAACGGTGCCGGTAACGGAAGACAGCACCTTCCTGACGGGTACTTTTTTCCTCGTGCGCCATGCGGAAAAGAACCCGGGCGCCGATTCCACGCTCACCGCGGCAGGACGGCAGCGCGCGGGCAAGCTGTACCGCCTGCTGAAAGACTCCGCGATCACCCGCATCTACAGCACAAAATACAAACGCACGATGCAGACGGGCGACAGCCTGCGCCTGCAGGGGCGGGTGGATACGGTGCTGTATCAGCCGGACAGTACGGGAGAATCCCTGTTATATGAGATCAGCCGGCACGGCGACTGGGGCAAACGCATCCTCGTGATCGGCCACAGCAACACGCTCATTCCCATCCTTAAAAGCCTCAACGTAAAACCCCGTATCGACTCCATCGCCGATAAAGATTACGGGAACCTTTTCATTGTATACAAAACCAGGAACGCCAGCCGTTATGTGCAGCAGCGGTATTGAAGCATGTGTAGCAGAGCCATTCAAAACGGCCAAAAGGACGAATGACTTTGAGTAAAATGCCCTGGAAGAACAGGTACATCATCGAATCAATCACCAGCCCCGTCGCATCCAAAGGACAAATAACCTACAACAGAATGCCCTGTAAGAAGAGGTACGCCACACTGAAATAAATCACCAATCCCGTTACATCCACCAGCGTAGCCACGAATGGCGCGGAAGAACTGGCAGGGTCCGCGCCCGCCCGTTTGAGCAGCAGCGGCAGCATGGAACCGGAGAGGGTGCCCCAGAGCACCACGCCGATCAGCGATACGCCCAGCGTCAGCGCGATGAGGAAAGTATGTTCACCGTAGGTGTGGAAGAAGTGGTTCCAGATAAGGATGCGCGCGAAGCCCACGAGGCCGAGCACACCGCCCAGCATGAGGCCGGAGAATATTTCGCGGCGCATCACCCGCCACCAGTCGCGCGTAGACAGCTCGCCCAGCGCCATGGCCTGGATGATGAGGGTGGATGCCTGCGAGCCGCTGTTGCCCCCGCTGGAAATAATGAGCGGTACAAACAGGGCGAGCACCACGGCTTTGGCGATCTCGTCTTCGAAATAAGTCATCACGGTAGCCGTCAGCATTTCACCCACGAACAGCACCACCAGCCAGCCCACGCGTTTTTTGATCAGCTTGAGGAAAGGCATGTCGAGGTACGGTTCGTCCAGCGCCTCGGTACCACCGATCTTCTGGATGTCTTCCGTATGTTCTTCGTTGGCGATCCACAGCATATCGTCGATGGTCACGATGCCGAGCATCACGCCCTGGTTGTCGAGCACGGGCAGGGCCACACGGTTTTCGAGCCGGAACACCTGGATGGCTTCTTCCTGTTCGTCGTTTACATGCAGGGCCACGAAGCGGTCGTCCATGAGGCTTTCTACCGGCGTATCGGGCGATACGAGGAGGAATTCGCGGATACGGAAATCGTCGAGCAGTTTACCTTCGTTGTCGATGATGTAAATCACGTCGATGGTCTCACTGTCCCGCCCGTACATCCGGATATGCTGGAGCACCTGGGCCACGGTCCAGTGCGCTTTGGCCGCGATGTAGTCCGGCGTCATGATACGCCCCACGCTGTTTTCGGGATAGCCGAGCAGGGAGAGGGTCACTTTTCTTTCTTCGGGATGCAGCAGTTTGATCAGTTCCTGCACGGCCTGGCTGGGCAGTTCTTCGAGAAAGGCGGTGCGGTCGTCCGGCGGCAGTTCGTTGAGCAGTTCCGCCGTTCTGGCGGCCGGCAGGGCTTTGATGATGTCTTCCTGGGTGGGGAATTCCAATATCCTGAACGCCGCCGCGGCGCGGCCGAGCGTAAGGTTGTTCATGATCAGTACGGCCTCGTCCGGCGCCTCGTATATCAGTTCCGCGATGTCGGTAATCAGCTGGTCGTCGAGAAATTCTTTGAGTTCCCGCGACGGCTGCACTTTCACCAGCTCTTCGAATCGCTCCAGTAATGCTACATTTTCCATATTAAACAGGCCTTGCGTGAAAACAGTGTATTACAAAATCTCCTGCACGTGTTTGCGGATGTTGCCGCTCATCACGTCGGTGGGCAGGTCGTTGGCGTCTTTGCCAAAGGGGTCTTCAATCTCTTCCGCAATCAGCTCGAGGCTGGCCAGCACGTAAAATATAAAAACGACCATGGGTATCACCAGGTATCCCAGCCCGAACACATACCCCATGGGCAACGTCATCACATAAAAGAAGATGAATTTTTTGAGGAACACGCTGTATGAAAAGGGGATGGGCGTGTTTTTGATCCTTTCGCAGGCGCCGCATACGTCCGCCAGCGATTCCAGCTGCGCGTTGATGGTGATGAGCTGGTCGCCCGTGATCACCTGCTGGCGGTACAGTTCGTTCACTTTCGCCATGATGATGCCGGCCACCTGGTTGGGCACATGTTTGCCGGAACGGACGGCCGCTTTTTCTTCAGGGCTCAGCCCTTCGAAGCTGTGCTCATGTATCTCTCCCCGCAGGTGGTCTTTCAGGGCGAAGGCGAAGTTGGGTATCATCGCCCGGAAAAACTGCCGTGACGGATGCCCGGCGGGCAGCATGGCCTGCAGCTTCAGGGCGAGGTTACGGCTGGTGTTGACCAGCGCGCCCCACTGGCGGCGGCCCTCCCACCAACGGTCGTACGCCGTATTGGTGCGGAACACCAGCAGCAGCGATATCACAAAGCCCAGCAGGCCGTGCATGGCGGTGATGTTCCTGATATGGTCTTTTTCCGAAAGGCGGAATACCTCCAGCTCCAGCCAGGCGATGACGGCGGAATAGATCGCCATGGCTATAAACATGGGAAACAGCTTTTTAACAGTGTCTGCCTTATGGATGCGGAAGATGAAAGTAAACCAGTCTTTAGGATTATAGTTGATCATAGCAGCAAAAATAAATATCAATTCTGATTCCCCGCATTTTGTTAACTGACCGGTTTGATGTTACTTTACGGCTCTTTATTCCGTGAGATTATGATCAAGCCGTATTTATACATTCAGAAAACAAAAGAAAAGGGACGGGGTGTTTTCACAAAAGAACCCATTCCGGCCGGAACACAAATAGAAGTATCACCTGTACTGGTATTGTCCAACAGCGATACCCAAATTGTCGACAAAACTAAACTGCACAACTACATCTTCCTCTGGGGAGCCAGGGAAACCCGTTCCTGTATTGCGCTCGGCTTTTGTTCTATTTACAACCACGCGTACGAGCCCAATTGCGAGTACGAGATGGACTTTGAAGCGGAAACCATGGCCATCAAAACCCGCCGCGATATCAAAAAAGGCGAGGAGCTGTCCATTAACTACAATGGCGAAATAGAGGATAAATCCCCCGTTTGGTTTGACGTAAAACGCAAATAAAAAAATCCGTGCGCAATCCGCCGGATTTCTTAATATTGTAAATTATATAAGCACTTATATATTCTATGGGCTTTTATCCGAAACTCGGTTATCTCATCTTCGGCAGCCGGCTCCGGCGGCTCAGTGAGTACTTCCTGGCGGAAGTGAACAAAGTGTACGGCCAGCAGGGCATCGCCTTTGACGCCAGCTGGTTCCCGCTGTTCTACCTTTTGTCCGAACGGGAGCGGCTTACGCTGATGGACATCGCCACCGAGCTGGAGGTATCGCATTCCGCGGTGAGCCAGCTGGTGACCAACCTCCGCAAAAAAGGGCTCGTCAAAACCAGCCGTTGCGAGGAAGACGGCCGCCGGCAGTGGGTGGTATTCACCAAAAAAGGCGCGGCCCTGCTGGAGCAGGTGCTGCCCGTCTGGAAAGGCATAGATACCGCCATGCAGGCGCTGGTGGCGGAAAATAAACAAAGCAGCAAAATACTGGAAGCAATCAATACGCTGGAGCAGGCCGTGGAATCCCTTCCGCTGGCCGACCGCATCCGGCGCGAAATGCCCGTCAACACCAAAACAGATCTTTCATGAGCAAGGTTTTTCATTACGGTAAAGAAACACTCACCGTAGCCACGGCGCTGGATATCGCCGCGGGCAACACAAAAGGGGTGTTAACGCCGGAGGTGATGGCCCGTGTGCGCACCAGTCACGACCATGTGCAGGCCATCGTACAGGAGCATACTACCGTTTACGGCATCAACACGGGGTTTGGCCCGTTGTGCGACACCAAGATTTCTGAAGAAGACACCCGGGCCCTGCAGTACAACATCCTGCAAAGTCACAGCGTAGGGGTGGGAGCGCCCATCCCGGAAGAGATCGCGCGGCTGATGCTGATCACCAAGGTGCAGGCGCTGGCGCAGGGCTACAGCGGGGTGAACCCCGTTACCCTGGAACGCATTGTGTGGCACATCGATCATTATGTGACGCCGCTGGTGCCGGAGAAAGGATCTGTGGGCGCTTCGGGCGACCTGGCGCCGCTTTCGCACCTCTTCCTCCCGCTGATCGGTTTGGGCGATGTGTGGTACAGGGACGCGAAACTGCCGGCAGGGGACGTGTTGCGGCAGGAAGGGCTGGAACCGGTGGTGCTGGGCCCCAAAGAAGGGCTGGCGCTGATCAACGGCACGCAGTTCATTCTTTCCTTCGCCACCAAAGCAGTGGCCCGTTTGCACAACGCGCTCGAAGCGGCGGATGTGATCGGGGCGATGTCGCTCGAAGGATTGATGGGCACCGCCAAACCGTTCGACCCGCGTTTGCACGCCATCCGGCCGTTTGCCGGTAACCAGCTGGTGGCCCACCGCCTCGACGCGTTGTTGCGCGGCTCGGAGATCATGGCCTCCCACGTGGATTGCGGTCGCGTGCAGGATCCGTATTCGCTGCGCTGCATGCCGCAGGTGCACGGCGCATCCCGCACGGCCTGGCAGCACCTGGCATCGCTCACGGAAATCGAACTGAACGCGGTAACGGACAACCCGATCATCTTTTCCGCCACCGACACCATCAGCGGCGGCAACTTCCACGGCCAGCCGATGGCGCTGCCGCTCGACTATGCCACCGTTGCGGCGGCGGAGCTGGGCAACATCGCCGACCGCCGGTGTTATATGATGATCGAAGGGCGGTACGGCCTCCCGAAATTACTGATCGAAGATGCCGGGCTCAACTCCGGTTTTATGATACCGCAGTACACCACGGCGGCGCTGGTAACGGAAAACAAAACGCTTTGTTTCCCGGCGAGCGCAGACAGCGTGCCCACTTCGCTGGGGCAGGAAGACCATGTGTCGATGGGCTCCATCAGCGGGCGCAAGCTCATGCAGGTGATCGACAACCTCGAATACATCCTCGCCATCGAACTGCTGTATGCCACGCAGGCGATCGACTTCAGGCGGCCGTTGAAATCGGCGCCGGTCATCGAAGCCTGTCACGACCATGTACGCGAGTACGTGAGCTTCGCGAAGAAAGACCGCATTTTTGCGACAGACATCGCCGCGCTGCACCAGCTGGTGAGCAGCGGTTCATTAGTGCGGGTGGCCAACGAAACGGCCGCCGCCCACCAAATCAATTTAAACGGTTCGTATGAAAAACAATTCCAGCTTTCTTGATACTTACGCGGCGCACCCGCATTACAAAGCCCCGCGCGGCACACAGCTGCATGCCCGTTCGTGGCAGACGGAAGCGCCGCTGCGCATGCTGCTCAACAATCTCGATCATGAAGTAGCCGAAAACCCCGACGAACTGGTGGTGTACGGCGGCATCGGCCAGGCGGCGCGTAACCGCGAGGCATTGCAGCAGATCATACGGGTGTTGCTCACGCTCGACGAAGACCATTCTCTGCTCGTGCAATCCGGCAAACCGGTGGGCGTGGTGCGCACGCATCCGCAGGCGCCGCGCGTATTGCTGGCCAACAGCAACCTGGTGCCCAAGTGGGCTACCTGGGAACACTTCAACGAACTGCGGGCCAAAGGGCTCATGATGTACGGGCAGATGACGGCGGGCAGCTGGATATATATCGGTACGCAGGGCATTCTGCAGGGTACGTATGAAACGTTTGTAGAGTGCGGCCGCCAGCATTTCGGCGGCAACCTCACGGGCAAACTGCTGGTGACGGCGGGCATCGGCGGGATGGGCGGGGCACAACCGCTGGCGGCTACCATGGCCGGCGCGGTGTTCCTCGGCGCAGACGTAGACCCGGCGCGCATTCAGAAACGCATCGATACGAAATACATCGACCGCATGACGCATTCTTACGAAGAAGCGATCGCCTGGGCGAAAGAGGCGCAGGCGAAAGGCGAAGCCCTGTCCATCGGCCTCGTGAGCGATGCGGGCGACATGCTGGAGAAACTGCTGCGCGATAACATCATTCCCGATATTCTCACGGACCAGACGTCCGCGCACGACCCGGTGAACGGCTACGTGCCCAACGGGCTTACGCTGGCGGAAGCCGCCGCGCTGCGCACTACCGATGCCGCGCGTTATAAACAATTGTCGCTCGCCAGCATGGCCCGCCATGTAGGGTTTATGCTGGAACTGCAGCGCCGCGGCGCGGTTACTTTCGATTATGGTAATAACCTCCGCGAGTTCGCCAGAGAAGGCGGCGAAAAGAATGCATTCAACTTCCCCGGTTTTACACCGGCGTACATCCGGCCGCTGTTCTGCGAAGGCAAAGGACCGTTCCGCTGGGTGGCATTGTCCGGCGACCCGGAAGATATTTATACGACCGACCGCGCATTGATGGAAGCATTCCCGGATAACACACCGCTTATCAACTGGCTGAAAAAAGCACAGGAGCGTGTGGCCTTCCAGGGCCTGCCTGCCCGCATCTGCTGGCTGGGCATGGGTGAAAGGGAAAAGGCGGGACTGATCTTCAATGAACTGGTGCGTACCGGTAAGGTGAAAGCGCCCATCGTAATCGGCCGCGACCACCTCGATTGCGGTTCGGTAGCCTCCCCCAACCGAGAAACCGAAGCGATGAAAGACGGTTCCGATGCGGTGAGCGACTGGACGTTGCTGAACCTGATGTCTAACACCGCCGGCGGCGCCACCTGGGTATCGTTTCATCACGGCGGCGGCGTGGGCATGGGATATTCCCAGCATGCGGGCATGGTGGTGCTGGCGGACGGCACCGATCGCGCAGCCGCCTGTCTTAGCCGTGTGCTGTACAACGATCCCGCACTGGGCATTTTCCGGCATGCGGATGCGGGGTATGAAAGAGCGGAGGAGTGGAGCGCGAAATTCGGACTGGGGCTGTAGGTATGAAGGGTTCGTCTTTCGACCCGCGGATAAAATCAGCTTAAGCTGATATCATGATGGAGACATTACAGCAGAGACTGAAACGAATGATCCACCTTTCGCCGTGGATAAAATCAGCCGGAACTGATCGCATGGAGACATCATCGCAGTAACTGGACGAATGGTTCGTCTTCACCCATGGATAAAATCAGCCGAAGCTGATTCAATGATGGAGACATTACAGCAGAGACTGAAACGAATGGTTCACCTTTCGCTTGTGGATAAAATCAGCCGGAACTGATCGCATGGAGACATCATCTTGGTAACCGGACGAACGGTCTGCTTTCGTCAGTAGATCCAGTCAGCCGCAACTGATTCGATGATGAAGACATCTCCGCTTATTTCAAAGCATCAAACAAAACTTTATGCAACTCATTGGCCCATTTTCACAGATATTGCCTTTGGCGGGTTTGCCGGACAAAGGCCCCATCCGCGATGAGGCATTGCAGGTGATCGCAGACGGTGGCGCGCTGATCAGCGATGGCACGGTCGTGTTCGACGATTACGCAAAGCTGAAAAAGGCCAACCCCTCGGCGCGGCTGGAGCTGGTAGACGAACCGCAGGTGCTGATCCCCGGCTTCATCGACGCGCATACCCACATCTGTTTTGCCGGCAACCGCAGCCGTGACTATGCCATGCGCATCGCCGGTAAATCGTACCTCGACATTGCACGCGCCGGCGGCGGCATCTGGGATTCCGTCACGAAAACCCGCGAAGCTACCGTCACCGAACTCGCGGAAAACACCGTGGCGCGCGCCAACCGGCATCTGCAAAACGGCGTCACCACCATCGAAGTGAAAAGCGGTTATGGCCTGAACGCGGAAGACGAGTTAAAGATGCTCCGCGCCATCAGAACCGCCGGGCTGCACACACAAGCCACGCTGATTCCCACCTGCCTCGCCGCGCACATGCGCCCGAAAGATTTCGACGGCGATGAAAGGGCTTACCTTCACTGGATCATCAACGAACTGTTGCCGCTGGTGAAAGCGGAGCAGCTGGCGAACAGGATAGACATTTTTATAGAAGAAACGGCTTTTTCCGTGGAAGCGGCGAGGGCCTTCCTGCCGAAAACGGGAATGCAGATCACCGTGCATGCGGACCAGTTCAGCAGCGGCGGAGCGCAGGTGGCGGTGGAAATGCATGCGCTTTCCGCCGATCACCTCGAAGCGTCGAAGGAAGAAGATATCCGCAGGCTGGCGGCATCCAACACCGTGGCGGTGGTATTGCCCGGCGCCTCACTCGGCCTCGGGATGCACTACGCACCCGCGCGTAAACTGCTGAACGCCGGCGCATCGGTGGCCATTGCGAGCGACTGGAACCCCGGCTCCGCGCCGATGGGAGACCTGCTGATGCAGGCGGCCGTATTGAGCGCGGCGGAAAAGTTGTCGACCGCCGAAGTGCTGGCGGGGCTTACGTTCAGGGCGGCCAAAGCACTGGGCATGGCGATGCCGGCGGCAGACCTGCAGGCCTACCCCTGTAAAGACCACCGCGACATCCTGTACTACCAGGGCAGCATGAAACCCGTGGCAGTATGGAAAGGCGGCAACCGGATTACTATATCATAACACCCCCCGCATATGACTCTATTACATTACAGACCTACCGCAGACAACGTCTGGCAGGGGCGTGTGGACGGCGATACGCCGGACGTGCGCCGCTGGCACCAGGTGGTGCGGCGGGTGGATATCAGCAAGGATCCATTGCCGGTGCTGCACCCGGGGCATAAGGGCATAGCCTTGCTCGGGTTCGCCTGCGACGAAGGCGTGCGCCGCAACAAAGGCAGAACGGGCGCTGCGGAAGGCCCTGTTGCGTTACGGAAGGCCTGCGCCGCTTTTCCCGTGCATTTCGGCGCGCATATACTCGCCGATGCCGGCGACATCGTATGCGACGACGGGCAGCTTGAATCCGCACAGGAAGCATTGTCGGCCACCGTGCAGCATATTCTCCAGGCAGGATACCTGCCGTTGTTGCTGGGCGGCGGGCACGAAATCGCCTTTGCGCACGAGCGCGGCATCCGCCGGCATGCCGGCACAAAACAACTCGGCATCATCAACTTCGACGCACACTTCGACCTGCGCGAGCCGGATGCGGCCGGGCCCAGCTCCGGTACCGGTTTCTGGCAGACGGCGCAGGAGCGGCGGGAGGAAGGCAAACCCTTTCATTATCTCGCCCTCGGCATCCAGCAAAACAGCAATACGCCGAGGCTGTTCCAAACGGCGGACGCGCTCGGAGTGGAGCACCTGCCCGCGTCCGTTTTCCAGCTCAAATACCAGGAACGCCTCATCGGTGCGATAAAGGCTTTCATCCAGCGGAACGACCAGGTTTACCTGACCACCTGCCTCGATGTATTCGCCGCCGCGTATGCGCCCGGCGTAAGCGCCACGGCTTACAACGGCCTCATCCCCGACGCCCTGTTCCTCGACTGTTTCCGCACCGTGCTCCGCAGTGGCAAACTCGCGGGGGCCGACATCGCGGAACTGAACCCCACGCTCGATGCGGACCAGCGTACGGCCAAACTCGCCGCCTCGCTCGTATTCGAAATCGTGATGAATTATTATGCTACTTTCGCAGCATGAAAATAGGTTTGATGTCCGATACGCACGGCTACCTGCACCCGCAGGTATTCAAATATTTCGACCAGGTGGATGAAATATGGCACGCCGGCGACATCGGCAACGTAGCGCTGGCCGACGAACTGGAGGCCTTCAAACCCTTCCGCGCCGTATACGGCAATATCGACGGACAGGATATCCGTATCCGTTACCCCGAGCACAACCTCTTTATCTGCGAAGGCGTGAAAGTATGGATGACCCACATCGGCGGCTATCCGCCCCGCTACACGCCCGCACTCAAACCGCATATCCAGAAAAAACGGCCGCAGTTATTCATTACCGGGCATTCCCACATCCTGAAGGTGATCCCCGATCCGGCACTACAGTTGTTGCACATCAACCCGGGCGCCTGCGGCAAACAGGGCTGGCACAAAGTGAAGACCCTCGTGCGGTTCGAATTGTCGAACGGAGACATTAAAGGCCTCGAAGTGATTGAATTGCCGGATTAGAAGCGTATATTTATAGACCTCGACTGTTGTTTATGAAGATATTGACCGTTAGTGTGCTGGCCTGGATGCTTTGTTTGACCACTGCCCGTGTAGCCACGGCGCAGAAAATCCTGCAGCTGGTGCAGGTGGAGAACGACAGCAGTTATGTCGAAGATCATACGGAAGACCTCACCCTCCGCCTCTTCGGTTCCCGCAAGTACACTTACTACGACATGAAAGACCGGGGCCTGAAAGAAGAGGTGCTCTACCGCCCCAACAGCGCCAACAACGTGGGTTTCGGGGTGAACTACAAATTCATCGGCCTCAACTTCGCCTTCAATCTTCCTTTCATCAACAACGACAATGAAAAATACGGGAAAACGAAATTCCTCGATTTACAGGCGCACCTGTATCTCCGGAAACTCGTAGTGGACTTTTACGGGCAGTATTACAAGGGATACTACGAGGCCGCCGCCACCCGGCGCATCAGCAACGCATTCCCGCGCAAGGCCGTATCCCTCCGGCCGGATATGCTCAATACGGATCTTGGGCTGCATGTGCAGTATATTTTCAACGACAAACGATTTTCGTACCGCGCCGCTTTTATGCAGAACGAGTACCAGAAAAAAAGCGCCGGTTCGTTCCTGTTAGGGGGAGAAGTGTTCACCTGGCAGCTGCGCGGCGATTCGGCGCTCGTGCCGCACGATCTGAACGTGCCCGGCTTTTTCGGCGACCTGCCTTTCAGAGGTACCCATACCGTGAGCTTCGCCGTGAATGGCGGTTACGCCTATACGCTGGTGCTGGCCAGATACTTTTTCGTAACGGCGTCCGTGTCTGCCGGGGCGGGGCTCAATCACACCAAATTGCGCTACAGCGACGGGCGGCCCAGCACGGCAGGGTGGGGATGGGCTTTCAATAATACCATCCGGCTGGCGGCGGGGTATAATTCCAGTTATTATTATTTCGGGCTGCATTACACCGATATGCTCACCCGCAGCGATGCGCCTGTACCGCGCGCGCACCAGATCTTCGGGACGGGGAATCTGCGCATCAGCATCGCGCGCAGGCTGGCGTTAAAGAAACCGATATTCTGAGGTGTTACATGATCTTTCCTGAACGAGTTTATTCCTGTCATACTATAACGCATCCAGTTCCCGCTCGAGGTTTTCCCTCGCTTTCTGTTCGTATTTTTCCCTGAAGGCGGCCGTTTTATAAATGTGCGGCTGGCTCAGGAAGTGCTGCAGCACGCTTTTTCGGCCTTTGTTGTACATGAATGCCGGGTAGATCCAGTATTCTTTCCTGATCTGCTTCGTGTAGGCGTCGTATTGGCCCGGCGTGGCGCCGAGGATATGCAGGTCGAAGTCGAGGAGGTAATCCAGGTCGGGGTCCGCCAGCGGGTTCTGATGCTGCGCCGTGGCGGTGATGTAACGATATACCTTTTGCTGTTTTTCTACAGGGCAGCGGGTGTTTTGCAGGTAACGCACGGCCTCCTGCGCGCTCCTTTCTTCATTGTCTTTCCGGGTGGCCGAATAAATGATATCATGAAAGAAAATGGCGTGCAGCACGCTGTCGTTATCGATGATCTCGGGGGCATAGTGCTGCTGCAGGCAGAGCAGGTCGCCCAGGTGGTCCATATTATGATAATGCCTGCCGGCTGCTGAATACTGCCGGATGATGTTGCGGATGCCGGTGTTTGCGTACGTGGTGGTACAGCCTGTGCGGGCGGCCAGCTGCATCCAGATTTCCGTTATTTCTGCTATCTGCATAGGCGTTTACAGGAGTGGATAATGGTTTCTATCTTATAATTTGCAAATAGCGGGCCAGCAAAAAAAGCCCCGTCCTTGACGGACGGGGCCTATGATTTAACAATCGTTAAAGCGTTGTTATTTTTTGGCTGCAGCGAACTGTGCCCTGATCACGTTTAACGCGCCGCCTGCCTTGAACCACTCGATCTGTTGTTCATTGTAGGTATGGTTAACGGTGATGGCATCCTGGCTGCCGTCTTTGTGGTTGAGCACCACGGTCAGCGGTTTGCCGGGAACGAAGTCGGTCAGGCCCAGGATGTCGATGGTGTCGTCTTCCTGGATCTTTTCGTAATCGTCTTTGTCGTTAAAGGTCAGCGCCAGCATACCCTGTTTTTTCAGGTTGGTTTCGTGGATCCTGGCGAAAGATTTCACGAGGATGGCGCGTACACCCAGGTGGCGGGGTTCCATGGCGGCGTGTTCGCGGCTGGAACCTTCACCATAGTTTTCGTCGCCTACCACTACAGAGCCCAGTTTGGCGGCTTTGTAAGCGCGCTGGGTGGCGGGCACTGCACCGTATTCGCCGGTGAGCTGGTTTTTAACGGTATCGGTTTTGTCGTTGAACGCGTTTACCGCGCCAATGAGCATGTTGTTGGAGATATTGTCCAGGTGGCCGCGGTATTTCAACCAGGGGCCCGCCATGGAGATGTGGTCGGTAGTACACTTGCCTTTCGCCTTGATGAGCAGTTTGAGGCCTTTCAGATCGGTACCTTCCCATGCGGAGAACGCATCCAGCAACTGGAGGCGGTCGGAGGTGGGGGATACGATCACCTGTACGCCGCTGCCGTCTTCAGCAGGGGCCTGGTAACCGGCGTCTTTCACGTCGAAGCCCTGGGGCGGCAGTTCAAAACCGGTGGGCTCGTCGAGTTTCACATCCTGTCCTTTTCTGTTCTTCAGCGTGTCGGTCAGCGGGTTGAAGGTGAGGGAACCGGCGATGGCCAGTGCGGTCACGATTTCCGGGGACGCTACGAAAGCATGGGTAGAAGCCAGGCCGTCGTTACGTTTGGCGAAGTTACGGTTGAAGGAGGTGATGATGGAGTTTTTGCGGTTCGGGTCGTCGATATGACGGGCCCACTGGCCGATACAGGGACCGCAGGCGTTGGCCAGCACCACACCGCCGATCTGGTCGAAGGTGTTCAGCAGACCGTCTCTTTCGATGGTGTACCGCACCAGTTCTGAACCGGGGGTGATGGTGAATTCGGAATGTACTTCCAGTTCTTTATCGATGGCCTGTTTAGCCAGGGAGGCCGAACGGCTGATGTCTTCGTAAGAAGAGTTGGTGCAGGAACCGATCAGGGCCACTTCCAGCTTTTCGGGCCAGTTGTTTTCCTTTACCGCCTGTGCGAATTTGGAGATGGGCCATGCCAGGTCCGGGGTGAAGGGACCGTTTACATAGGGCTCCAGTTCGTCGAGGTTGATTTCGATCACCTGGTCGTAGAATTTGGCAGGCTCTGCATATACCGCCTCGTCGGGGCGCAGGTGCTCTTTCACGGCATCCGCCAGCTGGGCCACTTCGGTGCGGCTGGTGATTTTCAGGTAATCGGACATTTTGGTGTCGTATGCGAAAACGGAGCAGGTAGCGCCGATTTCCGCACCCATGTTACAGATGGTGCCTTTACCGGTGGCGCTCAGGCTGTCCGCCCCTTCGCCGAAGTATTCCACGATGCAGCCGGTACCGCCTTTTACGGTGAGGATACCCGCTACGCGGAGGATCACGTCTTTCGGAGACGCCCATCCGCTCAGTTTGCCGGTCAGTTTCACACCGATCAGTTTCGGCATTTTCAGCTCCCAGGGGAGGCCTGCCATCACGTCTACCGCGTCTGCACCGCCCACGCCAATGGCGAGCATGCCCAAACCGCCGGCGTTGGGGGTGTGAGAGTCCGTACCGATCATCAGGCCGCCGGGAAACGCATAGTTTTCCAGTACTACCTGGTGGATGATACCGGCGCCGGGTTTCCAGAAACCGATACCGTATTTATCAGAAATAGAGGCGAGAAAATCGTAAACTTCCTTATTGGTGTCGATAGCTGTGGCCAGATCCGCCGCTGCGCCCGTTTTAGCCTGGATCAGGTGATCGCAGTGAACGGTAGAGGGAACCGCCACCTGGTCGCGGCCGCAGGTCATAAACTGCAAAAGCGCCATTTGCGCGGTGGCATCCTGCATCGCTACGCGGTCAGGAGCAAATTCCACATAAGATTTACCTCTCTCGAAAGAGGAGGTGACAGGTGCATACAGGTGGGCATACAAGATCTTTTCGGCCAGTGTAAGCGGGCGACCTAATAACTTCCGGGTTGCTTCAACTTTCCCGGGCAGCTCCGCATACAATTTTTTAATCATTTCAATATCAAACACCATGGAAATAAATAATTTAAGAGCTATTACATTAAAAATTGCAGGGCGAAGTTAATCATTTTCGTAAAGTTTTAAAAGTTAACAACGATGGGAATGACACGAATTTCATTTGCTACTTTCTCCGGATTAGAATAAATTTGATATGTAAACCGGCATCATTATTGACCGGGTTCCATCAGACCAAAAAAGAGATAAATACCGACGGATGAATAAAATCAAGGACTTTGTGGAATGGAAGGCCTTTGGTGTATGCGCGGCCCTGGGGGAAAAATTAGGCATCGCCACCTCCCGGATCCGCATCTTTTTTATCTATGCCACCTTTCTGACGATGGGATCGCCCCTGATTGTTTATATGATCCTCGCCTTCTGGATGAATATCAAAAACTACATCTCCAAAGCACGCAGAAACCCGCTGCGTTATCTTTAAAATATATTTTTTTATTTACTAATACTCTTGCTCTCAGTATCTTACGGAGAAAGTTAAAAATTTATTTGTTCCACAGTTAAACTTTGGAGGAAATGGTGCATCTAATCTTGTATACGTGGGTGTGAAAAAATCACGTAAACCATTAAACAATTATATGATGACACCTTTTCTGAAACTGAAAAACCTCGCCCTCGGCGCTCTGCTGCTCGGCGGAATCGGCATGATGGCTTCCTGCAGCACGAACGACAACAACGGCAGCAACGGCAACGCCCGTTTGCAGATCGCACTCACAGACGACCCGGGTGATTACCGGGAAGTATGGATCGATGTAAAAGACATCCGTATCAACGTAACCGACGCCGACGACCAGAACTGGACTACCCTCCCCGGCGTACATCCCGGTATGTACAACCTGCTCGACCTGGTAAATGACAAAGACACCGTGCTGGCCGACGCTGAAATTCCCAGCGGCAGGCTGAGCCAGCTCAGGCTCGTATTGGGAGACAACAACTACATTATTACCAACAAGGGTGAAAAACTGATGCTCACCACGCCCAGCGCCCAGCAGTCTGGCCTGAAGCTGAACATCAACCAGCCCGTGATCGGCGGCATCATCAACAAACTGACGCTTGATTTCGACGTGGCCAAATCCATCGTGAAAGCAGGCAACAGCGGCAAATACATCCTGAAGCCCGTTATCCGCGCGGTACTGGAAGCAGTAGGCGGTAACATCAAAGGCATCGTATTGCCGGACACCGTGCAGACGGCCGTACTCGCCATCCGTGGTACAGACACCATTGCCAGCACCTACACTGCCGCCGGCGGTTACCTGATCCGCGGCATCGACGCAGGCACTTACTCCATGCATTACCTGCCGGTAGACACTACCTTTAAGCCGTTCGTAAAAGACGGCGTAACGGTAACGCTCGGCCGGATTACCACAGTCGACACCGTTCGGCTGCAAAAGAAATAATCTGCTGCGATTATAAATGAGGAAGCCGCCGGTGTATTGCCGGCGGCTTTTTTTATGCCTTTAATCGAGATGGTATAAGGTCATCCCGTGATAATGATTCTGTAGCTGATGCACCATCAGGCTGCCGGGGATGTTCCGGGTTTCGTCGCGGTAATGCAATACCGTATGCGGGTCGCTACCGTTGGGGAGCTGTACGGTGAACGGGCCGCGTACATAGGCCTCGTCCGTCTTTTTGAATTTCAGTTTCTCCAGGTGTTCCTCCGTGAGGGGGATGGGAAAAAGATCCTCCGGGCTGTACCAGTTCTCCTGCTGGGTCAACACACAAACCTGCCGGTTTTCTGCGTCTACCTGAACGATGTTGCCTTCCGTCAGTTGTTCCTCGAATTTCGCCAGTACAATATCACCGACTTTTAATTCTGAAAAATTAATCATGGTGCTATTTTTAGTGTGATTGAATTTACCAAAAAAAGTAATGACAACCAACACTAACGGCCCCGGATGTTTTTAGCGTTTCACCGCTTCCCGGATGCGCACCAGTTCTTCCAGCAGCGGCTCCAGCAGATCGAGGCGCAGCATGTTGGCGCCGTCGGATTTTGCTTTGGCCGGCTCGGGGTGCGTTTCGATGAACAGACCGTCGGCCCCGGTAGCGATCGCCGCCCTGGCGATGGTGCCGATCATTTTGGGATTGCCGCCGGTTACGCCGGAGGTCTGGTTAGGCTGCTGCAGGGAATGCGTACAGTCCATCACCACGGGTACACCGTGCTCTTTCATGATGGGGATGTTGCGGTAATCCACCACCAGGTCCTGGTAGCCGAAAGTAGTGCCTCTTTCCGTGAGCATGATGTGCTCGTTGCCGGCCTGCCTGATTTTTTCCACCGCGAATTTCATCGCTTCACCGCTCACGAACTGGCCTTTTTTCACGTTCACCACCTTGCCGGTGTCTGCCGCGGCGATCAGAATGTCCGTTTGCCGGCAAAGAAACGCCGGGATTTGCAGCACGTCCACATAAGCGGCGGCCATCGCAGCTTCTGCGGCGGAATGGATATCGGAAGTAACGGGGAGGTTGAAGGTTTTGCCCACTTTCTGCAACAGGTCGAGCCCTTCCACGTCGCCGATGCCGGTAAAGGAATTGATACTGGTACGGTTCGCCTTGCGGTAGGAAGCCTTGAACATATAGGGAATGTTGAGGCGCTTGCAGATGGCGGACACTTTTTCGGCCACGCCCATCACCAGGTCTTCATCTTCAATTACGCAGGGGCCTGCTATCAGGAAAAAGTTTTCAGGATTGTACTGTTCTGAAAACAATGATTTTAAAGTTTTCGTATGCATGGCCGCAAAATTAACGTTATTTCCCGACATGGATTTTGATAAAACAGATACGAAGCGCAACTCCTGCGGGCCCGGATTGTTATTGTATTGTCATTGTTTAGAACGGCAATTCGGCTAATATTGCTGCTTGCCGTTATTTTTGGCAACAATTTTCAAACGATATGAAGAAAGATAAGATTCTGGTAATTGGCGCGTGCGGGCAGATCGGCGTGGAACTGACGCTGGCCCTGCGCAAGATGTACGGCGACAACAACGTGGTGGCCTCCGATCTCCGCGAGGAGCACGACCTGCTGAAAGGCACCGGCCCCTATGTATCGCTCGATGTGATGAACAAGGAAATGCTGCACGTACTGGTGATCCGCCACAACATTACCCAGGTCTATCTGCTGGCCGCCATCCTTTCCGCCACCGGCGAAAAGAACCCGCTGCTGGCCTGGCATATCAACATGCAAAGCCTGCTCAACGTACTGGACATCGCCAAGGAAGAGGGGCTCGATAAAATCTACTGGCCCAGTTCCATCGCGGTGTTCGGGCCCAGCTCACCGAAAGTGGACACCCCGCAGCACACCACCATCGAACCCACCACCATTTACGGTATCAGCAAGTTCGCCGGCGAACGCTGGTGCGAATACTATAATCACCGTTACGGCATCGACGTGCGCAGCCTGCGTTACCCGGGCCTGATCAGTTATAAATCGGCTCCCGGCGGCGGCACCACGGATTACGCGGTGGAGATCTACCACGAAGCGCTGGAGGAAGGCACGTATAAATGTTTCCTGTCTGAAGACACCTACCTCCCCATGATGTACATGCACGACGCCATCCGCGCCACCATAGAACTGATGGAAGCGCCGGGCGAAAAGATCAGCGTGCGCTCCGCGTACAACCTTTCCGGTATGAGTTTTTCACCGAAAGAGATCAGCGCCGCGATTCAGCAGCACATCCCGGACTTTACGATCAGCTACGAGCCGGACTACCGCCAGGAGATCGCGAACAGCTGGCCGCAAAGCATCGACGACAGCCAGGCGTCGAAAGACTGGGGCTGGAAACCGCAGTACGACCTCGCGAAGATGACGGAAGACATGCTGAAGAACCTGAAGAAACAGAAAGGCATCAAATAAGGCAGCAGCCTGGAGAGCCGGAGCATCGCTCCGGCTTTTTTTATGCGATGAAGCGCCGCTCGGCGGCAAATATCCGTTGCTCCTGCCAACAGCATTCCGGATAGGTGTGGTTACCCGGCCGCATTTGCCCGCAGGCGGGCGCAATGCCCGGTTAGCAGCGTAGCGATGCCGTTTCCCCTTTCCCGGCATGGCGCTGTACGCAGCGGCGCTCATACGTATTAATAAAAATCAGTATATTGTGGCTGAAATCCTATGAAGCCATGAAAACCACCCTATACCTGCTGCTGCTGGCAGGCCTGCCCATCATGGGCCGGGCGCAGCTGGCGGCACAACCGGGCGGCCCGTATGCCCCGGCTATGCCCCGGAATGCCGGCGTAACGCCCCCGGCCGACAGTACCGCCACGAAACCGGCGCTTTTCAGCTGCGTGAGCACCCTGGCCGAAGGCCCCGCTTTCCCGGAGCCGGCAGACGGCATTGCCCGGATGCTCCAGCTCGGCAACGGCCATACCCTGTACGTGCATTTCACCGAAAAACAGGGCGTGAACGTGCAGCTGTACGATATTTCCCGGCAGTTGCAGGACAGTACCCTCACCGGCTATCAGGCCACCAGCCTTGATGCCGTGTTTGAATCCGCCGGCGATGCCACGGTGCTGGTGAGCGACCGGTCGTCCAGGCGCCCGCTGCTGATGCGGCTGCGGGTGAGCGGCTCTTCCGGCCGCCTGCTACGCGCGGATACGGTGGCGTACCTCGACAAAGTGAACCTCCGCAAACGCAAAATCACCACCAGTTCAGATTTCCTCGTAATCAAGGATCCGTACAGCGAAAACTACGCCGTGTGGATGTATTATAATTCCGACGATCCGCAGAACGGCGGCTACGAAGTGGTGCACTTCGGCGCCGACCACCGCGAGATCAGCCGGGCGCGCTTTTCCGGCAGCGGCGACGATAAACGGTTCCGGTACTGGGACATGGCCGTGATCGGCGATAAAATGCTGTGCATCCTCGGCATGGAGCAGAACGCCCTGTACGAAACCACCAGCAGCCAGATGAAACTCGCCACGCTCGACAGCGGCAACATCTTTTTCCGTTTCCGCGACCTGGGGTTCCCGGAAGGGATTTCCATTCAGGGGGGCTTCATCAAATACAACCCGCACCGGCACACCCTCATCCTCCTGCAGGCCAATCTCCACGAAGAAAAGAAGATGGCCACCTGGCTCACCACCGTGCGCCTCGACAGTATGATCGTGGCCGGACCGCGGGAGATCATCCCCTCGCAGGTGAACCTGAAAAGCCTCGAACTGTTCGGCCCCAAAGCGCCCTACGAAGGCGTGCCGCAGAATGTGATCGTCAAAAAAGACGGGAGTTATTCCATCATATTTGAGGAGCTCGACAATTTCATCCGTCCCGTGAACGGTACGCCGGTGGTGGTGAGCACCATTCTCGCCAACGTGGCGGTGATGGACTTCGATGCGGAAGGGAAGGAGCTGCGCAGCTGGATGATCCCGAAAAAACAGATGAACCCCGGCGTGATCATGAAAGCCTTCTACCAGAAAAACAGGGAGAACGCCACGGAAAAACTCAACTGGGCCGACCAGTATAAATTCTTCACGTACATACCCGGCGCGCAGCGCGATTATATTTTCATGAACGACCTCGGGGAGAACAACGAAAGGATCGACCGGGGCAAACTCACCGTGATGCGCGATGCGCGGGACGCACAGGGTTTTTATTACGCGCTCGAAGGAAAGGCCATGATACCCTCGCGCGATGCGGTGTTCGATACGGCGACGCCGTCGCCCGCGCCCATAGCGCTGTTCGCCATTGCGGACTACGATGCGGACAGCGGCACCCTCGTTACGCTCAAACGCGTGCCGGAAGGCCGGAAGCAGGTGCAGCTCGTGTGGCTGAACATCCACTGAAAAAAGTAAAGCCGGCTGCATCAGGCAGCCGGCTTTTTTATTTTAGTTGATAAATGCGCGTGTGTTGTTATTCCACGAAACCTACCGCCACGGTGGCATTGCTGAACTCGTCCACCAGAATGAACGTGCCGTTGGCCGGGTTGGCGGCGTAAGTATCCGTAAATACCGGCTGCGCTGTTTTCAGCGTGATCTTGCCGATATCGTTGAGGCCCATTTCCGTTTTGTCGTGCACCACGTTGGTGGTTACTTCCACCACGTTGTGCAGCTGCTGCACCTTTGCCTTGATGCGGTTGGCGCCGTGCTGGAGCAGATAGGTTTTGCCGGCGGTCAGCTTCTGCTGGTCCATCCAGCAGATCTGCGCGGTGATTTCCTTGCGGCCTTCTGGAATGTCGTTCGGCGTTACCAGCAGGTTGCCTCGGCTGATGTCGATCTCGTCTTCGAGGGTGATCACCACGCTTTCGCCGGCATGGGCGGACGGGCGCTGTTCCTCGAACTTCTCGATGGTTTTGATCTTGCTGCGCTGGCCGTTCGGCAGTGAAACGATTTCTTCGCCGACATGGAAGCTGCCGCTGGACACTTTTCCCGCAAAACCACGGAAGTCGTGGTACTGCTCCGATTTCGGCCTGATCACGTACTGCACGGGGAAACGCGCGGGGTGCACACGGTCGTCTTCGTCGAAGGAGATTTCTTCCAGGTAGGCGAGCAGCGGTTTGTCTTTATACCAGCTGATCTTGTCCGTTTTCGTCACCACGTTTTCGCCGTAAAGCGAAGAAACGGGCACGAACTGTACGGTTTTATTTTCATAGAAAGAACCTTTCAGCAGTTGCTGGAAGTCTTCCACGATCTGGTTGAAGCGTGCTTCGTCGTATTCCACCAGGTCCATTTTATTGATGCACACCACCAGGTGGGGGATGCGCAGCATGCAGGCGATGAAGAAGTGGCGGAATGTCTGTTCCACGATGCCTTTGCGGGCGTCGATGAGGATGAGGGACACCTGCGAGGTGGATGCGCCGGTCACCATGTTACGGGTGTATTCGAAGTGGCCCGGCGTATCGGCGATGATGTATTTGCGGTTGGGGGTGGAAAAGTAGATGTGCGCCACGTCGATGGTGATGCCCTGTTCCCTTTCCGCGATGAGGCCGTCGGTCAGCAGCGAGAGGTCCGTAAAATCGAGCCCTTTGCGTTTGCTGGCCGCCTGGAGCGCTTCCATTTTATCCTGCGTGATGGATTTGGTATCATACAGTAAACGCCCGATGAGGGTGCTTTTTCCATCATCCACACTACCGGAGGTGGTTATACGTAAAACGTCCATGTTCTGTTGTTAATAGCTTAAAAATACCCCGCCTGCTTGCGTTTTTCCATGGCAGCTTCGGAGCGTTTGTCGTCGATACGGGCGCCTCTTTCGGAGATTTTGGCGGCCAGTATTTCGGTGATGATGTCTTCCAGTTTATCCGCTTCGGACAGTACGGCCGCGGTACAGGTCATATCGCCCACGGTGCGGAAGCGCACTTTGGTGCGGAACGGCACTTCTTCTTCCGTGGTGTTGAGGAACTCGGAATAAGGCCAGTACATCCCGTCGCGTTCGATGATCTCTCTTTCGTGGGAGAAATAGATGGAAGGGATGGCGAGATTTTCTTCGCGGATATAGTTCCATACGTCGAGCTCCGTCCAGTTGGAAATGGGGAACACGCGTACGTTTTCGCCGATATTGATTTTGCCGTTGAGCATGTCGAACAGTTCGGGGCGCTGGATTTTCGCGTTCCATTGTCCGAACTCGTCGCGCACGGAGAATATTCTTTCCTTGGCGCGCGCTTTCTCTTCGTCGCGGCGGGCGCCGCCGATGCAGGCGTCAAATTTGAGCTCTTCGATCGCGTCGAGCAGGGTCACCGTCTGCAGCGCGTTGCGGCTGGCGTATTTGCCGGTTTCTTCTTTTACTTTGCCCTGGTCGATACTGTCCTGCACATTCCGTACGATGAGGTCGAGCCCCAGCGATTCCACCAGCCAGTCGCGGAACTGGATGGTTTCCGGGAAGTTATGCCCGGTATCCACGTGCAGCAGGGGGAAGGGGATCTTACCCGGGTGAAAGGCTTTCTGGGCCAGGCGTACGAGGGTAATGGAATCCTTTCCGCCGGAGAAGAGGATCGCGGGCCGTTCAAACTGTGCGGCTGTTTCGCGGAGGATGTAAATCGCCTCGTCTTCCAGCGCTCTCGGAAATTGCCATTGAATACTACTCATATAACGATGTTAAACTTGATCAACTTGCATGTAAACCACATTCTTTCTGGGAGCTTTCCCACCACCAGCGGCCGGCGCGGGGATGTTCTCCGGGCTCGATGGCGCGGGTACAGGGAGCGCAGCCGATGCTGACGAAACCTTTATCGTGCAGCCTGTTGTACGGCACGTTATTTTTCTCCAGGTAAGCGGTCATTTCTTCGAAGGTCCAATGGATGAGGGGGTTGTATTTATACAACTGGCGGGCTTCATCCCATTCGAGCGCCGGCATGTCGTGCCGGTTTTCGCTCTGTTCGGCGCGCAGCCCCGTGATCCATACCTTCGTGCCCTGCAGGGCGCGGTTGAGGGGCACCACCTTGCGGATATAACAGCATTCCTTGCGGTTTTCCACTGAATCGTAAAAGCTGTTCATGCCTTTTTCCTTCACCAAAGCCTCTACCGCAGCCGTTTCCGGGAAATATATCTCGAAGGGCTGTTTGTAGCGGGCGCGGGTGAGGTCCATCAGGTCATACGTTTCCTGGAAGAGCCGGCCCGTATCGAGCGTAAACACGCGTACGGGCAACTGGTTGCGCCAGATGATGTCTGCCAGCACCTGGTCTTCCTGGCCAAATGAAGTGGAAAAGGCTACTGCTCCCGGAAACTTGTCCGTAAGTATGCGTATTCCCGTGGCGATGTCTTTTTGTTCGGCTATCTGCCCAAATAGATCTTTCATGTAATGCTTCCTCTACCGGATAACAAAAATACATAAATCCTATAAAAAAGATAGACTAAAATGTGCGGCGGGGTAAAAAAAGTGGATAACGGCGTAAAAGGGAGGGGCGGGGTGCGGCTGATCGCCGGCTTCGGGCGGTGTTTTCCGGACAGGAGGACCGCGGCCATGGTTGATAATTTTCACCAATTTGTAAAGCTGCGGGCCGGGCGCTGTTGTCTGCCTGGTGTACCCCTGTTTTAGGGCGGGCCCGCCTTCATCCGCATAATCTCGCCCGGATGTCAACCTGTTTCAGGACGAGTCAACGGCTGTAGCTTGTAGAAAGACGAACCTACAACGAAGCTACAACGAACCTACAACGAATCTTCCCTTTTGGGCGTAGGTTCGTCTTTCCCCTAGTGTAGGTTCGTTGTAGGTTCGTCTTTTACCCTCAGAATCTCCACTCAGATCAAATTTCTGTCCATTCGCGTACAATTTCCGGCGGGAGGGAGGTCATGGCCGGTTTTACCCATATTCTGCACTCATGCACATTTTCCGTACCCGGGATTGGGATGCAGGCGGACAAAATTGTGCAGGCGCCCGTGCGGGTGAATGCCGGGGGAAGGATGGGGCTGACGCGGCTAGGTAGGTTTAAGGTTCCTGCAGCAAAAAGCCCCGGAACAACCGTCCGGGGCCTTCGCCAACTTTCCTGGGGAACGAAAAAAAATCTTTAAACCTGAAAACACAGTCATTTCCGGATTTCTGACGAGCAACAAAGTTTATCAGTAAAAGCGCCCGGAGGCATTGTAATCCGCATAAAGCGGGCAATCACCTGAACGGGAGCATTTGTTTCCGGTAATTGTCTGCATCAAAAGTACTGTAACCGGAAGGGGGTTGCAATACCTACAACTGAGTATTTTTCACAGGTTCGGAAAAATTGTTCTATGATGAAATTGTTGAATGTTTGAGCGCATATTCCCCGATACCGGGTGCGGGGAGCCGGATGGCTGTTGTTCCCGGGCCGGGGAGCGGCATGGCAGGGATGATTGGGGGAAGGATGCACCGCGCGGGCCATACCGGGTTATGGCTACCCGCACCCTGGCGAAATTTACCGGTTCAGCCCAAAAATCCGCATAAAAAAAGGGAAAGACCACCGGCCTTTCCCTGCTTATAACCCATATAACATATCTTATTCCTTGGTCAGGATATCTTTCAGTGACTTGTTTTCCAGCAGTTTGAGGGTGGCGTCCCTCACCTTGCTCATAACCTCGTGCAGGCCGCAAACCGCTTCGTTCTTGCAGTTTTCGCAACGTTCGTAGTAGTTGAGGCTCACGCAGGGCAACAGGGCGATGGGCCCGTCGAGCAGCCTGATAATGCGCGCCATGGGGATTTCCTTGGGCGGGCGCATCAGGTAATAACCGCCGCCTTTACCTTTCTTGCTGCCTAAAATGCCCGCATTTTTCAACTCCAGCAGGATGTTTTCCAGGAATTTGATGGAAATACTCTTTTCCGCCGCTATCTCCGAAATCAGGATAGGGCCTTTGTCTACATTCTCCGCCAGGTAAATCAATGCGTGAAACGCGTATTGTGTTTTTTTAGATAGCATATCTGGTATTAGATCTTCTGTATGGTTGCACTCTCAAGATACAAATATAACAAAAAAAACGGCTGCTTTCGGGGCGCCGGGCTAGAGGCTCAGTACATCCTTCATGCTGAAGATGCCTTTTTTGTCTTTCAGCCACTCGGCCGCGGTAACGGCGCCGGCGGCAAACCCTTCACGGGAGTGGGCCGTATGGGTGATGGTGATGCTGTCTATCGGCGAATCGTACTGGATGATGTGCGTGCCGGGAGCAGGGTCGACCCGCTCGGAAACGATGCCCAGCTTGGTGGGGTCGGTGGTAGCCTCGTTCACCCAGCCGGTTTTGGCGGGCTGTTTTTCGAGGATCTGTTCGGCCAGGGTGATGGCGGTGCCGCTGGGGGCGTCTTTTTTCTGGGTGTGGTGGATTTCCACCATGCTGGACCGGTAATCGCTCTGGGTGGCCATCAGTTCGGCGAGGCGGCGGTTCAGTTCAAAAAAGATGTTCACGCCCACGCTGAAATTGCTGGCGTACAGGAAAGCCTGGTGCTGCTCGAGGCATTGGGCCTTCACTTCCGGCAGCTTTTCCAGCCAGCCGGTGGTGCCGCACACAACGGGCACATTGGCGGCGAAACACTTCAGGATGTTATGATAGGCCGTTTCGGGCGTCGTGAATTCGATGGCAACGTCGGCCTGTTGCAGCTGCTCTTTCTCCAGCAGGTGGCTGCTGTTGATGTCTATCCTGTGTACGATTTCGTGGCCACGGCCCTGGGCGATCGCCTCGATGGCTTTTCCCATTTTGCCGTATCCGATTAATGCTATCTTCATATCTGTGTATATCTGAATGAGTTTATCTGAAAGCCAATCCCTGCTTCGCTTTGCGCGGCCCCATCGACACCTTCAGCCCGATGCCGAAAGTACGGTTATCGATCATGGTGGGGGCGATGCGGATGCTCAGGTCGTCGCTGATATCGAACTGCCGCAGGTGAGCGAACACGGTGGCGTCTACGATGTTGAGGGCGTAAGCGGCCACGAATACGAGCACGGAATAGTCCACATATTGCCGGTACCCGTCGCGCAGGTATTTCAGGTCGGAGTCGTCGTACTTCAGGTACGGATCCACGAAGTTGGGATTGTTCCGGTTGGCTATCCGCGTGCGGTAGGCGTCGCGGTATTCCCTGAATTTGGACATGTTATCGATGAAAAAGCCTGTACTGATGCCGAGTGCGGCGTATACGAGGGGCACTTTCCAGTATTCGCGGTTGTAGACCTGGCCAAGGCCGGGGAGCACGGCGGAGTAGAAGGCGGCTTTGCGCGGGCTGTGCAGTGCTTTGTAGTTGACGGGCAGGGAATCGATCACGCTGCCGTCCACGATCACGGTATCGCGCCGGACGGGCATCGCATTACGGCGCGCCAGGGAATCCCTGATGATGCGGTTGCCCGTTGTGTCCTGTGCATGGCTGCCGATGGCGGGTAATAATAACAGGCACAAAAGGGTATATACAAGAATGTACCCTGTTTTATTTTTCACCGTATAATGATAATTTTTCCAGGATGCTGTCCAGCTCTTCGTCCGAATAAAACTCGATGCTAATGCTTCCTTTGCCGTTTTTGCTTCTGTCCAGGTTCACCTTGGTGGAAAAATGGGTGGCCAGGTTATCCTGGATTTTCTGGTAAGCCGGCGGGAGGGTGCTTTTAGCGGGTTTCTTCGCGGTCGTTTTATCCGCGTTATGATTGACTTTCCGCACTAGCTCTTCGGTCTGGCGTACAGACAGGCCGTTTTTCATGATCTCGCCGAAAACGAAGAGCTGTTTCTCCACGTTTTCCACGCCGATGAGGGTACGGGCGTGGCCCATGCTCAGTTTGGCGTTGCGCACGGCCACCTGGATATCGGGCGGCAGTTTGAGCAGGCGTATGTAGTTGGTAACGGTGCTGCGTTCTTTTCCCATCCGGTCGGCCACCTGTTCCTGGGTGAGCGACACTTCTTCCATGAGGCGTTTATAGCTGAGGGCGACCTCGATCGCGTTCAGGTTTTCGCGCTGCAGGTTTTCGAGCAGGGCCAGTTCCAGGAGCTCCTGGTCGTTGGCGGTGCGCACGTATGCGGGGATATCTTTCAGTCCTGCCATTTTACTGGCGCGGAAGCGGCGTTCGCCGGCGATGAGCTGGTATTTCTTACCCAGCCGGGCGACGGTAACGGGCTGAATGATGTCGTGCAGTTTGATGGACTGGCTCAGCTCCTGCAGGGCCTGTTCGTCAAAGTCTCTGCGCGGCTGTTTCGGATTGACCTCTATCAGGTCCAAAGGAATACGCTCAATGCCGGTAGCCTGTGCCACCACCTGTTCGGCGAGTGCCCCGGAGGTCTGCTTCAGGTCTGTGTCTATGTTTTGCAGCAGCGAGCGGATGCCTTTCCCCAACGCCTCTTTCTTACTCGGATTGGTCATCGTTAATAGCTAAGATTTTGTCTTCGGTTTTGATCTTTGTAAAGTTATGCTTTTGAAGGATTTCCTTCGCCAGGTTCAGGTAGTTGATCGCGCCGGTGCTCATGGCATCGTACATGATCACGGATTTCCCGAAGCTGGGCGCTTCACCGAGTTTGGTGTTGCGGTGGATGATGGTGTTGAATACGCTTTCCTCGAAGTGCTGTTTGACTTCGTCCACCACCTGGTTGCTCAGGCGTAAACGGCCGTCGTACATGGTCATCAGGATGCCTTCTATTTCAAGATCGGTGTTTAACCGGCTCTGGACGATTTTGATGGTATTGAGCAGTTTGCCCAAACCTTCCAGTGCAAAGAATTCGCACTGTACGGGGATGATCACGGAATGGGAGGCGACCAGGGCGTTCACGGTAATGAGGCCCAGGGAAGGGGAGCAGTCTACGATCACAAAATCGTAGTCTCCGGCTACCGCGTCGATCACGGCTTTCATCACCCGTTCCCGGTTGGGGTGGTTGATGAGCTCCAGTTCCGCGCCTACCAGGTCGATGTGGGAGGGCAATACTTTCAGGTTCGGGGTGTCTGATTCCAGCAGCACGTCCTTTGCCTGCACGTCGTTCACCATACAGTCGTACAGGCTCTGCTGGATATTACGGAGGTCGAAGCCCAGCCCCGTGGTGCTGTTGGCCTGCGGATCCGCATCTACCAGCAATGTTTTGTACTCCAGTACCGCCAGGCTGCTGGCCAGGTTAATGGCGCTGGTGGTTTTCCCCACGCCCCCTTTCTGATTGGCGATTGCGATAATTCTTGCCATTTGTTTTGTCTTAAATTCTAAGGTTGAAATAGGATAACAGGACTGTCAGATATCAATCGTTTCCCCGATAGCCGGGAGCAGCAGGCTGAGCCCGGCTGCCTCGAACTTCCGGATGGAATCTCCTTTGTCTATTTTGATGTAACCGAACGTATCGTAATGTACGCCTACGATCCGGCCGCATTCTATAAATTCTGCCGCTATAATGGCATCGTCCGCCCCCATCGTGAAGTTATCGCCGATGGGCAGCACGGCAAAATCCAGTTTGGCCCAGCGGGGTATCAGCTCCATATCGAACGTCAGCGCCGTATCGCCGCTGTAGTAAAAATTCCCGTCGTCTGTCGTGAAAATGAATCCCAGCGGGTTACCTCCGTAACTGCCATCCGGCAAACCGCTGGAGTGGTGGGCTACCACGCATTTTACGGTGCCGAAATCAAACGCCCATTTGCCCCCGGTGTTCATGGGATGCACCTTCTCATGCCCCTGTTTCGTCACCCATTCCGTCAGTTCGAACGCTCCCACCACCGTGGCGCCCGTCCGTTTGGCGAGGTCCATGAGGTCGGCCACATGGTCCGCGTGCCCGTGCGACACAAAAATATAGTCCGCCTCGATACGGTTGACGTCTATTGAACGGGCCAGCTCATTATGGGTAATAAACGGATCAAACACTATTTTCTTGCCCTTTACCTCTACAGCAAAGCTGGAATGGCCGTAATAGGTGAACTTCATATCGCAATAATATATAATAATAACCTAATCGGACAAAAATACAACGAATAGCCTAAATATGGGGCAGGCCCCCTATTTATTTATTCACACCGCTTTTTGGGGAAAAGTCGCTTTTTTTTGCCCGGGATTGCAATTTTTCAGTCACATGATCGTCTACAACAGCAGGCAAAAGCCCTCAACCGGCCGGATTGTGGTAAATTTGCTGTTCGATTTTTCCGAAACCATTCTTAAACCCATTGATTGATACATATTTATGCGTGCAGGACCTAGTCTTTTTTCTTCTATCATACTGATTCTCATTATGGTTGCCATAGATGCCTATGTGTTTGTGGCCATCCGTTCCATGATGATCAACGCCGGCCCCAAATGGAAGGCCATCATATTCGGCCTCTATTGGCTCACCTCGGCTATCGTACTGGCTTCCATCGTGTTCTATTCCAAAATACCCTGGGAGAAGTTCATGATGGCCCGTTCTTATTACCTCACTTTCGCTTTCGGGCTGTTTTTCGCCAAAGCGCTGGTGGTGGTGTTCCTGCTGGCCGACGACGGCCGCCGGGCGGTGATGTGGATCGTGGAAAAGATGCGCTCGGCGCCGGCCGTAGCGGCGGTAGACGGCAACCGGGAAGTGGAGGGCATCACCCGCTCCCAGTTCCTCATGAAAACGGGCCTGCTCCTCGGCGGCACCATGCTGGGGACCCTGCTGTACGGGCTCAGCAACAAATACAACTACCACGTCCGCAAAATACGGCTGACGTTCAAAAACCTCCCGGAATCGTTCAAAGGCCTCAAAATCGTGCAGATCTCGGACGTGCATTCCGGTAGTTTTACGGATAAACAGGCCGTTATGCGGGGCATCGAGCTGATCAGCGCCCAGCAACCGGACCTCATCGTATTTACCGGCGACCTGGTAAACGACCGTGCGGATGAGATGAACGATTATATTTCGGTGTTCAGCCAGATGAAAGCGCCTTTCGGTGTCTATTCCACCCTCGGCAACCACGATTACGGGGATTATTTCCCCTGGCCGGATTATGACGCCAACCGCCAGAGCGAGATGAAAAAAGCGAACCTGGAGCGCCTCAAGGCCATGCACGGCGAAATGGGCTGGAAACTGCTGATGAACGAACATACGGTGCTGGAAAGAAATGGGGAGAAAATTGCCCTCCTGGGGGTGGAAAACTGGAGCATGAACCCCCGTTTTCCCCGGAAAGGGGACCTGGCTGCCGCCTATGCGGGCAGTGCGGAGATTCCTTTCAAGATACTGCTGTCGCACGACCCCACCCACTGGGACGGGCAGGTGCGGAAAGACTACCAGGACATCGACCTGATGCTGGCGGGCCACACCCACGGCATGCAGTTCGGGGTGGAAATCCCTTTTCTCAAATGGAGCCCCGCCCAGTACATCTACAAACAGTGGGCGGGCCTGTACCAGGACGGCAAACAGAGCCTCTACGTGAACCGCGGATACGGCTTCCTGGGGTATCCCGGGCGGGTGGGCATCATGCCGGAAATCACCGTCATAGAGCTCGTATAAGCATGAAAAATATGGCAGAAAGGCCGGCACGGGAGTTGCCGGCCTTTTTCTTTATCTTGCAGGCAGCCCGGAGGGGCATTTTTTATGAGATACCATATTCTTTTTCTCCTGTTGCTCTGTGCCGCCATGCCGGCGGCGGGGCAGTCGCTCGCAGAGCTCGAAAGGCAGCTGGATTCGCTGCTGAACCAACCGGCCAAAAGCGAAGTGGTCATCGGCTTAGGCTTCGGCAACAATCCCGCGTACGGCGGCAAAGCTACCGATCCTTTCCGGCCGGTGACGACGAAACCCTTTTTATCTCCCAACGTTTCCTATAACCACAAAAGCGGGCTGTATGCATCCGTGTACGGGTATTACCTGCTCAACGCCACCCGCAAGCCCTGGTTCGAAACGGACCTCAGCGCCGGTTACGACTACACGAAAAACCGCGACTTTCTCACCGGGGTATCTTACACCCACTATTTTTACGCCGATTCTTCCGACATACCCGCCACGCCCATCGTGAACGAAGCGTTCGCCTACTTCTTTTACCGCAAGTGGTGGCTGGAACCGGGCCTCAGCCTCGATTTCGGCTGGGGGAAAACCAAAGAAAAAACCGATGCGGGTGCGGAGCGCACGATTACCGGGAGTGATTTCAACATGATTTTCGATGTGCGGCATTCGTTCATTTTCATGGACCTGCTGAAGAACGATGATGCGCTGCTCATCATGCCGGTGACGTCCCTGACCCTCGGCACCGCCAATTATTACAGCAACCTCAAAAGCACCAAATACGTATCGCGTTCGACCATGATCCAGCAGCGCAAGAAGAAAAGAGGGAACAACGGGGGCGGCGGTGGCACCCAGGAAGAAGAGATCATTTCCGTGAGCGATAATACCGGGTTCCAGCCGAGAGCGATCGACCTGGGGCTGCGCATGTCTTACATCATCGGGAAAGTGGCCATTTCCCCCTCCTATACCGTGTTCAAACTGCTCCAGGGCGGTGATACGGGCATCACCGGATACTTTACCGCCAGCGTCAGCGTTACTTTGTAGTCATTATTTAGCATGGATTTTGCATTTCGTATAGGGGATGCAGGTTTTTCCTGCGTCTTAGCATATGAAATGCCCTCATAATCAGATATCAAGATAAATTAAACAGGAGCTTAAGCTTAACACTAAACACAACAAATATGAAAAAACTGTTTTTCGCCTTGGCAGTCATCACCTGCGCAACCGTATCCACCGCTAGTGCTCAGAAATTACTCCGCTTTGGTATCAAGGGAGGTGCGAACCTCGGTAAAATAGACGGTACCGGTTACGATGAAAGTTTTAAACTGGGTTACCACCTCGGCGGTTTCGCCCAGATCAACCTCGTAAAAGGTTTCGGCATCCAGCCCGAGCTGGTTTTCTCCACTTCAAAAGCGGAAGTTAAAAACACCGCCGAGTTTGAGGCTGATAACGAATTCCAGAACCTGAAAGACAACAAACCCAATCTCAACTACCTGAGCATTCCCGTACTGGCCAACATCGACCTGGGATCACCCCGTTTCAAACTGCAGGTGGGCCCCCAGTTCAGCATCCTGACCAGCAAAAAGAAAAGTGTGTTCGAGGAAGGTAAGGAAGCTTTCAAAAGCGGCGATTTTTCCGCAGTAGGCGGCCTCTGGCTGCAGCTGCCCATTATCAATATCAGCGCAAGGTATATCATTGGTCTGTCCAATGTTAGCGATGTAAGCGCCTCCAACGCTGTAAACCCGGATACCTGGAAAAACCAGGCAATTCAGCTGGGTGTGGGCGTTACGCTCTAACATCCGTTATCCTACATCTGTTAAAAGGGGATATCCGTTCACGGGTATCCTTTTTTTTATACCTTTCGGGCATGGCATCAAAGTTGACTATATAGGTATACTATCAATTTGGGGAGAATCTGCAGGCACGGCCTGCCATATTGTCCCCGCAATCAAAACTGACAAATGAGTACATTTTTTTTGAGCAATAACGAGGACGAGATGGAGTTCATGCCGATTATACCTTTGAATGAAGACGGCGAAGGGCAGGAGGACGACAAGATCCCGGAGGAACTGGCGCTGCTGCCGTTGCGCAATACCGTGCTTTTCCCGGGGGTGGTGCTGCCCATTACCGTGGGCCGCGATAAGTCCATCAAGGCCGTAAATGATGCGTACAAGACTGACAAAATGATTGGTGTGGTAGCGCAAAAAGACAGTAATGTGGAAGAGCCTGTTGTAGCGGATCTATCTGATGTAGGCACCGTTGCGAAAATCGTGAAACTGATCAAAATGCCCGATGGCGGCACCACCATCATCATCCAGGGCCGCAAACGCTTCAAAATAAAGGCGATCGTAACGGAAGATCCTTACTTCAAGGCCAGTTACGAACTGCTGGAAGACCATCTCGACGAAAACGATTCGGAATTCGAGGCGTACATATCGTCTATCAAAGACCTGGCGGCGCAAATCATCCAGCTGTCGCCCAACATACCCTCGGAAGCGAGCATCATCCTGAAAAACATCGAAAATGCCCCGTTCCTGATACATTTTGTGTCTTCCAACCTAAACAGCGACCTGAAGGAAAAACAGCAGCTGCTGGAAATCAATAACCTCCGGGTACGGGCCGAACTGCTGATGAAGTTGCTGCAGGTGGAATTGCAGCTGGCCGAACTGAAGAATAAAATCAATAATAAAACCAAGGCCGACCTCGACAAACAGCAGCGGGAGTATTTCCTGCAGCAGCAGATGAAGTCGATCAAGGAAGAACTGGGCGGCGACTCCAACGACCGGGAAATAAAGGAAATGCAGCGCAAGGCCGAGCTGAAGAAGTGGCCCGACGCAGCGAAGGAACTGTTTGCCAAAGGAGTCGAAAAACTGGAAAGAATGCATCCCAGCACGCCGGATTATTCCGTGGTGTACAACCATCTCGACCTGATGCTGGACCTGCCCTGGAATGAGTATACGCTGGACAGTTACGACCTGAAAAAGGCGAAAAACGTACTGGATAACGATCATTACGGCATGGACCGCATCAAGGACCGCATACTCGAATACCTGGCGGTGCTGAAGCTGAAAGGCGACATGAAATCGCCCATCCTGTGTTTCGTAGGCCCTCCGGGCATCGGCAAAACCTCGCTGGGCCGTTCCATCGCCAACGCCATCGGCCGTAAATACGCCCGGCTGAGCCTCGGCGGCCTTCATGACGAAAGCGAGATCCGCGGGCACCGTAAAACATACATCGGCGCCATGGCCGGCCGTATCCTGCAAACCATCCGGAAGGTAAAATCCTCCAACCCGGTGATGATACTCGACGAGATCGATAAAATCGGCAACGATTTCCGCGGCGACCCGGCTTCCGCTTTGCTGGAAGTGCTCGATCCAGAACAGAACAGCACGTTCTACGATAACTACCTCGAGCTGGAATATGACCTGAGCAAGGTGCTGTTCATCGCCACCGCCAATAACATCAACAATGTGCCCATGGCGCTGCGCGACAGGCTGGAGATCATCGACCTGAGCGGATATTCCGTGGAGGAAAAAGTGGAGATCGCCAAACGTCACCTCATTCCGAAACAGAAAGAGGCGCATGGCCTGAAAGATACCAAATTCACTTTCTCGAACAAGGTCATTGAAAAGGTGATTTCCCAGTATACCCGCGAAAGCGGCGTGCGTGAGCTCGACCGGCAGTTTGCCGGCATCATGCGCTCGCTGGCCAAAGATGTGGCCACCGGTGTGAAAGTGGAAGGAGCCATCCCTGAAGAACGGGTGGAAAAAGCCCTCGGCAAAACCCGTTATTCCAACGAGATCTATAAAACCGGCAATCCGCCGGGCGTGGCCGTGGGGCTTGCCTGGACGTACGTGGGCGGCGATATCCTCTTCATCGAATCCAGCCTCAGCGAAGGCAAGGGCGAACTGAAGCTTACCGGCAACCTGGGGAACGTGATGAAGGAATCCGCCGTTACAGCGCTCAGTTACCTGCAGGCCAATGCCGCTTCGCAGAAAATCGATCCGAAGCTGTTCCGCGAGAAAAATATTCACGTACACGTACCGGAAGGCGCCGTGCCGAAAGACGGGCCCAGCGCGGGCATCACGATGCTGACCGCGCTCACGTCCGCCTACACCGGCCGCAGGGTGAAACCATACCTGGCCATGACCGGTGAAATTACCCTGCGCGGGCAGGTGCTGCCCGTGGGCGGTATCAAGGAAAAAATACTGGCCGCCAAACGCGCCGGCATCAAAGAGATCATTCTCTGCTGGCAGAACGAGAAGGACATCAGGGACATTAATCCCGATTATATCAAAGGATTAAAGTTCCATTATGTAAAAGAAATGAACCAAGTGCTGGAAACAGCGTTATTAAAGAGATAGGAAACACATCCTGTCATTCCTGACAGTTTGTGTATCTACAGTCCGCTTCCTGGAAGCGGGCGCATGTTGATTGTTTAAGGGTTTGAATAAGGCCACCGTTAAAGGGTGGCTTTATTCTTTTAACATATATGCATTTTTTGTACCTTAAGCCCTGTTTCCTAACATACAACCGCCCATTGCCACTTCGCTGCCTGCTCATATTATTACTGTTTTCCGCTGCCGCCGATGCCCAGGTGCTGGGAGGAAAAAACACGTACGCGTTTCTCGACCTGCCCGCTTCCCCGCAGATAACGGCGCTGGGCGGGATGAATGTGAGCCAGCAGAGTAACGACCTGTCGCTGGCCCTGCTCAATCCCGCACTGCTGCGCCCGGCCATGCATACCCATTTGCAGGTCAATTACGCCGGGTATTTCGGGGGGATCCGTTATACCAATGCGGCTTTTGCCTATCACCACAGGGGCCTGGCCACCACCTTCGCCACCAGCCTGCAATACACAGGGTACGGGCAGATGACGCATACCGATGCCGCCGGCAACGTGCTGGGCACTTTCAGGCCGGTGGATCTGATCTGGCAGGTGAGCGCTTCGCGCCGTTACCTTGAAAAATGGCATTATGGCGCCGCATTGAAGTATGCGCATTCGCGGTACCTGACGTATCAATCGTCCGGCATCGCCGTGGATGTGGGCATCAGCTATCAGGACACCGCGCGCGGCTGGCAGGCCGGCCTCGTGGCCCGCAACATGGGCGGGCAGTTCAGCGCGTACGCCGGCGAAAAAGAGCCGCTGCCGTTCGATCTGCAGGTGGGCGTGTCCAAACGGCTGCAGCATGTGCCGCTGCAATTGTCCGCCACGCTGCACCATGTATACCAGTTCGATATCCGTTATGCGGACCCGGCGGAAGAAAATATTGCCGTCAGCAACGGCGACACCGTGCGCGCCGGCGGCACTTTTGACAAGATTTTCCGTCACTTTGTACTGGCCGCGCAGTTTGAGATCGGGCAATACGTGGAACTGACGGCCGCTTACAATCACCTGCGGCGGCGCGAACTGGCGCTGCTCAACCGCCAGGGGCTCAGCGGTTTTTCGCTGGGCGTGGGCATCACGGTCAGCAGGCTGCAGCTGCGTTATGCGCGCTCGTGGTACCAGCAGGCCGCGGCTTTTAACCATCTGGGCATTAACTTGCCGTTGAATCAATGGATGGGATTGGGTACATTCGGTGACCGCATCGGATGGAAACCAGATTGAACTTTTTGCTCCTATACATAAAAAGAAACATATGCAGCCTATTATCGCCATCAGGAATTTACAGAAGCGTTACGGAGAAAAGCAGGTGCTGAAAGGCATTAACCTGGATGTGTTCCCCGGGCAGATCATCGGTTACATCGGGCCCAACGGCGCGGGCAAATCCACCACGGTAAAGATCCTGATCGGTCTGCTGGGTGATTTCGAAGGCGAGGTGACCATCCTCGGCCACGACCTGCGGACGGATACGCTCGCCATCAAAAGCCTCATCGGTTACGTGCCTGAAAACGCGGAGATCTACGACGTGCTCACGCCGATGGAATATCTCTCCTTTGTGGGGAAGCTTTACCAGATGGAAGACGCCGTGATCGAAGAGCGCGCCACCCGCATGCTGGGCGCTTTCGGGCTGCTGGAAAACAAAGACCAGCGGATGGATACCTTTTCAAAAGGGATGCGCCAGAAAGTGCTGATCACGTCCGGTCTGATGCATAACCCGCAGATCGTGGTGCTCGACGAACCGCTGTCCGGCCTCGACGCCAACGCGGTGATCATCGTCAAGGAAATCCTGGCGCTCCTCAAGCGGGAAGGCAAAACGATTTTTTACTGCTCCCATATGATGGACGTAGTGGAAAAAGTGTCCGACAGGATTGTGCTGATCAACGAAGGCAGCATTGTGGCCGACGGTACTTTCGAGCAACTGAAGCAGGCTGAAGGCGATACGCTGGAAAAAATATTTGCCCACCTCACCGGGGAACAAAACCTGACCAGCGTGGCGGATGCCTTTGTGCATGCGTCCGGTAAATAAAAACGAGCGGGTATGAACAAATTCTTCCTGGCTGTGATAGCCTTTTTCAAGCCGCTCTGGAACCGTTTAGGCGTGAATGTGCCGCAGCTGATGGCCATCCTCGACGTAAAACTGAAGATGGACGACCGCCGGCCGAACGCCTATACGCACATGCAGCAGCGTAAAAAGAAGGAGCGGAAATACGGTTCCCTCGCCATGATATTCGTGTCGCTGCTGATGGGGGTGTTTTATCTCATCGTCTTCACACTGTCCCGCGACCCGCTGATGCAGCTGTTCTTGTGGTTCACCGTGTTTACGGCCATGCTGTCGATCACGCTGATCTCCGATTTTACCAGCGTGCTGATCGATGTGAAAGACAATTTCGTCATTCTTCCCAAGCCGGTGAACGATAAAACCGTGGTGGTGTCGCGCATCCTGCACATCATGGTGCATGTGTCCAAAATCGTGCTGCCGCTGATGCTGCCCGCCCTGATATGGCTGGGCATCATGGCCGGCGGGCTGACGGTGGTCTGGTTTGCCGTGCTGGTGCTGTTGCTGAGCGTATTCAGCATCTTCCTGATCAACGCGGTGTACCTGGTGGCGTTAAAGCTGACCACGCCCGCCCGTTTCAAGGAAATCCTCAATTACATCCAGATCATCTTTTCGGTGATCGTGTTCGCCACCTATTACCTGGCGCCGCGCCTCACCCGTACGCTGGACCTCAGCGACATCAACCTGTGGGATTATCCCTGGCTGAACCTCGTACCCACCTTCTGGTTTGCGGCCGCCTACCAGGCGGTAGCGGGCAGCGTTTTTACCCTGCCGATGCTGGGATATATCGGGTTATCCATTGTGGTGCCCATGCTGAGCCTGTGGCTGGTGATCAAGGTATTTGCGCCCAGTTTCAACCGGAAACTGGCGATGCTGGGCGGCAGCGGGGCAGACGAGCCGGTGGTTAAGCAACAAACATCATTGCCCGCAACACCTCGTGGTATGCCGTTATACAAGCGGCTGGCGGGCTGGTTTGCCCGCGATAAGCAGGAACGGCTGTCGTTTGAGCTGGTATGGCTGATCACGGGCCGCAGCAGGGATTTCAAGCTGAAAGTATACCCGTCGCTGGCATATGTGCTGGTGTATTTCGTATATTTTTTACTGTTGGGGAAACACGAGTCCGTGGCCGATGCCTGGGAACAGATGGCTTCGGGCCACACCTTCATCATCCTGATTTACAGCAGCACGTTCGTTTTTATCACGGCCATCACCAACCTCGTCTATTCCGATAAATTCAAAGCGGGCTGGGTGTATTACGCTGCGCCGGTGGAATCGCCGGGCCCTTTGCTGATGGGGGCTTTTAAAGCCGCATTCGTGAAGTTCTTCCTGCCCTTTTACCTCGTGATCGCCGTTTTTGCGCTGGCGGTATGGGGCTTGAAAGTAGCGCCGGATCTGCTGCTGGGCCTGGTGAATGTGGCGCTGATCAATATCGTGTTTGCTTACATTTTCCTTCGCAAGCTGCCGTTTGCGACGGAAATCAACATTAAACAGGGGGCGGGCAGCATCCTGAAGGGGTTGCTGATACTGGTGGTGCCCGGCTTTCTGGGGATGCTGCACTTTCTCACGTCGCTGCTGCGGGGCGGTAAGCCCGTGCTGGGGATCGAGCTCAATGCCAACTGGCTGGTGCTGGTTTTCGCGGTGATTTCGGGCGCGGCATTTTACCTGCTGTATGAAAAGTACCGGGAAACGCCGTGGGCGGCCATCAGCGAATAATGAATTGATGTGCTGTTTGAAAGTGCCGGGGAATAACCAGGGTTATCGTCAGGAAATAATGACAACTGTGTAAACAGGTTTGAATTTATGGGCTGTTTGAAAGTGCCAGGGAACAGCCGGAGTTATCATCAGTGAATAATGACAACCGTATAAACAGGGTTGAATTTATTTGCTGTTTGGAAGCAACGGGGAACAACCTGGGTTATCGTCAGTGAATAATGACAACCGTATAAACAGGTTTGAATTTATTTGCTGTTTGGAAGCAACGGGGACAACCTGGGTTATCGTCAATGAGTAATGACAACTATGTAAACGGGTTCGAATTTATGGGCTGTTTGAAAGCTAGGGAACAACCGTAGTTATCGTCAGCGAATAATGGCAACCGTATACAACAAAAAGGGCGTATCAGACTGCTGATACGCCCTTTTTGTTTTTTATGCGTTTAGTTAGTCCTGCAATTGCCTTTTATACAGCTGGATGGTGTTTTCCAGTCCCATGTAGATGGCGTCGCACACGAGTGCATGGCCGATGGAGACTTCTTTCAGCTGGGGGATGTGCAGTTTGAAGAAGCGCAGGTTATCGAGGTTCAGGTCGTGGCCGGCGTTCAGTTCCAGTCCGGCGGCGGAAGCCTCTTTTGCGGTGTTCTTATAGTCGTTGAACAGGCGGAAATTCTGCGGCTGGGTGCGTGCTTTCGTGTATTCTTCCGCGTAGGGGCCGGTGTAAAGCTCGATGCGGTCCGCTCCGGCAGATTTGGCGCCGGCTACTTTATCGATTTCCGGGTTCAGGAAGATGGACACGCGGATGCCTGCTTTTTTCAGGGTGCCGATCACGTCTTTGAGGAACGACTGGTGCTGGATGGTATCCCAGCCGGTATTGGAGGTGATCACGCCCGGAGGATCGGGTACCAGTGTGCACTGGTGCGGTTTCACTTCCAGCACGAGGTCCATAAAATCCTGCGAGGGATAGCCTTCGATATTGAATTCCGTGGTGACGATGGGTTTCAGGTCTCTCACGTCCTGGTAGCGGATATGGCGTTCATCCGGCCTGGGGTGTACGGTGATGCCATCGGCGCCGAACCGTTCACAGTCCCGGGCTACCTGTATAATATCCGGCAGATTGCCGCCGCGGGCGTTGCGCAGGGTGGCAAACTTGTTGATGTTAACACTCAGCTTGGTCATGCCGCAAAATTACGCAGTTTGACGAATTATTGCAGCAGGTATTTCACGACGAGGCCAATAAAAATGGAAGCGGAAAAACTCATCAGGGTGCCGATCAGGACGTATTCCGTTTCGCGGCGGTTGTCGTTTTCCTTCAGATCGTTGAACCGCAGGATGGATTTTGCGGCGATGAGGAAGCCGATGCCTTCGTAGTGGCCGGTTATCACGAAGGTGAGGATGAGGATGCGTTCGAATATGCCGATCCATTTACCGGCCTCGCTCAGGGAAGTTTTACCGTTGGCGATGCGTGCATCGTGTACCTGGTTGCGCCAGCGGCGGGTGGCGAAGCCGAGTAAAAAGGCGGTGGGCCAGATGACGGCCGCGTAGCCGAGCAGGATGGTCCAGAAGGGCTGGTTGTTGAGCAGGGCCTGTGCGGCGGGCAGCACGGCCTGCCAGCTGCCGGTGGTCTGTATCCAGAGCAGCAGCAGTACGGTGAGGTGCAGGGCCTGGTCGATGATAAAACTTCTGGCATCTTCTTTCTGGTGCAGTTTCCAGAGGTCGATGCAGAAATGGGCCGCGGTGATGATGACGGGCGCCAGCCATTGGTCCCACATGCCGGTGAAGAGGTAAATGAGGGCGCCGTGAATGAAGCAATGGAGGTAAAGATAGCCGGAGGCCGCTTTGCGGCGGCGCTTGTGCTGCACGAAGCGGTTGGGTTGCAGTGCGAAATCACCGATCACGTGGGCGCAGAGCCATTTTATCAATAGAAACATCCTGATATGGTTTTTAGAACATGGTTGAAATCTGTTGCTCAAATCGTTTCACGATCAGGTCGGCCACATGCCAGCCTGCAGCCTGCAGCCGTTGATGTACGGCGGGCTGGCGGATGTGCAGTTTTTCTGCCGTTTGTGCCTGGGTGAGTCCGTTGAGCTGTTCCAGTATGGCTTCCGCCTGCAGCGGGCTCCAGCGTTCCACCAGGAAGGAAAGCACCTGGCCGTGAATATCCCACTCTTCATTGATGGCAGGGTGGGGGGTAACAATCGCTACGAGCCCGTTTTTTTTCTTCAGTTCATCCAGGGTAGGCCCGGAATGCCTGAAAGCGGAGCCGTCAGAAGTTACGATGTTTTTTGATGTGAATGAAATTTCTCCACTGCCGATGGCCAGCCGCATTTTAAAACCTTCTTTCCACAGCATGGCCAGCAGCATCAGGCTGATCTGCAGGGCTGCCGCCGGCTCTTTGGTCAATACGGCCTGAAAACTGTCTCCCCTGAACTGCTCTGCCTGAAAGCTGGCGTCTTTAGCTTTCGCCGCGGCAAAAGCGTGTTCAAGCGCCTGTTGCAGGCGCTGGCGCTGTGCTGGTTTCAGGGAGGAAGAACGGATAACATCTCCCGTTATGACGATGGCTCTTTTTTTCATGGCTATACAAATATAAGGCTTTAACCTTATAATGCCTAATTATAAGCCTGTAGCCTTATAAAGTTATTTTATAAGCCTGTGGGCTTATTACCTGGAACAACCGCCCAAAAGAAAAGCAGCCCCACCATGCGGCGGGGCTGCTTTTACAGAATGTTCCGTTATAGACTAGTAACGATAGTATTCAGGTTTGAACGGACCTTCAACAGGAATGCCGAGGTAAGCCGATTGCTCTTTGGTCAGCACGTCCAGTTCCACACCGATTTTTTTCAGGTGGAGGCGGGCTACTTTCTCATCGAGATGTTTGGGCAGCACGTATACCTGGTTTTCGTATTTGTCGCTGTTGGTCCACAGTTCCAGTTGCGCCAGGGTCTGGTTGGTGAAGGAGTTGCTCATCACGAAAGAGGGGTGGCCGGTAGCGCAACCCAGGTTCACGAGGCGGCCTTCAGCCAGCAGGATAATATCTTTCCCGTCGATGGTGTATTTATCCACCTGCGGTTTGATCTCCACTTTGGAGTGACCGTAGTTGGTGTTCAGCCAGGCAACGTCGATCTCGATGTCGAAGTGACCGATGTTACAAACGATCGCTTTGTCTTTCATCGCTTTGAAGTGCTCGCCGGTGATGATATCGCGGCAACCGGTAGTGGTTACGATGATATCGGCTTCTTTTACGGCATCGGACATCTTTTTCACTTCATATCCTTCCATAGCAGCCTGTAAAGCGCAGATGGGGTCGATTTCCGTTACGATCACACGGGCGCCTGCGCCTGCGAGTGATTCGGCGGAACCTTTACCAACGTCGCCAAAACCAGCCACAACAGCCACCTTACCGGCGATCATCACGTCGGTAGCACGGCGGATAGCGTCCACACAGGATTCGCGGCAGCCATACTTGTTGTCGAATTTGGATTTGGTAACGGAGTCGTTGATATTGATAGCCGGCATCGGTAAAGTGCCGTTTTTCATTCTTTCATACAGGCGGTGAACACCGGTAGTGGTTTCTTCACTCAGGCCTTTAATGTGCTGGATCAGTTCCGGATATACGTCGAACACCATGTTGGTCAGGTCGCCGCCATCGTCGAGGATCATGTTCAGCGGACGGTCGAGGCTGCCGAAGAACAACGTTTGTTCGATACACCAGTTGAAATCTTCTTCGTTCAGGCCTTTCCAGGCATATACGGGAATGCCGGCAGCAGCGATCGCGGCAGCGGCATGGTCCTGTGTGGAGAAGATATTGCAGGAGCTCCATTGAACCTCGGCGCCCAGGGCTACCAGGGTTTCAATCAGCACGGCTGTTTGAATGGTCATGTGCAGGCAGCCGGCAATACGGGCGCCTTTTAAGGGTTGTGACTTGCCATATTCCTCACGGAGGGCCATCAAACCGGGCATTTCAGCTTCTGCCAGCTGAATTTCCTTACGGCCCCACTCCGCCAAAGACATATCTTTTACTTTGTACTTGAGGCTCAAATCAATCTTGGATTTTGCAGTTGTTGACATTCCAAATAATTTTTTGCAAATCTACCTTTATTTTAACTTTTCGCATAATGCTTTTTAGGTACATATCCTCCTTAAACCGAACCCCTTAAAACAACCTGCCCGGTTAAGTCATATAGATAAATTAATACAATTATTATTTGTAATAATATTATAAAAATAATATATTTGCTAATTGACGAGGTATATTTCCAGTTTATTACATATTGTTTTTCGGAGTCATTGATGGAATAAGTCGCTGTTAAAGAAGGAATTACAGGAAGAGATGAGAATCAAAAAGCCGGCCCTCAGGAGAATTGTCGCACCGGCGGACCGTCCGGCATATAAACGTCAGCTTCGCGAAACATAGTGTGTATGTAAAGAAATTTTAATGTTTTTATGTTAGTCCTATCCTATCCTATGAAGATCAGCCTTCGTTTTGCCGTAGCGGCATTGTTGTTTTGCTGTACTACTACCGTACAGGCGCAGGTGCCTCCCGTGGTGATTAACCCTACCGGGGGCACGGCCTCCGATAACGGCCTGAAAATCACCATCACGGAAAACAGCGTACTGACGGAGTACAAAGGGCAGAAGCAGTACAGCGATAACGTGAGCCTGCCGCAACTGGATCAGGGAATGCGGACCTATTATATGATGGAGCGCCGGTTCAGCCCGACCCTGGCCGAACAATCGGATACACTCCATAAAACAGCCTGTGAAATATCTGACGTGCAGGGGCAGGGCACAGCGTCGGACCCCTGGAAGGTGGTGAAGCTGCTGAGCCTTAAAAACAGGACCAACGCCATATTCAACGTATCGGTGGTTTATACCTATGAGGCAAACAAACCCTGGTACCGCATCGATTATTTCATCAGCACCAACGAAATACCTGCACAGGGGGGAGATTACGGCGAATATCTCGTGCATATCTATCATTCGGAGCGCACTTTTATACATGAAACGGACTGCGGGCTGGGATTTAGAGACCAGACGCTCTTCGCCGAAAACGACCACTACCAGCAAATCCACGTACCAGCCGAACCTTCCATTAATTTATATGGCAGGGTAGGCGTCCGCAAGTCCGCCGGCAGTTGCGGGCCTACCGCGGGCTCTCATTTTATGAAAGCCGCGGGCGGTATTACGTCTTACAACGCAGGGTACACGGCGCCGAGAGACGACCGCGGCGCAACCGGGGTGGGATATAAACTGACAGGTATGATGACGGAGAATCCCCCGGAAATAACCGGGGTAGGCATGGCCATTCACAAAGCGCTGCACTTTTATCATGGTTTCCAGCCGGGCTGGATTTACGACGAGCGGAAGAGTTTCATCGTGGGATACGATGAAACGGACGATGGGCCGGCACTGGAAGATGCGACGCTCCCGAGAGGGCACGATCAGGTGTTCACCCGCGCCAAAATAGGGCTGTCGTCTGCCACCCCGCAAGGCCTGGAAGGTAATGCCGATCACGTGATCGACGGTGTAACCCTGCATCTGCAGAACGCTGCTTTTAACCTGCCGCAGGTAGTCCATTTTAAGATAACATCCACCACCACCGGCACCGGCGACGCGGGGCCGGGCGACTATACGGTGCTGTATTCAAAGATGATCATTCCTGCCGGCGATTACACCAACGCGCATCTGCCACTGACGAACCTGATCATAAAAGGTAATACCACCGAGAATATCGACAAAACGCTGAAGATCGAAATACTGCCGAACTGTTCCCCGCATCTCAACTTCACAGGCGGCGGCATCCTGTCTGCCGTGTACACCATCGTGGATGATGACGAGAACAAAGTATTCGTGGAACCGCAATTTACCTCCCTCGCGGAAGGCCAGCAAATGACGGTAACGGTGCGGCTGACGGGTGATTTATTGTCCACACCGCTGCCGGTAACGGTTACCGCTAACATACTGACCGCTGAAGGCACGGATTTCGAGCCGGTGTTCCCGCTCTCGCTCACTATTCCCGCCAACGAACGCACCGCGACCTTTACGTTTAAGGCCACGGGTGATATGATCATCGAAGACGACGAAACACTTGAGTTGACTGCCTCCGCGGTGTTCGGGCCCGATACCAGGACACACACCGCCGGCATCACCATTGCCGATGTGACCGCTCCCGCAAATCGCATCATAACGTTCTCTTCCGCGCCGCAGCCTGCGTTTGAGGGCGACAACCTGGTGGTGACCGCCAGTTTGCCTGCCGGCGTAACGACAGAGAAACCCATCGTACTGAATATTGCATATAATGAGAGTGACGGCATCAATACCGCCAGCCTCCTCGATATCGAATATAACAACCAGAACGCGGTGTTCCCTTCATCATGGAGCATTCCCGCCAACAGCAACAGCGGCACGCTGACACTGGAAATGCTGCACGATAATTTCATCGAGCCCGATGAGATCATCTATTTTGATGTGACCGACGCCGACAATGCCTTTACCGTAGTGGGCCCTGTTCAGCTCACCCTGAAAGACAAGGTGCCGGTGGGCCAGCAGGCCACCATCACCATCAATGAAGGGAACCAGATGCATGAGATTGACCCGATGGAATACACGGCTACCATCCAATTACCTAAAAAAGTAAGCCAGGCGCTGACGCTGAACATACTCATCGATCCTTCTTCCACCGCCAGTGCGGATGATATTGAAGTGGTGACCAGTCTCGCCGTAACGATACCCGCCAACCAGTCGACCGGCACCTTCACATTCAAATCACTCATGGACAACAAGCTGGAAGGCTCAGAACACCTCGTGTTTACCTTCTCCCACGGCATGCCGGTGGTACAGGTGGGCGGCCCCGTTGTTATCCAGGACGTGGAGAACACCCCCGGAAACCGGCAGGTGTACCTGGAGGATATGTCGCCGGTGAACGTGACGGAGGGCAACGAAGTGAATGTGAAACTTACGCTGAACCCGGCAACACCCGGACTGACGGCCGCATTCCCCATCACCGTAAATATTGCGTTGGATGCGGCATCCGAAGTGGTGACGGGAGACTATACGCTCACCCCGGCTGCTACCGTCACTTTTGCACCGGGCGAAACAGAAAAGATCATCAAAGTCAGCGCCACCGGCGATGCGCTGATTGAACCGACGGAACTGCTGCGTCTGTCACTGACGGCCGATGTGACTACGGACGTGACCGATGCAGGTATCCCGGCTACGGAATCCACCATTCTTACGAAAGATATCAGCATAGAAGACGGCGGCAGCAACGCCATCATTTTTACACCGGATGCCACTGTGCTGGATGAAGGCGTACTCTTCACCCGGGTAGTAGCGTCATTGTCGGCCGGCACCGCCCTGTCCGACATCGAGATCACGCTCGACGGGCTCACAGGCTCCACGGTCAACGCAGCGGATATTGAGCTGCCGGCTACCGTGACCATCCCGCTTGGCGCTTCGTCCGTTGAATTCAACGTGCGTGCGAAAGTGGATGATGTATTGGAGGAAGATGAAACGTTCCAGCTGAGCGGTAGCAAAACCGGTTTTACGATTACCGGTACTTCGTTTACCGTAAAAGATAAGACCGGCGCCGTTGCGGCCAATAAACAATTTATCATCGAGGCGGATAACGAACCGTTGGCCGAAGGCGGCGCAACGCTCGTTTGGGTGAAACTGCCGGGGAACATCACCGTAGGGAAAGCGACCGAAGTGAACCTGGCCAGCGGAGCCGGAACGGAGCTGGCGGGAGGGGAGTTCAGCTTCAGCGATACGAAAGTGACCATTCCGGCCGGTGCGGGGAAAGCATCGCTGACCCTGAATACCACGGCCGATAATATACTGGAGCTCACGGAGAAACTGGAAATCACCGCCGCCGGCACGGATTTGCTGGCAGGGGTGAATGCTTCCAAAATGCTGGATATAACGGACGTTACCAGCACCATTGCCGCGAACAAAATTATTACGGTAACGCCGGCCGGCGCTACTACCGTGAACGAAGGCAGCTCCATTACTTATACGTTCAAACTGCCGGGGCTCATTAGCACGCAGCAGGCGCTGACGATCATCACCAACGTGATCACTACGCCCGACCAGGCCGGCCCGGCTGATTTTAATACCGGCTATCCTGTCACCGTGACCATTCCTGCCAGCGGCAGCACCGGTACGCTAACACTGAGCGCGGTTTCGGACGGGTTGATTGAGGTAAATGAAAAACTGAAACTGCAACTCGCGCTCGCTGGATTTACATTCAGCGCCAGCGATGAAATCAATCTCGATGTGGTGGACACAGATCTGAGCACATCCACGATAAAATTATCCGTGGCGCCCGCTACCGTCAACGAGGGCGATGATGTTACCGTCACCGCTACGTTGCAGGGTTTCACGTCGAACCAGCCCATCGTTGTGACGCTTCACCGCGACAATAGTTCCACTACCGACGCAGTTACCGATCACAGCGCGTTGGGCACTATCACGATCAGTCCGAACCAGTCTTCCGGGACCGCTACCATCACTGCACTGGCAGACCTGGTGCTGGAGAACGATGAGCAGCTGGTGCTGGGCGGGGTATCGGCTTCATTCGTGATCGACGGTACATCATTTATTGTTAAGGACAAGACAGGCACCAATGCCAATAAAACCATCAGCCTGCTTCCGCCTGCCTTATCATTGACGGAAGGCGACGACATGACGATCAAAGTAAAACTGCCGGACAACATTACGGCAGCCGACGATATTGACGTGACGCTCAGCGCCGCCCCAGCCGCCGGTGCGCAGCCGGAAGGAACGGAGTATACGCTGCTGCCTGCAACGGTGAAAATCCTGAAAGGATGGAATTATGCAGAAGTGGTACTGACGGCCAACACCGACAACCTGATTGAGCCGGACGAAGAACTGGTGATCATGGCACAGGCAACCGTATATGGTTACGGCCCGCAAAGTACCACCCAGTCGATCATCATCAAAGACAAGCCGGGAAACAATGTGATCACGATCACCAGCGACCCCGGCGTAACGGAAAACGGCTCCGCCAAAATCCGCTTCAGCTTGCCCACCGGCGTACAAAGCACGGGCGACATCACCGTGCAGCTGACGCCCGGAGGTTCCGCGGTGGCTGCTGATTTTGAGGATCCGCTGCCTGCCACCATTACCATTCCGGGCGCGGCAGGCGTGTATGAATTGCAGCTGCGTGCGAAAAAAGACCTGATCATCGAACCGCTGGAAAACATCTCGTTCACGGCTACCGCTACAGGTTACACGATTTCCGGGACGGCAGCGATGGATGTGACGGATGCGGATATCAACGATGCGGCCATCAAACTGGTGCCGTCGGTAACCGACATTGGAGAAGGGAATACCCTCACGCTCGAGGCCGTGCTGCAAAACGGCATGACGACGCTTGTGCCCATAGACGTTGCATTGTCGCCGGACGGCGGTACCGCTGAAGCCAGCGATTACAGCGCTCTTACCAGCATCCGCATCGACCCGGGCGATCCTTTGTCCGGCAAAACGAATATCGCCATCCCGGACGACGTGTACCTGGAATGGGCTGAAACCCTTACCATTAAAGGGCTGGCTGCGGGCATTCCCGTAACCGGCACTACGATCAACATCCTCGATAAAAACACAACCGTATTAGCGAATAAGAAATTCACGCTGACGCCGGATGCGGCTTCAGTTGAAGAAGGCCATACCGTGGTAGTGTGGCTGCGTTTGCCCAACGGACAGCGAACGGAAGAAGCGATCACCATCAACCTGCAAAGCGTGGCGGCAGGCACCACGCTCGATGCCGCTGAATACAGCGTCCCCGCTTCCGTAGTGATGGCCGCCGGCACCGACGCTGTTTCCTTCACGCTCGAAGCGAAGGAAGACAATCTCCTCGAACCGGTGGAAACACTGCGGCTGAGCGCAACCGCTTCCGTGTACGGCACCGGCATCACGGAGGAAACCACCGTGAACGTGACGGATAAAAGCGGTAATAATATCATTGCGATTTCGGGTGGGGGAGATGTTGCCGAAAATCAGCAGCAGTCTATCCGGTTCAGTCTCCCGGCAGGCATTACCAGCGTGAGCGATATCGTGATCGGACTGACGCCGGGCGGTACGGCCGGCGCTGGTGACTTCACGGCCATACCTAGTACGGTGACCATCAAAGCCGGCGATGCATTTGCTGACCTGGTGCTTGATGCCGTGCACGATGGGGTGGTCGAGAATACGGAAACGTTACTGCTCACTCCCGGATTGGCAGGCTTCACTTTCACAGGGACCGCATCCGTGAACGTACTGGACGCAGACGCTGCGGCGGTGGTACTGACGATCGCGCCTTCCGTGACGGAAGGTCAGCCGATAACTGTAACGGCTACGTTGCAGGGCGGTGTAACGTCCACTTCGGCGATCGATATCGTACTGACCAAAAGCGGTTCGCAGGCCGCTGATGATGACCATACGCCGCTGGGTACCTTACGCATCGACGCAGGACAATCTGCCGGAACATTTATCATCACTGCGAATACAGACCTGCTGCTGGAAAGAGATGAAACGCTGGTATTAGGCGGCTCAGCCGGCAGCATCGCCGTGACCGGGACAACCACCGTAATTCGTGACGCCACCGACAGGAGTATCACGCTCACGCCGGTAACCGCTACGGTAACGGAGAACAACAAGGTGACCCTGAAAATAAGCCTGCCTGCCGGCGTAACGGCAACCGAAAACATCACGGTGCAGCTGACGAAAGACAATGGCAGCACGGTAACCGATGGCGAATTCGTTCTCCCTCCGGCTGCGGATATCCTTTCCGGCAACGGCGAAGTGACATTTGAAATAGATGCGCTGACAGACGGCATCCTGGAAGCAGATGAAACCTTAAATATTCTGGCAGCGGCAAATGTGCTGGGCGACGCAAAAACCGTCACAGCAGCCGTTACCATCAAAGACGGCACCAACACCGCCGCGAATACGCTGATCACTATTTCCGGCGATACACAGGTAACAGAGGGCGTTACTGCCAATATTACTTTCAGCCTGCCTGCCGGTATCTCGACAGACCAGCCTGTCGTGATCAGCCTGGTTCCCGGCAGCGCCACACCGGCGGTTGCAGCAGGTGATATCACCGGCGGTATTCCCCTTTCGGTGACCATCCCTGCACAGGGCAACACAGTCACGTTAAACGTTGCGGCCGTTGCCGATGCGGTAATTGAACCGGTTGAAAAGCTCTTCCTTATACCTTCCGCCGCCGGCTTCACTTTCAGCAACAATGTGATGCTGGATGTGCTGGATCTGCACCACAGCGGCGCCATCACTATCAGCAGCGATAAACCGCTTATCCGCGAAGCCGGCCAAACGGCTACCGTTACGGTAAGCCTGCCCGGTTCGCTCGTAGCAGGAGCGGACATCCGGGTGGATCTGCAGAAAGGCGTCACATCCGGTGTATTGGATGCGGATCATTCTACCTTACCGCCTTTTGTGACGATCGCCACCGGCCAGCATGAAGTGACATTCACCGTCTCCGCCGCCGCCGACCAGGTACTTGAAGATACCGAAGCGCTGGTACTGGAAGGCTCCGCGGCCGGTTACAGTGTAACGGGCACCACCATCCAGGTGGAAGACGCCACTTCGCTTGACCCCCTCAATAAAGTACTGCAGCTGACGCCCGTGAATGCCCAACTGACGGAAGGCAGCACCGGTGATTTTGTGGTGAGGCTGCCGGCAGGTATTACCAGCAGCAAAGACATCACCGTACAGCTCGCCAAAACAGGCGGTGCGTCTACCGCCGCGGACACCGATCATACACAGCTACCGGTGAGCATCACCATCCCGGCAACGCGCAACAGCAGCGATGATTTTGATATTTCCGCGGTAACCGACCAGATCATCGAACAGCAGGAGAAACTGCGGGTAGACGGTACGGCCCCGGCAGGCTTCACTTTTGAAGGAACGGACATCTTTATCAACGATGCCACCGGCCAAACGGCGACCAACCGCGAAATCCGCATCACGCCGGATTCTACGGTGCTGCATGAAGGCAATACCAGCAAAGTGACGTTTGCGCTACCGGCCGGCATTACTTCTTCTACGGATATTGCCATTACGGTAACGCCGGATGCAATGGGCACCGCCGGTGCAGCGGATTACAGCCTTCCTGTCAACCCGGTGATCCTTCCCAAAGACCAGAACAAGGTGACCGTCATACTCACCGCCATACAGGATAATCAAACGGAACCGACCGAGCAGCTGAAACTGACGGGTGCAGCGGCGGGGTACACCGTTATTGCGGCCAACAACATGACCATCCCGGGCGATCCCGCGCCGCAAATCAGCGTAACCGCGCAGAAAACGGCCGATGCCGCAGAGCCTGGTACCCACGGCATGTTCAGCATACAATTGAGTGCTGCGGCGCCGGCCGATGTAATAGTACATTATGCGATGAGCGGTACCGCCACCGGTGGAGGCGATTATGCTCCCGTTAGCGGACAGGCGGTGGTCAAAGCCGGTGAAACAACAGCCAGTGTAACCGTCTCCGTGCAGGATGATCTGATCGTGGAAGGCCCCGAAACAGCGGTGCTGACCCTGCAATCGGCCACCTTTACCTGGTTCGGTAATACGGAAAACTGCAATGTGGACAACACGGCGCAAGTGATGCCGGTAGCAGATAACGACAATGCGCAGGTGATCATTGAAAAAGTGGCCGATGCCACAGAACCGGCTACAGCAGGCAGTGTGCGTGTGCGTTTCAGCAATCCGCAGGCTACCAGCGCCGTACCGGTCACCGTACAATACACCGTAGCCGGTACTGCCCTCGCAGGCACGGACTATGAAGCATTGACCGGCTCCGTGATCATCCCGGCCGGCAGCAACGAAGTGCTGGTGCCCATTCAGCCGAAAGATGATGCGCAGCTCGAAGGCCCCGAAACCATCGTCATCACGCTTACGTCGGCCACCGGTGCACTGCCGGGCGTCAACCAGCAGGTGGCATCCCCTTCTTCCGTGGCCGTCAATCTTTACGACAATGACGTGGTGAGCATGGAAATATTCGGGCTCAACCAGGTAGCGGAGGGCACTGCCGTGCCGGTGACGTTAAAATCGTCGCAGGCTGTTGGTGCAGACATCCAGGTAACGATACAGCTGCAGTACGATGCGGCACGAACCATCACCACCAACGTACCGCGGAGCGGCGACGTGCTCACGGTGACCATGCCCGCCAACCAGACGGAAGTCACTTTCCGGATTACCGTGGATGAAAACGAAGTGAATGACGATAACGGTTATGTGAACCTGGTGATACAACCGTTCAGCGGCAGCGGCCAGGCGTACGGCAAAGGCACGAGCAGCAACACTGCCACCGTGGTAACGGATAACGACCCGCTGCAGATCAGCTTTAAACAGGACACTGCCCGCCTCAAAGAAGGAAATGCCGGCGTGGGCGTGATGCCGTTCACACTGCAGCTGAGCCGCATGAGCAGCAGGGCGATACAGGTCCAGTATGAGTTTGCCGATGCCTTTGAAGGCGCAGGAGCGGATAAAGATCCGCAGCGCGCCAAAGCCGGCACGGACTTCCAGCAAAATATCACCAGCATCACCATACCGCCCATGCAGGCCGAGGCCGATATTACCGTGCCTATCACCGGTGATATCGAAAAAGAAGCCGATAAATATTTTGCTGTCAAACTGACGAACATTACAGTGAGCGGCGGGCTGAACACGCCTGTGCCCGGCACGCGCCGTACCGCCATCGGCGTCATCGAAAACGATGACCAGGAAGTTGATATGGAGATTCGTCCCGCCAGGTCCATGTCGCCGAACGGCGACGGTAAAAACGATGTCTGGATTATCGAAAACATTGAAAAATACGGCAGGAATGAAGTGGTGATCGTGAACCGCTGGGGCGGCACCATTTTCAAAACCACCAATTACCACAACAGTTCCAACAACTTCAACGGTCAGGCCAATGTAGGCAGCGGTACCGGGAAGGAACTGCCCGATGGTTCCTACTTCTACATACTACAGGTATGGGGAAGCGACGGGAAGGTGACCCGCTACAATGGTTATATCGTTATTAAAAACGGCCTGTAAAAACAGCAACATGAAAACAAGCCTCATCAGGATTTTTGCCATAGGGATGATCAGCTGCTGCGCACTTCGCGTCAGTGCGCAGCAACATCCTGTTTACGCGCAATACCAGTACAACGGGATGGTCATCAATCCTGCCCATCCGTCGATGGATGAATTCAGCAGCGCCACCATCGTGTCGCGCAATCAGTGGGTGGGCATGGAAGGGGCGCCCAAAACGTCCACCTTCACCTTCTATACGCCCATCAAAGCTACCAATACGAGCATCGGCTTTTTTGCGATGAAAGACGAGATCACTGTTTACTCCCAAACCGGTTATCACTTCAATATCTCGCAAAAGGTAAAGCTGGATGACAAAATTTTCCTGGCGCTGGGGCTGAAAGGAGGGATGGAGCAGTTCCGGGAGAACAATGTGCACCTGGGTACGGACGACCCGGTGTTTGCCGCTAACCAGCGGTACTGGAAAACCGATGTCGGGTTCGGGTTCCTGCTGTATTCGGAGAAATTCTTCGTGGGGCTGTCTGCCCCGTCGTTTCACAACTTTGACATCGGCGGCAGCGAAAACAAGGTCGAGTTTAAGCGGCATATGTACCTGCAGGGGGCGTTTCTGGCCGATATCAACAAAGACCTGCAGTTCAGGCCCGGCATACTGCTGCGGCAGGTATCGGGCGCCGGCACGCAGATGGACCTGAATGCGACCTTTATCGTGAAGAAGCTGTTATGGCTGGGTGTTACCTGGCGAACCGAAAAGACCGCCAGCGCGCTGGTACAGGTGCAGGTACTGAAGCATTTCAACCTGGGTTATGCATATGATTTCGCATCGTCGACACATCTGAAAGGGATGCAAACCGGCTCTCACGAACTGATGCTGAACTACCGTTTTTCCCTGGTAAAAGGCAAAACCCTGACGCCCCGCTTATTCTAATGTTTGCAGTTTCTTATATATTGTATAAAAAAATATCTAATACAGACAAATCCGCTTGTGAGGCTGTTGCGTATATACATCGGCGTTGAAATGAGTATGGTTAGGAATCCTTTGTTCTTTGGCTGAATGTACACCGACTGGTTTTGTAAACCCTTTACAGTATTGCGTTTCCCGGTCTTTCAAGGAAATTTGGTTAATTGTTAGTTATCCTAACGCTGAATTATTTGTTTGTTCATTTTTTTCTTTTAGATTTGGTTAAACGAATTTGATAGGCCAGTGTAGCGGCAAACAAGTTCTTTCAAAAATTGATCTCAGTAAGTCATCCTAAGATATTTTGCAGGTGACGAGTTGCCTGCATAAGCTTTTGTCTTAAGCTAAATTGGAGAAAAAATCGAGCCTGATGGTCGTGTCGGGCTCCTTCTTTTAACTGCTGCGGACAAGGCTTTATGGATGATATTATCATACATTTTTTATTAGGGAATAAGGGATTTTTGTCTTAAGCTAAATTGGAGAGAAACGAGCCTGATGTTCGAATCGGGCTCCTTTTTTTTAGATGGTTTCTAACTTGAATATAAAACGGGCCTGGATGACACCAGGCTTTTTTTATGCACGTAAAAAACTTAGTATTCCTAACAGAATTAATTTTTTTTTGTAGATTTGGAACAGTGAAGTACGGCTTATGTGTTAAACCTATATTATACAAGTATCAATTCGATATATAACTTTTTTATCCACTTTGCATTACTAGTTAATTTGGAGGATGGGCCTGATTTTCAAATCGGGCTCTTTTTTTGCCCTGAATGGAAGGTTTTTCTCCGGGAAATTCGTAGATTGAGTGCATGGACAACAACACTGAAATATGGATCACACTGTTGTTTATGGTGCATATATGGCTGGTAGTGCGGTTTTGTATCCTGCATACCTTCCGCCAGGCGAATAACCGTCCTTACCATCTGAAATGGCTCATACTGGTCTTCTTCCTGCCATACCTGGGTTACGCGCTTTATTTTTGGTTAACGCGCCGTTATGTAACCCGTCAGCAATAATCTTAATCTTCCCGTTTATTCCAGCGTTCTGAAATTTCCGTATGGTGCCGGATGGCACGGATGGATAACCGTATGCCGATGTAAAGGCAGAGGAGGGAGGCGAGCACGAGAAACACGTTGTCACCCAACATGAGGAAAAAGTCGAAGGCCCCGTGAAAAACGACCGCCCAGAAAACGCCCGTAAACAGGAGCGTTTTCCGGTGCTGGGGGATGAACTTCGCCAGGCCCACATAATACCCCATCAGCACGGCAAAAGCCGCGTGTGCGGGCACGGAAATGAACATACGTACCCAACCCGTACCTATGCCGTACTGCATAACATAGGCGATGTTTTCGGTGGTGGCGAAACCCATGCTGACCATGACGGAATACACGATACCGTCGAAGGGCTCATTGAACTCGGGTTTGGGAAAGGCAAAATAGCGTAGCACGAAGTATTTACCCAGCTCTTCACTCAGGCCCACTATCCCGAATGCAAAAGCGGCAATACCCCAGGCGCCGCCTTTTCCCCAGTCCACACGGCCGGCTAAGCCCTCCACCAGCAATGGAAAGGAGGTGCAAACCACGCCCAGCAAAAAACTGCGGATAAGGAGCCGCACCGGTTCGCGGTCGCGCTTATCCAGCCAGTAAATCAGCAACGAAATGGCGATGCCGGGCGCCAGCGCAATGGCGAGGGAGTGGTACAACATCAGCGGAGTTTTGATTGTTTACGGGCCTGTAAAAAGGCTTCCAGTTCCGCCAGCGTGAAGCTGCTCAGGTTTTTATTCGCAGTAAGGCCTCCCTTTTGTGCGGCCAGCGTACCGTACCGCACGTCGGCAAAACCGGCAATGGCATGCGCATCCGGGTCGATGGAAAGCAGCGCGCCTTGTTCGAGGGCGTACGGTATCCATTCCCAGTCGATGTCGAGGCGGCGGGGATGCGCGTTCAGTTCTATCACCACACCGTGTTCCACGCAGGCGTCGATGATCTGCGGATGATTGAGCGGGTAACCGTTGCGGCTCAGCAACAGGCGGCCGGTCATATGCCCGAGGATGGTGGTGTACGGGTTGGCGATGGCTTTTAACACACGGGCCATGGCCTTTTCTTCCGTCATTTTGAGGTTGGAGTGCACGGAGGCGATCACCAGGTCGAAGCTGGCCAGGATCTCGTCCGGGTAGTCGAGGCTGCCGTCGTTGAGGATGTCGGCCTCGATGCTTTTGAATATTTTAAACGGCGCCAGCTGCGCGTTAAGCAGGTCGATTTGTTCGTGCTGGGCCAGAATGCGTTCTGGTTGCAGGCCGTTGGCATAGAAGGCGGATTTGGAGTGATCGCTGATGACGAGGTACTCAAATCCCTGGTCCCTGGCTGCTTTGGCCATTTCTTCGAGGCTTTGCAGGCCGTCGCTCCATTGGCTGTGAGAGTGGATGATGCCCCGGATATCAGCCGCCTGTATCAGTTGCGGCAGCTGATTGGCTGCAGCCAGCGCTACCTCGTTGGCACGCCCTTCACGGAGCGCCGGCGGGATGTAAGCCAGGCCCGCTTCCCGGAAAATGTCTTCTTCCGTGGCCGCCGCGCCACCGGATGCCTGGCCGGTATGAGCGAAGAACTTTTCGAGGAAAGCATCGGAGCCGGTGGTGGTGAAGAGTTTGACGGCAAAATGCTCCGGCTGTACGCCGTAGACTTTTATTTTCACGTGCTCTTTGAATTGGAGCAGGAGGGCATCGTCGGTATTGTCGAGGCGGTTGAAGGCCTCCATGGTTTTGAAAGTTTCCGCCACCTGGTCGATCGGCGCACCGATCACAAATTCCAGCTCGTCGATAATGGGCTGCTGGCGCCGGAAGCTGCCGGTAACAGCCACCTGTGCCGGGGCAAAGGTGCTGCGGAGCAGGGTTTCCAGCTCGGCGGCGAATGATTCCACTTCAGCGTAGAGGAACCGTTCGCGGTTGGAGAGGAAAAATTCAATGCTGGCGCGGATGCTGTCCTGCGTTTTCTGTCCGAAGCCCTTGAGGAGGAGCAGGCGGTTTTCGTTGCAGGCATACAGGAGCTCTCCGAGCGTTTCTATTTCGAGTTCTTTCCAGATGGTGGCGATCTTTTTGGGCCCAAGGCCTTTGATGCGCATCATTTCGAGGATGCCGGGCGGGGTTCTGCGGATGTATTCATCGAGGGCTGCAAATTGCCCGGTTTGCAGCATTTCTATCACACTTTTACCGGTGGACTCACCGATGCCTTTGATCCGGAAAATGGCGTCCTGCGGCGTTTCCTGCAAGGGGACGGTAAGTTTTTCGATCTGGAAGGCGGCGTTGGCGAAGGACTTGGCTTTAAAGGAATTGTCGCCGTGAATGTCCATCAGTTTGGCCAGCAGTGAGAAGTTATCTGCGATGATATAATTTTCCATAGAGGCTGTAAGTTAGGGATTAGGTTGGAAAGAGCAAAAGGGGGAGGGGACGGGTTGTAAAGGCATTTTGTTTAGGGATTCGGTTAGAAAGAATGTAAGAAGGGAGGAACTGCCTGTAAAAGACACCTTATTTAGGAACTCTGGAATGGACAAAAGAGAGGAAATGGGGCTGCCTTTAAAGACGCGATCTCTTACGAACGCGGCTGGAAAAGTAAACGGGTAGGCGGGGCTAAGTGTAAAGATATCCCGTCTAGGGTGGCGGGAGGAAAGCTTAAAGGGGAGATTCTGATTGTAATTCTGTTTAGGAACGCGGCTGGAAAAAGTAAAAGGGTAGGCGGGTCTAAGTGTAAAGGGAGGAAAGCTTAAAGGGGAGATTCTGATTGTAATTCTGTTTAGGAACGCGGCTGGAAAAAGTAAAAGGGAGGTGGGTCTGACTGTAAAGGTATCCTGTTTTGGGTTCGGCAAGAAAGAGCAAAATGGAGCGGAGAAACTGTCTGTAAAGACATCCTGTTTAGTAACTCGGTTAGCAAGGACAAAAGGGAGGTGGGACCAACCGTAACGACATTAGGGGGCAGGAAAGAGGATAAGGGCGTTGGGAGACTACCTGTAAAAGCCTGCGTTTAGGACTCGGCTGGAGAGAACAAAAGAGGGTGGAGGGTGAATGCCAGTTGAGGCACTTGTTGATGATTTCGTCGTGAGGAGCGAAAGGTGGGTGCTGGAAATGCCCGTACGCAAGGGAGAAATTTGCCTGGGAAGGACAAGCGGGAAGGCATGGCTCATAAAAAAAAGCACCCCGGTGTTACCGAGGTGCTTATGCTACAGTTTGTAAATCCGATCTTACATGGCCGGAGCTGCAGGTGCAGAAGGAGCTGCTTTTTTAGCAGGAGCTTTCTTCTTAGCAGGTGCTTTTTTAGCAGCAGCTTTCTTTTTAGGAGCAGCCTTTTTAGCAGCGGCTTTCTTTTTAGGAGCAGCTTTCTTAGCAGCGGCTTTCTTTTTAGGAGCAGCTTTCTTAGCAGCGGCTTTCTTTTTAGGAGCGGCTTTCTTAGCAGCGGCTTTTTTAGGAGCAGCTTTCTTAGGAGCAGCTTTCTTTTTAGGAGCGGCTTTCTTAGCAGCAGCTTTTTTAGGAGCAGCTTTCTTAGCAGCGGCTTTCTTTTTAGGTGCAGCTTTTTTAGCAGCAGCTTTCTTAATTGTTGCCATTGTTTTTTGAATTTTGGGTTAGTAATTAAAATTGGGTATTAAAAAAAACTTTATGGCAATCACTACACTTACGCTTCCGCTTGTGCAGTGGTGTCAAATGATTTAACGGAAACAAAGGTCCTGTTTTCACGCCCTTTTCTGAATTCCACAACACCATCTGTCAACGCGTAGATGGTAAAATCCTTACCGATACCTACGTTAGAACCTGCGTGATAAACTGTGCCTCTCTGACGGATAATGATATTGCCAGCTACCGCCACCTGGCCACCGAAGATCTTAACACCCAGCCTTTTGCTTTGGGAATCGCGACCGTTCTTAACACTACCTTCACCTTTTTTATGTGCCATTGTATTGTTACTTTATAACTTTAGTCAATATAAATTTAAGCAATTTCGTTGATCTTGATCTTGGTAAAATGAGTACGGTGACCCACTTTCTTTCTGAAGCCTTTTCTTCTCTTCATTTTGAAAGCGATCACTTTATCACCTTGAACATGACCCAGGATCTCCGCCTTAATCACTGATTTTACATCAGTACCCACGGTAACTTTACCGTCGTTGTCGGTCAGCAGAACTTCTGCAAATTCTACTTTATCTCCAACATTACCAGACAGTTGTTGCACAAAGATCTCCTGATCTTTCTGAACTTTGAACTGTTGGCCTGCGATTTTTACAACTGCGAACATAATATTCCAAAAATAATTTCCTGCAAAGGTATTACTTTGTTTTTTAATCAACAAAGAATTTAATACTTTTTTGCAGGACGGCGGATCGCCCGGGGCGGTCATCCTATTGAAAAATAGCTTTTTACATATCAAAGATACGGAGTTTTTAGAATTTTAGTTTTTTTTAACAATTGTTTGGCATCCCCGGAGTACCAGCATTTTAACCTCTTCCGGCCTTCATGCCGCGCCAATGGCCCATTGCAGCCACTTTTAAAAACTGTGATCCTGTGTACATTTTTTATACTTTTGTTTTTTACGATTATCCATTAAAAACAGGGGCATGAAGTTTAAATCACTGCTGGCCAAACCATTTGCTTCCATTATTGCCAACAAGGTAAAGAAGGAAATGCTCAGGGCGGTAGAAGACCAGGAAGCTATCTGGCAAGATTTGATGAAGACAGGCAGGAAGACAGAATTCGGGAAAGACCATCATTTTGACGAAATCACGTCCTATGAAGCCTATAAACAGGGGGTTCCCATTAGGGATTATGAACAATTCAGGCCTTACATCGACAAGATCAAAGAAGGGAAACACAATATACTATGGAAGGGGCAGCCTATTTATTTTGCCAAAACTTCAGGCACCACCAGCGGGGTAAAATACATTCCCATCACCAAAGAGTCTGTGGACCACCACTTTAACACCTCCCGCAACGCGGTGTTCATGAACGTGGTGGAAACCGGCGACACCAGCGCATTCGACGGCAAACTCATTTTTCTCTCCGGTTCCCCCGAACTGGAAAGGGTCGGCGGCATCCCCACCGGACGCCTGAGCGGCATCGCCAACCACCAGATCCCCCGCTACCTGCGCACCAACCAGCTCCCCAGCTACGAAACCAACTGTATCGAAGACTGGGAGACAAAACTGGGCAAAATCGTGGATGAAACCATCCAGCAGGACATGCGGCTGATCAGCGGCATTCCGCCATGGATGCAGATGTACTTCGACGAGCTCATCGCCCGGAGCGGCAAGCCCATCGGCGAATTGTTCCCGAATTTTAACCTCCTGGTACATGGCGGCGTGAACTTCGAACCCTACAAAGCCAAACTGTTCGATTCCATCGGCCGCAAAGTGACCACCATCGAAACTTTCCCAGCCTCCGAAGGTTTCTTCGCCTACCAGGATTCTCAGGAGCAGGAGGGACTGCTGCTTAATACCAACGCCGGCATCTTCTTCGAATTCGTGCCGGCTGGGGAAATTTTCAACGAAAATCCCACCCGCCTCACCCTGAAAGACGTGCAGGTAGGTGTCAACTATGCCCTCATCGTGAGTACCAACGCGGGTTTGTGGGCTTATAACATCGGCGATACGGTTAAATTCCTGTCCACCAACCCCTACCGCATCGTGGTGACTGGCCGCACCAAACACTTCATTTCCGCTTTCGGTGAGCACGTCATAGGTGAGGAAGTGGAACAAAGTCTGATGGGCGTGGCGGACACAAAGGGGGTGCGTATCACCGAATTTACTGTGGCCCCGCGCATCCAGGTGAACGGGGAACTGCCGTACCACGAGTGGTTCGTGGAGTTCGAACAGGTGCCGGACGACCTGTCGGCCTTCGCCCTGCAGGTAGACGGGCAGCTGCGCAGCCGCAACATTTATTACGACGATTTGTTAACCGGTAATATATTGCAACCTTTAAAGATCAGGCCTGTCAGGAAAAACGGCTTTATCGAGTACATGAAATCCATCGGTAAGCTGGGCGGACAGAATAAAGTGCCCCGTTTGAGCAACGACAGGCGCATCGCCGATGAATTAGGGAAATATCTGGAGGGGCGCTGACACCATATCGCCCTTTCTCCCGGCCACCCCGCCAGAGCGGGCCGGCCGGTTTCCGCACGCATAATGGAAAAAACCTTTAAATTTAATCACAGGAGACATTCTGTTTGATCATGAGTAAGAAACGTATTGGCATATTTGGTTCTACCGGCTCCATTGGCCGGCAGGCGCTGGAAGTAATCGCTGCACACCCCGATAAATTCGAGGTGGAAGTGCTCACCGCACAACAGAATGCAGACCTTTTAATAGAGCAGGCCATCCAATTCAAGCCGAATGCCGTAGTGATTGGTGACGAGAGCAAATACACCGCAGTAAAAGATGTTTTATTTGATAAAGGCATAAAGGTTTTTGCAGGGCCAGCCGCCATGGTGGAAGTGGCCGCCTGGGACTCGATCGATCTCATGCTGGCCGCCATTGTCGGCTTTGCGGGGCTCGCTCCCACGCTTTCCGCGCTGGAGCAGGGCACGCCCGTAGCGTTGGCCAACAAGGAAACCCTCGTAGTGGCCGGCGACATCGTGATGGCCACCGCCCGCAGAAAAGGAGTGCCCATCATCCCCGTGGATTCGGAACATTCCGCTATTTTCCAGTGCCTCACCGGCGAGCCGGCGAGGGTGGAAAAAGTGATCCTGACCGCATCCGGCGGGCCTTTCCTCGGCAAGAAAACCAATTACCTGATCAACGTCAAAAAAGATCACGCCCTGCAGCACCCTAACTGGAGCATGGGTGCCAAAATCAGTATCGATTCCGCCACCCTGATGAACAAAGGGCTGGAAATGATAGAAGCCAAATGGCTGTTTGGCCTGGCCGCAGAACAGATTGAAGTGGTCATCCACCCACAATCCATCATTCACTCAATGGTACAGTTTACCGACGGTTCCATGAAAGCCCAGATGGGCCTGCCTGATATGAAACTGCCCATCCAGTATGCCATGGGGTACCCGGACCGTTTGTCCAATGATTTCCCCCGGTTTTCTTTCAAGAATTACCCCTCGCTGACATTTGAGCAGCCGGATACCAAAACATTCCGTAACCTTGCCATTGCCATAGAGGTATTGAAGAAGGGAGGCAATGCCGCCTGTGTGATGAATGCCGCCAACGAAGAAGTTGTTAACGCGTTCCTGAAGAACCGCATCGGTTTCCTGCAAATGACGGAGGTGATCGAAGAAACGCTGGCAAAGATTCCTTTTATGGAAAAGCCGACTTTACAGCATTATTACGAGGCGGACAGCGCCGCCCGCGAGCACGCGGCGGAACTGATCCACAGCCTGATTTAAACATAGCAAAAAAAGTATACATCCAACAAATACATGGAAACATCGGAAATATTAATTAAAGCAGGACAGTTGATTTTGTCGTTGTCGATACTGGTAGTCCTGCACGAAATGGGGCACTTTATCCCTGCCAAACTGTTCAAAACCAAAGTAGAGAAGTTCTATTTGTTTTTCGACCCCTGGTTTTCCCTTTTCAAATTCAAAAAAGGCGATACGGAATACGGCGTAGGCTGGCTGCCGTTGGGCGGTTACGTGAAAATCTCCGGGATGATAGATGAAAGCATGGACAAAGAGCAGATGAGCCAGCCCCCGCAGCCGTGGGAGTTCCGCTCCAAACCTGCCTGGCAGCGCCTGATTATCATGATCGGCGGAGTAACGGTGAACCTCATCCTCGGTTTCCTGATCTATACCATGATTTTGTGGTACTGGGGCGAACAATACCTCCCCATGCAGAGTGTGAAATACGGCATCGTGGCCGATTCGCTGGCGCAGAGCATCGGTTTGAAAGACGGCGACAAAATCGTTTCCATCGATCAGCAGGTGCCGGAAAGTTTCGACGACATCACCCGCGACGTGATCCTCAACGAAGCCAAAACCATCCAGGTGGAAAGAGATGGTCAACCCGTGAACGTGCAAATCCCGAAGGGGTTTGTGAATAAAACCATCAAACGCAAAAGCGCCATCGTGATGCCGAGGGTGCTGCCCATACTCGATTCCGTTTTTGCCGACCAGCCCGGCTTTAAAGCAGGGCTGCGCCAGGGCGACAAAGTGCTGAGCGTGAACGATACCAGCGTACAGTATTACCACGAATTCCAGAAACTGATCCGCCGCGATACCGGTAAAACAGTCGACCTGACGCTGCTCCGCGGCAACGATACCATCCAGGTAACCACTAAAGTGCCCACCAAGGGTGGCCTGGGCGTTATGGCCAGGATGGACAAACAGCTCGATATCGCCACCAAAACCTACACCTTCGGCGAGGCCATCCCCGCCGGATTTAACCGGGCCATTTCGACCCTGGTAAAATATGTACAGCAGTTACGGCTGATATTCGTATCGGAGGAAGTGAAAGCCAGTGAATCACTCGGCGGCTTTATGACCATCGGTAACCTGTTCCCGTCCGTGTGGGACTGGCAGAGCTTCTGGACGCTGACGGCGCTGCTGAGCATTATCCTCGCTTTTATGAACATCCTGCCCATCCCGGCGCTCGACGGCGGGCATGTGGTATTCCTGACCTATGAAATGATCACCGGCCGCAAGCCCAGTGAACGTTTCATGGAATATGCGCAGATCGTGGGGATGGTGATCCTGTTCGGCTTACTGCTGTATGCCAACGGCCTGGATATCTGGCGCTGGTTAATGGATAAATTTTAGTATCTTTGCAACTGCAAAAATACTGGGGCTGACCGGTTTTGACAGCATAGGTCTTTGAAAGTGTAAGCATGTCGTGCGTTGGATAATTAGCACGTTAATCTGAATACCCAAACTTTAATTGGCGAATCTAACTACGCCATGGCTGCCTAATCAGATTAGGTACCCATTATAGCCGCCTGAGTTGTGACCCACTACGACTCCTGCCGCTGAATCAAAACCATAGCGGGATAGGTACACATGGTTTCTGTGAGTGTGTAATGAAAATCTAAACGGATACGAACGAGGTTGGTTTGTTCTGCCCCTGCCGAGTTCCGACAAATCAATGCAGAAATAAACATGTAGAAAGCTTTTGGGGAATATGTTTGGACGCGGGTTCGACTCCCGCCAGTTCCACAACCGCCTGTAGGTCAATGACTTACAGGCGGTTTTTTTATGCGTGAACCCCTTGTGTACGGTGGTTCCATTTGAATTCCGAATAAGCCTCAGGCTGCTGTTGAGTATGAGTCTTTTTAATACTGCCTTATTTCGCCAGCAGCGCCTGTCCCTCAAAAACTATCCCAGGCCAGCCATGCGCCATAAATTGCCTGATATTCTGATGATCCGTTCCGGCAGGTTTGCTTAATACCGATTGATAGTGCTCGGCAAACAGATAGAGGGTGTCTTCCTTGCTCAGGTGATTTAATTGCGCAAACGAAAAAACCTTTGCACTCCCCTGGTTCTGCGTTGCCTCATTATATGCTTCACCATTTTTAAAGGCGGTCGGTTGATGTTGATAGTACGTTTCAATGAATTCAATCACTTCCTTGAACGTGATTGAGTTGTTTTTTAACTGCGTAATTAAATTGCTCAATTGCTCTTTCATGCTGAATTTTATCTGTTTAAAATGAATGTAATCTCGTGTGGAAGCTGCCGCTTTAACAGCTGCCGTGCCATGCGACGCCCCAAAATATCAAAATGTAAAGATGTAGTTTCTATCAAACATGTGCCGGCCGAAATTATAAAATTCCGCGTAGATCTACAGGAGACCTTCTAAACCGGAGAGCTTTCGTTTTACTATTCCCCGTTTCCGGACCTACAGGTTCCTCCTGATAAAAAAAATAAAAAAATCAAAAAAATCTAATAACTTAATTCCCTCAAAGCATAGATATTGTCCCCTCAAATAAATAATGCCCTTGGAAAACAAACGGTTGTCTGAAATATCCAAACGAATCGAAAATGACGATGAAAAAGCTTTCAGGGAAATTTTTGATTTGTTCTATTTCGACCTGCTTGCCTTTTCCAGGCCGATAGTGGCGGACGAACAGGCGGCCGAAGACGTGGTGGAAAACGTATTCCTCCGGCTCTGGCAGAACCGCAAAACCCTCGGCAATATCAATAACCTCTCCGCGTACCTGTATACTGCCACCAAATATGCATCGATCAACTACCTGAAAGCCCGGAAAAATACCTGTGATGTGGCTATAGAAGAGCTGGACGACAGGAGCCTGTACAATTTTTCCACCCCCGAGTCTTCCATGATCGGAAAGGAGAATGTCCTGAGCATCGAAAGGGCTATCAACCAGCTTCCCCCGAAGTCCAAGCTCGTATTTTACCTGGTCAAGGAAAAAGGCCTGAATTGCCGGGAAGTCGCTAAAATACTGAACACCTCCGTAAGAACGGTGGAAACGCAGTTGTACCATTCTTTAAAGAAGATCGCCTCCTTACTGGAGGAAAGCCAGGTTATCCAGCCACGGCGGAGCACCCGATAAACAACAGCCATTCCCCGGCTCCAGTTCAGGGAAGGGAGGCTTCCATTCAACGCATTTATGCCCGGATTGCATGGCGACAAATGGCCGGTAAAGCGCATTCGTGGGGGAATTTCCATCACCATAGCCCGTCTCACACCACTGCTTCAAAAAAAAGGAACTTTTTTTTCCGGCAGACTACGTAAATAGCTTTCTTGTCTTGTCATATAGAAGAAGTATCATAGACTCGTTCATGCATAGAAGCCGTTTAATTGAATTGCTGGCAAAAAAGAAAGCTGGGGAGATATCGCTCCAGGAGCAATTTGAGCTGTCAAAATGGCTTCAGGAGAACGAAGACGACCGGGAACTGGCCGACCAGCTGGACGAATTGTTCCACCTCGACTATGGCCCCGTAGTGACGGACGAAGACAGGAAGGGAAAAGAAAAGAGCTGGGACCGCATCGTCAACGCCATCCACACCGAAAGCACCGAGGAGCCATTGGTGCTGAAGAAAACGAGGATATGGCCGTGGCGCAGGCTGTTACCGTTGTCGGTTGCCTCAGTGGTTTTGTTTTGTGTGGCAGGATGGGGATTATATTATTTCATGGCCGCCCCAAAACAGGGCGGAACCAGTCAGAATATCGTCGGTACAGAAAGAGGTTCCAGGTCCAGTCTTATCCTGCCGGATGGCTCGCATGTTTGGTTGAACAGCGACAGCAGGCTATCATACGGCGCTAATTTTGGCAAGAACGACCGGGTACTGATATTGACAGGGGAGGCGTATTTTGATGTGGTCAAGGATCCCGACCATCCGCTGATCATCCGCACCCCCACCATTACGGTTAAAGTACTGGGAACGGCATTTAACGTGCGTGCATATCCTGATGAAAAGAATACAACTACCACACTGGTGCGGGGCTCGGTGCTGGTATCCGTCAACGAAAAAAAACATTTGAGCTATACTTTGGGACCGGATGAAAAACTGATCGTAAATAACGACTCCGGCCTGTCAGACAATACCAATAACAGTGATACAAAAATCGATAAAAGACCAGATGTAGTAACCAAAATCAAAATAGTAAAAACCGATTCTATTCCTCCCGAAGCGCAATGGATCAAAAACAAGCTGGTCTTTATCAACAAACCACTCTACGAAGTTGCCAATATTCTCTCCAGGTGGTACGGTGTAAGCGTTATCGTGGACGGAAGTGAAGAAATGAAAGCCAGGGAGTATACGGGCTTTTTTGAAAACCAGAATATCCAGAGTGTGATGGAATCCCTTCGGTTAGCAGGTGGCTTCAGGTACAAAATGGAGAACAACACAATTTTGATAGAGCCTTAACCAAACTCACGTTTTTATGATAACTAGACTATTGCTGATTTTGACTTAAAATCAGAGGGGCCTCCACGTCCCCTGATGTAAACAACCACAAATGTCGACCGGGGAATTTTCCGGCAGCTTTCAATTGAACATTTAAGTTATGAAAAAAATGAACTGCTATAGCCGAGGCTATATGTATAAGCTATTGCTTGTAATGAAAACATTAGTTTTCCTGGTGCTCTTTACCTGCTCGTCGTTACTGGCGAATGACCTTGCCGGGCAGGATAAAATCACCCTGAATTTCAGTAAGGCGCCCATCGAAAGAGTACTGAGGACGATTCAGGCACAGAGTCGGTATTCATTTGTTTATCAATCCGAGGTTTTCTCGCGGGGCATCGAAATCAACATTCAGACAAAAGACGCACCCATCGATTCGGTGATGTCCCAACTGCTCCGGAACACGCCGCTGCACTACAAGAAGATGGAGAACAACATCATTATTATCATGAACAAAAGCGCCCCCGAGCTCAAGCCGGTTTCCTCGCAGCCGCCGGTCACCGTCCGGGGAACGGTGAAAGACAGGGCCGGCGGTATGATGCCCCAGGTGTCGGTGTACATCAAAGGCACACAGAACGGAACGGTGACCAATGAAAAAGGGGAGTTTACGATCAATGCGAATTTGTACGACAGCCTCGTTTTTTCTTTCGTGGGTTACAAGGCGCAGACGGTTTTCGTCAGCGATAGCCGTCCGCTGAACATCGTGCTCGACGCGCAAGAGGGCAGTTTGAACGAAGTAGCCGTGGTCGGCTATTCGAGACAGAAAAAATCGAGTATGGTGGCATCCGTTACGACCATCAAACCGGGAGAACTGCGGATACCCAGCAGCAACCTGACCAATTCACTCGCCGGGCGCCTGGCGGGTGTTGTTGCATATCAGCGAAGCGGAGAGCCGGGGCAGGACAATACGTCGTTTTTCATACGGGGCATCACCTCATTCGGCGCATCTGCCAAGAAAGACCCGTTGATTCTTATCGATGGTATTGAGTTGAGCACGAACGACCTGGCCCGCCTGAATCCGGACGACATCGCCAGTTTCAGCATCATGAAAGACGCCCTGGCCACGGCACTCTACGGTGCCAGAGGCGCCAATGGCGTGATCCTCGTAACGACCAAGGAAGGACGCGAAGGAAAAATGAATGTGGACGTGCGCTTTGAAAATTCCTTTTCAATGCCCACCGAAAAAATCGAAACGGCCGACCCGGTGACGTTCATGAGAATGCACAACGAATCGGTGAAAACCCGCGATCCCAACGGCCAAACGTTATATACAGACGAGCAGATCACTTTCACCGAACGCGGCATGCACCGGGATATCTACCCGGCCACCAACTGGCGCGATGCGATGTTTAAAAACTACACCGTCAACAACCGCCTGAACCTCAGCTTCACCGGCGGCGGCAGCGTGGCCAGGTATTACGTGGCGGGCAGCGTAACCCGCGACAAAGGGAATCTTCGTGTGGACCGTAAAAACGATTTCAATTCGAATATCGATCTCTACAAATACTCCATCCGGTCGAACGTCAACATCAACCTCACCAAGACCACCGAAATGTCGACCCGCTTCGTGGCCAATTTCGACGATTACACGGGCCCCATCGATGGGGGCTCTTCCATGTACCGGAAAGTGATGCAGGCAAACCCGGTGCGCTTCAAACCCTATTATGAGCCGGATTCCGCCTTCTCATACGCCAAGCATATCCTGTTCGGCAACTTTGAAACGGGTAACTACCTGAATCCATACGCCGAGGCGTTGAGAGGCTACCGCGATTACAGCAGGAGCAACATGCTCACCACGGTGGAACTGAAACAGAACCTCGACAATTTCGTCAAAGGTCTGATGGTGCGCGGGCTGGTCAACTTCGACAGGCGGTCAGAGTACAGCATTTCCCGCGCGTATGTGCCTTTTTATTACCAGATTTCCTCCTTCGACCTGAAGAACGATTCCTATAAACTGGTGCGGCTGAATCCCAGAACCGGTCGCGAAACGCTGGACTACGACGGCGCCAATACAAATCGGGAAATTTCCAACAGCTTCTACTTTGAGGGTGCTACGCAGTATAATAACAACTTTGGGAAAAACAGCGTCAATGGCCTGCTGGTGTTTACTGCCCGCCAGTTCAAAGAGGGTGCGCCCAATACCATCCAGCTATCGCTGCCCACGCGTAACCTGAGTCTTTCCGGCCGTTTCTCCTATAATTACGATTCCCGTTACCTGGCGGAATTCGCTTTCGGCTATAATGCCTCAGAGCGGTTTTCGAAGAAAAACCGCTGGGGCTTTTTCCCTTCTTTCGGGGCGGGCTGGGTGATTTCGAACGAACCTTTTTTCGAGTCGCTGGCACCGCTGTTTCGTCAGTTGAAAATTCGCGGTTCATACGGCATTGCGGGGAACGAGGCAATCGGCAGCGCCTCGGAACGCTTCTTCTACATGTCTGAAGTTGATCTGGATGCACCCTACAATGTAAACTGGGGCATCAATATGAACGAAAACCCCGGCGGCATCAATGTGAGCCGTTATGCTAACGACCAGGTGGGCTGGGAACGCTCCTATAAATCGAACCTCGTACTGGAGTTCAACCTGGTAAATGGCCTTTCATCCATTATCGAAGTGTACAAGGAAAAAAGAAAAAACATCCTGCAAAACAGGATCATCCCCGCAACCACCGGCATCCTGCCGGCAGTGAAAGCCAACCTCGGAGAAGCGGAGGGGAAGGGGATTGATATTGAACTGAACTACGACAAAAGCTTCGGGAAAAACCTGCAGCTCACCGGCCGGGGTACTTTTACATACAGCACCAGTAAGGTGATCAAATGGGAAGAGCCAGACTACGGAAAGAATTTCTGGCTGTCGAGAGTAGGCACCAACCTGGGCCAGACATGGGGCCTGATCGCCGAAAGGCTGTTCGTGGACGCGGCTGAAGTGAAGAACTCACCCAAACAGGAGTTCGGCACGTATACCGGCGGCGACATCAAGTACCGCGACATCAACGGCGATGGCAGGATCGACAACCTCGACTTCGTACCGATCGGCCACCCCACCACACCGGAAATCATCTATGGTTTCGGGTTGTCGGTGGCCTACAAAAGATTCGACCTCAACTTCTTTTTCCAGGGCCTCGCGAGGGAATCTTTCTGGCTCAACCAGAACAACGTAACGCCTTTCATCGATGGCGACGCATCGGACGGCAGGGTAGGACAGAACGCGGTGTTGAAGGCCATTGCAGACAGCTACTGGTCCGAATCAGACCGGAATGCCTATGCCTTCTGGCCGCGGCTTGCGAATTATAATATTGAGAACAACAGGCAGACGAATACCTGGTTTATGCAGAACGGCGCCTTTTTGCGGCTCAAGTCGGCCGACGTCGGGTATACCCTCCCGAAAGAATGGCTACGGAGATATAAAGTTTCCAACCTGAGGATTTACTTCAGCGGCTCAAACCTCGCGGTATGGAGCGCCTTCAAGTTGTGGGACCCTGAAATGGCAGGCTCCGGCTTCGATTACCCGCTGCAGAAAGTTTATAACGTAGGATTTAACATTGGCCTGTAAAAGATCTGATATGAAGAACATCTTTTTAAAAATAACCGTTTTTTGCATCGTATTGACGGGAACCGTCTCCTGCAATAAGTACCTCGACGTGGTGCCGGATAATATCCCCACCATCGACAATGCTTTCTCCGACCGGTACAACGCGATGAAATTCCTGGCTACCTGTTACTGGGGCATCCCCAAATCCGCCGGATGGAACGAAAATCCCGCGATGCTCGGCGCCATGGAAATGATATTCAACAGGACCCACAGAAGCCAGGCAGGCATGCAGTTCGCCCTCGGCGAAAACAGCGCGGCGCTCGCGCTGACCAATTACTGGAGCTCCGGCGGCACCATGGTACGGTCGCTGTATGCCGGCATGAGGGATTGTAATACGTTCCTGGAAAGGATCGACGGCGTGCAGGACATCAACAAGTACGAAAAGGAACGGATGAAGGCGGAAGTGAAACTGGTGAAAGCTTATCTTAATTTTTACCTCATCCAGTATTACGGCCCTATCACACCGCTAAGAACGAATACCTCGCTGACGGAGCCTACTGCCGGCATTCGTGTATACCGCGAAAAAATAGACGACTGTTTCAAATATGTGCTGGAACTGATTAACGAGGTCATCCAGTCGGATGCGTTGCCGCTGATGATCGAGGGAAAAAACACCGAACTGGGCAGGTTCTCCAAGCCGGTGGCTTATATGCTGAAAGCAAAGGTGATGACTTACTGGGCGAGCCCGCTGTTCAATGGCAACACGGATTACAGTGGGTTCAAGAACCACGAAGGTGTTCCTTTCTTTAACCAGCAGTACGATGCGTCGCGCTGGGACAGTGCTGCGAACGCGTGCAAGAAAGCGATAGAGGTATGCCTCGCGGCAGGCAACCGGCTGTATAAACCAGCCGATTTCAGGGCGGTCAGCGCCAGGGTGACATCCGATACCACCTTGCTGATCAACACCCTCAGGAGCGCCGTCACACAAAGGTGGAACCCCGAAATCATCTGGGCCAATTCTTCCTATCCGGCCAACTGGAACTACCAGATTACGGCCATTGCGCGGATGGAGGCGGCCACTTCCACGCCGTCCGGCTACACGGGCGTGCTTAGCGTACCGCTGTCGACGGTTGAATTGTTCTACTCCAACAACGGTGTGCCCATCAATGAAGATATCTCGTATCCATACGCCAACCGGTACAACATCAGGGTGGGAGACAATGCGCACAACCTGCTCATCGCCTCGGGAGAGAAAACGGCCGCGCTCAATTTCGACCGTGAAATGCGTTTTTACTCAACGCTGGGCTTCGACCGGGGCAGGTGGTACGGGAACTTCTACCGCGCCAATAACGACAACGAATCACCATTCCCTAAAAACCGGTTCGGCGAATTTTCGTCCGTATTCAATCCCGGGGAATACAATGCCACCGGTTACTGGCCCAAAAAGCTCGTGTCGATGAATACCACCTGGCGCGATGCCAACAGCGTATCGGAAGAGACTTATCCATACCCGGATATGCGTTATGCCGACCTGCTGCTGCTCTGCGCCGAAGCCCTCAACGAATCCAAACAGGCGCCCGACAACGAGGTGTACCAGTATGTGGATTCGGTAAGGGCGAGGGCGGGCCTGAAGGGTGTACTGGAGAGCTGGGCCACCTACTCTAATCAACCGGCAAAGCCGCTCACGAAAGAAGGCATGCGCCAGATCATACAACAGGAAAGAAAGATAGAACTGGCCGGTGAAGGTGTTTATTTCTGGGACAGCAACCGGTGGAAAACCGCACTGAAGGAAAGAAACCGCGCCATCCAGGGATGGAACATCAACGGCCGCGAAGCGGAAGAATATTATACCGTTACCACCGTCTACTTCCAGCGGTTTACTTACCGGGATTATTTTGCGCCAATCCCCCAGTCTGAAATGATTAAAAATCCTTTGCTCATTCAAAACCCCGGTTGGTAGTTTAAAATACTTGGTTATGAAAAAAATGTTTTTACTGATAGTTGTTTTCGCCGGCCTGCAACAGGCCTGTACCGAAAAAACAAACGAACCCATATCCCCTTCCTCCGGCAAACCGGGGCTTGTAACGGAAGTGTCGGTGCAAAACGTACCGGGTGGTGCAATAGTGACCTATCGTATCCCCAACCAGGCGGATGTAATCAGCGTGAAGGCGGTGTACAAAATCACCACCGGCAAACAGTACGAAGCGGTATCGTCCATGTACGAAAATAAAGTTGCGGTGATGGGTTTCAACGATACGGAAAATCACGAGGTGCTGCTGTACACGGTGAACAGGGGACAGGAACTGTCCGAGCCGGTAAAGTGCACCATCAAACCGTTAGCCTCTCCGCTCAGTCTGGCTGCAAAAACGGTGCAGATACAGGGCGATTTTGGCGGGGCAAGGTTCACCTGGGCGAATGAGCAGAAGTCGCCGCTGGCGTTTGAATTTTATACGCCGGATTCTCTGGGAAGGATGGCCCTCGCCAGGGTGGTCAATTCCCAGGTGGAAGCAGGCAGTCAGGCATTGAGGGGCTACGCGCCGGTTCCCCGCGAGTTCGGGGTAGTGGTGAAAGACAACTTTGGCAACCGGTCTGATACAATCTTTCCTGCGGGCAGAAAAATCACGCCGCTGTTTGAAGAACGGCTGCCGAAGGCTACCATGAAAATCATGAAACTGGCCAACGATCAGAATTTCACGAACTGGGAAGGATCCGACCAGAAAATCATCGACGACGACAAAACGTCGTTCGGTCACTCGCCTTCATCCTCCCTGCCTGCGCCTTTCACCCTGGATCTGGGCATGCTGGCGAAAGTGAGCCGCATCGTTCTCTTCCAGCGGAAATTCGGGGACAGCTATTTCAACTGGGGGAACCCACGCGCTTTCGACGTATACGTGAAAGTAGGCACGCCTTCCCAGAGCGGCGATTGGGGAGAATGGAAGAAAATAATGGAAACGGAGATCATCAAACCTTCAGGCGCAGCCTCGGGAACGGTGACCGACGACGACCTCCGGGCGGGTGAGAACGGCCACGAATTTACCTTCGATCTGTCGCAGGAACCGGTGCGCTACATCAGGATTGTAGTGCGCTCCACCTGGGGAAGTACCACCTTTACGCACCCGGCAGAAGTGGATGTGTACGGCGAGCGGAAATAGCTCCGACCGTGTTTTGATGCCTAATGTGATCATTCAAACTAACTGACAAGCACATGAAATATATACTGCATGTTTTTTCGTTTTTGTGTATGCTGACGGTGGTTGCGTCATGCGACAAGTTTACCGACATCCACAAGGACTTTATTAAGAATGGCGAGATCATCTATGCCGTAAAACCCGATTCCGTGGTATTCATAGCCGGGAAGGAACGGCTGATGATGCGGTTGTGGATGGAAAATGCCCAGAACGTAAAAGAGGTGGTTGTGTCGTGGAACAGCGGGCAGGACTCGCTGATCGTGCCGGTGTCGTTCAAGACCGGGCGAGACAGTGTGGAGGTGTTACTCAAAAACCTGGAGGAGAAATCGTATTCGTTTAACATCTATGCCGTAGATAAATTCGGCCACCGTTCCCTGAGCTATACGCAGTTTGGTACGGCGTTCGGAAACAATTACGCCGGGTCGCTGGGCAACCGGAGGATCAAGAAGGTCACACTGACGGAAAAAGAAGGTGTGATCGACTGGTTCGCGCCGGCGGAAGGCATGATACTGAACGAAGTGAGCTTCACCACCAAACGCGGGAACGACACGCTTGTGCGTTTCCCCTCCGCATCTTTCAGCGTAACCATCGACGTGAAAGCAGGTTCTTCGTTCAAATACCGCTCACTTTACATCCCGCAGGCGGAATCCATCGATACGTTTTATTCGGCCTGGGGCACCGACAAGATGCCTGATACGTATGTTCTTGACCGCTCCGCCTGGAAGGCCATCTCGGTGTCTGACGAAACCGCCAGCGACGGCGGAGGAAAAGCGGCGCTGATCGACGGTAACCTGGGCTCCTACTGGCATTCACAATGGGGGCCGAACATTCCTTCGCCGCACTGGGCTATCATCGACATGGGAGCTGTGAAGAGCATCGCCCACTTCAGCATATACAGAAGAGCGGGCAATACGGACGCCAAAACCGTACAGTTCTTCCTGGGTAACAGCAGCGATCCCAATACCGGGTGGACATTGGCGGGCGAAGGCGTTTTTTCTTCGGGCGATATGATGAATGTCAACAATTCGGCCAACGCCACGGGAAGATACCTGAAGATTTACCTGCCGGACAGCAACAGACCGCCGTTTACAGCCATTGCGGAGGTATATGGATACGGTAAATAGGGGTGTGCGAACACCGCTTCATAAGACTTTTGAACAGTACCGGCCGTCATGAAAAAAGTTGAGCAATCGGAAGGTTGCTCAACTTTTTTTAGCTGCATCGTCAGTCATTCCTGCTCTGCAGTATTTCGAGGTACTTTGCCTTGATTTTCGCCCAATCGCTTCCGCTGCCGGTATGCGCGGCCAGTAGCTTTTGGAGCGCTTCCTCTTCCAGCGGCTGCTTCAGGGCCATTTGTATGTCCAGCATCACCAGCAGGTACTTCGCCCGATCGAGCTCGCTCAACGAATCCAGCTGTATCCCGTACCGCGGTAATGTTTCCGCAGCCATCTCCGGCGCTTCTTTAGAGTACACAATGTCGTACAGCACCGCAAATTTTTTTGCAAACACCTCGTCGTCCAGCGTGCGGTAAAAGTTAACCGCGTTTTCCGCTGCCGGTGTTCCCACAAAAAACGTATTGCCGGCTACGTCTGTCAGGGTGAACCTGCGGTCGGCCACCAGGTCGCGGACCTTGGTGATTTTCGGAAATCCTGAACGGGGAATTTTACCGGAATTTTTTTTCAGGTTGTTTGTAAATAATGCATTAACGGCATCCACATCATCCACCCGGATGAAACACATCGAAGAGTTTCCGGAAGGGACCAGCTTTCTGTTCCCCCAGAAGTGAAGCTCGATTTCGCCGAATTGCACAACAGCGTACGGGTTAGGGGAAACGTAGAGGCCCTTTACTTCGAAACCTAACTGCTGGTAGAATGCGGCCTGCGTTTTTATATCCGCGCAGGGAAGAATCGGGATGACCTTGTTCATGAAGTTTGCATTTGAGCGATGATCGCCAGTGCTGCAATAATATCGAATTAATTTACCCGTTTACGGCCCCGAACGCAGAATATCCGTTTGTGAAGATGAATAATCCGTATCTGCGGCGCAAGGCAGCACGTTTGGGTATCAAACAACAATACAGCGCATGGAATCGCTTCGCTCATCCCGCACCCATATACTTCTTCCGGTATGCCAGCGGATTATAGCCGGTGATTTCACGGAATGCCCTGTTGAAGTTGGAGAGTGTATAAAACCCGCTGTCGTAGCATACCTGGGCAACATCTATATTTTCATCCATCAGCAGTTTGCAGGCATAACCGATGCGTATCTCGGTCAGGAAATCCGAGAAGTTTTTATTCGCATGTGTTTTGAAATACCGGCTGAAGGAGGTGGGCGTCATATTGGCGATAGCAGCCACTTCATCCAGGGTGATCTTTTCGCGGAAGTTTTTCATCACAAAAGCATGCACGCTGTTCATCCGCTCCGTGTCTGACGCTTTCAGCTGGTTGGTATAACCGGCGCTGGCCAGTTGCCGGCATTCGGTGGATTGCGACAACAGGTGGAGCAGTTGCAATAGCGACAAGATCCTGCCGAAATCATGCTGCAGCAATATCTGCTGCATCAATAATGTGGCCTGCTGGTTGGTGTTGCCGTAGAATTCAATTCCCTGGCTGCTCCTGGTCAGCAATTGCCGCATCTGCCAGGCCTCTTTTTTTTCGAGGAAACCATTCCCCAGGAAGTCTTCCGGCAGGTACACAACGATGCCTTCCGTCCATAAATCTTTATTGCCTTCGAAGTATTCCGGGTCGCTTTGCCACATATGCGGCAGGTTGGGCCCAGTGAGTACAAAATCCCCCTGCCGGAACGGCGCCAGATGATCTCCGGTAAAACGCGTGCCGGTACCTCTCAATACCACAAACAGCTGGTACTCCGGGTGAAAATGCCAGTTGGGATCGAAATGCGGTTCCTTCAGCATCTTGGCTTCAAACACCCTGTCGGCCGAGATCGGTGATTTTTGCAATGCAGCTTTCATGACCGGTAGTTCTTTTCATTTATCATAAGAATGGAGGTTGTGGTCTGATTTATGATAAAATATAGTCAAAATCTGGCAATATTAAGGAAAGCTGCAGAAACGAATTTCCGGATATTCGTTATATCATTCGTTCTTTCTTATGAACAGAAAATTCCACGTTTACTTATTCTTGTCAGCATGCTGCTTTTTTATGGCAGCATGCCGGCAAGATGCGCCGCGCAAAATCGAGATCCTTTTCCTGGGGCATAACAGCGAGCACCACAACAGCGCATTATATATGCCGATGCTGGCTTCCGCACTGGCTACCGAAGGTATCCAGCTGACGTATACCGATAACCCGGATGATCTCAACAGCACAAACCTGGCGCAATACGACGGCCTGTTGCTGTATGCCAACCATGACTCGATCTCTGCCCCGCAGGAAGCGGCGCTGCTGGAGTTCGTCAGGTCCGGTAAAGGGTTTATTCCCGTTCACTGTGCCAGCTACTGCTTCCGCAACTCTTCCGCTTTTGTTGACATGGTGGGTGGCCAGTTTCTCAAACACGGCACGGATTCTTTTACCGCGGTGATCACCCATAAAACGCATCCCGTTACCCAGTCGCTGAAGGAATTTGCGACCTGGGACGAAACATATGTGCACGACAAACTGAGCAACGACCGCACCGTCTTGATGGAGCGGGTTGACAGCCAGCGCCGCGAGCCCTGGACTTGGGTGAAAGAATACGGCAAAGGACGTGTGTTTTATACAGCCTACGGCCACGATGAGCGTACCTGGAACAATCCAGGTTTTCATGCCCTGCTGAAGGCAGGGATTGTATGGGCGGTGGGCGATAAAGTGAAATCCCTCTGGGAGCCGTACCGCGCCTCCCTGCCGAAGCTGGTGTACCGCGATGAGGCCAATATCCCGAACTACGAAAAAAGGGAGCCCCCTCCGCAATTCCAGGAGCCGCTTTCACCGGAGGCATCGGCCAAACTTATACAGGTGCCGCCGGGCTTCGATCTGGAGCTGTTCGCATCGGAGCCGGATATCATCAATCCCATTGCGATGGATTGGGACGAGAAAGGCCGTCTTTGGGTGATCGAAACCGTCGATTATCCGAACACCGTGCGCGACGAAAAAGGGGAGGGAGACGACCGCATCAAGATATGTGAAGACACCGACGGTGATGGCCGGGCCGATCGCTTCACGGTATTTGCCGACAAGCTGAACATTCCGACCAGCCTCGTGTTTCACGACGGCGGCATCATCGTGTCGCAGGCGCCGCATTTCCTTTTCCTGAAAGACACGACGGGCGACGGTAAGTCGGACATCCGCAAAGTGATCATCGATGGTTGGGGAACTTTCGATACGCACGCCGGCCCTTCCAACCTGCGCTACGGCATCGATAATCACATCTGGGGAACGGTAGGTTATTCCGGTTTCAAAGGTGCCATCGGCGGAGTGCCGTTCACCTTCAGCCAGGGTTTTTACCGCTTTGCACCCGACGTTTCTTCCTTCGAATTTATGACCTCCACCAGCAATAACACGTGGGGATTGGGTTTCACAGAGAACAATGACATATTCGGCTCGACGGCCAACAACACGCACAGCGTATTTATGGGCATCCCCAATAAGGCGCTGCAGGGTGTGGAAGGGATCAACGCCGGCGGCAGCAGCAAGATAGACGGTCACTATGCCATGCATCCCATTACACAGCACGTGCGGCAGGTGGATGTATTTGGTGGCTTCACGGCTGCTGCCGGCCACAGCTTTTACACCGCCCGCAATTTCCCGGAAGAGTACTGGAACCGCATCGCATTCGTATGTGAGCCCACCGGGCACCTGGTGCATTCCGCCCGTATAGAAAAGGATGGTGCCGGTTTTAAGGAGAGGGACGGCTGGAACCTGTTTGCCAGCGCGGATGAATGGGTGTCGCCCGTAGAGGCGAAACCGGGGCCGGATGGGGCAGTGTGGGTGCTCGACTGGTACAATTTCATCATTCAGCACAACCCCACGCCCACGCCGGAACGCGGCGGTTACGCGGCTACCAACGGCAAAGGCAACGCTTATGAAAATCCGTTGAGGGATAAAAGCCATGGCCGTATCTGGCGCGTGGTCAGCAAAAAAGCAAAAAAGGTCAACTATCCGACACTCGATAAAAAGGAGCCGGCAGGTTTACTGGCTGCGCTGGACAACGATAACATGTTCTGGCGGCTTACCGCACAGCGGCTATTGGTAGAACGTAACAATAAAGACCTATTGCCTGAACTGGAAGCCCTGACGAGAAAAGACATGCCGGCCGCATTGCACGCACTCTGGGCAATCGACGGGCTGGGTGCCGCGGCGAAAAACGAAGCCGTGACAGCCGCGCTCAAACACCAGCATCCCGCGGTGAGAAAAGCCGCCATCCAGATACTGTCCAAATACGACTGGACGGAGGCACAGATACTGAACAGCGGGATACTGAAAGATGCCGACCCGAATACCCGCCTCGCCGCTTTGGTGTCGCTCACGGAAACCGGACCGTCCGAACAGTTGGGCAAAGCTTTGTATGTCATCAGCAACGAAGAAGCGGTGAAAAAAGACGACTGGTTGGGCAAAGCGTTGTATGCCGCTGCTAACCGCCATCGCAAAGGATTTATCGATGCCTTCATGGCGGCGCATCCGGGATATCAGCCCGTGGAACCTGCTGCCGTGAACCGTGCTGCTGCTGGTTTCGACGATGCTGCCTGGAAGGAAATGAAACTCCCTTCCACCATCGAAAACGCGGGGCTCGAAATGGATGGCGTGGTGTGGTTTCGTAAAACGGTCGACGTAGCGGCGCCCGGTAAAGAAGTGATGTTGTCGCTTGGCCCCATCGATGATTCGGACGAAACATTTATAAACGGCGTATCTGTCGGGAAAACGGAACGTAAGTGGAGCCTGCCCCGCAAATACAAAATACCGGCAGGCGTGCTGAAACCGGGTAAAAACGTCATTGCCGTGCGCATGGAAGATACGGGTAACGACGGCGGCATTTACGGTCAACCGGCCGATCTGTACCTGCAAAACGGCACGCAGCGCATTCCCCTGGCCGGCAACTGGCGGTACGAAGTGGAGAAAATAGCGCGCGGTGGTTCCGCCCGGTTGTTTGGAGATGCGGGCATGGCGGAAACGTTTGTGCGCGCTTACCTCAACAAACCGGCAACGGATGAGCCCGGCGCGGCCGCAGCCGATGCTACGCTGATACACATCAGGGTGATCAAAAATGAAATGAAATACGATGTGAAGACCTTCACCGTGGAAGCGGGCAAACCTGTCGAGATCAAATTTGAAAACCCGGACTTCATGCAGCATAACCTGGTGATCACCCGCCCCGGCGCATTGGCGGTGGTAGGGAAGGCGGCCGATAAACTCGCCGCGCAGCCGGGCGGTGCGGAAATGCAATACGTGCCTTCGGTGCCGGATGTATTGTTCTCCACGCGGCTGGTGAACCCGGAAGAAACGGTAACGCTTCGTTTCACCGCCCCCGCGCAAACAGGCGATTACCCGTTTGTCTGCACATTCCCCGGCCACTGGTCGATCATGAACGGGGTGATGAAGGTGGTGCCGAAAAAATAACGCGCCATACCGCAGGGAATGCCATATAAAACGACGTCATGAACGTTATGATGGAAGTGTACAGAAAGATAATTCTGCTGCAACATTCATGTGATGGAAGTGATGCAAAATATAATTCTACATGCAGCAACAGATCAGCCTGGGCGTAAGCACCTGGTTATGGACGTCACCTTTTACGACTGCCACCATCGCGCTTTTTCCGAAAATAAAAGCGATGGGATACGATGTGGTGGAAATCCCCGCCGAATACCCCGAGCAGATCGACGGCGCTGAAGTGGCCCGCGCACTGGACGCCAATGGCCTGAAAGCCGTGGTTTGCGGAGCGTTTGGGCCCACCCGCGACCTTACGCATACAGACCCGGCCGTGAATGAAAACTGCTTCACCTACATCCGGGACTGTTTTGCACTCTGCAACGCAGTAGGAGCAGGGTTCCTCGCCGGCCCCATGTATTCCGCCGTAGGTAAAACGCGGATGCTGCCGCCGGAAGAGCGGAAAAGAGAATGGGATCTGGCGGTGAAAAATCTGCAGCGCGTTTGCGCAGACGCACAGGCGCACGGCGTGTCCATCGCCCTGGAGCCGCTCAACCGTTTTGAGTCCGATCTCGTGAACACGGCTGCGGATGTGCACCGCCTGGTTACAGACATCAATCACGCCGCCGCAGGCATCCTGCTCGATGGCTTCCACATGGCGCTGGAGGAACGCAGCCTCTCCGCCGCCATAGAACTGGCCGGCCCCAAACTGTTGCATGTACAGGTGGCGGAAAACTACCGGGGCGTGCCGGGCACCGGCCAAACGCCCTGGCAGGATTTCAAAAAAGGCCTCGATACCATCGGCTACAGGGGCGTAGTGAGCATAGAAAGTTTTACACCCGATATAAAGGAACTGGCCGGCGCTGTCTGCATCTGGCGGTCGTTTGCGGAAACGCAGGATGCATTCGCTGAGGAAGGATACCGTTTTTTACATCAATTGTTAAGATATGAGCGATAAAAAAATCAACGTGGCGATCGTGGGCCTGGGGTTTGGCGCTGAATTCATCCCCATCTACCAGCATTACCCCAACGCCCGGCTGGTGGCCATCTGCCAGCGGAATGAAAAACGGCTGAACGAAGTGGGGGATGCTTTCGGTATCGCGAAAAGATACACGGATTACGACGCCCTGCTGCAGGATCCGGAAATCGATGCCGTGCACATCAACACTCCCATCCCCGATCACGGCATACAGTCGATCAAAGCCCTGAAAGCCGGCAAACACGTGGCCTGCACGGTTCCCATGGCTACCACCATTGAAGAATGTGAAGAGATCGTACGCCTCACCAAAGAAAAAGGCCTCACATATATGATGATGGAAACGGTGGTGTATGCCCGCGAGTTCCTCTTCATGAAAGAACTGCACGAAAAGGGAGAACTGGGCAAACTGCAGTTCCTGAAAGCGAGCCACCAGCAGGATATGGACGGCTGGCCGAATTACTGGCCGGGCCTGCCGCCGATGTATTATGCCACCCATTGTGTGGGGCCGGTACTTGGACTGATGCGCGGCGAGGCGGAATATGTCAGCTGCCTCGGCTCGGGCACCATCCGGGAAGATTTGCAACAGCATTATAATTCTCCGTACGCGGTGGAAACCACCCATATCAAACTCCGGAATTCAGACCTCTGTGCGCATGTGTACCGCTCCCTGTTCGATGTAGCCAGGCAGTACCGCGAGAGTTTTGAAGTGTATGGTTCCAAAAAGTCCGTGGAATGGCCCCTGATCGAAGGGCAGCCGCTGGTAGTACATACCGCTAAAAAGCCGGAGCCGGAAATACCGCAGGAAACGGAATGCCCGGACTATGCGCACCTGCTACCTGAACCCATTCAGCGTTTCACCCGGCAGGGCGTATACGACGCGGACGATCATCAGCACCTTTCATTTACCCAGGGCGCCGGGCACGGCGGTTCGCATCCGCACCTGGTACATGCGTTCATCGACGCACTGGTGAAAGGAACGCAGCCGTACCCGAATGCGGCGCAGTCCGCCAACATCACCTGCGTGGGCATTCTGGCGCATGAGTCTGCCAAACAGGGTGGTGCCATTCTGCCGTTACCTTTGTTTACTTTTCAATCATAACGTAAAGTTTAAGTGTAAGCATGCCATGCCCGGGTAATTCTGCCCGGGCTTTTTTTGTCATCGCACAGCTTCAGTTCTTCAGCACCACCCTGTATCGCGCTTTCCCTTCCGTCAGGTGTTTAATCGCCTCATTCACCCGTTCCATGGGGAACTCTTCTACCGTGGGATAGATCTGGTGCCGTACACAAAAATCCAGCATGGTTTTGATCACAGCGGGGCTGGCGCTCGGGCTGCCGGCTACTTTTTTTTCGCCGTTGATGAGACTGAAAGCCGGGATGCTCATCGGCTCCAGTACCACGCCAACGGTGTGCAGTTCTCCTTTCAGCGCAAGGCAGTTTAGGTAGCGCTCCCAGTCCAGCGGCACATTCACGGTGCTGAGGATAAAATTCAGCTGCCCTTTGACGGCTTGCAGGTCATCGGCATTGGTGGAATCGATCACGCGTGTGGCGCCCATCTCCCTGATTTCGTCGTGCTTCGATTTGTTGGAACTGAAGGCCGTTACTTCACAGCCCCAATGGCGCAGGAAGCGGATAGCCAGGTGCCCGAGGCCACCGATGCCGATGACGCCCACTTTGTCTGTAGGCTTCACACCGGCCGCGATGATCGGGTTAAACACGGTAATGCCGCCGCAGAGCAAGGGACCGGCCTTTGCCAGGTCGATGCCGGCGGGAAGGGGAATGGCCCACGACCAGTGGCCGCGGACGATATCGGCGAAGCCGCCGTGCCGCCCCACGATCGTTTGTTCTGCGTCGGCACAGAAGTGGTGCTGCCCGCTCATGCATTGGGGACAATGCATGCACGAGGCGGAAAACCAGCCCATGCCCACCTTGTCGCCCACCTTTACACCTTTTGCTTCACTGCCGGTGCGGATTACCTCGCCCACCATTTCATGACCGGGCACCAGCGGGTAATGGGTGGTGCCCCAGTCGTTATTGATCATATTCACATCGGAATAACAAAGGCCGCAATATGCCACCCTGATATCTACCTGCTCTTTGCCGATTTCGGGAAGCTCGTACGTAAACGGCTCCAGTTGACCTTTGGGCGCTTTGACCGCGTATCCGGTCACGGTTGTTTTACTGTCCATGTTTGTTTTGTTAAGACACGCAAATTACCCGGCCGGGTGCTGCCAGAGCTAATGGAATCAAAGTAAAAAGTATAAAAATCAAAGCGTCCGGGATCTGTAGGATTTAGGCGGATGCCCGGTTTTCTTTTTAAAGAAATTGTAGAAGTAATTGGGATATTCGAAGCCAAGGCTGTACGCGATTTCAGCAATAGGCCAGTCGGTGTGTTTGAGCAATGCTTTTGCTTCCGCCAGTATCCTTTCGGAGATATGGCCGGTAGTTGGCCTGCCCGTCGTTTCCTGCATGGCATGGTTCAGATGGTTCACATGAACGGACAGCGCGTTCGCGAAATCGCCGGCGGTTCTCAGTTTCAGCGACCGGTCGGGATTATCGACGGGGAACTGCCTTTCGAGCAGCTCCAGGAAATCCGATGCGATGCGCCCGGCTGCATTTTTTTGCCGCACGCCGGTGATGCCGGGTTTTATTTTCAATGCCTCGTGGATGAGCAGGTGCAGGTAATTCCGCAACAGGTCGTACTTGTAAACATAGTCGGATTCGATCTCCGCCAGCATCAAGACGAATATCTCCCGGAGGCGGCGCAGTTGTTTCTTATCGGGGAAAAAGACAGGGTGGTGGCCGGGCTGAAGCAGCGGTGAGTTTTGCAGGCCCTCGTCCCGGTCACCGTCTTGGAGGAACTCTTTTTTGAACAGGCAGAAATAACCGGGCTGTTCCTCAGAGCGCGGCGCCCATGCGAAAGGAATAACAGGATTGAAGAATACCAGCGCCGGTCGGTCGATCTCGATTTCCTGGTGATGCCAGCTGAGCCGGCTGGTGCCTTCCAGCAGGGAGATTTTATAAAAGTCGCGCCGGTTATACACATGCGGCTCATTGCAGTTGGTCTCGTTTTCAAACACATTGAACAGGCCGTGCGCCTCGCCCGCCATCCCGCGGTCGTGGTAAAACGCTTCAACGCTCTGCTGTTTTTTCATATCACAAATGTACGATAATCAAAGGAGGCACAGCGGGCGGAAAAGGGACAGGCGCATCCGGGAGAAGGCAGGGAATTACCGGGCGATAACCCGTGTACCGCCCTCATTAACAACCAGTTTCAGCAAAAAAACGTACATTAGGTATATATATCCTATGATATGTCGATACTATCTCCTATAGCTGAAAAGCAGTCTATGAAGGTCCTGGTGACCGCCGTGCAGGAAATGTCCCTGGCTCGCAGTCTTGAATCCGTTATGCGCATCGTGCGCACAGCCGCCCGCCGCCTCACCGGGGCCGACGGCGCCACCTTCGTGCTCCGCGACCAGGGAAAATGTTATTACGCAGATGAAGACGCCATCGCGCCTTTGTGGAAAGGGCAGCGGTTTCCCATGGACATCTGTATCAGCGGCTGGGCCATGATCAACCGCAAGCCGGCGGTGATCGAGGATATTTACCAGGACAGCCGGATTCCCATCGACGCATACCGTCCCACCTTCGTAAAAAGCCTGCTCATGGTGCCGGTAAGAAGCATCGATCCCATTGCGGCGATCGGCAATTACTGGGCGCATAAACACCTGCCTTCCGACGAAGAAATAGAAATGCTGCAGTCGCTGGCGGATATCACGGCCGTCAATATGGAAAACATCCAGGTATATGCGGAACTGGAACAGCGCGTGAACGAGCGTACGCAGGAGCTGATCCATTCGCTCGACCGGGAAAAGGAACTGAGCGCGGCCAAAACCCGCATGGTGTCGATGGCCTCCCATGAATTCAAAACACCCCTCAGCGCGATCCTGTCCAGCGCATTCCTGCTGGAGAACTACAAAGGGGAGGGGCACGAAGAGAAGAAAAAGATACAGCTCGGCAAAATCAAATCGTCCGTCAACAATCTCAATACCATTCTGCACGATTTCCTGCTGATAGACAAGCTCGATCAGGGGAAGGCCGAAATGCAGGGCGAGCGCATCCATCTCCGCGATTTTATAGAAAACCTTGTGGATGAGTTCAGCAGCGCCTTAAGAATCGGCCAGAAAGTACGCTTCACGCACGAGGGCGAAATGGAGATAGTGCAGGATGCCAAGGTATTGCGGCACATCCTGCTGAACCTGATCTCCAACGCCAGCAAATATTCCGGCGAGCACCAGCCGATCGACCTGCACATCAAAGTAGCCGATAACAAAGCATCAGCCAGGGTCAGGGATTACGGCATCGGCATTCCTTATGAAGACCAGCACCGGATATTCGGCAATTTTTTCAGGGCGTCCAATGCCGGCGACATCCAGGGTACCGGCCTGGGCCTGAACATCGTGAAACGTTATACCGATCTGCTGAACGGCGATATTTCCTTCGAGAGCAAGCCCGGCGAAGGCACCTGTTTTACTTTGACATTCGGGAGCATGACCGCATGATGGGCACAATGCCTGGCACCGCACCGGCGGAAGGAGAGGTGAAACGGCATGTGTGCTGATTCGTTGAGCGGTACACATCAGCTGTATATTCAGGAAAGGATGGCGGAGAAGTTCCTGTTGGCCATGATCGCAGAGGTCAGCTGCGCCACGTTTTCATACACTTTATTGTACAAAAAGGGCCCCATGCTGATGCGTTTGACGCCCAGCTGATGCAGCGTGTCGAAATCCGGCAGCCCCGGGATGCACATCACGTTCAGCGGCAGTTTGGTGATACCGGCAGCCGCTGCGATATCTTTTTCCGCAGCGATGCAGGGCAGGAAAATTCCGTCCGCTCCGGCCGCCTCATACAGGGGAAGCCGTTCTTCCAGTTCCTGCTGTTTATTGTGAACATCCAGCAGATAAATGTCGGACCGCACATTGATGAATATATCCGCATTCCGCGAAGCCAACCTGTTTTTGATATGGGATACCGTTTTGGCGAAGATGCCCGCGTTTTTCAGCGTTCGCCCGGAAGAGCCGATGAGCGAATCCTCGATGTTGATGCCCGCCACCCCGATGTCGGCCAGCCGGAGAATATTGTCTGCGATGGCATCGTTGGAAATGCCGTAACCCATTTCCACGTCGGCCGACAATGGGATATTGACCGATGTGCGGATACGGCTGAGCATGAAGAAATAATCCGTGAAAGGGATCTTTTCTCCGTCGTCGTAGCCGAGGCTGGCCGCCACCGCGGCGCTGGATGTGCCTACGGCCGGGAATTTTTCTTCCTCGAAAATCAGGGCGCTTTTAACGTTCCATGCGTTCGGCAGCAACAGCAGGCCGTTGGAATGATGCAGGTTTCTGAAGTGGTTCATATTGTCCGGTTGATGATACAATGAATAAATTTCAGGTACAAAATTATACGCGTACAACAACCCGGAATTGTATAAAACGGAACTGCTCAGTTTTGAACGGCTGCAACCGTGATGGGAGAAGTGTCTGCGGCGTAACCGGAGGGCGTAAGACCGGTGAAGGATTTGAATTCTTTGATGAAATGCGACTGGTCGAAGTAGCCGCAATGATATGCGATGGAGGTTAACGGGATATCTTTTTGCGTAACGAGCTTCAGGCTCTGCTGGAAGCGGTTGATCTTGGTGTACAGTTTCGGGGTGAGGCCGGTGTATTGCAGGAAAAGTTTTTGCAGGTAACGCGAGGTAATGCCATAGCGGGACGCCACGTTTTCAATATTGTCGAAAAAGTCTTCGTGCCCCATTTCGCGCATGATGTGATCGATCAGCCCTGCCTTGTTCCATCTTCCTTCCGATGCGGCCAGCCGTTGCAGGAGGAAATTTTCGACCAGCGCAATTCTTTCCTGCCATATAGCCGTATCGAGCAGCCTGCCATGCAGCGAGGTGGTAACCTCGCCCCAGATGTCGCTGAAGTCGGCCACCTGGTTGTTGAACAGGCTTGCTTTGTCGTTGAGGATAAAGGACGCGGCATGCGGGAAAAAACGGATGCCCAGCATGGTGTTTTTTCCGATCGATTTCACCGGCAACGGCCGGATGATTTGCCCCCACAGTTCAATGGCCGGCGTGGTCACAAACCCGCTGCCGGCATCGGTCTGCCAATGGCCGGCGCCGAGGTTGAAGATGATTTCCATCGCGCCGCTGGGAAATACGATGTCCTCAAATGCCGTACTGGTATCCGATTCGTAGATGTAATAACATTTTACATACTGCTGTAGCCTGTTTGCCGGTGTTATCTCTCGATATTTCATTGTTGCGGGCTGAGGTGAATTAAAGATACGAAATGCCGGAAACTCCACCGTCCGGCAACCACAAAGGTCGCCGGGCGGTGCAAAAGAGGATTGTAAAAAACGGAACAGCAGGAATATTATGGCAGCGCCTGGTACACTGCCGCTTCAAACTCCTCCCCGATGGAGAAGTAAGGCGAGAGATATTCCTGTGTGAACAACAGCACTATCAGTCCCTTTTGCGGATCCGCCCAGCCATGTGTGTTGTAGGCGCCTCCCCAACCGAACGAGCCGATACTGCGGGGCTGGAGATAAGCGTTGCCGGCTGTTGTCAGCGCAAACCCCCCGAGCGTGAAAGCAAAATCGTCGGGTTGCTGCGGAAGGGGAGACGGGTGAACGCCTTCGCGTAACTGGTTGCGCAGTATCAACTCCACGGTAGACGGCGCCACCAGCTGTTTTCCTTTGAACTGACCTTTTTGGAGGTACATCGTATAAAAATTCGCCATGTCTGCGGTAGTGGAGCTTAAGCCGGCCCCGCCCGACAGATAGCTGCCTTTCAGCGTGGGGAACAGCGGGTCAACGCCTTCATACAACTGGTGGTTGACTTTTTCAAGTCCGCCGTTGGCGGTGGTTTCATAGAGACTCACCAGCCGGTCTTTTTTGCCAGCCGGGAGATGGAACCAGGTGTCTTTCATCTCGAGCGGCTCAAACACACGCTGGCGCATGAAGACATCCAATGGCTGGCCGCTCCAGATTTCAACGAGGTACCCCAGCAGGTCGGTGTTCAGCCCGTACGTGAAGGCCGCCCCGGGGTCGTGCTGTAAAGGAAGGGTGGCCAGTAATTCCATCTTTTCCCTGATGGTGGATGTACTGGTGCCGATGCCCGAAGGAATGCCCGCATTCGCATAGATGCGCTGCATTACCGGGTCGCTGAATACGGCAGCGTAAGCAATGCCGGAGGTATGGCGCAACAGGTCGCGGATGGTGATTTCCCGGCTGGCCGGCCTCGTCGTATAACTATCGTCGGCGGGATTATGCGAAACCAGTACTTTCGGGGCTTTGAATGCGGGGATGTACCTGGACAGGGGATCATCCAGCAGGAATTTGCCTTCCTCCCACAGCATCATCACGGCAAGGCTCGTCAGGGCTTTGGATTGGGACGCAATTCTGAAAATATCATCTGCCCGCATCGCTCTTCGGGTTTCCATATCCGCATAACCGAACGATTGCTGATAGATCACTTTGCCGTGCCGGAGAATGAGCGCTGTGGCGCCCGGTATGTGGCGTGCCGCGATATGTTTGTTGATGACGGCGTCTATTCGTACTGCGCGGTCGGGCTTGAGTTGTGCGCTGGTGGTATGGTAGGCGGATAAAATGATCAGGCCAGCCAGTAGAAAAAATCCTTTCTGATGTTTCATTGTGTTGATTTTCTTCCGCAAAGTTCAGCCGGATTCACCTATAAATAAAATAATGTGAATTATATCCATCTATCATTTTTGTGATGACTTTATGCGGGATGAAAACACGCCGTAATTTTAGCGTATACCAATACCCGGCATATGGCACCACATAACAGTACCGAACGGTTTGGCAACCGTGTAGACGATTACGTTAAATACCGCCCCGGTTATCCTGCTGCGGTCATCGATTACCTGCAGCAACGCTTCGGCCTGCCTTCAGGCAGCGCTGTGGCGGATGTAGGCTCCGGTACGGGCATTTCTGCGGCCCTGTTGCTGGAGGCCGGTTACGAGGTGACCGGTGTGGAGCCCAATGGTCCCATGCGCGAAAAGTCGGTAGAGCTGCTGGGGCATTTCCCGGGCTTCCGCGCGGTGAACGGCACGGCCGAGCATACCGGTCTCGAAACAGGCAGTATGGACGCCGTGGTGGCGGGACAGGCCTTCCACTGGTTCAATGCCGCTCAAACACGCCCGGAATTCAAAAGGATCCTCAAACCGCAGGGGATCGTGGTGCTTATCTGGAATGAAAGGCTGACCGACGATGCGTTTTCGGCGGCGTACGATGAACTGATCGTTCGCCATGCCAGCGATTACAAGCAGGTCGATCATCGCAATACGGATGAAGAAAAAATCAGCGCATTTTTCCATCCTGCCGCATTTGAGAGCGCGACCTTTCCAAACCGCCAGGTGTTTGACTTCGACGGGCTGAAAGGCCGGCTCGGTTCTTCGTCGTATGTGCCGGCGCCGGGTGAAGCGGGTTATGATGCGATGGTGGAAGACCTGCGTGTATTGTTCCATCGCTTTCAGGAGAACGGTACTGTTACGGTGCGGTATGCGACCAAATTGTACGCGGGAACGTTATAAAAAATGAGGCCGTTGAAAATGTGCGCGCTCTTCATTTGATGTAGCCAATGCTGCGCGTATTTTAGCGTACCCTGATGGGATATTAGCATCACTGAAATATCCCGGAATTCTGAGTATTTTACTGCCTGTCTAAAGTGATATTCAGATGAAATTCCGCGTACTGTCTGTGTGCTTCCTGCTCCTCATGCTGCACAGCGCATCGGCCCAAAGCAGTGAAACTACCGTTGACTGGAAAGGGTTCAAAAAAGTAAAGTTCCGCTTCGCGGACCGGGATGCCTTCTATGTAATGCCCCGTCAGCCGCTGCCCGGCAACCCCTGGGTCTGGCGCGCACATTTCCCCGACTGGCATACGGAGATGGACAGCATCCTGTTGACACGCGGCTTCCACGTAGCATACGTCAATACCAATAACCTCTTTGGCCATCCGCAGGCGATGCAGGTGTGGGATGCCTTTTATGCTTATATGACCGGCACTAAACAGATGGCTCCGAAGGTGGCGCTGGAAGGTGTTAGCCGGGGAGGACTGTATGTGTACGGATGGGCGAAGCGCAACCCCGGGAAAGTAGCTTGTATCTATGCGGAAGCGCCGGTTTGTGATCCTAAAAGCTGGCCGGGCGGAAAGGGCCGCGGCAAAGGTGCGCCGGATCAATGGGCCCAATGGCTGCAATTATTCGGGAAAACGGAAGCCACCGCCGGCGACTACACGGATATTCCGTTGAAAGATCTGGCAGGACTGGCGGCCTTCAAAGTGCCGGTACTGCACGTGATCGGCCTGCACGATTCCATTGTGCCGGCGGAGGAAAATACTTTCCCGCTCATCCAGGAATACACCCGCCTGGGGGGACCGGCAACGGTCATTCCCATGACGAGGGGGGAACAGAACCTGGCAGGGCATCATTTTTACATTGAACAGCCCGCACAGCTGGCGGATTTTATAGAACGCCACAGCGTGCCCGTCAGCCGGCCACTCGGTAGCAGTGCGTACATCGAAAGAAACGCCTCACTCAACCGCGCATTTCAAAAGTTTCGCCAGACGAAAACCGGAACGGTGGCCTTCCTTGGTGGATCCATCACATACAATAAAGGCTGGCGCAATAAAGTGTCGCAGTACCTCGAGGAATCATTTCCCGGTACGACATTCACATTCATCGCAGCAGGTATTCCGTCCCTCGGCAGCACGCCGCACGCCTTCCGCTTTCACCGCGATGTGTTGGGCAAAGGCACGCCCGATTTGTTGTTCGTGGAAGCGGCGGTGAACGACCGGGGCAATGGTTTTTCTGAAACCGCGCAGGTGCGCGCCCTGGAAGGCATCCTCCGGCAGCTGTACCGGCAAAACCCGGCTGCGGCGACCGTTATGATGGCTTTTTCCGATCCTCATAAAAACGCAGATTACGACGCGGGTAAAGAGCCGGTGGAAGTAGCGGTGCACAAAAAAGTGGCAAAACATTACGGTGCGTCTTTCATCAATTTGTCGCGCGAGGTGTACGACCGCATCAAAGCCGGTGAATTCACCTGGGCGTATGATTTCAAAGACCTGCATCCTTCGCCGTTCGGCCAGGAGATTTATTTCCGGACGATGAAAACGATGCTGCAGGAGCAACCGGCCACGGCGGCCGCACCGGGCGCAATGCCCGCACGATTGAATCCGTTTGCATACGACAATGGCCGTTACCACGCTGTGCAGGAAGCAGCACAGTTAAAAGGGTTCCGGGTGGTGGATAGCTGGAAACCGGCAGACGAGGCCGGCACCCGCGATGGTTTCGTGAACATTCCCGTGCTGGAAGGGCAGCAGCCCGGCGCTACGTTCGAACTGACGTTCAAAGGCCGTGGTATCGGCCTTGCCGTACTGGCAGGGCCGGATGCAGGAACTATCCGCTACCGCATCGACGGCAAACCGGCCCGCACCCTTAGCCTGCATACCCAGTGGAGCAAGCGCCTCCACCTGCCCTGGTACCTGATGCTCGATGACGAGCTGGCTCCCGGCAAACACCGCCTCCAGGTGGAAATACTGCAGGAGCATGATCCCGCGGCCACAGGCACGGCCTGCCGCATCGCCCATTTCCTTGTGAACGAATAATGATTGAAGGATGCCGTTTCTTCTTTGAATCCGACCAATGGATACCGGTAAACAGCGTTAACTTTGTTTATCCTTAAATTTGGAAGATGGAAAAGCCGGAAACGCTGGAAAACTTTTATCGCACCCGCCTGGGCGTATTACCCAGCGAGATCATCCGGAAAATCGGGCACTTCAACGTGTTCCGCCTCGATGATTTCAAAGGCGGCGAAGCGGCGCACCCGATGCCTTACAGCCGGAAAGATTATTACAAGATCAGCCTCATTTCCGGCGGTAACGAAGTGCATTATGCGGACAAGATCATGACGGTAAAACAGAACATGCTGCTGTTCGCCAACCCGCAGATCCCATATAACTGGGCGCCCACGGGCCCCGAAGTACGGGCCGTTTTTTGTGTGTTCACTGAAGATTTTTTCAAAGGGTACGGCAACATCCGGGAATACCCGCTGTACCGGCCAGACGGTACGCCCGTGCTTGATCTCACCGATGAAGAGGCCCTTCAGGTAAAGGCCATCTATGAAAAGATGTTTGCCGAAATCGCCTCGGATTATCCCTACAAATACGATGTGTTGCGCGGCCTGGTGCTGGAACTGATCCATATTGCGCTGAAGCTGCGCCCGGGCATGATCAGCCAGCCGGGTAAAACGGATTCCAACGCATCGGAACGCATTACCGGGCTGTTCCTGGAGCTATTGGAAAGGCAGTTCCCGATTGAATCCACGCTGCAGGCCATTCATCTCCGAACGGCCGGTGAATATGCGAAGCAGTTGAACCTGCACGTCAACCACCTCAACAAAGTACTGAAAGACAGTACGGGGAAAACCACCACGGCGCTTATCGCGGAGCGCATCGCGCTCGAAGCCCGCGCTCTGCTCAAACATACGAACTGGAATATTTCCGAGATAGCCGCTTGTCTTGGTTTTGAAGACCTCTCGCATTTTATCAAATTCTTCAAAAAGTATGCGCAGGTAACGCCGAAGGACTTCCGGAAATAACGCGGATTCGGTAATTTTATGGCCTATGGCGTCTACCTTCAACATCATCCGGCTCAACAAATCAACGCAAACCATCAGCGACCTGGCTGGCCTGATCATCGAAACTGTGGCCAACGGCGGCTCCGTCAGTTTTATGCATCCGCTGGCAAGGGAGGAAGCATCGGCGTTCTGGGAAAGCTCACTCGACGCTGCGGCGCGCGGCGAAAGGGTTATCCTCGGTATCTACGATGGAACGGTACTGGCTGGCACAGTGACGTTGCTGCTGCAATGTCCACCCAACCAGCCTCACCGCGCCGAAATCGCAAAACTGATGACCCGCGTGCAATACCGCGGCAAAGGCATCGCCCGTGCATTGATGGTGGCGGCGGAACAGCTGGCGGTGGAGCAAGGCCGCACCCTGCTCACACTGGATACGGCCACCGATGGCGGGGCATCGGGATTGTATGAAGGATTGGGATTCCAAGCCGCCGGCGAAATTCCCGGCTATGCGCTCAAGCCCCATGGCGGCCTCACCGGAACGATCATCTACTGGAAACAGATCGGCTGAAAAAACAAATGGATGCTTTCAAAGCACCCATTTGTGAAGAGACTTTTCTGCTTACAACTTACCGGCCGTTGTTGAGCGTTGTTGTCTTGTACAAGCCGGAGGTCATCGTTAAGGGCGCATTAAATCTTCTCTTCGAGGATTCGTTACAAACTCCCCGGTCTGCCGTGATGTTCACGGGATCAAACCGGTTCATCAAATCTTCGCTCCGCCACTTCGGTATAAACTACCCTGTCCGCCGTGATAGTCGTCTGAGCAAACCGGCTTGTTAAGCCCTCACTCCGCCGTTTCGGTATAAACTCCCCTGTCCGCCATGATGTTCAGGCGTTTGAACATCGCTGCCGGATCAAAACCCTGCTGCTGATATAGCACCTGTACAGCTGCTTTTGCCTTCGCAAGGGCTTCGCGGCTTTCCCATTGCGCCACTGTTACGCAAACGAGGTTGCCCTTTTCGTCGTTGTATTCATACGCAGCGTCGTCGATGAAGCCGGGCAGCGTTTTGATGAATGCGCGGTTGATGCGGGTCCTTTCCCGGAATTCCTGTATGGCGGCGGGTGGTACGAGGAATTTGTCGATGAAGCTCACCTGTCCGTTTTTAGCGGCGGGAGCAGGTATGGTAGCAGGCAGCACGTCGAGCGACTGTAAAAATCCAAGACGGTCGGTCATCAGTTGGGAGCGGAACAGTTTCCCGTCTTTGAACGTATGGATCCCGATGCCGGTGTTTCTCACTTTTTTCCCGGTGGCTGGATAGTGAAGGTACTGCGCGGCGTGCGTGCCTTCCCAATACCAGCTCACCGCTACCTGGTCGCCCTCCGCTACAATCGATTCAATATGCCATTGCATATCGGGGAAGGCTTTGATCAGCGGCGCCAGTGAGGCTTCAAACCCGGCTGGCCCCTGATGGTCGCCGAGGCTGTATTCCGGCGATACCAGCGCAGGTAATATCGTCATGTTCCTTTTGTTCAGCGCTTCTTCATACAACCGTCGTACGGCAGCTTTGTTGCTGGCTGTGGCAGGTTCTTCGTGCGGGGGAGGTATAACAGGGTTGTTCACTGTTGCGGATGGAGTTGTCTCGTGCGGATGATGCACAGCGGTTTTTTCGTTCGTCATGATAACTGTTTTTGTGATAGGATGGATAGCGTGGGCAGGCAGGATGCCGGTGAACAGCATGGCCCCGATACATATCGTTTTCATTGTTTTTTTGACAAAGTTACCCGCCGGGCGCCCCGTGGAATTGTAAAAAATCATTGATTTGAGAGGGATATTTACCAGAAGGGCTCCGACTTGAAAAAGTCTTTTGGCGATTGCCCGGTAAACAGGCGGAAATCTTTGATGAAATGCGACTGATCGAAGTAACCCGCATCGTACGAAGCGGCGGTCAGGGAAGGGGAGTGGGGATAGCGGCTGATGACGTTCCGGAGCCGGATGATAGACGCGTATTGTTTAGGGCTGGCGCCGATGAGGTGCCGGAATCTTTTTTCAAACGGGTCCTGGCTGATGTGCAGCGAAGCAGCCAGGTCTTTGATCCGCGCCAGCCCGTTCTGCGCCTGTATCCGTTGAATGGCCTCACCGATCAGCGGATCCGCTTTCCGTACCGCCAGGTGTTTTAACAAAAATGTTTCCATCACACCCACCCGGTGGCGGTGCGACTTCGCTTCGGCGAGGCGCTCCAGGATTTCACGGAGCGATGCGACGGGAAACAGGTTGTCTGACGAAATACTGAGCCCGAACAGCTCATGTGCCGGCAGGCCGGAAAACGCGGCGATGCCGCCTTCGTTCAGTATCACCAGGAGGTTGCCGGTTTGGCGCTGATAGTTAAATAGGCGGGCCGATTTGCGCAGGCCGGAAATGGCCGTGGCGGGGATGTTCTCGAGCTGTCCGTCTTCTTTCCTGAGCACATTCCCCGCATAACGGAACGCCATCACGATAGCCGTGTCGGGAATGGTTTTGCTGTCGGCTTCCTGCTCACTTTCAACAATGAGGTAAGCCTTTATAAATGGCTTCAATGCAGGTGACGGAAAGAATTTTTCGACTTTCATGCTCCCCGCAAAATTAGCGAAATTTCTTACCTTACTGTAAATTTCCCCGTTATGAAAGCAGCAACAGCAGCCATCATCCTGCTATTGTGCAGTATCGTATGCACGGCGCAGCAAAAAGCACATATTCTCGTTATTACTGGCGGTCACGGCTTTAAACAGGTGCCTTTTTACCAGATGTTCGACTCCCTGGCCGGTATCACCTACGATAAACTGGCGCAGCCGCAGGCCAACGAGCTCATCGCTGCACCGGCGGTGAAAAAGTACGACGCGCTGGTATTTTACGATATGTACGATTCCATCACCCCGCAGCAGCAACAGGCCTACCTGCAATTGCTGCAAAAGGGCACGGCCATGATCTTCCTGCATCATGCCCTTGTTTCGTACCAACGTAACTGGAACGAGTTTCAGCACATCCTTGGCGGCAAATACTATGAAAAAGCGACGCTGGTGAATGGAGATACCCTTACATCCAGTTATCAGCACGATGTGGTGATCCCCGTGAAGATAGAAGACCGGCAACACCCTGTTACCAAAGGGCTGCAGGATTTCGAAATATACGATGAGGTGTACGGCAACTTCGGTATACAGCCCGGTATCCACCCGCTGCTGAGCACCACGCATCCCGGCAGTTCGCGGTACATCGGCTGGGTCAATCATTATGCCAATACCGATGTGCTGTTCATTCAGCTGGGGCATGGCCCGGAAGCCTTTGCCAATCCCAATTACAGGAAACTGTTACAACAGGGGATTCATTGGTCGGTACAGCACCACCGTAAAAAATAACCTCATGACGGGCGCAGGCGCAGGAATTGCCCGCGCAGTACCTGGTACACCAGTATCAGCCATAGCAGCAGGCAGGGAAAGGCTTTGAATGCATAAGGAAGCACGATGTTCTTTTTGACCCAGGGCGTCACCAAATCCGAATGTGAAAAACTGGTGCCGATGAGTATGAAAATGAATAACGCATTGTTCCATTTGGTGGCTGGCTGCAGCACATACCAGATGCACACTGCCGGGAATGCGATGATGTAGGTGGGCGATTCGGAACTGGTGCTGAATAGCACCGTAAACAGCAGGGTAGAGGCCAGCAGGTACAATTGGTAACGGGGATGTTCCTTCCACCGCAGGCGGCTGTATTGCGAAAAGAAAAGCAGCAGGCCCGGCCCCAGCACCCACCAGTTACTCAGGGCAGGCAGCCGGAATACCCGTTGTATAAAACCCATCGCGGAAATGTTCTGCAGCACGATCCCCTCATGGAAGCGGTAATTCTTATCGTTCTTTTCCAGGAGTGCGGCCATCCATTCGTGGTAGGTGCGCAAAATATACGCCATGGGCGCAAGCGCCAGCGGTAGTGCGAACATGACCGCTGCCCACAGCACCAGGCTGCCGGTCAGCCGGAGGCGGTTTCGGCTGAAGAAGAAAAAAGCAAGTCCTGCGATGCCGTACAGCTTGGTGAACGTGCCGGCCATGATAAGAAAAGCCGCCCAAAAATCTTTCCCTTTTAAGATACATGTAAAGCTCAGTATCAGGCAGGCGGCAATGGCCGGGTTGAACTGGAAGTAACTGCTGGCCGCCATCAGTTCGTGGCTGGAAAAGATCAGGATGAGGTTTTGCTGGATGCGGTTCAGCGGTAGTTGCCGGATCGCGATGTAAAGGAACGCGGCATTCGCCATCACCCATAGAAAAGCGCCCGCTGCATCCGGCAGTAGTGCGAAAGGGGCGATGATCAGGCTGAACAGCGGACCATACATGTTAACGTCGAAATACTCGGGGTAGGGAATGTACAGCGGCTGCTGCGCGCGCACATGCAGGAATACATGTTTAAAAATGATGTAGTTGTTCATGTTGTGCACCAGCAGCTCTTTGGCCGCCACGGCGGCCGATAGCCCGAACCACAGCAGCAGCGCGGGCCAGTCTCTTGCTCCCAGCATCGATAAGGTCAGACGTTTTTTCATGCAGCGGGTTTTCGAGGTGGTATTGAAATTAGGGCATATTCTTTAGATTTACGAATGCAATTCGACGAATATATAGGGCGCTGGCAGCTCATTCCGGACGGAGAACCGATCATCACGCACAGCAGCCGCCTGTTGCCGGTGAAACGGAACGGCGCACCCGCCATGCTGAAAATTGCGGTAGAACCGGATGAAAAAGCCGGTGGCGCGGTGATGGTGTGGTGGAACGGAGAGGGCGCCGCGAAAGTACTGGCGCATCACAAGGATGCCCTGTTGCTGGAGCGCGCGGAAGGAACACGCTCGCTGGCGGCCATGGCCCGTAATGGCGAGGATGAAGCAGCCACCCGCATTCTCTGCACGGCCACCATGCGTCTCCACGCGCCGAAAAACGGCCCCCGGCCTGCACTGAAATCGCTGAAAGACTGGTTCCGCGACCTGACGCTGCACGGGCACAAATACGGCGGCGTCATCACGGAAGCGGCCCGGATGGCGGAGCAGCTCCTCGATGCGCAACAGGAGGAGGTGGTGTTGCATGGCGACGTACACCACGATAACTTTCTCGATTTTGAAGAACGCGGCTGGCTGGCCATCGATCCCAAATGGATCATCGGCGACAGGGCATTTGATTACGCGAATATTTTCTGTAATCCTGATTTTGCGTCCGCCACCCCGCGGGAGCGGTTCTTCAGCCGCTTGCAGACGGTCACTGAGATGACGGGCATCGACCGCCAGCGCATGCTGCGGTGGACGCTGGCCTGGACCGGTTTGTCGGCCGTGTGGTTCCTGGAAGACAATATGAACGCGGACATCGACCTCGCCATCGGGGAGATGGCCCTGGCTGAGCTGCGGAAGTAACTCAGTATTCCACCATTACCTTGATGCTTTTCTTCGGATAATTTTCCATGAGCGCTTTGAGGTCGCCGAACTGTACCCGGTGCGTGATGTAATCCGCTGGCGTTACCCGTTTGCTGCTGATGCTTTGCGTCACGAGTTCAAAATCCTGGCGGGTGGCGTTGCGGCTGCTCATGATGGCGCCTTCCCTTTTATGCAGTTCGGGATGGGCGATGGTGAGGGCTTCTTTCTGCAATCCCACCAGTACATACCGTCCGCCGTGCGCGAGATATTGCAGCGAACCGTTGAGCGCGGCAAGGTTGCCGGTGGCGTCGATCACCACATCGGCGGTGATGTCGCCGGGTTTGTCCGTTACCTGTACGCCTGCTTTCCTGCCGAACTCGAGACGCTCGGGATTGCGGTCGGTGACCGTTACCTCCGCGCCCGCGATTTTGGCGAATTCCATCAGTCCCAGCCCGATAGGTCCCGCGCCCACGATCAGCACCGATTCGCCGGGTTCCACGCCTGCGCGCCGGATGCCGTGTGCGCCGATGGCGAGGGGTTCGGTTAAGGCCAGTTCATCGAGACTGAGGCCGTCGTGTTTGATTAACGCCGCCGTCGGTACGGAGAGGTATTCGCGCATGCCGCCGTCCACATGCACGCCGCATACCTGCATTTTGACGCAGCAGTTGGTTTTGCCGCGCAGGCAGGCGTTGCATTCCCCGCAGTGATAATAGGGGATGAAGGTCACCTGGTCGCCGGGCGCAAAACCTTCTCCGCCGTCGCTGTCCACAATTTCACCCGCCAGCTCGTGCCCAAGAATGCGGGGATAGTTGAAATACGGTTGCGTGCCCTGGTAGGCATGGAAATCGGTGCCGCAGATGCCGGTGCGCAGGATGCGGATGATGGTTTGTCCTTTTTTCATTTCAGGAGCCGGGATATCGATGTATTCCATATGGCCCGGTGTGGTGCAGATCAGTGCTTTCATAATATTTCCCCTCGGGTTGATTGCGTAGCAGGCTTGTAACGTGAAATTGTTACAAACTTATCAATTTATCCACCCGTAAACTGTCTTTTTCTTTCAAAAAATTGCACTATATTAACAATGCGATGAAACCTGTATTGCGTCAAATGACGGCCACACCGAATCTTTCGTTTACCGTGCGGAAAGATGTGGGCGTGAACATGATTAATAACTGGCATTACCATGCCGAAATAGAATTGCTGTATATCCGGCGCAGCGCCGGTACCTGGCTCATAGGCGATCATATCGGGCATTTCCAGACGGGCGATGTGGTAATGACGGGCACCAACCTGCCGCATTGTTTCCGGCACGAAGCGGAACATATGGAAGCGGGCGAAACGATCTGCGTCAAATTCCTGCCGGATATGCTGGGAGAGTATTTTCTGGGCCTGCCGGAATCCAAGGACATCCGGAGCCTCTTTGCCCGCGCCGCCAACGGCCTGCGGCTCGAAGGCGGCATCCGCGAACGTGCCGGGCAACTCATCGAACAGATGCTGGATGATACGCCCGGCCGCAGAATGGTGAACCTGCTGCTCATGCTCCAGGAAATCGCGGACAGCCGCGACTGTGTGCCGCTCTCCTCCACGGGTTTCATGCAAAGCCCCGTTGCGGCTACCGACGAAGAACGCATCAAGACGATTTTCGAATACACCATGCGGCATTACCACGAAAAGATATCACTCGATACCGTGGCCGGCTTACTGCATATGACGCGCCCGTCGTTCTGCCGCTTCTTCAAAAACCGCACCCGCAAAACATACGTGCAGTTCCTCATGGAAGTGCGTATCGGCCATGCCTGCAAACTGCTCGTGGAAGATGAAAAGACCGTGGCGGAAATAGGCTATGAATGCGGATACAACAACATCTCCCATTTTAACCACCAGTTCAAGTTCATTACCGGTAAAAAGCCCCTGGAATATAAACGCGACTACCTGCAAACGCACCGGTAAGTTGTGGCATCACCAGCCATTAAAACCGGCTCTACCATAGGTACCAGTCAGCCGGTGTCTGATGGGGATAGCAGGGTTTCCGTGGAGGTCCTTGTTGTAGCCCTGCCCTATAAGCCGGAAAAAGGAACGTTTGTGCGCCGCCGTTTTACCGCAGCCTGCTGAATATGTCCGCTTCTTTTTATATTTTAAAGGCATATTGCCATCTTATGCGTCACCTTTTTTTACTGTGTTTACTCGTCCCCGTACTGGCTGCCGGCCAGCAAAGAAAACCCGACCGCAAGCTCCAGCAGGCCCTCGAAGAAATCGTTGGCCGGTTTAACGGCCGCGCCGGCATTTACGTGCAGCATCTCAAAACCGGCGCCTGGGCAGCTGTGAACGCCGATACCGTTTTCCCGACCGCCAGTATCGTAAAGGTGCCGCTGCTCGTGGGCCTGTTCGCAAAAATCGATTCGGGGAAACTGGGGTACCACCAGCCGATGATTTACCGCGACTCCGCTAAATACGGCGGCTCGGGGCTGATGCAGTTCTTTAAAGACAGTGCGGCCACGGAAGTAAGCGTGCTGGCAGCATTGATGATGGCATACAGCGATAATACCACCTCGCTCTGGAACCAGCAGCTGGCGGGCGGCGGCGCTGAAATCAACCGGCTGCTGGAACAATACGGGTTTAAGGATACCCGCGTCAACTCCCGCACCGCCGGCCGCGAGGAAATACGGAAAATTTACGGCTGGGGACAAACCACGCCCCGCGAAATGACCACCCTGTTGATCAGGATCCGCCGCGGCGAAATCATCTCCCGGGCCGCCAGCGAAAGAATGTACCGGCTGATGAGCAAAGGTTATTACGACGAACAGGCGCTGACCCAAATTCCCCCTTATGTGCAGGCTGCGGCCAAAACCGGCTCCGTCAATGAATCCCGCTCCGAGGTGGTGCTGGTGAACGCCCCGCACGGCGACTACGCTTTTTATATAGGCACCAAAAATATCAAGGACCAGCGCTGGGAGGCCGACAACGAAGCCGTTGAAATGATCCGCACCGTGTCCGCGCTCCTCTGGAAACACTTCGAGCCCCGCAGCGACTGGAAGCCCACTTTCCGCAAAGAGACGTTCTGACCGCCCGCGGAATGTCGTTTTTTTACTATACCCGCAGTTCCCCGTAACGGAAATTTGGAACAGCATTCAATGTATGAAAACGCTGAACTTTTTCCTGAACGGAATCGCCATGCTGATGCTCCTGGGCTGTGGCGGCGGTGGCGGAGGCCCCGTCAATCCGCCTCCACCACCGCCTGCGGCACCTGTCATCAGCGCCATTGCGCCCGATAACGGCGCGTTTAACACGCTTGTCACTATCCAGGGCAGCAACTTCTCTGCCGTGGCGGGAGATCATGCCGTGAAATTCAACGGTGTGGCCGCGAAGGTGATAACGGCTGCGGCCGCGCAACTGACGGTGGAAGTGCCCAAAGGCGCGGGCACCGGCCCGGTAACCGTAACGTTGCGCGGGCAAACGGCCACCGGCCCCGTGTTTAATTATACCTATACCATAACAGTGTCTACCGTGGCGGGCGGCGTAAAGGGGTTGGAAGATGGCCCCGCCGCCACCGCCAAATTCAGTGGCCCCAACGGCGTAGCGGTGGATGCACAGGGGAACATTTACGTGTCTGACCACTACAACGACCTGATCCGCAAAATCACACCGGCAGGCATGGTATCGACCCTGGCCGGCAGCACCGCCGGGTTTGCAGATGGGACGGGTGCCGCGGCAAAGTTCCGCAAGCCCTGCGGCATGTGCATCGACCCGCAGGGGAACCTGTACGTCACGGATGCGGGTAACCACATGATCCGGAAAGTCAGCCCTGCGGGCGTCGTATCGCGCCTGGCCGGGAATGTGGTGGAAGGGTATGAAGACGGCCCCGGCCTGAATGCGAAGTTCTTTTCGCCTGAACATATCTGCATCGATAAACAGGGCAATCTCTACGTAGCCGAAAACAATAACTACAAGGTCAGGAAGATCAACACCGCAGGCGTTGTGAGCACGGTAGCGGGCAGCACCTGGGGTTACCAGGACGGCGCCGCCCTCTCCGCCAAATTCTATTCGCCCCGAGGCGTGGCGATCGATCAGGAAGGCAATATCTACGTGTCCGACTACTTCAACCAGAAAATCCGCAAAATATCCGCGGCGGGCGTTGTGACCACCGTGGCCGGCAGTACCATGGGTTACCAGGACGGTACAGGGGCCGGCGTGCAATTCGAAGGGCCGCGCGGGATGGTCATTGATGCGAAGGGCAACATTTATATCGTGGAAGACCGGATTAACACCGTACGGGTGATGACGCCCGCCGGCGTGGTCACCACACTCAGCGGCAATCCCCGGTCCGCCAACCCTTACGGACTGGTAGACGGTCCCGCCAAAGACGCCCGCTGGCGCACTCCTTCCGACATCTGCCTCGACGCACAGGGCAATATGTACGTGGCCGATTTCAACAACAGCGCCATCCGCAAAATCACTTTTGAATAATCACATTTTTTAATGCCCGGACAATCAGCCGGCGCCCCGGATATCACTTGTCTCGCTGCCGCCTCCTGTCTAGACAGGAGGCTTTCTTTATATACTACCTGTAACTAATGTGAGGGCTGCATTTTTAGGAATAATAATTGCTGAAAGAAGCGGAAATCGCTAGTTTTAAAGGTATTATTGAAATTATGCATCTATTAACTGTATCGGGTATCCAGAAATTTGAGGGGAAAGAACAAATATTGAAAGGCATTTCTTTTAAACAGGATCGTTTCCAGAATATAGCCATCGTGGGCGAATCAGGCTCCGGCAAAAGCACTTTACTGAGAATTATCGCAGGATTTACACAGCCCGACGCCGGGGAAGTGCTGTTCGAGCAGCAGAAAGTGAAAGGCCCCAACGATAAACTGATCGCGGGCCATCCTGCCATTGCCTATCTTTCCCAGCATTACGAGCTCCGGAATAATTATAAAATGGAGGAACTGCTCCGCTATGCCAACAAACTGCCGGCGGCGGACGCGGCGGCGCTGTACAGAGTTTGCAGGATAGACCACCTGCTGGGCCGGAAAAACGACCAGATTTCCGGTGGGGAGAAACAGCGCATCGCCCTGGCGAGGCTGCTGGTAACGGCCCCCAGGCTGCTGTTGCTCGACGAGCCTTTTTCCAACCTCGACCTTATCAACAAAAGCATTCTGAAATCCGTCATCCGCGAGCTGGGCGAGCGGCTGAAGATCACCTGCCTGCTGGTGTCGCACGACCCGCAGGACATCCTGCCCTGGGCCAGCGAGATCATTGTGATGAAAGACGGCGCCATCGTGCAGAAAGGCACGCCGGTGCAGGTGTACAAACATCCCGTCAATGAATATGCCGCCGGTCTCTTCGGCAAGTATAACCAGATCAGCTCCGGCGGAAAAATGCGCATCGTGCGGCCCGAAGACCTGCGCATCGTGCGCAGCACGCCTGATGCGCTGATGGGCAAGGTGAAGAAGGTGTTTTATCTCGGCAACGCCTTCGAGATCGAGGTGATGCTCCTCAATGAAATGGTCACCATCCGCACGATCGACGGCAGCATCAAAGCCGGCGATACGGTACATATTGCGCTGGCGAACTAATATTCGTATTTTGGCGGGATATGCAGATCGCTTCCAAACTGCCGGATACCGGCACTACGATATTTTCTGTGATGAGCGCCCTCGCTGCGCAGCACCAGGCCGTGAACCTCGGCCAGGGTTTCCCGGATTATCCCATGAACGAAACGCTGATGGCCCGCGTCAACGAGGCCATGCACGCAGGGTTTAACCAGTATGCGCCCATGCAGGGCCATCTGCCGCTGCGCGAAGTGCTGGCGGAGAAAGTGGCCTTCCTCTACGGCACGGCCATCAATCCCGATACCCAGATCACCATCACGCCCGGCGGCACCTACGGCATCTATACCGCGCTCACAACGGTGCTGCATCCCGGCGATGAGGTGATCGTTTTTCAACCGGCATACGACAGTTACATCCCCAATATCAAAGTCAATGGCGCCGTGCCGGTACTGATCGATCTGCAATTCCCGGATTATAAGATCGACTGGAACGAAGTGCGCCGCAAAATCACGCCGCGCACCAGGATGATCATGATCAACACGCCGCACAACCCTACGGGCGCGGTGCTGTCGGCGGCCGATATCGAAGAGCTGCGCGCCACCGTGGCCGGCACCGGTATTTTTATTCTGAGCGACGAGGTGTACGAGCACCTCATTTACGATAACATTCCCCATCAGAGCATCCTCCGTTACCCCGACCTGCTGGAGCGGAGCTTCGTTACCTTTTCATTCGGCAAACTGTACCACTGCACCGGCTGGAAGCTGGGCTATTGCATCAGCGCGCCCGCGCTCATGCAGGAGTTCCGCAAAGTGCACCAGTATAATTGTTTTTCATGCCATACACCGTCGCAGGTAGCGCTGGCGGGTTTCCTGAAGGAGAAGGACAGTTACCTGCAGCTGAGCGGGTTTATGCAGGCCAAACGCGATTATTTCGCGAACCTCATGAGCCACACGCGTTTTACGCCCATGCCCAGCCACGGCAGTTATTTCCAGTGCTACCAGTATCACCGCATCAGTGAAGAAGGGGATGCCGACTTTGCCGTGCGCCTCACGAAGGAATTCGGGGTGGCCACCGTGCCCGTGTCTGCATTTTATCAGTCCGGGAAAGACAACCGGGTGGTGCGCTTCTGTTTCGCCAAAAAGGAAGCCACGCTGGAAACCGCGGTGGAGCGGCTCCTGAAAGTGTAATCACAACTACCCCAAAATATGAACACCGCTGTATTTACCCCGGCCTCTTCCATCGATGAAGTGATTCACCGGCTGAACCTGCTCATCGAACAGGCTACCCAAACCAATAACCGCATCGGTTATTTCGCCTCGCTGTACCACAAAGTCACCGTGCGTGTGAAGGAAGGCATTCTGAAAAGTGAGTTCGAAGACGGCGCCCGTATGGAACGCCTCGATGTGTTTTTCGCCAACCGCTACCTCGAAGCCGTGCATCAATGGCAGCATGGGCAGCGCCCGTCGGGCCCCTGGGCTGTGGCGTTTGAAGGCACCCGCAAAATAACCGTGATACTGTTGCAGCAGTTGCTGCTGGGCATGAACGCCCATATCAATTACGACCTCGGCATTGCGGCCGTGGAGTGCGCGGGCAATAACGACCTCCACACGATGCACCGCGATTTCCTCGCCATCAACAACATCATCGGTTCGCTGACGTTCGAGGTCACCAACGAGATCAGCCGCATTTCCCCGCTGCTGTCGCTTTTCGGCCTGCATGCGCAGAACGGCCAGTCGATCCTCATCCAGTTCAGCATCAGTAACGCCCGCGATGGCGCCTGGGGCTTTGCGCAGGAACTGAGCGGCAAACAGGGCGCCGACAAACAGGCGTGCATGGAAGCAAGGGATGCTTCCATTAAAAAACTGGCCGAAGCGCTCAAAAAGCCCAAAGGCCTTGTGCGTTTCACCACTTTCATCATCTTTATTTTCGAATGGAAAAGCCCCCGTAAGATCATCGGGGCGCTATACCGGTATCACAAGGTGTACATCAGGGCGAAATAGGGCTATTCCAGCATTCTCACCCGGCCGGGGGGCCATAGCGCCCGGCAAAGCGTGGTTAAGCCTGCGGCATTGATGTTGTCTGTCTTTTGGTCATTCAAGACTATTCCACGCCCTTTACCGCCATTTTCACCACGTACACCGTCGTGGAGGCGGTCACAAAGAGCAGGTCGCGGTTTTTGCCGCCGAAGCAGGCGTTGGCCGTCCACTTTTCCGGGATGGGGATGACGCCGATCTGTTCACCTTTCGGGTTGATGACCGTAACGCCGTTGCCGCAGATGTAGAGGTTGCCTTTGTTATCGAGCGTGATGCCGTCGCCGCCCTTGTTCACGAATAGCGTGCGGTTGTGCAGCTGCCCGTTTTTCCCGATATCGTATTTGTAGATTTTTCCGTCGCCGATGTCCACCACAAACAAGTGTTTACCGTCAGGGGTACCCACGATGCCGTTGGGTTTGACGATGTTGCCCGCAACGGGAATGGCCGCCTTTTTGCCCGCGGGCAGGTAATACACTTTCTGACTGTCGAGCTCTCCGTGTTGGCGCGTCCAGTATTTGCGCTGGTAATACGGGTCGGTGAAATAAATGCCGCCTTTGGCGTCGATCCACAGGTCGTTCGGCCCGTTCATTTTTTTACCTTCGAAATCCTTCAGCAGCACGGTGATTTTTTTATCGGGCGAGATGCGCCACAGCTCATTGTTTTCATCCGCACAGGCAAGGATGTTGCCCTTTTTATCCACGTACAGCCCGTTGGAACGGCCCGCAGGCTCGAGGAAGAGGCTGAGTTTGCCGTCCGTATCATATTTCCATATCTGGTTGTTGGGCTGGTCGGTGAAGTAGATATTGCCTTTCTTATCGGGCGAAGGGCCTTCCGTAAAGCTGAACTGCCGCGATACCAGTTGCGGCGTTGCGCCGGGAGCTACTACATCCGGGAGCGAATCTGCCTGGTGGAAGATGCAGAAAAGAAGTGCCAGTGCTTTCATGACGGTGGATTTTTACAAGTGTAAGGAATAATGGCGGGATTTTCAAGTGGGGGAGGGAGTGGCTGCAATTTGGAGATTTGCGGATATAGGTACTTTTGCCTACATTAGTTGGAACATGGTGGACTCTTCTCCCTGTAGCTGATTCGTCAGTTGGGGTAATGTCAGGCTCTAATTTATCCCGTTAGAAACTAACCGTGCGCTAAAAGTTGCAACAGGAAACGGTGCATCATATCTATCTCAGGTATCTGAGTGTATTAGACAATTAATTGCAAAATTCCAATATGATAACATACGAGAACGCATATGGTTTTTTGGTGAGCAAAATACCAGAAGCTGGTGTTGATTCTTTTTTTGCAGATTCGCCAACGTTGGCATATGCAGATTTCGCCAGTTTCGTAGTTGACCAGTCGCTTGAAGGAGATTTGCTAATGATCGAACGAGCTGTCGAGGTTATAAATGAGTTGTCAAAGAGTGAGAAGGATGAAGTTATTGCGCTGGTTTGTGAATTTGCACTTACGCTGTATGATAAGAATAAAATGATATATCATGCGTTGAAAGATAAGTTGAGTGTTGATGCAACCCAATTGTTTGGTGATACAATAGATCTATGGATTAATGGAAATAAATTATAGTAGCACTGGCGACGATTTGAATTGACCTTTGGAAAAAACGATATTAAAGTAACACATGGCACGTGAGCCCTTTGCAGCACGATTAACCAACATATGGATCGGCGGCTTTTTTTTCTGGATGTTAAAAGGCTTCAGCGGAAAGTTCGCAGATGAGTTAGCTGCGGAGAAAGAGCGCCGCAATCTCCGGACAGGCTACCTGCTGAGTTTAATCGCATTGATCCTACTGTTTTATGCCTTGCTCCATAAATAACAAAGCCCGCACAACCTGTGCGGGCTTTGCAATAGCCTTTGGTAATCCCCATCACCACCCAATCCCATAATCCTCCCCGTGGTTACTGCTCCCTCCCCAGAAGCTTCCATGTTTCCGGTCGAAGTATATCGCATTGATCGGCCCGCTGGTTCTGGGTTTGAAGTCGAGTTGATATCCCATGCCTTCCAGTTCTTTCCTCGTTTTTTCCGGTGTGCCGTTGTGCAATAGCAACCTGCCCGGCCGGGGGAGCCGCGCTTTGATGCTGTCGCCGCCGAGGGAGAGCCAGAGTTGTTCGCTGTTGATGTTGGCGGCTTCCGTAGCTTGCTGCACCGTCATGCCGAATTCCGTCATGTTCAGGAAAAACTGTAACAGGTTCTGATCCTGCGTATCGCCCCCCTGTACCGCGAACGACAAAAAAGGTTTTCCGTCTTTCAGCGCCATGGAAGGCGTAAGGGTGACGCGGGGGCGTTTGCCCGGAGCAATGACGTTGAAGGGGTTGAGCACCGAGTCGAGCACGAAACTCTGTGCCCGCTGGCTCATACCCACGCCGGTGCGGCCGGCGATGCAGGCGGGAAGCCATCCGCCGCTGGGGGTGATCGACACAACCCAGCCTTCCGCATCCGCGGCTTCCACGCTGGTGGTGCCGCGCCAGAGGCGGTCGTGGTATGCCGCATCATCGTGATAGGCTACCACGTCGTGTTTGGGCACCACGTTGCCGGGTTGTTCGGCGGGTGTGGCGTTGAACAGCCTGTTGCGTTCCTTTAACAGGGGCAGGAAGGGATTTTGTCTGCCTTCAAAAGGATAGGGGTCGCCGGGCGCAACTGAAGCATCGTTTTTCGTTTTGTTGAGCTGTGCCGCACGTTGTTTCGCATATTCTTTGCTCAGCAGGCCTTTGATGGGTGTTTTAGAGAAATAAGGATCGCCGTAATAAAAGTCGCGGTCGGCGAAGGCGAGGTTCATGGCCTGGTACAGCGTATGGATGTACGCCGTGGAATTGTACCCCATGCTCTTCAGGTCGAAATTTTCGAGGATGTTGAGGCTTTGCAGCAGCATGGGCCCCTGCGTCCATTCCTGGAGCTTGTATACGTCGATGCCTTTGTAGTTTACATGCAGCGGTTCTTCTTCGATGGGCTTCCACCGGGCGAGGTCTTCCATGGTGATGAGGCCGCCCTGTTCACGGCTGCCCCGCACGAATTCACGGGCGATGTCGCCTTTGTAAAACCTGTCGTACGCCGCCATGATCGCCTCTTTCCGGCTCTTTTTCTTTTTCAGGGCCTCCCGTTCCGCTTCCACCATTTTGTTGAGGGTGGCGAGCAGGTCCTGCTGTACGAATATCTCGCCCGCTTCGGGTGCTTCCCTTTTTTCACCAGGATGGGTGAGGAACACGTTTTTGCTGTAAGGCCAGGTTTTGATGAGGTTTTTCTCCCTTTCGATCATGTTGGCGGTCTGCGCTTCGATGGGATAACCCTTTGCCATTTCAATGGCGGGGGCCAGCACCTGCGCAAGGCTCATGGTGCCGTAATTGGCCAGCATATGGCAGATGCCGCCGGGTGTGCCGGGCGTAACGGCGGCAAGGGGACCGTATTCCGGCGGGAAGGCATGGCCTTTCGATCGATAGTAGGCGGGCGTGGCGCCGGTGGGCGCAACACCGAGGGCGTTGAGGGCAATCACTTTCCCGGTTTTCGGGTTGTAGATCAGCGCCTGTGTTTCCCCGCCCCAGCTGAGCACGTCCCACATGGTACAGGTGGCCGCCAGCATGGCGCAGGCCGCGTCTACGGCGTTGCCGCCCTGCTGGAAAATGGCGGCGCCGGCGGTGGCGGCAAGCGGCTTGCCGGTGATGGCCATCCAGTGTTTGCCGTGCAGCGGCGGTTTCTGGGTCTGGACGGGCTGCGCCTGTAACAGGATGGGCGCGGCCAGCAGCAGGAATAGACAGGTAACTTTCATTTATCTAAGATAATCAGTTGGATTGATGCGGGCAATAAGATCGAATTCGGCGTCCGACAAACCGGTGAGCATCAGCGCATGCAGGTTTTTGTCGCTTTTATGGTTGCGCACCACGTAAAAATCGGTGCCGTACAGCACCCGCGTCTTTAATCTGGGGTGCTGCAGCGTTTGTTTCAGCAGCGGGAACACGGCTTCCCCATCATGGAGGATGTAACTGATATCGGCGTATACATGCTCGTATTGCAGCATCAGGCTGCAAATGATGGTGTACCAGTCCACGCCTTTCCATACCTGTTCGGGTTTGCCTGGCGCCGGTGCGCCGTCGCCATCCGTCAGGAATTCAAGGCCGCGCTCGGGATGGGTGAACAGCCGCGCGGCGTAGTTCTCCCGGTCGTGCTCGAAGAAGCGCTCCCATTGATCTTCCCCGCCGAAATGCCCGAAGCAGATTTTCAGATGCTCCAGGTTTTGCGTCATCGCGCCGGTGGCAGGGTCGTAGCCGAATACGGGATGCAACACCGGGTCTTTGTCCACCAGTTCTTTCAACAGTCCGGGGTGCAGCAGGCAGAGGTAATTCAGCGGGTGGGTGAAGTTGAGCGTGTAGTCGATGGCTTTTTTCTGCGGCAACAGCAATGGCTGGTATTCACCCTGCCCCATCGCCTGTTTGAAAACGGGATGTTCGTCCCAGGCTTTCTGTTTTTTGCCGCGGTAAAAGATCGTGCCTTTGATGCAATGCGTCATCACGGGGATCTCATTATCCGCCGCGTATTTGTACAACGGCAGCAGCCGGGCGTCGAAAGGAAAATAGCCCAATGCGGGATAGATCTTGATGCCGGCGAACGCCTGTTCTTCGAGGCAGGTTTTGAGGATGCAGTCGTCGAGCACGATCCGCCCGTTCACGACATGGTAACGGAAATAACCTGGTTCTTTTTCCATGCGCCGCGGGTCGGCGAATACAAAAGGATGGATGATATCTTTCAGCTCCGGTTTCTTCTTCAGTTTGCCGAGCTCCTCGAGTTGTTCGAGGTAAGGCACCGGCGCTTTCCCCGCGCCCATATAATCCATGTCCATCGGCAGCACAATGAACTGCGTGCCTTTTTCATACTGGCGGATCAACCGGCCCAGGATGGTGCTTTGTTTTTCATGGAACGAAAACCGCCCCAGGTTCATGTACCGCTGCAACAGCCGCAGGGTTTGTTCGCCCGGTAAGCTCCGGAGGAACTTCCACGATTTACGCAGGATAAAAAACAGGAAGTTGCGGCCCGAGGGGAACATCGTCAGCAATACCACCAGGCATAACAGCTGTAGCCAGGTATTGCCGATGGGCACCACCAGCTTCCACGATTCGAGCAGGGCCCGCAGCGCGCCGATCTTCCCGGCCAGCCATCCTTCCGGGCTCATCCACCGGCCGAGCCAGTCCCAGATGAAAAACAGTACGTGATAGGTGAGCACGATGCCCGATATGGTATGCAGTATCGAGATGATGTAGTTACGCCGCAGCAGTATCCAGCAACGGTATAAAGCCCGGGAAATCTTCTTGTGCCAGGAATGGTGCCGCCAGCGGTGCGGGCCGCGGAACCAGGCCCGGCAGAGCCTCACCAGGCCGGTAACAGGCAACAGGAAGTAGAAGGGCCATGGAACGAACTGCTTGGCCAGCCAGGGCGGCACACTGTCGCCCGTAAAAATGTGCGTGTGGCAATTAATGACAGGTTTTTCCGACATATCATAAAGGATTTAGGGATATAGGCGCTGTTTGTGCTCGTTCAGTTGGTTCCGTAAGTTATTAAAAAAAAATTGCAGATACAGGCGGGACGTATCGGGGAAGGGTAAAAAAAAGCGCAGGATGGTCATCCATCCTGCGCTCAATGTGTTGATCGATCGAATATTATGCTTCCGTTACTTTATTGCTTTCCTTCACTTTTTCGGGCACCCCGCGGATGTCCCATACAATGCCCATCCAGCCCAGCATACGGATGATGTAATAGGTGATGTCGACCTCCCACCAGTAGAATCCCTGCCTTGCGGCGCTCTGGTAATAGTGGTGGTTGTTGTGCCAGCCTTCCCCAAGCGTTACCAGGGCCAGGATGAAGCTGTTGCGCGATTCATCGCCGGTTTTGTAACGGGGCCGCCCGATGGTGTGCATCAGGGAGTTGATGGTGAAGGTGCCGTGAAACAGCAGGATGGTGCTCAGGAAGAACCCGATGAAGAGGGTAGACAGTCCGGCCGGCCAGTCGAACCAGCCCGCGCCGTTCACCTTGTTGCCGATAAAATACACGAGCACGGCCAGTATTAACGGCGGTACGAAGTGGTATTTATTCAACCAGAACAGTTCCGGATGTTTCATGTCTTTGATCAGGTCATAACGGGTTTCTTTATGTTCCTTGTCCATGATCCAGCCGATATGCGCATGCCAGAAGCCATATATTTTGGCGGAATGCGGATCTTCTTCCGTGTCGCTGTGTTTGTGGTGCACACGGTGATTGGCGGCCCACCAGAGTGCGCCTTTCTGAAAGCTGCTCTGTGCGCCGAAGGCGAGTATGAATTGAAAGAACCGCGAGGTCTTGTACGATCGGTGCGAGAAATAACGGTGATAACCACCGGTCACAAAAAACATCCGTACGAAATACAATACGGCACATAGAATCCAGTCGAACGCAGTGACGTGCGTAAAGAAGGCGAGTAGCGGGACGAAGTGTATCCCGATGAAATCCAGTTCATGAAGCCAGTTCGTGCCTTTCTCTGTCGGTTTTGTGTTGTTCATATGTCAAAAGTAAAACCCGTTTCGTTAACGAGCAATGATTGTGGTCACCGGTCCGCCTCCCTGGAAACCCCGACAGTATTTAAAACGGGATTTTTAACATTGATTTAACTTTTCGGGAGGATGGGCGGGAGGGCGCCGATTGCGGATGCCCGTCGCTTAATACGCAAATTTCATGCTCAATCCTGCGGATGCATGTGGCACCATGTTACGGTTCCAAAAAGAATTCCGCTTTCCCGCCATCGTTTTTTATTTGGCAGCGTTCATGATCCTCATCTAATCACTTTCCAACCGTTCAAATAAAAAGTCTACAAAACAGGTAGGATAACTTGGTTATTATATCCGGGCTTTATACATTTGTACCGTAAACAACTACGCCGGCCTGGCATAGAGGCCCGGCGGAACTATGCGCCAAAGAAAGAACCAACCAATCTTTCTCTTCTTTTTCCGAAAAAAAATAACAGCAACTGCTGAACAGGAATCTATTGCCTAAAAAACGAACCATGAAAAATTTTATCTGCTTTCTCGTTCTGCTGATAGCCGTGCAAACTGCTATTGCGCAGGAAAAACGTGTAACCGGCATCGTGAGGGCTTCCGATCAGGCGGCCCTTCCCGGCGCCTCCGTACGCCTCAAAGGGGCCAATACCGGCGCTGTTACCGACGCGGGCGGGCGCTATGCCATCACCGTGCCGGCTAAAGGAGCTGTGCTCGTATTCAGCTACACCGGTTACCAGGCCAGCGAACAGCCCGTTACCGGCGATGTGCTCAATGTTACGCTGTCAGGTTCGGCCACCCTCAATGAAGTGCTGGTAGTGGCCTACGGCACCGCCAATAAAATATCCTACACGGGCTCGGCGTCCGTGGTGAATGCGAAAGACATTGCCCGCCAGCAGGTGTCGAGCATCAGCCGCGCCCTGCAGGGCGCGGTACCGGGCGTGCAGTCCGTCGCCTCCGCGGGCCAGCCGGGCAGCAACGCGGCCATCCGCATCCGGGGCATCGGCTCCATCAATGCCTCGAGCGACCCGCTGTACGTGGTGGACGGCGTGCCCTTTTCGGGCAACATTAACAGCATCAACCCGGCAGATGTACAGTCGGTGAGCGTACTGAAAGACGCCGCCGCCAGCGCCCTCTACGGCTCGCGTGGCGCCAACGGGGTGATCATCATCACCACCAAACAGGGCCGCCTCAACGCAAAACCGGTAGTGAGCCTCAGCGCCAGCACCGGCTTTTCGAAACGCGCGGTGGATGATTATGATAAACTCGACGCGAAGGAATATTTCGAACTGCAATGGGAAGCGCTGCGCAACAAACAGCTCGACGGCGGCAGAACGCCGGCCGCGGCCGCGCAGTATGCCACGGATAACCTGGTGAGCACGCTCAAGATCAATCCCTTCGGCCCGAAATATCCCCTGCCGGTGGGCATCGATGGTAAACTGGCGGCGGGCGCCGTGCCGCTGTGGACGGACGATTGGTGCGAATCGACCCAGCGCAGGGGCATCCGCCAGCAGGTAGACCTTAACGTAAGCGGCGGCGGGGACAACAGCAAATACTTCGTATCCGCCGGCTACCTCAACGATGAAGGATTTATCATCGGCTCGGGTTTCACCCGCTTCAACAGTCGCGTCAACTACCACGCGAAAGTGAACAAATGGTTCGAGACAGGCGTCAACGTAGCGCTTAGCTCCTCCAAACAGGACGCGCCCCCGCAGGACGACAGCAACCAGGGCAACTACGCGAACTTCGGCCGCCTCGTACCGAACATTTACCCTATCTACGAACGCAACCCGGACGGTAGCCTCAGGCTCGACCAGAACGGCCAGCCCGTCTACGACTTCGGGAATTACCGTCCCAGTGCGGCCGCCACCGGCAATAACCTGCTGGGCTCTGCTGCACTGAATAAATATCTGACTAAACAGGACATCGTATCGTTCCGCGGCGTCATCCAGCTCAATATCCTGGAAGGGCTGAAATTGAAAAGCAGCATCAACGCCGATTACAGCAACACCCTCAGCCACAGCTACACCAACCCGCAATTCGGCGGCGGTATCAGTACCCGCGGCTCCGTGAGTAAAAGTGATACACGTTTCCTGGCCTACACCGTGAATAATTTCCTGGATTATTCCTTCCGTGTCAAACAGCAGCATGCCGTGAACGTGCTGGCAGGGCAGGAGGTGTACATCCTTAACAGCACCGGCCTTTCCGGCAGCAAAAACAACTTCGGTTTCCTCGGCAAGGAAGAACCTTCGGCGGCCTCCATCATCACCGGTTTCAGCGGCAGCGCGGACGATTATAAACTGGCCAGCTACCTCGCCAAAGTGGATTACAGCTACGCAGATAAATATTTCCTTTCAGGGAGTTTCCGCCGCGACGGCTCCTCCCGCTTCCACCCGGATTCCCGCTGGGGCAACTTCTGGTCGGTCGGCGCTTCCTGGACGGTGACGAAAGAAAACTTCTTCACGGCCCCCTCATGGCTGGACGTGCTGAAGGCACGCGCCAGCTATGGCGCGCAGGGGAACGATAACCTCGGCGGCTATTACCAGTACCAGGACCTGTATTCGATCTACAACAGCCTGGGGGAAGCCGGCGCCATCACTTCGCGCCTGCCCACGCCCGGCCTTAAATGGGAAACCAACCTCAACTTCAACGCGGGCATCGACGCCGCATTTCTCAACAACCGCATCATTTTCTCCGCCGAATATTTCGAGCGCAGCTCCCGCGACCTGCTTTACCAGCGGCCGCTCGCACCTTCGCTGGGTTTCGGCGCCATCGACGACAATATCGGTTCGCTCAAAAACACGGGCTTCGACCTGCAGTTGCAAACCACCCCGGTGCTCACGAAAGATATCAAATGGGACCTTGGTGTGAACCTGGGCGCATATAAAAACAAGATCACCGCGCTGCCGCAGAAAGAGATCATCCCGGCGAATACGTCCGTGATCGGGCCTACCAAAAAACTGACGGAAGGGGGTTCCGTGTACGACTTCTTCATCCGCGAATGGGCGGGTGTGGACGCCGCCACCGGTTTGCCGCTTTGGTATAAAAACGAGTACGAAACCGGCCCCAACGGCCAGCGCATTCTCAAAGGCCGCACCACCACGAGCGTGTATGCCCAGGCGGACCAGTACATCGTGGGCAGCTCATTGCCCGACCTCACGGGCGGTGTGAACACCGTGCTCAATTATAAAGGCATCGAACTGAGCGCCCTGCTGGCTTTCAGCATCGGCGGGAAAGTGCTCGATTTCGACGAGGTGATGCTGTCGCACAACGGCAATAACATCGGCAGGACCTGGAGCAAAGACATACTCCGCCGCTGGACGCCGCAGAACACCCGCACCGATGTGCCGCGCCTCACTACAGACGCCACCAGCTGGAACAGCGCATCCACCCGTTTCCTCTACGACGCCACCTACGCGCGCCTCCGCAACATCGGGCTCAGTTATTCCCTGCCCGCCACGTGGATTTCCAGGCTCAATTTGCAGCAGGTGAGGATTTACAGCAGGGGCGAAAACCTGTTCACTTTCTACAAACACAAAGGCCTCGATCCGGAACAGGCGCTCGACGGGGTGACTTTCTACCGCTACCCTGCACAGAAAACCATTTCCTTCGGATTCGATCTTACATTCTAACGCGAACAGTTAAACGAAACAACCATGAAAAAGATATACCTGGGCTTATTGCTGCTGACTTTGTTCTCCTGCAAAAAGTCCTTTTTCGAAACATCCCCTTCCGGCAGCCTGACGGGTAAGGAGCTCTACGCCACCACCAAAAACATCGACGCGCTGGTGAACGGCACGGTGCGGTACCTGATGGAAACGGCCACCTCGCAGGACAATCCCGGTTATTCGGCCATCCTGCTTTCGCAGGAGGCGATGGGCAGCGATGCGGTGCTGCGCGATGGCGTATACGGTTTTCTGCTGACGCATGCCTTCGGCGACCCGTCGGACAATACCACCCGCCGCGCACTGTTTTTCTGGACCTTCCAGTACAAGGTGATCGATAATGCGAACAACATTATCGCCAACGTAGACGCCGCTGCCGGCTCGGATACCGAAAAGCGGCACCTGAAAGGCCAGGCATTGGCCCTTCGCGCATTCGCCTACCTTAACCTCGTACGGCAATACCAGTTCACCTACGCGAAAGATAAAACCGCCAAAGGGGTGCCCCTGTATACCACGCCTACCAACCCGGCTTCCCAACCCAAACCCCGCGCGCCGCTGGAAGAAGTGTACAACCAGGTGCTGGCCGACCTGCGGGAGGCGGACGCACTGTTGCAGGGATTCAACCGGGTGGTGAAAAACCGCCCCAATCAGCAGGTGGTGCGCGGTTTGCTGGCCCGCGCCTTCCTGACGCAGGAAAACTGGGATTCCGCAGCATCCCGCGCCCGGCAGGCCCGGCAGGGTTATCCGATCATGGCGCCGGAAGAATACGGCCGCGGTTTCAGCGATGTGAGCAACGTGGAATGGATCTGGGGCCATCCGCAGGCCGCCGATCAGAACCTGGGCGGCGCTTCTTTCTTCGGTTACATCGACGTAACGCCCGCCACGGGCTACCGCAGCGTGATGGCCGACCCGCATTTCCGCGATCTGTTTGAGGAAGGAGATGTGCGCAAAAAGCTGTTCCGTCCCGTTACCGATACCCTCAACCCGCTGCTGGGCTGGCTGATGTACACCAAGTTCGTGAACAAGCCCGATCAGTCCGGCCACATCGTGCTCATGCGCGCTTCCGAAATGGCGCTTGTCGAAGCCGAAAGCAAAGCCCGTTTGAACGACCTGCCAGGGGCCGTTGCGGCGCTCAATGAATTGCGTGTGAAGCGCAGCCTGCCGGCGCTGGCCGGCGGTGCGCTGGGGAAGGATGCGCTCGTGGCTGAAATACTCAAGGAAAGGAGAAGGGAATTGTGGGGAGAAGGGTTTGCCCTGCCCGATATGCTGCGGTTGCAGATTTCCGTCGTGCGCAAACCTTCCACCGAAGTGCTGGAAATTCCGCGGGCCGACGGCAGCATCCGCCGGGTGCCGCTGAAGGGGCATCACCAGTTCAAATTCCCCGACCAGTCGGCTTTTGTGCCCAACAGCCCGTATTACCTGTTTTCCATTCCTTTTAACGAAATCACCAATAACCCGAATTTATGAGAAACCTGATTAGCCTGATCGCCGCCGCACTGGTGGCCACATCCGCATCCGCGCAGCCATTTTCCCTCACCGGCACGGTAAAGGGGGTGGAGAGCGGGAAAATTTACCTGCAACGGTTTTCGAACAAGATGTTTTTTACCATCGACTCCGCCGATATCCGGAACGGGGCGTTTGCATTCAGCCGCAAACCGGCTTTGCCGGAGCTGTACGGCCTTACCCTGCAACCCGCGGGCAGCCCGTATTTTATTTTCCTGGAAGACAGGCCCATTACCGTAGCGCTGGATTCCGCGAAGTATTACAGCAACACCATCGCGAAGGGCTCCGCCGCGCAGGATTTTTTCACCGCGTACCGCAGCCGGCGCGATGTGAAAATCGACGAACTGATCCAGTCTGCGCCCGCTTCCATTGCCACGGTTTACATCCTGTACCGCGATTATTCCTACCGCCTCACGCCGGATGAAATAGACCGGTATGTGCAGCAACTGGATCCTTCCCTGCAGCAGACGCAATACGTAAAAGTGCTGCGGGAACTGACGCCCGTGCTGCGTAAAGCGGCGGTGGGCAACAAAGCGCCCGACTTCACGCTCGCCGGAGTAAAAGGAGAAACGGTGAAACTCTCCGACCATTTCGGGAAATACCTGCTGCTCGATTTCTGGGCATCATGGTGCGGCCCTTGCAGGAGAGAAAATCCCAACCTCGTAAAAGCATATGAAAAATATAAAGGGAAAGGGTTCGATATTTTCGCCGTATCGCTGGATAAAGATAAAAGCAGCTGGCTGAAAGGCATCGCGGATGATAAGCTGGCCTGGACGCACGTATCCGACCTGGCATTCTGGAACAGTGCGCCGGCCGCCCTATACGGCGTGCGGGCCATTCCGTCCAACGTACTGATCGGGCCCGATGGGGTGATCATTGCAAGAAACCTGAGAGGAGAGGAACTGGAGAAAAAACTCGCGGAGATACTGCATTAATCCGTTGCGGCGTATATACACAAACGGCCCTGTTCAAAATGCATCAGGGCCGTTTGAATATATATTGGAATTCGTGAGAAGAAAGTTTATGCCAGTGATTCGTTCACCATGGCATTGGTTTTACGGGCGGCTTTTTTGCCTTGTTTGTACATCCGGTTATACGCATTGCGGGCTGCGTCTTTTACGTCGTTGAGAGCCGCATCGGCGCGGTGACGGTTTTTCATGTACCAGAAAATTCCTGCGGCAGCGGTGCCTAAAACTGAGGCTGCGATGATTATGTTTTTCATGACTCATGAATTTTGGTTCGAAAAACAAAATGCAATGCCCGTGCCAGAAAAAGCAGGGAAAATTTTGATGTGCAAATAATTCCACACCCTTTTAAATATGGCAAATTAAAGTCATCCGGCAAGGCGTACGGTACGAACAGCTTTGCCCTGAAATAAACAACCGTAGCGGTTTTGGCATTTTCATTGGAGCCTTTACCAGAAAAACCCGATATGGCAAAAAAGACACCCGGAAATGAAAACCCGAATCCGAAAACCGAACAGCTGGCCGCGCACACCGAAGAGAGCACCGGCGAAATGCTCACCACCAACCAGGGCCTGCTGGTAAATGATGATCAGAACTCGCTCAAGGCCGGTAATCGCGGCCCTTCGCTGCTGGAAGACTTTATCCTTCGTGAGAAGATCACCCACTTCGACCATGAACGCATTCCCGAACGCATCGTGCATGCCCGCGGCTCCGGCGCCCACGGCGTGTTCAGGGTGTACGACGATTCCATGGCCAGATACACCCGGGCGGCGTTCCTGACGGACCCTTCCGTCGAAACACCCGTATTCGTACGGTTTTCCACCGTCGCCGGCTCGCGCGGCTCCACCGATCTTGCCCGCGACGTGAGAGGATTTGCCGTGAAATTTTATACCCCGGAAGGCAACTTTGATCTCGTAGGGAACAACATACCGGTGTTCTTTATCCAGGACGCGGTGAAGTTTCCCGATCTGATCCATGCCGCCAAACCGGAGCAGGATCACGAAATGCCCCAGGCCGCCACGGCGCATGATACGTTCTGGGATTTTATTTCCCTGATGCCCGAATCGGCGCATATGATCATGTGGGCGATGAGCGATCGCGCCATTCCCCGCAGTTACCGCATGATGGAGGGTTTCGGCGTACATACCTTCCGTTTCGTGAACGGCAAAGGCAAGGGATGTTTCGTGAAGTTCCACTGGAAGCCTTTATTGGGCGTGCATTCCGTAGCCTGGGACGAAGCGCAGAAGATCTCCGGGAAAGACCCTGATTTCCACCGCCGCGACCTCTGGGAAGCCATCGAGGCGGGACATTACCCGGAATATGAATTCGGCGTGCAGATCGTTGCGGAAGAAGACGAGCACAAATTCGAGTTCGACCTGCTCGACCCCACCAAGATCATTCCCGAAGAACTGGTGCCGGTGCGGCGCATCGGTAAACTGACGCTGAACCGCAACCCCGATAATTTCTTTGCCGAAACGGAACAGGTGGCCATGCACCCCGGCCACATCGTACCGGGCATCGACTTTTCTAACGACCCGCTGCTGCAGGGGCGGCTGTTTTCATATACGGATACGCAGCTCATCCGCCTCGGCGGCCCCAACTTCCACGAAATACCCATCAATCGTTCCATAGAGCCGGTGCACAATCATCAGCGCGATGGTTTTATGCGCCAGCAGATCAACAAAGGCAAAGCGAACTACAACCCCAACTCCCTGGGCGGCGGTTGCCCCTTCCAGGCGAAAATGGCGGACGGGGGATTCGTGTCCTACCCGGAAAAGATCGATGCGAAAAAAGTGCGGGAAAGAAGCCGCAGTTTCTTCGATCATTTCAGCCAGGCCACCCTGTTCTACAACAGCCAGTCGGAACCGGAAAAACAGCACATCGCCGACGCACTGAGTTTTGAACTGGGGAAAGTAGTCACCGTTGCCATCCGGCAGCGCATGCTGGGCATCCTTACCCGGATTGACGAAGGGCTGGCGGCCAAGGTGGCCGGAGCGCTGGGCATGCCGGTGCCTACCGGTCCTGATCAGCCCGTCAATCACAGCATCCCGGCAGACGGGAACCCGAAGGATTTTCAGCCGGTGAAAGTGACCGCTTCCGTGACAAAATCGGCAGCGCTCAGCATGGCGAACACGGTGAAGAACACCATCAAAAGCCGCAAAATAGCGATACTGGCTGCGGACGGCGTGAACGGCGCCAGCCTCAACGCCATGAAAAAAGCGCTTGCGGCGGGAGGCGCCCTGGGCGTGGTTATCGCGCCGCACCTGGGCAACATCCAGCCGGCAAAGGGTGAGGCCATCCCGGTGGATCAGAGTTTTCTTACCGCCGCATCCGTGCTGTTCGACGCGGTGTACGTACCGGGCGGGGAAAACAGCGTGGCGGCGCTGACCATCAACGCCGATGCGGTACATTTTTTAAATGAAGCTTACCGGCACTGCAAAGCGATTGCCGCCGATGCGGACGCTGAAGAAGTGCTGAACAGTACATATTTCGGTAAAGCACCCGGCCCGGGTGTGATCACAGGGGCAGACAACGCGGAGCTGGCACAGCGTTTTACGGAAGCCATCGCACAGCACCGTTTCTGGGAACGGGAACAGGAAAGGAGAGTGCCGGCATAAACGTGTTTCATCATCTGTCCTATAAAAAAAGCGGGTGCATCCTTCTGGATACACCCGCGCTTATTTACGGTTAAACGGTCTAGTAGTTGAAACGGTAGGCCAGGGTGGCGGTGAACTGGGTCGGCGGAATCGGGTTCACGCTGTAGTTCTCGTGCACGTAGTAGTTGTACTCGTTGGTCACGTTCGACACTTTCGCCATCAGCGACAGGTTTTTGAAAGCATACCCCGCGCTCAGGTCGAGCTGGGTATAGCCTTTCACCGGGATGGTCCTGTTCGGCACTGCTGCCGGCTGGCCCACGGTGTTGTTCCAGCCCGCGCCGCGGTCGCCGGTGTAGAAGGCGGTGGCGCCGAGTTTCAGGCCTTTCAGTCTGGTGGCCACGAAAGTGTAGAACACGCTGGCGTTGGCCGTGTGGTTAGGGTTGTTCACGAGGCGGTCGCCTTTGTAATAGGCGCCTTTGGTGCCCGGTGATTTGGAAACATAAATTTCATTGAAGCTGTAACCGGCCACGATGTCGAGGCCCGGCAGGGGATGACCGGCAATGTCGATCTCCACGCCCTTGCTGGTGGTTTCACCGATCAGCGCCTTGATGTTGGTATCGTTGTTGGGCTGGCCGTCTTTGCGGAAAGGAGCGGTCTGCGCCAGGTTGTTGTTTTTGATGATGTAACCGGTCACGTTGAAAGACAGCATGCCTTTGAACAGGTCGTTCTTTACACCGATCTCGTACTGGTCGATGATGGACGGTTTCACGGCGTTGCTGTCGATGTCCAGGCCGGTGTTCTGTGTGAAGGAATTGGAATAGCTCGCGAACACCGCCGTGGTGGGGATGGGTTTGTATACCAGGCCCAGGCGGGGCGAGAACACCTTGTCGGTTTTACCGGTGGTGTAGCTGGTCACATTGGTTTTGATGTCGAGAATTTCGGGCTTGCCGCTTTCGAGGTACGACCAGCGGATGCCGGCGAGGAATTTCAGTTTTTCAGAAATGCTCACCAGGTCCTGGATGTATACGCCCACACGGGTGGTCGGCGTGATGGTCCTTCTGGTTTTGGCCGCCGCGGGAATATCGGTGCGGGGCACGAATTTGCCGGGATTGAAAATGTTGATGGAGTCGTAGATCTTGCCGGTTATGTCGTAAGTGAACGCCGTGCTTTTGTATTTGTCGGCGTCCGCGCCAAACAGCAGGGTATGCTGTACGGCACCGGTTTTGAACTTGCCGGTAAGGTCTACCTGCGCCATGTAATAATCTTCATCGTTGTTCAGCCTGCCCAGCGGACGGCCCCAGTCGCCGTTGGCCAGCGCCTGGATCCTTTCCAGCGAATAATAATCGCGGTTGTATTTCTGGTAGGCCGCCATGCCGCTGATACCCCAGCTGTCGTTGAACTCGTGGCGGATGGTGGCGTTGGCCGTTCCCTGCTGCGTTTTGGCATATTGCCAGGGCGCACCGAGGAAGGTGTTGCGCGGCAGGTCAGACAGTTTGGTGTTGCCTACGGAACCGATACCGAAATCCGGGGTGAAGTCGTGTTTCAGGTAATCGCCCTGCACCAGCAGCTCGGTACGGTTGCCGAGTTTGAAGAGCAGGGAGGGGTTTACATAATACCGTTTGGAGCTGACCTGGTCGCGGAAGCTGTTGGCGGACTCGTAAGTACCGTTCACGCGGTAGGCCACACCCGATGAAACGGGGCCGTAAATATCGAAAGAAGGTTTGTACAGGTCATAGCTGCCCAAGCGCATCGACACTTCGCCGCCGCCGTTGAACTTCGGTTTTTTGGTCACCATGTTCAGCACGCCGCCGGGGGCTACGTTACCGAACAGGATAGCCGCGCTGCCTTTCAGCACCTCCACTTTCTCGAGCGAGCTCATTTCGGGCATCACGCCGGTGTTCACCCGGAAGCCGTTTTTGAACATGTTGTTGCTGGAAAAACCGTAACCGCGGGCGGAAAAGCTTTCCTGCGTACCGGCGCGGGTAGTGGCGAGGTATACGCCGTTGATGTTTTTCACCACGTCGCTGAGGCGCTGCGCCTGCTGGTCGCGGATAACGTTTTCACCTACCGTGGCGATGGCCTGGGGCAGGTCGAGTACCGGAACGGGCAGCTTGCTGATGCTAACGGGTTTGTCGTTCTGGCTTTTGCGGTCGGTTACGATCACCTCCGCCAGCTGGCTGGCCGTTTCTTCGAGGGAGATATTCAGTTCCAGGCCCTGGTCGGCAGCGAGGGTGATGGTTTGCTGCTGCGGTTTCAGGCCGATGGATGAGATGTAAAGCGTATAAGTGCCGGGTTTCAGGTTCCGGATGGAGAAAGCGCCGTTTTCGCCGGTGGTGGTGCCGCGGTTCACTTCTTTGATCACCACGGTCACAAAAGAGGCCGGTTTCCCGTCAACAGTGGTAATAATCCCTTTTACGGCGCCTTTGGGGGCGTTTTCAGGGGTTTCTTCCGCTGCGGGAGCCGTGGCGCCCACCGGGGCCATGGCGATGATTTCCTGGGCGGATGCTGCGTAATTTCCAATCAAACCTGCGAGTAGCAATAAGTAGATATGTTTCACCGGGCGTTAAATTTTTTGCAAAGGAAACGACTGTAAGAAGTTTAAACAGGTCCGATCGGGAAATCCATTTACGCAATCCGGAAAAATTAGAAATCCTGCCGGATGGATGACGGGGGGAATGACGTCCCCGGCCGGCCATTTCCGCCCGGCAAGGGCGGATTGAGCCAGCTTACGGGTGCAGCCTCATCTGGAAACCGTTCTGTATCAGCCCGGTTTTCAGGTTTTCAGGCCAGCTCTCCAACGGGAAATTCTTCTTCTCCGGCCTAATTTGTTGATTATCAAACCAACTCCCATCCGGAAACCGTTCTGCATCAGCCCGGGTTCCCGATTTTCAAGTCAGCTCTCCAACCGGCGAATTCTTCTCTCTTCGGCCTAATCTGTTGATTATCAAACTAACTCCAACCGGGAAATTCTTCTTTCTTCAGCCTAATCTGTTGATTATCAAACCAACTCCAACCGGGAAAGCCCTCATGTCACTAACCACTAGTTGGTTTTCGCGCCGGCCGGATAGCCAGCACCGACGGCTGAATATTGGGGAAGCGGCCTGTTACAGTTATGATTATATATGTAGATATTAATATTTCCACGATATCCCAATCTGATTACTATCTATTTACTCCCTGATTAATTCCTTCCTTTAATAGAAGGGAGTATATAGGAAGGAAATAGGTCGTATATAGGAAGCATATAGGGCGTATATCAACTAAAACACAATATCAGTAACGGTTTCAGACAAAGTAAAACCTTTTGGGAAATCACCTGAACACCGGAGGCAGACAAGGGGAAGACTATTTGCGTTGATTATCAGTTAATTAAAGTCTTCTCGCTAACTGGCCAGGGGATAGGTTTTGTTCGCCGGCGGCAGGAGGCATCATGGAAAGGCGCCATAAAAAGATCGATCAATTGGGGCGATGCCGGCAGATGAGGGCCTCCCATGTGTTTACGGGGCGTTCAAAGGCCGGAAGAACGCGTTACCTGGCAGCGCCAAAATAAAAAGCGGGACCGTCCAGGTCCCGCTTCTCTGTATACGATCGCGGCGAAAATTATACGGCCGGTTCCTGCTGGCTCAGGCAGTGGAAGCTGCCCAGGCCCCAGATGATGTCGGTGGAATCGATGCCCACCACTTCACGGTCTTTGAAGCAGCCGGCGATGATGCCGAGCGCCTCGTCGTCCTTCTTACACTGGAACGTGGGCACAATCACATATTTGTTGCTGATATAGAAGTTAGCGTAGGAGGCCGGCAGGCGCTGGTCTTCAAACACCACAGGGTCGGGCATGGGCAGCGGCACGATGTTCAGCTGTTTGCCGTTGAGCAGCCGCATCTGCTGCAGCTGGCGGAGGTTTTGCTGCAGCAGCGCATAGTTTTCGTCCTGTTTGTCGGTTTCGATCACCGTCAGCACCGTGTCTTCATTCACAAACCGGATGGTGTCGTCGATGTGCCCGTCGGTATCGTCGCCCACGATGCCTTCTTCCACCCACAGCACCTGTTCGGCGCCGTAATACTGGTGCAGGTAGTTTTCCACCTGACCGCGGTTGAGGTGCGGGTTGCGGTTTTCGTTGAGCAGGCAGCAGGTAGAGGTGAGGATGGTGCCCTTGCCGTTGAATTCCACCGAGCCGCCTTCCATGATAATGCCGGGATTGAACAGCGGCAGGTTAAAATGGCGGGCGATGAGGGTGGGGATGATATCGTCCTGGTCGAACGGCGGGTATTTGCCGCCCCAGGCGTTATAGTTCCAGTCTACCACCGCCTTTTTTTCCGCGGCGGAAGGATTGATCAGGAAAGCCGGGCCATGGTCGCGGCACCAGGCGTCGTTGGTGGGGTGATGGAAAAATTCCACGTTGGCCATGTTCACGCCGGCGGTCTGTAAATGGCCGGTGGCGAAGGATTGCATGGCGGCGTCCGCCACGTTGATGCGCACTTTTTCGCTGTCGGCCAGGTATTTGACGAAGCGGCTGTAATGCGGAAAGATGGTATGGATTTTCCCCGGCCAGCTCGCTTCCTTATGCGGCCAGCTCAGCCATGTGGCGGTATGGGGATGAAATTCTGCGGGGAAAAAATATCCCAGCTGCTGCGGTGTCGGATGCGTCATGCTTCGTCGTCGATATATCTTTTAGTGATGGGTTGGTAGGAGTCGATGCGGCGGTCGCGCAGGAAAGGCCAGTGCGTGCGGTAGCGGTCGGTTTTGCTCAGGTCGAGCTCGAGCACCACTACTTCCTCGCCTTCGTGCGGGCTTTGATACAGCACGGTGCCGAAGGGGTTGGCGATAAAGGAGCCGCCCCAGAATTTCATCAGGCCGTCCTGTTCCAGGCCCACGCGGTTCACGCTCACCACGTGTATGCCGTTGGCCACGGCGTGGCTGCGCTGGATGGTTTGCCAGGCGTTGTACTGTTCGGTGTTGGTCGCCTCGTCCTGGCTGGTGGCCCAGCCGATGGCGGTGGGGTAGAAGAGGATTTCCGCGCCCATCAGTGCCGTGATGCGGGCCGCTTCGGGGTACCACTGGTCCCAGCAGATGAGCACGCCGATGGTGGCGAACTTCGTTCTGAACACTTTATAACCCAGGTCGCCGGGGGTGAAATAAAACTTCTCGTAATACGCCGGGTCGTCCGGGATGTGCATTTTCCGGTATTTGCCGAGGTAGCTGCCGTCTGCGTCCAGCACGGCGGTGGTGTTGTGATACAGCCCTTCCGCGCGTTTCTCGAACAGCGAGGCGATGATCACCACGCCCAGCTCTTTGGCCACCTTGCCGAGCGCTTCGGTAGAAGGGCCGGGAATGGGCTCCGCGAGTTTGAAGTTGTCATAATCTTCCACATCGCAGAAATAAAGAGAGGTGAACAATTCCTGCAGGCAGATGATCTGCGCGCCCTTCGCGGCGGCCTCCTTTACTTTGACGATGGCTTTTTCCAGGTTCTGCGCCTTGTCGGCAGAACAGCTCATCTGAACGAATCCGGTTTTTACTTTTGCCATTGAATACCCATTGTTAAAACGGGTACAAAGGTATGAAAAACCCGTCTTTTCATCCCATATTACCTTCGTTCCGTACCATTTTGCGGCGGCGCGTAGGGAGGTTTATTATTATTGCAGTAAAGAACACCGAGTATGAATATGATCAGGAAAGCGGAATTATGGCTGGCAACGGGTTTATACCTGCTGGTGATTTTCGCTGTTTTATATCCCTCCGCCTACTATTACGATATGCCGGGCATGTTTGACGTGGAACGCCGGTTCCTCAATCATAACATGGAATTTGATTTTTTCGTCCATTATCTGATGCCCAAACTGATCATCTCCACCGTCATATATGGCAGTTTCGTGCTGGTCAACCACCTCATCATGCCGAAGCTGATGGAGCGGGGGAAATATACCTACGGCATCCTGCTGCTGGTGGCCACCGCCCTGGTCTTCTTCGCGTTCACGACGGTGGCGTATTCTTACCGGTACGGGTATATGCTGGGGTATAAAAGGATTCCCGATTTTCACGACTGGTGCGCGGGCAGGGCCGTTTTTTTCACCTTCATCACGGCGGCCCTGTACGCGGGGTATTACGGACTGAAGTATATGTATTTCCGCTACCTGCACGCAACATTCATGGAGCGGCAGATCTGGCGGAAAGTGACGGTGGAGATGATGCTGATGCTGGCCGGCTGGGTGGTATGGATGGTGGTGCTGGCGCAGGACAACCGCCACGCCGCTTTCCGCGCGGTGTTCTGGACGGGCCTGGGTTACCTCGGCCTGTACATCATCCTGTACTACTTCGTGTTCCCGCCCTTCCATCGCAAAGAACAGCGCTGGCCCATCCTCTGGCGCAACCTGCTGCTGCTGATGGCCGCTTTCACCGGCGCGTCGGTGATGATGATCGGGCTCACGACCCGTATCCATAACATGGGGGTCGTGATGTCGCTCAACATCTGCGGGGCGGTGCTGTTCATCCTGCCGCTGGCGTTTATCCTGTCGAAAGTGAGGATGAAGGAAAAAAATGAGGTGTTGAATTTGGAAAAAGCGCTGGGTCGTTCTTCCGCCAATCTGGACTTTCTGCGCTCCCAGATCAACCCTCATTTTTTATTCAACGCGCTCAACACCCTCTACGGCACGGCGCTCCAGGAAAACGCGCCCCGCACCAGCGAAGGCGTGCAGAAGCTGGGCGACATGATGCGGTTCATGCTGCATGAGAACCACCAGGAAAAAATCGAACTGACGAAGGAAGTGGCTTACCTGCAGAATTATATCTCCCTGCAGAAGCTGCGCACGCAAAGTTCGCCGGATATCAAGATAGAAGTGAACATCCGGGAGGAAGACTGCGAGCATATGATCGCGCCGATGCTGCTGATCCCCTTCGTGGAAAACGCGTTCAAGCACGGCATCAGCCTGCGCAGCAAAAGCTGGATAGTGGTATCGCTGGGCTGCACGGAACGGTACATTTATTTCGATGCGTATAACAGCGTGCATCCCAAACCGGAGAACGATCCGGAAAAGGCGAGCCTGGGCATCGGCCTCAATAACGTGCGGCACCGGCTGGCGCTGCTGTACCCCGGCAAACACGAGCTGAGCATCCGCGAAACGAACACCGAGTTTTTTGTACACCTTACGATCGACACACAATAAAACGTACCTTACAGGAATGAAAATGACTGCCATTGCCATTGATGACGAGCCCGTCGCATTGTCCGTAATAGAGGCCCACGCCGCCAGGGTGCCGTTTATGGAAATGAAGGGTTTTTTTACCAATGCCTTTGAAGCCATGGAGCTGCTGCGCCTCGAAAAGATCGACCTGATTTTCCTCGATATCAAAATGCCCGACATCTCGGGCCTCGAATTCCTCGCCAGCCTCCACGAACCGCCGATGGCCGTGTTTACCACCGCTTATTCGGAACACGCGGTGCAGAGTTTCGAGCTCGACGCGGTCGATTATCTCCTGAAACCTTTTTCGCTGGCGCGTTTCCTGAAAGCCTGCAACAAAGCGCACAGCCTGCTGCAGCTGCGGCAGGAGCGGCCCCAGCAGCAGGACTATATCTTCATCAAAAGCGGGTACGAACAGTATAAAGTGGAACTGGCCGAGGTGCTTTATCTCGAAAGCGCCGGCAACTACGTGAACTTCGTGCTGAAAGATAAAAAAGTGATCTCCCGCCTCTCCATGCAGGAGGCGCTGGCCTTGCTGCCGCCCGCGCAGTTCACGCGCGTGCACCGCTCCTACATTGTGGCCAATCACCAGGTAGACCGTATCGACCGTACCAGCGTGTATATCCGCCAGGCCATGATCCCCATCGGGGCCGCTTACGGCGAGGCCGTGGCGCGGCTGACCGTTTAAATATTCTGGCGCGAATGCCGTATATTTGGACAAAATCTAAACCGAACATGCAAAAGTTCTCCCTGTTACTGGCAGCCGGTTTGCTGATCGCCGCCGCCTCCTATGCCCAGTCCGCCATTGAGCCCGCCAAACCCGGCATTACCTACGGTAAAGCCGTTACCGCCGAACAGGCCGTAGCCATTCCCGAATTACAGCAGAAACTGCAGGCCGATACCGCTTTTACCGGGAAGATCGAAGGAAAAGTAGTGGAAGTATGCAAAAAGAAAGGCTGCTTCATGAAACTGGAAAGGCCCACCGGCGACGCCATCATGGTGAAGTTCACCGACTACGCATTTTTTATGCCGCAGAACATCGTGGGTAAAACCGTGGTGGTGGAAGGAGTGGCCCGCGTGAATGAAACTTCCGTGGAACGCCTGAAACACTTCGCCGAAGATGCCGGCAAGAGCAAGGAAGAGATCGCCAGAATCACCGCCCCGAAAAAAGACATCGTGATCGTGGCCGACGGTGTGCTGGTGGTAAAATGATTATACCGTCATAAAAGACCTGATTTCCCAGATCAATACGGCAGTGTTGACCCGGTCCAGCGGATGTCTGGTATCGGGCAGCACCGTCAGCGAGGCCTGCGGCATATGCCGGTAGGCCTGCACGGTTTCTTCGATGCTCACCATGGCATCGCGGTCGCCAACCATCACCCTTACGGGCACGGTTATCTGTGAAAGGGCGTCTGCCGTGAGCAGGGGCTCGCCGCCGAGGTTTTCCATCATCACGGCCGTAGCCGTCAGCAGCTGTTCCCATTCCTGTTCGCCATGCAACTGCTGTTGCCGGGCCGCGAATGCGGGCGCCTTTTCCAACAGCACGGCGGCATTCAGCTGCCGCACTTCTTTGGCCGCCGATTCGGGCGACCAGTCGAATTTGGTGGCCAGCGTAAGGATGCGGCTGAACGATGCGGGCGATTGCAGGGCGGCATGCAGCGCAACATATCCGCCCATGCTGTAGCCGAAAACCGCTACCGGCGCCAGTTTCTGTTCATGAATATATTCCAGCAGCTGTTCGGCGAACATGTTGATGCTGAGTGGCATCACCGGTAAAGGGGATCCGCCGTGGCCATGAAAATTAAAACGGTAAACGGTATACTGGCCCGACAACAGCTCGGCGATGGCATCAAAGTCGGAATGGGCGCCCAGCGCGCCGTGCAACAACAGTAAGGCTGGTTTCATATATTCGTGGGGTTTATGAAAGAAACGCGGATTATTTCGCTAATTTAACCTATATTTATAGCTCCGAATACACCGCCAATCAAATCCTGATACACATTATTACCGAATAAATATATTCCCGCCTGAACGCATTGTCCTCGAAAACCCTCATGCGCAGCAGGAAAGTGAGTAAAAATGGATAATACCCGCAGCGTGCAAACGCTGCGGTTTTTTTATGCGGTCAACTGAAGTGTGAACGATGTCAGGCGGTTATTTCGATCGGCTGGCCGAACTGGACCAGGTAACCGTTGTTGTCGTAAATGCCGAACTCGCGCATGCCGTAGTCGAAGTCCTGCACGGGGAAACATACTTCCGCCTTGTCTTTGACTTTCTCCCACAGCTCGTCGATGCCCTTGTCTTCGTCTACCTGGATATAAATACCCGCGGTAAAAACAGGCGCGTTGAACGGCTCTCCGGTATTAAAAGGGAATTTGGCAAGCGGGTGCACCAGCTCTACCGTTACATCATCCTTGTGGATGGAGGCTACTTTCCAGTCCTCGTCCAGTTTATTGCAGGTAAAGTCCAGCACGGACACATAAAAATCCACGGTCTCCTTTAACGAAGGAGCCGTTAACTGGGGGATGGGCGACAGCAGTTTCATAAACGCTATAAGTTTTCCGGGTTAAGGTGTACAGTTGTAAATGCTCTCAGGTAAATATAAATAAAAAACCCGTTCATCCGCCGCAGACTTTTTTTGATGAATACGTTCTGCGGATAAATTATCCGGAATGGGGGATCACCTTCCCTGGTATTACATTTTCCGTTCGCAATTCGCGAAATGAATACAGCCGTTTGCGTATGGCATTGAATTCCAATAGACAGGAATTACTTCCCCAACCACTTTTTGAACTCCCCGGCCTTCAACCGGCTGATGATCACTTCCTCATGGGGAACGGGATGGGTCACCAGTTTCAGCTTGCCGTCGAACCACACCACCACCTGTTTCACCGCGGCGTAATTCACGATGAACTGCCGGTTGGCGCGGTAAAACTTCTCCGGGTCGAGGCCGGCTTCCAGCTCTTCGAGATTTTCGTCGATGATGTAATCGTCGCCGGCCTGCGTTTTGAGATGGTTGATGCGGTCTTTGGTATAGATGAACGATACTTCGTCCGCCCCGACGGAAAACAGGCGGCTGCCTTTTTTGACGAGGAAGCGGTTTTTGTAGGACCGGCCTTCGTGGCGGATCGATTGCAATACCTTCAGCATGTCGGCCGTGGTATCCGATGGCTGCGGCGTTTGTGAAAGATATTTGGCCAGCGCGGATTCGAGGTCTTTTTTCTTCAGGGGCTTCAGCAGGTAGTCGACGCTGTTGTACTTGAAGGCTTTCAGGGCGTATTCGTCAAAAGCGGTGGTGAAGATGATCCTGCTGCCCACCTGTACCTTTTTGAAGATGTCGAAACTCTTGCCGTCGCCCAGCTGGATGTCGAGAAAAATCAAATCGGGCTCGGGGTTGTTTTTCAGGTAGTCCACGGAAGCTTCCACCGTGTGGAGGGTGGCGATGATGTCGATTTTTTCCGTGCTTTCTTCCAGCATTTTGGCCAGCCGTTGCGCCGCCAGCTTTTCGTCTTCTATGATGAGTACTTTCATGTCAGCTTGATTTGGATACGTGTATAGGTGAAAACTGGTCTGTGTGTATGAGGGGAACGATAACTTTAAAGCGATGCGTTTCTTCGAGGATGTACAGCTGCTCGCTCTTTTCGAGAAGCCGGTACCGTTCGGTGAGGTTGAGCAGGCCGGTTTTTTCGGAGTAGCCGGAGGTGTCTTTTTTCTGCAGGTTGTTTTCGATGTGCAGGTTATGGGCGCCGTCCGTATGGATACTGATTTTCAGCGGCCTTTCCGGGGTGGCCACGTTGTGCTTCACGGCGTTTTCCACCAGCAGCTGCAGCACGAAGGGCGGCAGCAGGTAGTCGAGGTGCTGTTCGCCGATGTCGATGCTGATCAGCAGCGCATCGTCGAACCGGGTTTTCAGCATCAGCACGTACGATTCGATGAAAGCCAGTTCTTCCTGCAGCGTGGTGAGCTCGCGCTGGTTCTTCCTGAGCAGGTAGCGGTATACGGACGACATTTCTTCCACAAAATGTTCGGCTTTATCGGGGTCTGCATGGATCAGCGAGCTGAGCGTGTTGAGGCTGTTGAACAGGAAGTGCGGTTTGATCTGGTCTTCGAGGAATTTGTACTGGCTGTCGAAATTGATCTTGCGCAGCTGCTCCGACTGCTCGTGTAACTGCTGCCATTGTTTGATGTAATACAGTCCTTCGTATATCCCCACCACCACCAGGGAAATGATGATGGTCATGCCTTCGATCTGCACGAACGACTGCCAGCGGATTTTCGACATGTTCAGCAGCTGCTCCAGGAGCCCGTTGAGCAGGGTGCAGGCCACGGTGAGGGGAACGAGCTGTGCCATGATGATGCGCAGGCGTTTGTTGCGGTTGTTGATGCCCGGCACCTTTTTGCGCACGCCCAGCGTAACGCAGGCGGTGCCCAGCCAGATGGCGGAGGAAAACACCGAGCAGGTGAACAGGTCCAGCAGGCCAATGTTCTGGTAAAAGAAAGTGAGCTGAAACAGGATGGTGATGACACACCCGTATATAGCAAGATGTTTTACTTTCATAGCTGAATATAACAAAAAAGTGCTCCCGCTGCAAAGGTAACCCGGGAGGCGCTGCGGCCGGATACATTTCAGGCGGCTTTTCCGGCATTTCAGGGTTGATTTTCCCGCCTTTCCCCGTTGAGGGTATTTATCCCTATATTTGCCGGGGGCTATAATTCAAGTATTGAGCATGCAACAATCATCATTGTTAACTCTGTTAAAACATCATTTCGGCTACGCGGAATTCAGGCATAACCAGCAGGCAATCATCGAAAATGTACTGCAGGGGAACGATACCCTGGTGCTGATGCCGACGGGCGGCGGCAAATCGGTTTGCTACCAGCTGCCGGCGCTGGCGTTGCCGGGCCTCACCATCGTGGTGTCGCCGCTGATCGCGCTGATGAAAGACCAGGTGGACGCATTGCGGCAGAACGGCATTGCGGCGGCCTATCTCAATTCCACCCTGTCGATGTCCGAACAGCAGAACGTGATGCACCTGCTCCGCAACCGGCAGCTGAAGCTCCTGTACCTGGCGCCGGAACGGCTGATCGGGGAAGGGAACTTCCTGCAATTGCTGGGCGAGCTGGACGTGTCGCTGTTCGCCGTTGACGAGGCGCACTGTATCAGCCACTGGGGGCACGATTTCCGGCAGGAATACCTGTCGCTCGGGCAGCTGAAAGACCGTTTCCCCCATGTGCCGGTGATCGCCCTCACGGCCACGGCCGACGGGCTGACGCGGCAGGACATCCTCGACAAGCTCAATCTCCGCCATTACACCGTTTTCGAAAATTCTTTCAACCGTCCCAATATTTATTACGGCATCCGCTCCAAGCGGAACCACTTCGAGCAGCTCACGGCGTACCTGGAATCGCACCGCGACGACAGCGGCATTATCTATTGCCTGTCGCGCGCCGGTACCGAAGCCCTGGCGGCCGACCTCCAGGCCGAAGGTTTCTCCGCCGCGGCCTACCACGCCGGCCTCGAACGGCAGGTGCGGGAAGAGCGGCAGGACCAGTTTCTCCGCGACGAGGTGCGCATCATGGTGGCCACCATCGCCTTCGGCATGGGCATCAACAAAAGCAACGTGCGGTTTGTGGTGCATGTGGATTTGCCGAAGAACATCGAAGGCTATTACCAGGAAACCGGCCGTGCCGGGCGCGACGGGCTGGCCAGCGAGGCCATCCTGTTTTTCAGCGCGGGCGACGTGTTCAAAATGAAACGTTTCGCCAGCGTTGAAGGCAACGAAGCGCAGTCCGCCATCATGCTCAAAAAGCTGGAGCAGATGGCCGCGCTCTGCGAAACCCGCCAGTGCCGCCGCCAGTACCTGCTCCAGTATTTCGGGGAAGAGGCGCCGGACCAGTGCGGCAACTGCGACATCTGCCAGGGGCAGATCGAACGGGCCGACGGCACCATTGCCGCGCAGAAGTTCCTCAGCGCCGTATACCGCCTCCAGGAGCGCTTCGGCATGAACTACGTGGTGGACTTTCTGCGGGGCAGCAGCACCGTCAAGGAAGCCCACCAGGAGATCAAAACCTTCGGCATCGGGAAAGACATCTCAAAAGAACAATGGAAAAAATACGGCCGCGAGCTGATGCAGATGGGGTACCTCCAGCAGAGCGGCGGCGAATACCCCCTGCTGCAGCTCACCAATACCAGCTGGAACGTGTTGAAGGGGGAAGACAGGGTCATGTTCGACGTGGCGGCCCCGGAAACGGCGGCCAAATCGGGCCCCGACAAAAAAGGCGGGGAGATCGGGAACCCCGCATTGTTCCAGGAACTGAAACAACTGCGCCGCCAGCTGGCCGACCGTGAAAACGTGCCGCCCTACATCATCTTCTCCGACGCCACCCTGGTGGAACTGTGCAACTACCTGCCGCTGAAAGGCAGCGACCTCTCCAAAATTTCCGGCTTCGGCGACGTGAAGCTGGCCAAATACGGCGACGTATTCCTCGATGCGGTGCAGACCTTCTGCATCCGCCACCGCCTCAATACGCAGATGCACCTGAAAACCCAGGCGCGGCCACGTCCCCGTAAATCCCGCACGGAAACCGGCGGCACCCAGCGGCAGTCGCTCGACCTGTTCCTCGAAGGCCTGGCCATCGAAGAGATCGCCGCCCGCCGCAACCTGTCCGTCAGCACCATCGAAAACCATCTCGCCGAATTCGTGCGCAAAGGGGAGCTGGACGTGCGGGAACTGGTGCCCGACGAATACCGGGTAGCCACCATCCTCAAAACTGTGGAAGCCATGGGCGGCTACGCCATCGCCCCCATCAAGGAAAAACTGGGGAACGATATCACCTACGGCGAAATCAGGGCCGTGCTCAATTACTACTTCTGGCTGCAGGAACAGAGTTGATATTATTGGGATTTTTGCTTACTTTGTTTTATGCTTCCACGTTTTTTTGGTGATAAGCGTATATTCATCTCAGTTATTGATTTCATTACCCATTTCAAATCTTTAATCCAATGTCATCAACCACGAACCGCAGACATTTTTTACGCCAGTTAGGTATGTTCACCGCCGGCGCAACGCTTGGCCCGGCATTCCTGGCTGCCTGTAATAATGCCGGCAACAAGGCGGGCGCCGATTCCGCCAAAACGGACAGCACCGGCGGCGCAGGCGTAGCGAAAGACCTGTTCTTCAAAATTTCACTGGCCGAATGGTCGTTCCACCAGGCACTGTTCGCCGGCAAAATGAACCACCTCGATTTTGCCGCCAAAGCCAAACAGGATTACGGCATCACCGGCGTTGAATATGTGAACCAGTTCTTTAAAGACAAAGCGAAAGACAAAACCTACCTGGCCGACATGAAAAAGCGGGCGGACGATAACGGGGTGACCAGCGTACTGATCATGTGCGACGGCGAAGGCGAACTGGGCGACCTCGATGAAAAGAAACGCAAACAGGCCGTAGAGAATCATTATAAATGGGTAGAAGCCGCCCAGTTCCTGGGCTGCCATTCCATCCGGGTAAACGCCGCCGGCACCGGTACGGCGGAAGAAGTGTCCAAAGCCGCCATCGATGGTTTGGGCAAGCTGACCGACTTCGCCAAAGACTTCAACATCGGCGTGATCGTGGAAAACCACGGCGGTTATTCCTCCAACGGCATCTGGCTCAGCGATGTGATGAAAGGCGTGAACAAACCCGGTTGCGGCACCCTGCCCGATTTCGGCAACTTCTGCATCAACCGCTCCAAACCGGAAAACGATACGCCCGAAGCCTGGCATAAAACCAAATGCCTCGAGGAATACGACCGCTACAAAGGCGTGACCGAACTGATGCCGTTCGCCAAAGGGGTGAGCGCCAAATCGTACGACTTCGACGCCGAAGGCAACTGTATCGAAACCGACTACCGCAAAATGCTCAAAATCGTTAAAGACGCGGGGTATACCGGCTTTATCGGCATCGAATACGAAGGCCAGAAAGACGATGAGGCCACCGGTGTACGCAAAACGATGGAACTGCTGAAAAGGATCGGCGGCGAGCTCGGTTAACCGAACAATCGCGTTGGCCGCTTTGTTTTTTGTACAGGAATAAAATCATGCGATCATGCAAACAACACCCGGAGGAATGACCACACTGTCCGGCGTAATGACAGTGCTGAAAGAAAGAGGATACGATACCGAATTCCGTTTGCTGGAAGACGGCCGAGTACAAAACGCAGGCGACGAAGACGCGCCCAAATTCGAGGCCAATGCGCTGAAGATCATCCGCACGTACCGTTTCGAAGGCGATTCCAATCCATCGGACTCCGCGGTGCTCTACCTGCTGGAGCACACCAGCGGGCAGATCGGCTACATCATCAACGCCTACGGCGCCTACAGCGATTATGAAGGCGACCAGTTCGACGACTTTATCAGGAAAATGCCCGTGGAAGAACGGGACTTCGAATAAAAAAAAGCCGGCTGATGTTCTGCCGGCTTTTTTTTTCGTTATGGTATCAGGATATGGAGTTTGTCAGAACTTGATCACCACCTTGTCGCGGGTGATGCGGTAGGAAAACCCGACGCTGTCGCCCAGCACCGCCAGCATATCCTGCAGCGAATCGTTGCGGAACACGCCGGAAACGGCTTTGGATACCCGGTTGCTGCGGCCTTTCAGTTCTACCTCCACTCCAAACCAGTCTTCCATCTTCTTTAATACTGCCGGCAGCGGCGTATTGTCAAACACCAGTTTACCCGCCAGGCAGTCCTGCTGCTCCGCGAGGGTAAACGTTTCTTTTTCCATCAGGTCTATTTCTTTATTGGCCAGTATCATTTCGCCGGCGGAGAGGTTTTCGCGCTGGTTGTCGGTATCCGAATGGTACGATTTGCCGACGTTGGCGTTGCCGGCCAGCAGGTACATCGTGGCGCCCGACTGCTTTTCGAGCGAACGGATGCGGAAGTTGCCGGCCTGGCTGGTCACGTTGAGTTTATCGGTATTGAGCGTAAAGGGCAGTGGGAGGGTGCGCCGGATGGTGAAAAATGCTTCGCCGTCGAGGATCACATCGCGCTTGTGTTGCGGGAATCCCTGCGGAACATACAGGCGGGAGCGGGAATTGAGGATCACCAGCGTACTGTCCGGCAGCGTAAAAGTTTTGCGTACGCCGTAAGGGCACTGGTACGTGGTGTAGCGCTGGCCCGGCTGCAGCAGGGTGGAGGGCGTGGTGTGGCGGCCGGCCACGTAGTACAGGATCCCCGCAGTGATGAGGATGGCCATAATGAGGCTCAGCGCAACCGGTTGCCAGTTGCGGCGTTTTTTCATATACAGTGGAAACCGAGGGCGTCGGAATTGCTTTTGTGCTGCGCTCATCAGGCGTAAAGAGATTAGTTGCTGTCCAGGGATAAATATAATAAAAAAAAGTTCGCAAAATCACCTCATGGAAAATTCCATATATGTCAGAAAACTATCATGAGGCGCGTTTGTTTTTTGTTAAAACAATGGCATCCCCTTAATTTTGCCGCCCATGGAGCAACAATTATCGTTATCATTCGAGAACACGGCCATTGCCTTTGAACATATGTCAGACAAGGCGCTGAGAAGAGCCAATTTCCTGTTCAGCAACATCGGAAAGCCCTGGCTGGTGAAGTTCGGCGCATTTGCGACGCCTCTGGCCTTCAGGCTGCGCCTGCCGGTGAAAGGCCTCATCAAAAGCACCATTTTTAACCAGTTCTGTGGCGGCGAATCGCTCGAGGAAGCGGTGCACGCGGCGGAAGAGCTGGGCAAGTTCGGTGTGGGCGTGGTGCTCGACTACGGCGTGGAAGCCGTGGAAGGAGAAGATAATTACGATAACGCGGTGCCGGAATTCCTTCGCGCTATCCAGTTTGCTGCCGGCAAACCGCACATTCCCTTTATCGCCATCAAGGTAACCGGCTTCGCGCGTTTCTCCCTGCTCGAAAAACTCCACAGCGGCGCCCCGCTCGACAGGGCGGAGCAGGAAGAATTCGAACGCGTGCGCCAGCGCATCCGTACCATCTGCGGCGCCGCCGCCAAAGGAAAGGTAGGCGTGCTCGTGGACGCGGAAGAATCGTGGGTGCAGCAGCCGGTGGACGATCTGGCCGACGAAATGATGGCCCTGTTCAATAAAGAGCAGGTGATCGTGTACAATACGTTCCAGTTGTACCGCCACGACCGGCTCGACTTCCTCCAGGCCTCCTTCGAAAAAGCCCGCGCCGGCAATTACCTCCTGGGCGCCAAACTCGTAAGGGGCGCTTACATGGAAAAAGAAAGGAAACGCGCCGAAGAAGAAAATTACACCTCTCCCATACAGCCCAATAAAGACGCCGCCGACGAAGATTACGACGCGGCCGTGCGTTTCTGCTTCGACCGGCTCGAGCACCTCGGCCTGTTCATCGGCACCCATAACGAAGACAGCTGCATGCTGGCGGCGCGGCTGCTGCATGAAAAAGGCATCCCGCACAATCATCCCCGCGTGAGCTTTTCACAGCTCTACGGTATGAGCGACAACATCACCTTCAACCTGGCGCATGCAGGTTACCGCGTATCGAAATACCTGCCCTACGGGCCGGTGAAGGATGTGATGCCCTACCTTATCCGCCGCGCGCAGGAAAACACTTCCATCGCCGGGCAGATGGGCCGCGAGCTGAGCCTTATCCGCGAAGAGCTGCAGCGCAGGAAGCTGTAGAAAGGGGACTGTCGCAACGTTCATATGATGTAGCCGTTTCCTTCCAAACCGGCAAATGATTACTGTCAGCCGGTGGGATCATACATAAAGGAACGTTGTTTGCTGATGTTGCTTCTTTCAAACCGAAAATGACCACCGCCAGCCGGTGGAATCACACATAGCGAGAGATTGATCTGCTGATGCCGCTTCTTTCAAACCGAAAATGACCACCGCTAACGGTGAAACATACAAAACAAAAGAGGGTGTACCAAAACGGTACACCCTCGCTTTTTTTTGGGGATATCCAACGATGTAAGGCTAGTTCGCTTCTGTCAGCGGCACGGGGAACTTGTCCCATACTTTATCGCCGGCTCTCGGGTTGGGCAGCTGGTTGAGGCGGTTATACCGCCGCATGTCTACCCAGCGGTGGCCTTCCGCAAACAGGGAATACCGCCTTTGATGGAGCATTTCGGTGATCAGTGCGGCCTGCGTGATGGCGCCGACATATACCGGCACATTATGCGAAGTGCGGATGCGGTTCAGCGCCACGATGGCATCGGGGATCTGGTTCAGATTGATTTTCGCTTCCGCATAAATCAAAACCAGTTCTTCGTTCCGGATGATCGCCACCGGCGCGGTGTTGCTGGTGTAAATCCACACGTCGCGGTTGGACGTGAGGTTATCCGTCGTAACGGGCGCGGCGCGTACGGTGGCTTTACCGATGCGGTCGTCGCCGGGGGCGATGTCTGTGGCGTACGTGGGATAGGCCAGCCGGTTTTCGCCGGGATTGTTCTGTTGCAGGAAGAGGTTGTTCAACAGGTCGCCGGAACCGCCGCTGAAGATATGGTATATGCCCCTGCCGTGCGGGCCGTTGAGATCGAAGAACGATTCATTGAGCGCGGTGAGCGCGCCGGCCCACTGCTGGCGGTACACGGCCACCCTCGCAGCCAGTGCGCGGTTGAACTTCACCAGCCCGTCGGCGGTTTTGAATCCTGCAAACCCGTCCGATATCGGGAAGCTGATATTGCTGCCCGTGAGGTCGGCTTTCCCTTCATCCAGGATGGCCGCAATGTCCGTCAACGCTTCCGGGTAGGGTTTGATGGGCCCCAGCTGCGCGGCGTTTTTGACATCGGTGCGGATGCCGTTGGTATACGTCATCGTGAGGTTCATCAGCAGCTGATGCGCCATGATGGTTTTGGCGAAGCCGGTGTATCCCTTCTTCTGTTCGGCGGTCAGATACGCCGCATTGCCCACCGCCTCGATCAGGATGTTCGCCTGCCTTACCGCGCGGTAGCGCGATGCCCAGGGGTTGGTGATGTAAAAGGTATTGTTGTTCAGTTCGCCCTGCCCCATCAGCTCCGTGGTGTAGCGCGGCTCTGAGCCGGAGAAGCGGTATATCTCCCGGCCGAGGATGCTCACCGCGTCGTAATACGTATTCAGCGTGAAACGGGTGCTGGATTCCAGCGCAACAGCCAGGTTGTCGAGTTGCTCCTTGGTGGCGCCTTTGATGAGATCGTCCGCCACCGGGGTGTTGAGATTGGTGATTTCTCCTTTCTGGCAGGCCGGCAGTATGGCGGCGGCGGAAAGGAGAAGCAGGAATATTATGTTACTTGGTTTCATGGTTCAGTTTTTTTCGGTGATCAGAATGTTACGCCCAGGTGGAACATGGCACGTTTGGTAGAAGGGTACGGGGTCACTTCCACGCCGGTGGAAATGCCGGTACTGCCACGGGTGGTGGCGGTGGCCATGGTGTTGCTGCCGAAGTTGGACGACTCCGGATCGTAACTCTTGTAATCTGTAAAAGTGAACCAGTTGCTGGCGGATACGCCTACTTTAACACCAGTGATATAACGGTTCTTCGGGATGGGCACCTGGTAGTACAGCCCGATTTCACGGATGCGGAAATACGAAGCGTCCTGCACCCGCACGCTGGCGTCGTTGGCGCCGGCGGCGTTCATACGGTCCTGGCCGTCTTTGATGCCGTTGCCGTTTTTGTCGTGATCATAATCGTACGATGTGCCGAAAATGTCTGACAGGTATTCGGTGAGGTTGATATTGTCGCCGCCTTTTTTCCAGTGCATCATCACACGCAGGCTGAGATCGGAAAACAGCGTAAGGTCGTTGAAGAAGCTCATCTGGAAGTCGGGCTCCGAATTGCCGAGTACGCCCACGCCCTTGCCGGTGCCGAGGGTGCCGATGATCTGTGTGGCGGACTTGCCCTGTTCGATGAAGAAGTTGCCCAGCGTATTGCCGAATGCGCCCAGCGGGAATGCCGGGATGGTGAGGCGCGTTACTTCGGAAGTGTTTTTCCAGAAGTTGACCGTGGAAGTCCAGCGTACTTTACGCGTATCCACGGGGATGGCGTTGAGGCTCAGCTCGATGCCGTTGTTGCGGAGGTCGCCGCCGTTCACCCATTGTTGGAGGTACCCGCTGGAAGGCGGTACGGCGCGGCGGAGCAGCAGGTCGTAGATCTTTTTCTGGTAGTAAGTAGCGTCGAGGCTGAGGCGGCCGTTGAACATACTGATGTCGATGCCGGCTTCCAGCTCCGTCTGCCGTTCGGGCTCGATGTCTTCATTCCCGAGCTGCGTATCCACCAGCGAGCCGGGCTGCCCGCCGATGTTGCTGGCGGTGAGGGCGAGGAATTTGGCGCCGTAGGTGGGCACGTTGCCTGCCTGACCGTACGCCGCGCGCAGCTTCAGGCTGTTGATTTTCTCGATGTTCCAGAAGTCCATTTTCGCGAGGTTCCACGACAGGGACCCTTTCGGCAGCACGAGGTATTTTTTGTAGTCGCCGTTATTGGTGGAACGGTCGAACCGCACGCCGGCCGAGAGGGTGATGGCGTCTGCGATGAGCACGTCTTCCTGCACGAAAATACCGTTGTCGCGGTACTTCTGCCGGAACTGCTGCAGCTGCGAAGCGGAAGCCTGATCAACGTTCTGTTGCTGGGGCAGCAGGTTGGTGGCGATGGAAATGATATTGTCGAGGTAACTCGTTTCCAGCGTGGCGCCCAGCGAGGTGGTGAACGTGAGTGTAGGTTTGGCTTCGAAATAATTCACCAGCACGCCCATCAGGTTCGTGTTGAGGTTGTTGGTATTCCCCTGGATGGAAGCGCCGTTGAGGCCGCCTTTCATGAACTGGAGGGAGCGGGGGAACACGGCTTCCGTTTTCAGGTTGAAGAAGTCGATACCGCCGCGTACGATGAATTTGGTATTGGTCTGATCGTTCTGGTGCAGGGTGGCTTTTATTTCGCCGCCGGTGATCACGCGGTTCACCGTTTCGTTGTTGCGCATTTTATCCCTCGTTTCGAGGGGATTGGCGGCTTTGGGGTTCACCGGGTAATTGCCGAACTGGTCGGGGTGCAGCTCGAGGAATTCGGGGATGGTCGCCAGCGAAACGCCGTACGTTACGCTGTTATTATCGTTGTTGGTGAGGCCGCGGTCTGCGGAGGTATTCATATACGCCGTGCGTACCCCTACGGTGATGCGGTCGTTCAGCTGGTGGTCCACATTCAGGCGCACGGAATTGTTGAGGTAGCCGGAATTTTTGATGATGCCGGCTTCGCTGCGGCGGTTGGCGGAAAAGTACACGCCGGTGCGTTCGTTGCCGCCGTTGAGGCTTACGCCGGTATTGGAGATAAGGGCGTTTTCGCCGTACATCTCTTTTTCATAATCATAGAGTTTGCCGGCATTGCGGGCGGCAATGAACTGGTCGCGCGCGGGCGCGCCGCCCAGTGCAAAAGCGGTTTCTTCCGTGAAGCGGCGCACGCCCAGCAGCTTGCGCACTTTGGTCACGCCGAGGTCCTGCGTGAGGCGCACCGTGGTGCGGCCCAGCGAAGAGCCTTTTTTGGTGGTGATGATCATTACGCCGGCAGCCGCTTTGGAACCGTAAATAGCGGCGGCGGAGGCGCCTTTCAGGATCTCGATGTTCTCGATGTCTTCCGGATTGATGTCGGCAACACGGCTGGATGGATTGTCCTGGTTCTGCGGGTTACCGGCCGATGCCGCCGCAGTAATGATGTTGAGGCCCGCGGGCACACTTACGTTACTGATAAAAACACCGTCTACCACGTAGAGCGGCTGGGAGTTGCCGAAGATGGAAGTGACGCCGCGCATTTTAACGGACATGCCGCCGCCGGGCGCGCCGGAGTTGGCGTTGATGAGGGCGCCGGGGATTTTTCCGCTGAGGGCGGCATCGAAGGTCTGGGCCGGCGCAACGCCATACAGCTCTTTGGCGGAGATGGTGGCTACGGCGTTGGCGAGATTGCTTCGTTTAACGGAAGTGGCGAGGCCGGTCACCACCACTTCATCGAGGTTCGCATAGTCTTCCTGCAGCTGTGCGTCTACCGTGCTGCCGCTGACGACTGCCTGGAAGGTTTTGAAGCCGGTGAAGGAAAAGATGAGGGTGTTTCCCGGCGCCGCTTCGATGGAATAGCGGCCCTGGGGGTCTGTGATCGTGCCGCGGTTGGTTTGCTGTAAGCGCACGGTAACACCAGGAATGCCGTTCCCCGCGGCGTCGGTAACCCTGCCGGTTACTTTCTGCTGAGCGGCAGCCGTGATTGCGCTGCATAACAATAATAGCAGCAGCGTCCAGTTTCTGATCAGATGCATGATTTGGGCGATTTAGAGGTGATATAATTGACAATGGTTTTAAACGGGGCGGGCTCCGGCCATAGAGGCCGGCCGCTTAATGAGGCTCATTAAGGTGCATAAGAAAAGGTTTAGAGGTTGATAAAATAGTAATGTTTATACGACGTCTGCCGCGATGATGCGTTGGATGATTGCCAGGGTTACATATTTAGAGGTCCGGTGTTGCTGTATCAGTTTTTCTGCTTAAGATAGGCGCATCAAGGATCGACTTTTTAGCTTTTGATTCTGGATTGTCGCTCGGTTTTAGATTTTGGTTGATGATTAAATAAGGGTTTCTCACACTCGCTGTAATAATGCAGATTAAGAAAATTTGCCCGAAATGAGATTTGTTTATTATGCCCCTTTTATTTATATTATTTTTACTGCGAAATCCACGCGAAATCCACATTTTGGAACGCCCCTAGGCAGAATGGCGTTTTCCCTGTAACTTGCAGGGTTATGCAACAATACCTTGATTTATTGCAACATATCATCGATACCGGCAACGTCAAAACCGACCGTACCGGTACCGGCACCCGCAGCTGCTTCGGCTACCAGATGCGTTTTAACCTGCAGGACGGGTTCCCGATGGTGACCACCAAAAAACTGCACCTGAAATCCATCATATATGAACTGCTCTGGTTCCTGAAAGGCGACACGAACGTGAAATACCTGCAGGATCACGGGGTGAAGATATGGGACGAATGGGCCAGCGAAACCGGCGAGCTGGGCCCGGTATACGGCAAACAATGGCGCAGCTGGGAAGGGGCCAACGGACAGACCTTTGACCAGATCGCCGACGTGGTGGCGCAGATCAGAAAGAGCCCGGATTCCCGCCGCCTCATCGTCAACGCCTGGAACGTGGCGGACCTGCCGCAGATGGCGCTGAGCCCCTGCCATTGCCTGTTCCAGTTTTATGTGGCCGACGGCCGCCTGAGCTGCCAGCTTTACCAGCGGAGCGCCGATGTGTTTTTAGGCGTGCCTTTCAACATCGCTTCCTACGCGCTGCTCACGATGATGATCGCACAGGTGTGCGGCCTGCAGCCGGGCGAGTTCGTACATACCTTCGGTGATGTGCACCTGTACAACAACCACATCGAACAGGCGCAGCTGCAGCTGACCCGTCAGCCATACCCGCTGCCGGTGATGAAGCTGAACCCGGCCGTGAAAGACATCTTCAGCTTCGAGTACGAAGATTTCACCCTCGAAAACTACCAGTTCCATCCTCATATCAAAGCCCCCGTAGCCGTATGATCATTTCCATTATCGTAGCGGCATCGGAGAACAACGTGATCGGCATCGAAAACCGGCTGCCCTGGAACCTGCCCGCCGATCTGCAGTTTTTCAAGAACACCACCTGGGGGTTTCCCATCATCATGGGTCGCAAAACCTTCGAGTCGATGGGCAAACCGCTGAAAGGCCGCCAGAACATCGTGATCACCCGGCAAACGGATTACAGCCATCCCGGCATCACCGTGGTGCCGTCTATCAGCGCAGCCATCAAAGCCGCGGAAGAACAGGATGTGAATGAGATTTTCATCACCGGCGGCACGGAGATTTTCCTGCAGGCGTTCCCGCTCGTCAACCGCATTTACCTCACCCGCGTGCACGCCACCATACAGGGCGATGCGTTTTTCCCCGAAATAAACCGTACCGATTGGTTGCTGGAAGCCAGCGAGCCGCATGCGGCCGACGAAAAACATGCGTATGCATTTACATTCGAGCGGTGGGGGAGAAAACCTATTTGAATATCACCATTCCTAACTGCAGGGTGAGCTCTTTTTCCAGCTGCTTGAGGTGCTGGTGCAGTTCGAGGCACTTCATCTGTTCATCCAGAACAGTGCTCTTTTCCATTTCCTGCTGGTTCTCCACGATCAGTTTTTTGATCTTGCGGAGGATGAGGTAGTTGGTGGTGGAGAGGGTGTCTTTCAGGTAAGCGGCATCGCCGTACACGGTTTTGATCTCGAACCGTTCCTGCCAGTTGTGGCTCAGCTCCGCTTCCTTGTCTTCCAGTATCTGCGCCACGTTCTGCGCAATTTCGGCATCCTGGTGGTAGAGGAACCACTTTTTATCGAGGGGGTTACCCTGGTCGTACTGGGATTTGTATTCGCGTAATATCTTTTTAACGATCTCGCTGTCGGCCAGCGACTCAAAATCGTAGGGGAGGTGGAAAATGTAATCGGCCACCGTGTTGTTCAGCTCCTCGCTGAATATTTTATCGCCGAAGCGCAGCAGTATCTTCACCAGTTCCCTTTCCTGTTTTTCGTCTTTGTTGAAAAGGTTGTCGCCCTGCGTTGCGGTGGGAGCGCCTTCTTCGAAATACTCCGGGTACATTTCCGCGAGGGAAGGCCCGTCTTCGTCGCCGCCGCCCTGGAAGGGCTGCTGTTTGCTTTGCTGCTGGGCGGCCTGTTTGGTGAGGCGGTCGCGGATGTATTTGTTCACCAGCGTCACCATGCCTTCCTCGTCGATTTTCAGGAGCTGGCTGCACTGGCGGATGTAATCCTGCTGTTTGGTGAAATCCTCCACCTTGTCGATCCGCGCGATGGTTTCGGCGATCTCGTTCACCAGCTGCGATTTGCGGGTAGTGTCGTTGCCGGCTTCCTTCAGGGAAACCTGCAGCTTGAACAGGATGAAGTCCTGCTTGTTTTCCGCGATGAACTGCCGGAACCCTTCGGCCCCGATCTTGCGCACGTAACTGTCGGGGTCTTCCTTGTCGGGGATGAGGGCCAGCTTTACGTTGAGGCCTTCTTCGATGGCCATGTCGAGCCCGCGCAGCGCCGCTTTCACACCGGCGTTGTCGCCATCGTAGAGGATGGTGAGGTTGCGGGTGTATTTTTTGATGAGGCGCAGCTGGTCGGTGGTGAGCGACGTGCCGCTGCTGGCCACCACGTTTTCGATGCCGGCCTGGTGGAGCGACACCACGTCCGTATACCCTTCCACCAGCAGGCATTCGTCGAGTTTGTCGATCGAATGGCGGGCGAAGTAAGTACCGTAGAGCACTTTACTTTTTACGTAGATATCGTTTTCGGGGGAGTTGATGTATTTGGGCGCCCGGTCGCTTTTGACGAGGATGCGCGCGCCGAAGCCCAGCACTTTCCCGCTCTGGTTGTGAATGGGGAAGATCACGCGGCCGCGGTAGTTGTCCGCCGGCTGTTCGTTCCGGATGGCCACGAGGCCCGTTTTCAGGAGGTATTCCTGGTTATAGCCCTTGGCCAGCGCCGCTTTCACGAAAGCGTCGCGTTCGTTCAGGCAGTAGCCCAGCTGGAACTTGCGCACCGTTTCTTCAGAAAAGCCCCTTTCCTCGAAATAACTGAGGCCCACGTTCTGGCCTTCGTCGGTTTCATGGAGGGTTTTCACGAAATAATCGCGGGCGAAATTGTTGATGATGAACAGGCTGTCGGCCAGCTGCTGCTGCGCCTTCACTTCCGGGCTCACCTCTTTTTCCTCGATCTCGACGTTGTATTTCTGCGCCAGCCATCGCAGCGCTTCCACATAGGAGTACTTTTCGTGCTCCATGAGGAAGTTGATGGTGTTGCCGCTTTTGCCGCAACCGAAACATTTGTAGATCTCCTTGGTGCCGGATACGGTGAAGGAGGGCGACTTTTCGTTATGGAAAGGGCAGAGGCCGAGATAGTTGGCGCCCCGTTTTTTCAGTTTAACGAAAGAACCGACAATCTCCACGATGTCTATCCGGTTGAGTATCTGCTGTATGGTGTTTTGTGAGATCAAATTGAGGGTGCGTTTTCCAGTTTACCAACGGCAAACATAAGATAAAACTGCGGAACGGGAGCGATGCGTCGCATTTTTGGCGCCGGCCCAACAATTACTTAAATTTGGAGATTCTCCAAAAGGGATTCACCAAAACAACAAAGCTAAACAGGATGAAAGAAGTATTTATCGTTTCGATCGCCAGAACGCCCATCGGCAGCCTCAGCGGCGCGCTGGCCAATGTGCCCGTTACGCAGCTGGGCGCCACGGTGATCAGGGCCGCGCTGGAGCGCGCCAAAGTGAGCGCGGACCAGGTGCAGGAGGTATACATGGGCAACGTGATCAGCGCCAATGCCGGCCAGGCGCCCGCCAACCAGGCGAGCCTGTACGCGGGCCTGCCCAATACCGTGCCCTGTACCACCGTGAACAAAGTGTGTGCTTCCGGCATGAAAGCCATCATGCTGGGCGCCCAGAGCATCCTGCTCGGCGATAACGACGTGGTGGTGGCCGGCGGCATGGAAAGCATGAGCAATATTCCTTATTATCTCGATAAAGCCCGCGGCGGCTATCGCCTCGGCCACGGCGCCGTGATCGACGGCATTCTCCGCGACGGCCTCTGGGACCCTTACAAGGATTTCCACATGGGCAACGCGGCCGAGATCTGCGCCGCCGAATATAAAATCACCCGCGAAGACCAGGACAAGTTTGCGGCCCAGAGTTACAAAAGAGCCGCCGAAGCCCATGAAAAGGGATATTTCCAGGACGAGATCGTGCCCGTGCAGATACCCGGCAAACAGGTGACTACGGTCAACGAAGACGAGGAGCCCAAAAAAGTGAACTTCGATAAAATGCCCACCCTGAAGCCTGCTTTCCAGAAAGACGGGACCATTACCGCCGCCAACGCGTCCAAGATCAACGACGGCGCCGCCGCCGTGGTGCTGGTGAGCGGGGAGAAGCTGAAGGAGCTGGGATTGAAGCCTTTGGCCAAAATCATCAGCTTTGCGGACGCTTCGCAGGCGCCGGAGTGGTTTACCACCACCCCGGTGAAGGCGATCACCAAAGCGCTGAAAAAGGCCGGCCTGGGCATCGGGGATATGGACTTCGCCGAGATCAACGAAGCGTTTTCGTGCGTGGCGCTGGCCAACGAGCGGGACCTGGGCATCAAACCCGGCACCCTCAACGTATGGGGCGGGGCCGTGGCGCTGGGGCACCCCATCGGCTGCAGCGGGGCGAGAATTATCGTCACTTTGACGTCCATCCTGCGCAGGGAGAACGGCCGCTATGGCGTAGCCGGCATCTGTAACGGGGGCGGGGGCGCCAGTGCGATGGTGATAGAGAAAATGTAAATGCTTTGGTTTTTCGCCAACAAACGATATTTTTGCCCTGCCTTTTTTGAGAAAGGGGTGTAATGTTCAAAATATATTAAAGAATCAAATGCGTCAGATAGCCTTCAGACAAGCCTTAAGAGAAGCCCTCCAGGAAGAAATGCGCCGCGATGAGCGGGTGTTCCTGATGGGAGAGGAAGTGGCAGAGTACAACGGAGCGTACAAAGTTAGCCAGGGAATGCTCGATGAATTCGGCCCCCGCCGCATCATCGACACACCTATTGCCGAGCTGGGCTTTACCGCCATCGGTGTAGGCGCCGCGCAGAACGGCCTTCGCCCCGTACTGGAATTCATGACCTGGAACTTCGCCGTACTGGCGCTGGACCAGATCCTCAATACCGCCTCCAAAATGCTGGCGATGAGTGGCGGACAGGTAGGCTGCCCCATCGTGTTCCGCGGCCCCAACGGTTCCGCCGGTCAGCTGGGCGCCCAGCACTCCACCGCATTTGAGAGCTATTATGCCAACATCCCCGGCCTGAAAGTAGTTTCAGTGTCGAACCCATACGATGCCAAAGGCCTGCTCAAAGCCGCCATCCGCGACGATGATCCGGTTGTTTTCATGGAAAGCGAGCAGATGTACGGCGACATGGGCGAAGTACCCGAAGAGGAGTACATCATCCCCATCGGTAAAGCCGATATCAAACGCGCCGGCAAGGACGTCACCATCGTGTCTTTCAACAAAATGATGAAAGTAGCGCTGGGCGCCGCCGAAGAACTGGCCAAAGAAGGTATCGAGGCCGAAGTGATCGACCTGCGCACCATCCGCCCGCTCGACTGGTTCACCATCCTGGAATCCGTGAAAAAGACGAACCGCCTCGTGATCGTGGAAGAACAATGGCCGTTCTCCAGCGTATCTTCCGAAATCTCCTACCGTATCCAGAAAGAAGGTTTCGATTACCTGGACGCGCCCATCCGCCGCATCACCGCAGCAGACGCGCCCATGCACTACGCCCCCAACCTGGTGAAACTGTACCTCCCCGACGTGGAAAGAACGGTGAAACTGGTGAAAGAGGTGATGTACATGAAAAAATAGCATTTCCTTACAGGACAAATAAAGAACCCGCTTCCCCAGGAGGCGGGTTTTTCTTTTTATGCCTGCGAACCATGCACCAGCAAGGGTTTCCCGATTTTGCCCCGCCACCACAGCGGCTTTGCTGGGTGTTCAACGAACCTCCAACGAAGGACCAACGAACCTTCAACGAAGGATGAGATTTTCCCTGATCCTTCGTTATTCACCTATGGAAGGTTCGTTGAAGCTTCGTTGAAAAAGGCATTAAGCGCCGGGAAAGGGCGTATGAAACGGGGGGATTTACTCCCCGAACAGGTCGCTGCTCAGGTAGCGGTCGCCGCGGTCGCAGATGATGCACACGATCACGCCGTGTTTCAGCTCGCGGGAGAGGCGTACGGCTGCGGCCACTGCGCCGCCGCTGCTCATGCCGCAGAAAACGGCCTCCTCTTTGGCGAGGCGGCGGGTCATTTCGCGGGCTTCCGCCTCGGAAATGTCCATGGTGCGGTCTACGCGCTCCCTGTCGAATATTTTCGGGAGATAGGCTTCCGGCCATTTGCGGATGCCGGGTATTTTAGAGCCTTCCGTAGGCTGGCAGCCCACGATCTGGATGGAGGGATTGACTTCTTTCAGGTAGCGGCTCACGCCCATGATGGTGCCGGTGGTGCCCATGGCGGATACGAAGTGGGTGACGCTTTTACCCGTGTCGCGCCAGATTTCCGGGCCGGTGGTGCGGTAATGCATGCCGTAGTTGTCCGGGTTGGCAAACTGGTTCAGCATATGATAGCCGCCTTTCGCCACCTGCGCATGCGCGTAGTCGATGGCGCCTTCCATGCTTTGTTCTTTGGGGGTGAGCACCACTTTGGCGCCGAAGGCTTCCATGGTGAGCACCCTTTCGCGCGTGGCGTCTTCCGGCATCACCAGTTCGATTTCCACGCTGAAGAGATTGGCGATCATGGCCAGGGCGATACCCGTATTGCCGCTGGTGGCTTCGATCAGCTTGATGCCGGGTTTGATTTCCCCGCGGTCGAGCGCCCCTTTGATCATACCGAAGGCCGCACGGTCTTTCACACTGCCGCCGGGATTGGTGCCTTCCAGCTTCGCGTAAATGGTGACATTGGGATTTTCGGGTATGCGTTGCAGGGCCACCATGGGGGTGTTGCCCACTAAATCCAGTACTGTTTTCATCTCGGTGATTGATCTTTTAAACGCGCGGATGTGTTATACGACTTTGATGCTGCCGTCTGCCTTGTAATAAATCCGCGAATACGGTTCGGTGGATTTGATGAGCCAGACGTTGCCGCCGATGATGCTGTGGTGGCCGATGACGGTATCGCCTCCCAGGATGGTGGCCCCGGCATAGATCACCACGTGCTCTTCGATGGTGGGATGGCGTTTGTTCATCGCCATCGTTTTATCGATGCTCAGCGCGCCCAGGGTAACGCCCTGGTATATTTTCACGTGCGGCCCGATGACGGTGGTTTCACCGATCACAACGCCCGTACCGTGGTCGATGCAGAAATAAGGCGCGATCTGTGCCGCGGGGTGGATGTCGATGCCCGTACGGTCGTGCGCGAATTCGGTGATCACTCTCGGCAGCAGGGGCACGCCCAGCGTATGGAGGCCGTGGGCCACGCGGTAAGCCGCAATGGCGTAAAAGCCGGGATAGGCGCGGATCACTTCATACAGGCAGGTAGCGGCAGGGTCGCCCTGCAGGATCGCTTCCGCGTCTTTGGTCAGGTTATTATAAATGCCCGGCACCTGTTCCATGAACAGCCTGGCCGTAGCCGCAGCGGGCTGCGGAAGGCCCCCTTCCATGGGTGTGAGCAGGTCTTTCAGCCTTTCTTCCAGTTGCGCCGCATATAATTCCAGTTCGGCGCCGCTCATCACCCTGCCGGTATGTTCCGGGAACAACCAGTTCACCAGGTCCCTGCAGAAAGCCCATACCTGCTCGGATGAGGGATAGGCATTCGCCGCTGCGGCAGCATGCCGCAATTTGAGTTGTTCCAGCAATTTCTTCATACTTGTGAATAGTTACCTCTGATGGGATAAAATTACATATAAAACCCGTATAATTAGTAGACTGTTTCGCGCGAAACCGTTTGCAGTACACAAATTATTCATTCTTACTGCGATGAGGCGGGAGTATTTTGCCGGTTTTTCCGGCGGTTGGCTTCTTTTTCTTAATTTTGGCACTGTTTAAAATAATAGACAATCTATGGCCAACATCCTGATTATTGACGACGAAAAAAGCATCCGTAAAACGCTTTCCGAAATTCTGACCTACGAAGGGTACAAAGTCGAAGAAGCGGCCGACGGGGCCGAAGGGTTCAAAATGTACCAGGGCAAAGCGTATGATGCCGTTTTGTGCGACATCAAGATGCCCAAAATGGACGGCCTGGAGTTCCTGGAAAAAGCAAAAGAAATCAATCCCGACGTGCCCATCATCATGGTGAGCGGCCACGGGAATATCGATACGGCCGTGGAAGCGGTGAAAAAAGGGGCGTACGACTACATCTCCAAACCCCCGGACCTGAACAGGCTGCTGATCACGCTGCGGAACGCGCTCGACAAAACCACGCTGGTGGCCGAAACGAAAGTGCTGCGTAAAAAGGTGAACAAAACGCCCGAAATGATCGGCGAATCCGCGCCCATCGTTAAAATCAAGGATACCATCCACAAAGTGGCGCCCACCGACGCGCGGGTGCTGGTAACCGGCGATAACGGGGCAGGGAAGGAGCTGGTGGCCCGGTGGATACACGAATACAGCAACCGCGCCAGCGGCCCGATGGTGGAAGTGAACTGCGCCGCCATCCCCAGCGAGCTGATCGAAAGCGAGCTCTTCGGCCACGAAAAAGGTTCCTTCACCTCCGCGGTGAAACAACGCATCGGCAAATTCGAACAGGCTTCCGGCGGCACGCTCTTCCTCGACGAGATCGGCGACATGAGCCTCTCCGCACAGGCCAAAGTGCTGCGCGCATTGCAGGAAGGCAAAATCACCCGCGTGGGCGGCGACAAGGAAATCAGCGTGGACGTGCGCGTGGTGGCGGCTACCAACAAAGACCTGCTCAGGGAAGTGGAGGAAAAGAATTTCCGCCTCGACCTCTACCACCGCCTCAGCGTGATCCTCATTCACGTGCCGTCGCTGAACGACCGGAAAGAGGATATCCCCCTGCTGGTGGATCATTTCCTTGACCTGGTATGCTCCGAATACGGTACCGCCCGTAAACACGCCGATAAGGACGCCATCAAGGCGCTGCAGGCGCACCAGTGGACGGGCAATATCCGCGAGCTGCGCAACGTGGTGGAAAGACTGGTGATCCTCTCCGGCAAAACCATTACGGCGGACGATGTGGAGAATTACGTGGTGCCGAATCACGACAAAAAAAAAGTCACTTCCTGAACGACGAATTGCTGGTGCTGACGCGCCTGCACGACTTCAGGGATGAAGTGGAAAAAATATTTATTGAGTTCATGCTGAACAAAAACGGCCGGAACGTATCCAGAACGGCGCAGGAGCTGGACATACAGCGCAGCCACCTGTACAACAAAATGGAGCGGTACGGCATCCGCAAATCAGCAGAAGATGAATAACAAACACATATACCTGATCAGCGGGCTGGGCGCCGACGAAAGAGTGTTCAGCCGCCTGGAGTTCCCTGCAGGGTATGACGTGCATTTTCTTCCCTGGATACAGCCGCTGAATGCGGCCGAGCCCATCGGCGAATACGCCATGCGCATGGCGCGCCGCATCCTGCATCCCAACCCCGTGATGCTGGGGCTTTCCTTCGGCGGCATGATGAGCATCGAAATCGCCCGCCACATCCCCGTTGAAAAAGTGATATTGCTTTCTTCCGTGAAACGCCGCCAGGAGCTGCCGCCCTACTATAACAGCGTGGCGCGGATGCTGCTGCACCGGCTGCCGGACAGGCTGCTGTTCCGGCGCCGGCAATACATCGTGCGCCTCTTCATGCAAAGCAAAAGCGAAGAGGAGCGGGCGCTGCTGCGCGACTATATGACGAAAAAAGATTTCTCCTACATGCGCTGGGCGCTCGACGCCATTCTCCAGTGGCAGAACGAATGGGTGCCTTCCTCCCTGCTGCACATCCACGGCAGCAGCGACCGGCCGTTCCCGCGCCGGTACGTACAGCCGACCCATACGATCGTGAACGGCGGCCATTTTATGGTAATGAACCGCGCGGCGGAAATCAACCGCATCCTGGAACGGGAGCTGTAGCAACGCGCCCCGGTCATTCGGTTATCATCAATTTTAGTGCGGCGGAAATCAACCGGATCCCGTAACGGAACTGTAGCGACGTGCTCCGCTCATTCAGTTATTGTCAATTTTACTTTGGCGGAAATCAAATCACATCCGGGAATCGGAGTTGCAGATAGTAGCCCCGGTCATTCAGTTACCTGTATGGTTTCATTTGAAATGCCCAAGAAACATGCTGATCAACCGAGAAGAAAACTTCCGACGGGGAAGAAGGTTATGAAGTGACTTTCCTGCGGGCGAAATCCAGCATGTCGGCCAGTGTAGTCAGCAGCGTGATGTTTGCCGGCGGGTGGGTGATGCGTGCCACCTGGGGGCCGGAGAGGGTAATGGGGATATCGGCGAAATGTTTGCCGAGCTCTTTGACGAAATTGTCCAGGGTCTTTTGCGGGAAGTTGGAGATGACGTGTGAATACAGATGGTCCACCCGCTTGCGTTCCGTGTAAAAACGCAGGTCTTCCAGCGGAACGTTGGCCCCGAAGTTGACCACCGAGCAGCCGTGTTTCTTCAGCATGTACTGCACAAACAGCAGCGGTATTTCATGGAATTCCCCTTCGGGCAGGAACAGCAGGAACCTCTCGCCGCTGTCTGCCGGCATGTCGAGCCCGTCGATAGCCACCATCAGTTTTTTGCGGATGATGCCGGACGCGAAGTGCTCCTGCGCGGGAATGACGCAATCCGCCAGCCAGAGCAGGCCCACCTTTTCGAGGTAAGGGTAGATCACTTTGAGCATGCATTGCTCGAAACCCATGCGCAGCAGCACGGTATGAAAGATCTTTTCGAACTTCACCTGGTCGAAATCGACCATGGCCTCCACCAGCTGGTTGACGTACACCTGTTGCGCATGTGTGCCTTTCTGGCCCGTTTCTTCGATAGAGAGCCGCCTGATCTCTTCTTCCGTCATCACCGCTATTTTCGAGATCTTGTAGCCATGACGGTAGAGGTAAGCAATGCGGAGCATATGCTTCAGGTCGACGTTGTTGTAAACGCGGTGATTGGTGTCCTTCCTTTTGGGACGCAGCAGTTTGTAACGTTGCTCCCATATGCGGATGGTATGCGCCTTGATGCCGGTAAGGCTTTCAATGTCCTTTATGGTGAAACTGTTCAATGGTTCTGGATGTCGGATTAAACAAAAATAGAAATAAACTTGTATCCTGTTCCCATCCTGTCCTAAACTTACGTGGGATTTTTTAAGAAAACTTTTGTGGTTGTTTTCTGGCTTACAATTAGCAGAATATTATATTTGTTCTTTGAACATTTAAAAAGAACAGCATGAACCTGGCATTTTGGAAGAAGAAGGACGGTCAGCCCAAGAAGAAAAAATCCGCATTACGGGAATGGCTCGACGCGGCTATCTTCGCTGTGATTGCGGCAACGCTGATTCGGACCTTCATTTTTGAGGCGTACACCATCCCTACCCCATCTATGGAAAAAACCTTGCTGGTAAACGATTTCCTGTTTGTAAGCAAAGTCAGCTACGGCCCCCGCATCCCCATGACACCCCTGGCGGTGCCATTCACCCATCATACATTACCCCTGACGAAATACACCAAGGCATATTCCGAAGCAGTGCAATGGAAATACAAGCGTATCCCCGGTTGGGGGGATATCCGCCGCAACGATGTGGTGGTGTTCAACTTCCCGGAAGGCGATACCGTGGCACTGGAACGGTCCGACGAAAGTTACTACGACCTGGTGCGCCGCATGGGCCGCGAACAGGTGTGGGGCCAGTACAGGGTGATCTCCCGCCCCGTGGATAAAAGGGAAAACTACATCAAACGCTGCGTGGGCATCGCGGGCGATACCCTGGAAGTGCGCAACGGCGTGGTGATCGTGAACGGTACGCCTGAAACACAGCCGCCGGCCAGCGAACGGCTCTATCATGTGACCACTACCAGCGGCGACCGCATCAACCATATGCGCCTCGAGGAAATGAACATCGAGGACGTGCCGGAAGTGCGTGTGTCGGGCAAAATCAGCTATAACCTGACCCCCAGCGAAGAAAAAGCCATCAAACAGCTGGAAGCGGTGAACGGGCAGGTGGAGCCTTTCATCGACAGCAATGAAGACGGCGTATGGCCGCAGGATACCGCCCATTTCAAATTCACGGTGGACAACTTCGGGCCGATCTACATCCCGAAAAAAGGCGCCACCGTTCGCCTCGACAGTGGCAATATCGAACTCTACCGCCGTATCATCGCCGTATACGAGAAAAACACGCTTGAATCGAAAGACGGCCGTTTTGTCATCAACGGTACGCCCACCGACCAGTATACCTTCAAAATGAATTATTACTGGATGATGGGCGACAACCGCCACCACTCCCTCGATTCCCGTTACTGGGGTTTCGTGCCGGAAGACCATGTGGTGGGCAAGGCCTGGCTCATCTGGATGAGCTACGGTAAAGGCGGCATCCGTTGGAGCCGGCTGTTCAGGACCATCAAATAAGCATATCACAGTCAGATACACACGGGGAGCAGTCATGCTGAAATTCCTTACCTTCGGAAGCAGCGTCACTGCTCCCCGTTTTTTAAGCATAAGCCGATGAAAATCAATACCGCCCAGTTTGTTTACGAAGAATATGAAAGCGCCGAGACGCTGCCTCCCGCCGACGCGGCGCTGTTGCAGGCGGCCAAAGACGCCACCCGCCAGGCGTATGCGCCCTATTCCCGTTTCAGGGTAGGCGCTGCCGCGCAGCTGGCCAACGGGCAGGTGCTGACCGGCACCAACCAGGAGAACGCCTCTTACCCCGTCGGCATCTGTGCGGAAAGGACCACTTTATCGGCCGTTTCCGCCCTTTATCCCGGCGTGGCCGTGGAAACCCTCGCCGTAAGCTACGACAACGAACAGGGGCCCAGCGAACAGCCGGTAACGCCCTGCGGCATCTGCAGGCAGACGCTGGCGGAATACCAGCAGCGTTTCCAGCGGCCCATCCGCCTCATCCTGGGCGGCCTCCATGGCAAAGTGATCGTTATCCCCGATGCAGGGCACCTCTTGCCGTTATCCTTTTCAGCGGATAACATGAAATAGTCATTCTTTATAAATTAACATTTTTTATATTTGTGTAGCGCAGAGCGCTATGCTATGAACCTATACCGTATCCTGAACCTATGCCTGATTGCGCCGGTGTGTACCGCGCATGCTGCCCCGGCGGAACCGCCTGCGGGCATTTTCTTTGTAAAAGACGGACAAAGCAGGGGAGCCCTCGCGCTCCCGGAAACAGCGGGCCATTGTGCAACGTTGCACGATATGGCGCCCTCGTTTTCATCGGCGGCCACGGCCGGCGACCCGGCGAGAACCGCCTACCGGAAGGGCCTCCGTATGCAGCGCAGCGGTCGGTTGGATGAGGCGCAGCAGTACTTCGAAGCTGCGATCAGGAAGAATTCACTTTTCAGGAATGCTTATATCGCCCTGGCGGATATCCATCGCCTCCAGCAGGCGCCTGAGCCCGCCAAACAGCTGTTGCAGCGGCTGCTGAAACTGTCGCCGGAACACGGGGCGGCCTGGGAAATGCTGTCTGCCATACATTACGGACAGCAGGCCTGGGAAGACGCGCTCACCTGCGCCTTCCGCGCACAGGAGCTGGGCGTGCCGCACATGCACCGCCTGATCGGGCTCAGTTATGCCGCTCTCAACCATCCCGCGGAAGCGGCGCAGGCACTGGAAAAAGCACGGGGGGAGGGGATGCTGAACGGGGAAGACCTCTGCAGGGCCGCGCGCATATCTGCGCAGCTCGAAGCGTTTGAAAAGAGCGTACAATACTACGAAGAATCACTGAAAGCAGGCGGTAACCCACCTGCCGTATATTACGAATTGGGAATGATGTATTTTAATATGAAAAACTACAAACAAGCCGCCGGGGCATTTGAACAGGCAACCAGGTCAGGACGCCCGGCCGATGCGGATCTTTATTTGAACCTGGGTATGGCCTACCTGAAACAGGCCGCGTACGACGATGCCATCAGCAACCTGCAAACCGCTTCCAGCTTAAGACCGAAAGACATCCAGGTAATGCTCAATCTTGCCAACGCTTATTACAAAAAACAGGATTTCAAACTGGCCGCCATCCAATGGAATAAAATACTGGTGATGCAGCCGCAGAATGCTTTTGCCATGTTCATGCTCGGCAAATCGTATATGGGGTACGGTGAGTTGCTCAAAGGGCAGGCCATCTGCGATCAGGCGCTGGCCATGGGGGAAAAATAACAACCTGCGAACCGGTCGTATGGCCGGTTCGCAGGTATCGTTCTACATTCTTTCCGGCACGGCAATGCCCAGCAGGTGCATGCTTTGCTGTATGGTATGGGCGGTGAGGGAAGCGATCTGCAAACGCAGGTTCCGCTTGCTCTCCGATTCCGCATCCCTGACAGAGTAAATGTATTTGCCCTGTTCCTTTTTGGCGTAAAATGAATTGAAAGTCTGCGCCAGCAGGAAAGCATAGTTGGCAATCACCGCCGGGCTCATTTCACGCTGCGCCTCTTCCACGATGCTGCCGAACTGTTCGCACAACATGATCAGTTCCTTTTCCATGGGCAGCAGCGCTTCTTCGTGCGTATAATCCGCCAGTGCGGCGATGTCGGCCGAAGCGAACTCGCGCATGATGGATTTGATACGCGCATAGCTGTATTGAATGAACGGCGCGGTGAAGCCGTGCATATCGATGGATTCTTCGGGGTTGAAGATCATTTTTTTCTTCGGGTCCACTTTCAGCAGGAAAAACTTCATGGCGCCCAGGCCGATGGTTTCATGCAGCTCGCTGAGCTCTTCTTCGGAAAATCCTTTCACCTTGCCCAGCTCTTCGGTGTTGGCGGCGGCGGTTTTGATCATTTCGTCCACCAGGTCGTCTGCGTCCACCACGGTGCCTTCGCGGCTTTTCATACGGCCGTGCGGCAGTTCCACCATGCCGTAGGAAAGATGGTAAATGCCGTCCGCACAAGGCTCCTGCAGTTTTTCGAGGATGAGCTTCAGCACCTTGAAGTGATAGTTCTGTTCGTCGGCCACCACGTAAAGGCTTTGTTCCATGTGGTAGTCGTCGTATTTCAGGCGGGCGGTGCCCAGGTCCTGCGTCATGTATACGGAAGTGCCGTCGCCGCGGAGCAGCAGCTTTTCATCGAGGCCGTCCGCCGTGAGGTCTATCCATACGGAGTTATCTTCCTTGCGGAACAGCACGCCCTTGCGGAGGCCTTCTTCCACGAGGTCTTTCCCCAGGAGGTAGGTTTCGCTTTCGTAGTACATTTTATCGAAATCGATGCCGAGGCGGCGGTAGGTTTCGTTAAAGCCTTCGTACACCCAGCTGTTCATGGTTTGCCATAGCGCCCGCACGTCGGGATTGCCGGCTTCCCATTGCTGGAGCATGATTTTCGCCTGCTGCATGATTTCGGTGCGGTTACGGCTGATCTCCTTGATCTCGTCTTTGATCTTGCCGCTTTTTTCTTCGTCGGCCTGTACTTCCGGCTTCTGCAGCGCGTTGTATAACTTGATGATTTTTTCCTTGTCCGCTCCTTCAAAATCCTTGAACTCCCCTTCCAGCACGTCTGAAATAATAGGCTCCGCCTGCTCTTTGAGGATGGTTTCGAAATGCACGTAATAGTCGCCTACGAGGTGGTCGCCTTTGATGCCGGTGGTAGCCGGGGTGTCGCCATGGGCGAACAGCTGCCAGGCCAGCATGGATTTGCAGATGTGGATGCCCCTGTCGTTGACCAGGTTGGCCTTGATCACTTCAAAACCGTTTGCTTTGAATATTTCCGCCACCGAGTAGCCCAGGAAGTTATTCCGGAGGTGCCCGAGGTGCAGGGGTTTATTGGTGTTGGGAGAGGAGTATTCGATCATGACCCTGCGGCCGTTGGCGGGTTTGCGGCCCACGTTGGGGTTGGCATGCGCCTGCTGAACGAACTTGTTCCAGTACTGGTGATGTATCTGCAGGTTCAGGAACCCTTTTACCACGTTGAAGCCGGTGATCAGTTCCGGGTGATGGGCAGCAAGGTAGCCGCCCAGCGCCTGCCCGGTTTCTTCCGGTTTCTGCCGGCTGAATTTGGTGAATGGAAACACAACGATGGTATATTCTCCCTCAAATTCGGGTTTGGTCACGTTGACGGCAATGTCTGCAGCCGTGAAGGGCTGCTGGTAAAGGGCCTGTACTGCCGCGGCGGCAGCGGTTTTGATAGCGGAAACTACACTCATCTGATTTGTTCTTAGAGGGCAAAGGTAATTTTATTAAGCCTAATTTAACACCCTTTTAAGCCCTGTCCCGGCTATTTTTCGTAATTTTGCGAATGTCATTTATTCCCTGTCCTGAATTTATTCACGCAATAACCTGATATGATAAAACCGACCCGTACATTCGAAAAGATGGCCATTTTTGATATGGACAACACCCTGTTGCAGCGCAGTTTCATTTACACCGCCGCGGCAACACTGGGCTTTACGGATGCTTTGCGGAACATCGTGGCAGCCGGCTACCCGGATGCCGTGCGCACTGAAAAAATTGCAGCCCTCCTCAAAGGTATCCGCCACGAACAGCTGATAGCCGTCGTTGAGTCCATCCCGGTAGTGGAAGACGCCGCCGCCGTGGTAAAAGAACTGCAGCAGAAAGGATATGTATGCGGTATCATCAGCGATAGCTACACCCTCATCACCGAATACGTGAAAAACAAGCTGAAAATGGATTTCAGCTGTGCCAACGTGCTGGAGATCGACGATAATATCGCCACCGGCGCCGTATATATTCCGCATAACTTCCGCCGCCTGCAGAACAGCGACTGCCAGCACGACTATTGCAAGTGTAACATGATGCACCACATCCGCAGCCAGTTTGCCATCGATACGGCAGATGTACTGGCCATCGGCGACGGTGTGAACGATATCTGCATGCTGAGCCGCGCCGGTACCGGTGTCGCGTTTAACGCCACCCATGAAAGCGTGAACGAAGTGGCCGATGTGATCGTGGGGGAGAGAAGTTTCCGCCCGGTGCTGGAGTATGCTTAACCGGACGTATTGATCAAAAAATCATGAAAGCGGGCACCGTTGCCCGCTTTTTCTTTTTCCTCAGAAGAACATAAACGCACCGGCCTGCAGCACTACATTCCTGTTTTTATCCGCCAGGCTGGAACGGCGGATGCTAGTGATGCCCTGGTTGTACCGCAGGTTAAAACCGAAATGGTCGTTCAGCTGATAGCCTGCGCCAACGGGGATGAGGAAATCAGCGATGTTTTCGTGGTGGCTGGTGTAACTGGTGCTGCCGTCCGGTGAATACTCCCGTAATCGCCCGTTCAGCAGCAGTGCGAACTGCGGTCCGGCTTCCACATAAAAGCGGGAAAAACGGTATTGCGCCAGTAAAGGGAATGCGAGATAGTTGTAGTATTCCGTGGATTCGAGGGATTTGGTCTTTGCCCGGCCGCCCTGCGCCGAATAATACACTTCAGGCTGCAGGCGCCAGTGTTTGTTCAGCCGGATGTTGAACTGCATCCCTGCATGAAAGGCAATACGGGGATCCGCATGGGAAAGATTGGTGAGGTCGGAAACATTGAGACCGGCCTTCGGCCCGAAACGGAATACTTTTTCCTGTGCTTGTGCATGAAGGGATAAAAGAGCAAACAAAACAAGTGGCAGGGCCCTTTTCATAAAGAAGGATTTGCATTAAAACGAAGCGTACTGCGTTAAAGTTACAGCATAAAAAAAGCAGTGCATCATTGGTGATACACTGCTCCGGATTTTATAGGTAGATACTATCTTTTTTTCTTCCCGATAATATAATGTACGCCGAACTGCGCCACGGAATTTTTATAACGCTCGTCGCTGTTACCATCGTAGATATCCGTCAGGCCGAAATTATATCTTGCGCCGATACCCAGCCCCATGTCGAAGGTATAACCCAATCCGAAACCCAGTCCGAAATCCATGCCTTTATAATCGTCTTTCAGGTTCACGGAATTGCCGTCGTTTTTAGCTTTGGCCGCCACGAGAAAACCGATCTGCGGGCCGGCTTCCAGATGAAATTCGGGGATGAGGTGATACTGCAGCATCACCGGCAGATTGATGTAGTTCAGGGCCACGGTGAAATCGCTGATAATGGGCGGGTCTGCCTTATATCCCTGGCCGGAATATACCAGTTCGGGCTGCGCCGCCCAGTTTTCCGTCAGTTGTATTTTGGCGAAAGCGCCGAGGTAGATGGAGGCGCGGGCATTGGAATTGGATACATTGGTAACGTCTGCGATATTCAGGCCGCCTTTGGCGCCGAAGCTGATATCCTGGGCAAAGAGGCCGCATTGCAGCAGTAAAAGGGCGGTAACCAATAAAGATAATCTTTTCATAATATGTTAAAAGTTGACCGCATCCATTTAACAAATAGCGTGCCGATAAAAAAGCCTCCGCGGGGGCGGAGGCTTTTGTCATGTTGTCATATGATTGTCAGTGTCTCTAGAAGATCGTGAATTCCACCCTGCGGTTTTTCTGCCGGCCCGCAGCTGTTTTGTTGGTGGCAATCGGCTGGGTTTCACCGTAGCCTGTGGCTTCGATGCGGCTTGGGTTGGCGCCCTGCGATACGAGGTATGCTTTCACGGATTCAGCCCTGTCTTTGGAGAGGCGCATATTGTTGGCGTCGTTGCCTACATTGTCGGTATGGCCTGCCAGTTTGAGGCTGAGGTTCTTGCGTTTCAGCAGGTCTGCCACGCGGTTGAGCGAAGCAAAAGAGCTGGGTTTGATGTCGGATTTGCCGGTGGCAAACTCGAGGTTGGCGATGGCGTCGCGCACCAGGCGGCGGTCGTCTTCCGTAATAATAACCTGTACCGGTCCGGGTTTGGCGGTATCTGCTTTTGGAAGCGGGCAACCGGCACCGTCCACTTTGTCGGTTTTGGGTGTGTTCGGGCATTTGTCGAACAGGTCGGACACGCCGTCGCCGTCACTGTCGGCCTGTAATTTTTCGACACTGGCGGCCAGTTTGGCGTTGTTTTCCTTCTGTGCGTCCAGTTCGAGCTTCATCTGGTCGCGCTGGGCCACCATCTCGTCGTACATCACAGCGGGCGCATTATGCCACTGCAACTGCGGTTTGGTGCGGTCACCCAAGGCAAACTCGAGGCCTACGTGCGCGTAGGAGAATTTGTCTTTCGTAGGCGGGTTATAGTTATACCCGTCGAGGTTGTCGCCGTCGAGATAGTGCATGGTGTAGCCCAGGTCGAGGTTGACCACGTCAGACAGTTTGAATTTGATCCCTGCGCCTACGGGCACATAAAATTCCTTGATGGAGCCGGAGGGTTTGTACTCGGTGGTGATGCCGCCGGGGGTGGTCACTTCGGGATTGTACCCTGCCAGCCCGCCGCCCACGGAGAGATAAAGCTGGGCAGCGCTGCGTTTGTGGAGCCAGTTGATGGTGGCCACATTAAATACGGCATTGAGGCTGCCCGACCACTTCAGCGTGGTTTCGAACGACTCGTAACGCCGGTTGGGGGCGGCGCCGTTGCCGAGCTCACGGCTGTTGTCGCCTTTGATCTTACCGCCCATGAAGTCGGCCCGGAGCGCCAGGAAATGCAGTAACTGCCATTTTACATTCGCTCCATAACCGTAGTTAAGCTGCCATTTGGTGAAGTCGTTGCTGCCGCCGGTGGCTACCGAGGGCATCAAAACCCCTGCGTTCACGCCGATGGAGAAGGTGCGGAAATGCTGGCTGCCGCCGAATAGCTTTCCTCCGGGGGTGGTTTCCGTAGCCTGGGGGGTCTGCGCCAGGCTTGCAAGGGGCAAAACGGTTAACATGCCAAAGACCCATTTCATGGTTCTGTTCATATGATTACTGGTTAGGTGTACCCTAGCAAAACAAATTTTGCGCCACTGTGTTGTAATCAGGCAGACATCTTTTTAATTCATATACAATCATGTAGGTGCGGAAACTGACATAATTGCATATATCCTGCCCTTGGCATAATCATTGAATAACCATCTCAGTCTGAAACCATTCAGGCTACACTGTTTCACAAAGGAGAACAATATTATTATGGGAAAGATTATAGGAATTGACTTAGGAACTACCAACTCTTGCGTTGCCGTAATGGAAGGTAACGAACCGGTAGTAATTGCCAACGATGAAGGTCGCCGTACCACGCCTTCCGTTGTAGCTTTTTTAAAGAACGGCGAAAGAAAGGTAGGCGACCCGGCCAAACGCCAGGCGATTACCAACCCGATTAATACCATTATGTCGGTTAAACGTTTCATGGGCCGCCATTATGACGAGCTGTCCAATGAAATTCCCCACTGGAGCTACAAAGTAGCAAAAGGCGACAACAACACCACCCGTATCGATATAGACGGCAGGTTATATACGCCGCAGGAAATTTCTGCGATGATCCTGCAGAAAATGAAAAAAACGGCCGAAGATTACCTGGGCCAGGAAGTATCGGAAGCGGTGATCACCGTGCCTGCATACTTTAACGATGCCCAGCGCCAGGCGACCAAAGAAGCCGGCGAAATCGCAGGCCTCAACGTGCGCCGTATCATCAACGAGCCTACTGCCGCTGCACTGGCTTACGGGCTGGATAAAAAACACCACGACAGCATCATCGCCGTATTCGACCTTGGCGGTGGTACTTTCGACATCTCCATCCTGGAGCTGGGCGACGGCGTGTTCGAAGTAAAATCCACCAATGGTGATACCCACCTGGGTGGCGACGACTTCGATAAAGTGATTATGGACTGGCTGGCAGATGAGTTTAAGAAAGATGAGGCGGTTGACCTGCACAAAGATCCCATGGCATGGCAGCGTCTGAAAGAAGCGGCTGAAAAAGCAAAAATCGAGCTGTCTTCTTCCCAGGAAACCGAAATCAACCTGCCTTACATTACGGCTGTTGACGGCGTGCCCAAACACCTGGTGAAAAAACTCACCCGCTCCAAATTCGAGCAGCTGAGCGACAAACTGGTGGAAAGAACGCTGGAGCCCTGTAAGAAAGCCCTGGCTGATGCAGGTATGGACGTTTCGAAAATCGACGAAGTAATCCTGGTGGGCGGTTCTACCCGTATCCCCAAAATCCAGGAAGTGGTAGAGAAATTCTTCGGTAAAAAACCGAACAAAGGTGTGAACCCCGATGAGGTGGTGGCCATTGGCGCCGCTATCCAGGGCGGTGTACTCACCGGTGAAGTGAAGGATGTGTTGCTGCTCGACGTAACCCCGCTGTCTCTCGGTATCGAAACCATGGGCGGTGTGTTTACCAAACTGATCGAAGCCAACACCACCATCCCCACCAAAAAGAGCGAAATATTCTCAACCGCCGCTGACAACCAGCCGAGCGTTGAAATACATGTGCTGCAAGGTGAAAGGCCGATGGCTGCACAAAACAGGACCCTGGGCCGTTTCATCCTGAACGACCTGCCGCCCGCACAGCGCGGTGTGCCGAAAATCGAAGTGGTGTTCGACATCGACGCCAACGGCATCCTGCACGTAACGGCGAAAGACCAGGGCACCGGCAAGTCGCAGAACATCCGCATCGAAGCGGGCAGCGGCCTGAGCAAGGAAGAGATCGAAAAAATGAAAGCAGAAGCCAAAGCGCACGAGGCTGAAGATAAAGTAGCCCGTGAGAAGGTGGAGAAAATCAACCAGGCCGAAAGCCTCGTATTCCAGACGGAAAAACAACTGAAGGAATACGGCGATAAAATCCCTGCCGATAAAAAAGCACCGATCGAAACCGCCCTTGAAAAACTGCGCGAAGCACAGAAAACACAGGACGTTGCACAGATCGACGCCGCAGTAACCGAACTGAATGCGGCCTGGACGGCAGCTTCAGAAGAAATTTACAAAGCCCAGGCACAGGGCCAGCCCGGCCCGGATGCACAGGCGGGTGGCCAGCAGCAAGGCGGCAACCAGCAGGGTGCGGCAGGCGATACTGTTACGGACGCCGAGTTTGAAGAAGTGAAATAATAACGGTTTAGTTGAATAGCGAAGGCCCGGATACGAAAGTACCGGGCCTTTTTTATGGTCTTAACCGTAAGTCTTAACGAGGCGGTAAAACCGCAATGATGTAGAATTGAAAAACCACATCCGGCACCGAAGCAGGATTTTGTTCCGGCATTCCAGGCCGCTGCGCTTCAGTGCGGCGCGTTTTAGTGCGGGCAGTGACTGTAGTGTTTTTATTGAAGCAGGTAATTCCAGGCAGCATCCAGTGCTCCGTTTTTCGGGAGGAACACATCCACCACGGTCGCATTGTGATATTTGCCGGCAAGGTTAACGCCGGGCGCCAGCGTAGTAGTAATGGCCTTCGCCTGGTTCAACGGCCCCGATGCATCCACAGGTGTGCCCATGCCCAGCGATAGCCATCCTTTTTTTACCATGGCAATATCCAGCAACTCATCCTGTTCGTGATGGAGCGCGAAGTATTTTTCCTTTCCGCTGGTATTGTTCACCCAGTCCGGTATTTGCCCGTTCGTGAGAAAGTCCATTCCTGAAAACATAATGACCCGCTGCACCGGGTAATGTTTCCCCATTATGCCCGCATGGCCCGCACCCTGTGAATGTCCCGCCACGGTTATCCGCTCCCACACCGGCGTTGCGCCGGAAAGGTATTGCCCCCATTGTTCGTTTGGGTATTGCCGGTGCAGGTAACCGATGAGTTTCACCAGCCGCTGCAGGATGCTGTTGGCGGCATTTACCTGCACGGCGGGGTGGCGGTCGGTGCCGTCAACAATCTCCAACCTTGCGCGGGAATGGCTCGTCACGTCACCGGAGCCCGCACAGAGCTGGTTGATGGCGGGCTCATTCGGGTACATCAGCCCGATGGCATGATACCCCATCGCCGCCGCCCGCTGCACGAATAAACGATAGTTCTTCGGTTCCGCGCCGGTACCGGGCAAAAACACCAGCAACCGGTTGCGCGGTGTCTGTTGCGGGTGTACGTAGGCGTAATGCGGCTCGTTGTAGGTGTTCAGTGCGGCATCCGTTTGCTGCGGAAGCACGATGTGTTCCGTTAGTGCTCCATCAGCCGGTTTGGCGGGCTGTTTGTTGCAACCCGCTGCCAGCAGCGTGAGGCCGATCAGGAGTGTTTTCATTTTTTGCGCTGGGGGTTTGTTCCATAGTCAAACACCAGCTGGCAGAAGGCTTTCACGCCAACGTCCAGCATGCTGTCGTCGATATAAAAATCAGGGGTATGATGGCCTGGTGCTTTGCGGGGATCGGCGCCTTTGGGCATGCCGCCCAGGTAAAAGAAAAACGCCGGGGCTTTGGTGCCGTAAAAGGAAAAGTCTTCCGCGCCCGTCACCCAGGGCATGGTGGAAACCTGGCTGGTGCCGGCGGCTTTTTGCAGCGAAGGGACCATCCGCTCCACCAGGGCGGAATCGTTAAAAGTAACCAGTGTTTTGGTATCGATGTTCACTTTGACTTCCGCGCCGGCCGCGTTGCCTACCTGGGTGGCGGTGCGGCGGATGCGCTCGTGCACATCCTTCTGCATCTTGCTGTCGAGCGTACGGATGGTGCCTTCCAGCAGGGCTTCTTCCGGAATGATATTGTTCCGTACGCCGCTGTGGAATTTCCCCACCGTAATCACCACCGGCGCTTCCACGATGTTGGACTGCCGGCTCACGATGGTTTGCAGCGCGTTGATGATCTGCGTGCCCGTAACGATGGGGTCGATGCTGTTCCAGGGCGCGGACCCGTGCGCCTGTTTGCCTTTGATGGCGATGCTGAACCAGTCGGACGAAGCCATGGCCGCGCCCGGTTTATACTGGATCTTGCCGATCTCGATGGAAGAGCTGATATGCAGCCCGAATACGGCATCCACTTTGGGGTGGTCCATCACGCCTTCTTTTACCATCAACGGCGCGCCGCCTTCTTCATCGCCCGGAGGGCCTTCTTCCGCCGGCTGGAAGATAAACTTCACCGTACCGGGAATATCTTTTTTCATGCCCGCCAGTACACTGGCAGTGCCCATCAGGATGGCGACGTGACTGTCGTGGCCGCAGGCATGCATCACGGGCACCGTCTGGCCCAGGTATTCGGCGGTGACGGTGGATTTAAAAGGAATGTCGACTTTCTCGGGGACGGGCAGGGCGTCCATATCGGCGCGGAGGGCCACTACCGGCCCCGGCTTGCCGCCTTTCAGCAGCGCCACCACGCCGGTTTTGGCCACACCCGTCTGCACTTCCAGCCCGAGCGATTTCAGATGGGCGGCAATGTATTCCGCGGTTTTAACTTCCCGGTTGCTGAGCTCGGGATGCTGGTGGAGATGTCTTCTCCATTTGATCACTTCGGGAAGAATGGCGCTTGCCTGTTGTTTGATCTGTGCCTGGAAATCCTGCGCCTGCACGGAGAATGTGACACAGGTGAGGAGGATGGTGAGTATTTTTTGCATTGGCTGGGTTTCTGGTAGCCTAAAATACCGTATTTCCGCTATTATTTCGCCGGTGTTTTTGGAGGCCCTCGCCGGATGGGATCCTAAGCATGTTCAAGCAGGAAACCCGCGTCGATTTTCAGTATTTTGTATAACGCCTTGAGAAACGGTACATCAGGCTTCCGTTTACCGTTCAGGATTTCCGAGAGCTTGGATTTTCCCACGCCGAGTTTATCCGCCAGCGTTGCCTGCGAGAGTTTTTCCTCGAACATTTTCAGTTCCACGGCTTCGGCGATGGTAGAGGGCTCTTTGCGCGGCTGGAGCTGCAGCACTTCATCCTCATACCGCTCCGCCGCCACGGTCATGGCGGCCAGCTGTTTCAGTTCGGACGGGCTCAGTTTATCTTCTCCCTTGTCCATCAGCCGGTATATCTTCACCATCGTTTCATGATAGTCCTTTTTGGTGCCTATGGAGTATTTCATGCGTGTTTACGGTTTAAATGTTACTGCGGCGGCATCGATCCTGTCATAGTCGGCGTGGGTGCCGATGAATAAGATAAACACCGTCCTGATTTTAAAAATGATCAATGCGCTCAAACGATAATGATTCCCCCTGATGTTAAACACGTACCTGTCTTTTCCCACACTATCTGCTGCATTACATGTTTGCCTCAGCGCTGCGAAGTTTTTCCAGTCCGCGGCTTTTGTATCATCATACCATTTCTCCAATGCATTCTCCGCATCAGGGTGTTTAATGATAAACTCCCTGATGGCCGTTTTTGCGATTATGACCATGTTATTGCTATTTACAAAAATAGAACATTATTCCATATTCAAGAACAATATTCCGGGTTAACGAATAATGAAATTATATTGGTTGGTGACTGTCGGTTGGTTTAAAAGCCATGAATGAATAAAAAAGGTTAACCATCCTAAGTTAAGTAATATCCCGCGATGCCGGTTTAAATCGCAAACAAAAAAAAGGCGGCCATGTTGTATGGCCGCCTTGCTGTTATCAGTATTTCTGCACTTTTTTCGTAAATGCTTTTCCGCCCTGTTCGAGCTTCAACACATAATTGCCTGCTGGCACTACTTCACTGCGGAACGGCACGGTATGTCTGCCTGCGGAGAGATGAGCGTTGATTAACACCGTTACCGGCCTGCCGCTCATGTCAAACACCGCGAGCCTCGTTTGCCCGGCGCGTTGCAGGAAGAAGCTGATGTTGGTCTGGCTGGAGAACGGATTAGGCGCGGCGGTGAGCTGGATGGCCGCTTCGCTTTCTTCCGCCGTTTCCGCTGCTTTCGCTAAGGCGGTAAACGTGGTGCCGGTGTTGATCTTCACTTCGGTGTAACTGTTCCAGGCATTCACCGTATTGCCATGACCGAGAATACGCACGTATTTCGCAGACGCGGGCGTGATGGCGAATGTTTCGAGATTCAGCGAGGTACCGCTGCTTTGCAGGCCGGTGGCCGCATTCGTCCAGCTGGTGCCATCCTGGCTCAGTTGAATGTCGAAAATGGAGCGGCGCAGGTTGCCGTTGTAGAAAGCGATCTGCACATTGTTCACTGTCACGGCCGTGGCGCCCAAACAGAACTGTATCCACTGTCCGTCGCCACTGGCCGACCAGCGGGTATTTAAATCATTGTCGAGCACATTCGCCGCTACATTGCCGTCGTCCGCACTGGCGGTGACGGGCTGGCAACCGGGTGGCGGCGCGATCTGCACCTGCACTTCGGTGTAGCTGTTCCAGGCATTCACGGTATTACCATGTCCGAGTATGCGGACATATTTCGCGGAAGCAGCGGTGAAGGAGAATGTTTCGAGGTTCAGGGAAGTGCCGCTGCTCTGCAGGCCGGTGGCCGCATTCGTCCAGCTGGTACCGTCCTGGCTGAGCTGGATGTCGAAGTTGGAGCGGCGGGTGTCGCCGCTATAGAAAGCGATCTTCACGCCATTCACCATTTGCGCGGTAGCACCCAGACAGAATTGTATCCATTGCCCGTCGCCGCTGGCGGACCAGCGGGTGGCCAGGTTATTGTCGAGTACGTTGGCCGGTACGTTGCCATCGTCTGCACTGGCAGACACCGGTGTGCAGCCGGGAGGGGCATTGACGGTGATGTTGACGGCAGTGGATGTTTTTGTGCCGCCTGCATTATCGGTGGCTTTGGCCGTGAGGCTGTAACTGCCGGCCGCAACACCGCTCCAGCTGAAGTTGTATGGGCTCACCAGGTCTTCGCCCAGTTTATTGCTGCCTTCAAAAAACTCCACTTTGGTGATGCTGCCGTCGCTGTCGGATGCGTTGGCTGCGATATTCACGGTAGCCGGTGCGCTGAACGTGGCGCCGTTGGTGGGTGCGGTCATACTCACGGTGGGCGGCGCGTTGCTGCCCACATCGCTCGGGCACAGGTTGGTAGTGCCTTTGGTAACGCAGATGTCGGCAAAATAAACGGTCTCGTCACGGAGGTACGACGGACTGTTGAGGCTGCGGTAAAGCCCGAATTTCGGTGCGCCGTATCCCGCGCCGTCTTCCCACATGTCGATGTTGCTATTGGTATACGACAACAGGGTAACGCCGTCGCTTAAACGTTTGATCACAAAATCAAGCGTGCCGTTATTGTCGTGTTTGATCTTCACATATATCTCCACCCACACGCCGCGGAAAAGGTTCAGGTCGGCCGATGCTTTTACGCCACCAGAACCGGGGTGACCGATTTCCATCTGGTTGTCGTATCGCGGTGTCAGGTGCAGGATGGGCGCGCCGCTGCCATGCCCGTTGCCATATGCTTTCAGCTGCATGATGTGCGTGAAGTTGGGCGATTCCCCAAAGTTTGCATCCAGCTTGAATTTCCAGCGGTAATAAGAAGTTGATCCTTGCGTGCCCTGCTGTTCGCTGCCTTTGCCGCGCAGCTCGATGCGCTGCCGGTCGGTAGCGCCGCAACGGTCGTCATCAAGGTCGCGGTGCAGCGTGAATGCAAATACATATTTTCCGAGCGTGGCATCCATCACTTCGGTGATGTGCCGCACTGCGTGGCCGCAGTCGGGCGACTCCACATTATATCCCCGGTCGTCGAGCAATTCGTACGTATTGCCCGGCCCGTCGGCCACGGCGGTTACCTGCGCCGTCAGCGCAGCAGGGAGGGACAGTAACAAAAAGAAAAGGCAGGCCATTCGCTGGAAATACCCGCGTAGCAAGTAATGAATGCTCATGAGATTGGGTTTTAAATTGTGATTAACAATGATTATCAAGCTTTTCAGTAACGGGGAATATGATATGGGAATGGCGGGGAAATGAGGCTGACAGCCGGTTACAGGCTGAGGATAGTATACGTTTTCATACAGTGGAATGATTTTGGTCTTTCCGAATTTAAAATATTTTTTTCATGTTCTTTCGCCGTTTGTATGAAATTATCTATATTTATGCAAACGATTGCATTTTAGCGCGAAAATGAATCAGTATGAGCCCTGATTTTTGACGATACGTTATGAAGCTGTTGACCGGACTTTCAATTTAACCTTTACCTCATCTCACTTTTAATGTCGCCAGACGCCCGTAAACACGGGCCGGGATTGTATTGTTTACACCTTTCGTAACCCTTAATAAAACCTTTATGAAAAAACTTGTATCCTTTCCAGTATTGTGGCTCCTGTTGTGTTTGTTGACCTGCGGCACGGGAGCATTCGCACAAACGCCGGTTGCCAAAAACGGGCAGTTGCAGGTGATTGGCCTGAAGTTGTGCAACCAGTACGGCAACCCTATTCAGTTACGCGGGATGAGCACGCATGGCATCCAATGGTATGGGTGGGGCGACTGCCTTACCGAAGCCTCGCTCGACGCGCTGGCTTACGACTGGGGCGCAGACGTGCTTCGTATTTCGTTGTATGTACAGGAGGGCGGCTATGAAACAGATCCCGCCGGCTTCACCGCGCAGGTGAACCGGCTCATCGAAGAGGCCACTGAGCGCGGGATGTATGCGCTGGTAGACTGGCATCAGCTGACGCCGGGCGATCCCAACTACAACCTCGCCAGGGCAAAGACTTTCTTCACGGCCATCGCGAACCAGCACAAAAACAAGAACAACATCATCTACGACGTATGTAACGAGCCCAACGGCGTTACCTGGGCGCGCATCAAAACGTATGCAGACCAGATCATCCCCGTTATCCGCGCTATCGACAGCGATGCGGTGGTGCTGGTAGGCACGCACGCCTGGGCCTCCATGGGCATTTCCGATGGGCGCAGCGCACAGGATATCGTGAGCAACCCGCTCAGTTTCTCCAACATTATGTACACCTTTCACTTTTACGCCAAATCGCACGGCACTGAATATCTCAATGAGCTGAGCTGGGCGGCCGACCGGTTGCCGGTATTCGTAACCGAGTTCGGATCACAGGAAGCTTCCGGCGACGGCGCGAACGATTTCACCAGAACGCAGCAATATATCGACCTGATGCGGCAGAAAAAAATCAGCTGGTGTAACTGGAACTATTCAGACGACAGCCGCTCCGGCGCCGTGTGGCTGGCGGGTACCTGCGGCAGCGGACCCTGGACCACCGCGCGCCTGAAACCTGCCGGTGCGTGGATACGGGAAAGAATGCTTGTGCCGGCGGACGATTTCCCCGGCGGCGGTAACCAGTTGCCTACGGTGAGCATTACGTCACCTGCTGCGGGCGCTACTTTCACCGCACCGGCTACCGTGAACATCACAGCCACTGCGGCTGATACGGACGGCACTATTTCCAAAGTGGAATTTTTTGAAGGCGCCAACAAAATCGGGGAAGACCTCGTAACACCATATGAGTTCTCCTGGACGGGTGTTGCAGCGGGCAGCTATAGTCTTACCGCCAAGGCCACCGATAATGCAGGCGGCACCAAAACTTCCACCGCCGTCAACATCACCGTAACAGGCACGCCCGGCTGCACGCCGGTGTCTGCCAGCGGTGACGACGGCAATGTAGCGGCCAATGTACTGGACAATAACCTGGCCACCCGCTGGTCTGCCAGTGGCGACGGGCAATGGATACAGTTTTGTTTAGGCGCTACCGCGCAGAATGTGAACGGCGTGAAAATCGCTTTCTACAAAGGCAACGAGCGCCGCTCCATTTTCGATATCCAGCTCAGCCAGGATGGCACCAGCTGGACGAACGCGGCTACCGGCCTGCAAAGCAGCGGCACTTCCCTGAACCTCGAAACATTCTCCTTCACCGCTGCTTCCGCCAGATACGTGCGCATCCTCGGGCATGGCAATACCGTGAATGCCTGGAACAGCTACACCGAAGTGCAGGTGCAGATTGCGCCGCCACCCAGTTGCCAGCCCGTAACTGCCAGCGGCGACGATGGTAATGTGCCCGCCAATGTGCTCGACAATGATTTGAATACCCGCTGGTCGGCCAGCGGCGACGGTCAGTGGATACAATTCTGTTTGGGCACCACGGCCGTAACGGTGAACAATGTGCAGATCGCTTTCTTTAAAGGCAATGAACGCCGCTCCAACTTCGATATTCAACTGAGCCAGGACGGGACCAGCTGGACGAATGCGGCTACCGGTCTGCAAAGCAGCGGTACCTCGCTGAATCTCGAAACATTCGCCATCACGCCCGCGTCTGCGAAATACGTGCGTATTCTCGGCCATGGCAATACGGTGAATGCCTGGAACAGTTACACCGAAGTGGAGATCAATACCTCCAGCGGCGCCGGGTTTATGGCGATGGCGAAAACCGAAGATGCGGGCGGGGAAGATGCATTGGGGCTCACCGCCGCGCCCAATCCGTTCTCCAGCCAGACCAATGTGAGCTTCACCGTGCAGAAAGCCGGGCAAACCAGGCTCGCGGTGTTCGATATGAACGGGAAGATGATTGCGGTGTTGGTGAATTCGCATTTGACAGCCGGTAAACATACCGTGCCGTTCCGTTGTGGTGAAATACCTGCGGGTAATTACATCCTGAAACTGGAACAACAGGGCAAAGCCAGCTCGAAAAAAATACAGAAGTATTAAAAGGTTGAAGGAAGATGTCCTCCGGATCGCGGAGGTTATCAGAAGGAAGGTGTTTATGCACCTTCCTTTTTTTTCGTAATTTACCCGGATGACGCTTCGCTTCTACGTTCAGTATGCATCGGCCTGGGGAGAGCAACTGTATCTTTCGTACACCTGCGGGGATGCCGTGAGCATATTACCCATGGCTTACCTCGATGCCAATACCTGGTGGGTGGAGCTGGAGATGGAAGCGCCCGCTGTGCTGCACTATCATTACCTGCTGAACGGGCTGGCGGGAAAAAATGAGAAGCGTATTTCCATTACGAATAATGATGACCTGACCGTGCGGGACGAGTGGGTGCATCCCGGTGCAGTGGAGAATGTATGGCTGACCGCGCCGTTCCGGATGGCACAGCCGGGTGCAGAGGATGCACAGGCAGATAATATATCGCAAAGGTCTACGGGTAACTGCCACTTCAAAGTACGTTCCCCTTTATCCCAAGGGCCGCTATGGCTCATGGGTAACATCCCCGCATTAGGCAATTGGAACGAAACGAAAGCTGTGCAGCTGCAATGCGGTAACGACGGTTATTTCGGCGTATCCCTGCAAATACCCGCGGGCAGCCACATCGAATACAAATACTTCCGCGCCGGCCGGTACGAAGCCGGCGAGAACCGCAGGGTGATCACGGGTACGCATACGATCGTACAGGACGGGTTCACCCGTTTTTATGATCAGCCGCCGAAAGGAGCCGGCGTGGCCGTGCCGTTGTTCTCACTCCGTTCCGAACGAAGCTGCGGGGTAGGGGAGTTTGCCGACATCCGGCTGCTGGCAGACTGGGCGGCGCAGACCGGTCTGCGCATGATCCAGTTATTGCCGGTGAACGACACCACGGTGAATTACTCCTGGACGGATTCTTATCCTTATGCGGTGATCTCTGCTTTTGCGTTGCACCCTGTGTACGCGCACCTGCCGGCTGTGGAGGAAGCAATAGCGAAATCAAAAGGCGCCTTTGGCAGCGCAGCACATACGGCCGCTAATACACCGGTGGACATATTACTTAACGCCGGCTATGCCGCCACGCAATCCCGGCTCAACGCCGCAGCCCTGCTCGATTATGAAGCGGTCATCCAGTATAAAATGCAATGCCTGCGATTGCTGCACCGGGAACACGTGCCGGATGCGGCATTTCACGCATGGGCGGCGGCGAACGAATACTGGCTGCAACCTTACGCCTCATTCTGTTGCAAACGCGATAATGAAGAGAACGCTTCGTTTTATTATTTCGTGCAGTATCAGCTGCATTGTCAGTTGAGTGAGGCGGTAGCCTATGCCCGCAGCAAAGGGGTGGCGATAAAGGGCGACCTGCCTATCGGTGTAAGCCTGCAAAGCGCGGATGTGGCGGCCTTCCCGGGGCTGTTCCATACCGGGTTGCAGGCAGGTGCGCCGCCGGATGAATTTGCAGAAAGAGGACAGAACTGGGGCTTCCCGACCTACAACTGGCCCGCCATGGAAGCGGAAGGATATGCCTGGTGGAGGCAGCGGTTGCGGCATATGGCGCAATATTTTTCCGCTTACCGCATCGATCACATTCTCGGGTTTTTCCGAATCTGGCAAATCCCCCGGCACGCGAAAGACGGCATACTGGGATATTTCGAACCGGCGCTCCCCCTCACCAAAGATGAATTACAGCAGTGGGGCATCCCGTTTAGCCGGGAACGTTACTGCGAACCTTATATCACCGATGCGGTACTGTACCGGTTGTTCGGCGCACAGGCCGTAACGGTGAAGGCCGTTTGCCTGGAGCCCTCCGGCGGCGGGCACTACAGGCTGCTGGAAGGTTTCCGCACGCAGACCGGCGTACTGGATGCGGAGCTGGAACCATCCGTGACGGAAGGGCTGCTCTGCCTGATCACCAATGTGCTGCTGATAGAATCTTCTCCCGGCAGCTATCATCCCCGTTTCCACCTTCACCGCACCAGCTCTTTCGAGGCACTGGATACGGACGTGCAGCAGCGCCTGCAAAAACTGGCCGAACACTTTTTTTATTTCCGGCATAATGAACTGTGGGAACTGGAAGCGCTGCGTAAACTACCGGTGCTGCAACAGGCCACGGACATGCTGGTATGCGGGGAAGACCTCGGCATGGTGCCGCACAGCGTACCTGGTGTGATGCGGCAACTGGGCATCCTGTCGCTGGAAGTAGAGCACATGCCCAAACATCCCGGCCGCCGCCCTGCGGATGCGCCTTATCTCTCCGTGATCACACCTTCCACCCACGATATGCCAACCCTCCGCGAATGGCGCCCTGCCGATGGACGGCAGGTGCTTGCAGCACAACTGCAATCGCAGGCGATGTGGTGCATTCCGCTGCTACAGGACTGGTTGAGCCTTGATGCTTCACTCCCGCAACTGCCGCCGGAACAGGAAAGGATCAACAACCCCGCCGTGATGCCCTGGTACTGGCGCTACCGCATGCCGCTCACGCTCGAAGCGTTATGCGGCGCTGACCGGTTGAACACGCTCATCGGAAAACTGATAAAGGAAAGCGGACGGTAAACTGCATTTGCCGGATCATCATCGTCAGTCACTTCTATTGTATGCTGATTACCTGCCCGTAATTCTCCGGTAAGGCTCTTGATCAGGCCACCTCAATCTCTCGTCTCCACCGTACACCATATGCCCACGAACCAGCCGCAAGTAATTGACAGACCGGTTTTACATTTCATCCTCACCGCACGGCATATGTGGCAGGCCGCTTCTCCACTCATCTCACCGCGCCCTATATCCCTCTAACCTGCCGGCAGGTAATTAGCAGGCCCGCTTTCACCTTTCACCTCCACCGCATGCCATATGCTCCCGAACTTGCGGCAAGTAATTGGCAGGCATATGTTGAAGGCCGCTTTCACCACTCATCTCGCCGCGCCGTGTATCCCCCGAGCCTGCCGGCAGGTTATCGGCAGACCGCTTTCACTTTTCATCTTCGCTGCATGCCCATATGCTCCCGAACTTGCAGCAAGTGATTGGCAGGCATATGTGGCAGGCCGCTTCACCACTCATCTCGCCGCGCCCTGTATCCCCCAAGCCTGCCGGCAGCTAATCGACAGACCGCTTTCACCTTTCATCTCACCGCGCGCCATATGCCCAGAATTTGCGGGCAAATAATCTGCGGTCACTTTTTACCTTTCATCTCCAACAAACGCCACCAAATATGCCGCAAGTAATTTTACCTTTTATCTCACCACACGCCACACCCCCCAACCCCGCCGGCAATCAGACTCCTACCCGGATACCGTAGGCTGCATTACCTGGAACAGCCATCATCAGCCCACCCGGTAGGAAATTCATAAATACCACTGTATATTTAACCTATGGAGCTGACTTTATATCCCTTCGAACTGAGATTCCGGCATACTTTCACCATTTCCCGGAAAAGCAAGGACGTGCAGCCGCTGCTGGTGGCAGAACTGAAGCAGGACGGGTTCAGCGGGCTGGGAGAGACGGCCGATAATGCCTATTACAACATCACCGTGCCGGACCTGATGAAGGCCATCAATGCACACCGCGCGTTCATCGAAGGTTACCGCCTCGACACGCCGGAGGCTTTCTGGGAAGCGATGTATCCGCGCCTGGCAGACAATATGTTCGCGCTCTGCGCGCTCGACCTGGCGGCGCATGACCTTTATGCTAAAAAACTCGGCAAAAAACTCTACGAAGTATGGGGCCTCGACCCGTCGCATAACCCGCTCACGGACTATACCATCGGTATAGATACGGTGGAGAACATGGTCAAAAAATTACGGGAGTTTCCCTGGCCGATTTATAAAATCAAACTGGGTACCAAAGAAGATATCGCCATCATCACCGAGCTGCGCAAGCACACCACCGCTACTTTCAGGGTGGATGCGAATTGTGCCTGGGGCGTGGATGAAACGCTGCGCAACGCGGCGGCTTTCAAAAACCTCGGTGTGGAATTCATCGAACAGCCTATGCCCGCGGCAGATTGGGACGGCATGAAAAAAGTCTTCAGCGAATCCACATTGCCGCTCATCGCAGACGAAAGCTGCATCGTGGAGGCGGACGTACAGAAATGCCACGGCTATTTCCACGGCATCAACATCAAACTCACCAAATGCGGCGGCATCACGCCTGCCCGCAGAATGATACTGGAAGCCAAATCGCTGGGCATGAAAGTGATGACGGGCAGCATGAACGAAAGCACCGTAGGCACTTCTGCCGTGGCACACCTGTTGCCTTACCTCGATTATGTGGATATGGACGGCCCGCTGCTGCTCGCGGAAGACACGGCAGACGGGGTGCAGATTCGCGACGGCGTGATTTATTACGCCAAAGGCAACGGCACGGGCGCAGAGCTGCACAGGGCTTTCTAAAGCGGCAGCTGGCGCATGCCCGAAAACGCGAACGGCGCCATCTCGGCGCTGTTAGCCACCAGCATATATCCCCTGATCACATCCTTGTCGAGGCGGAAGTACGTTTTGTTGTTCAGCACCCATTCATAGGGCGCACAGGAGAGATTGTATTTGCTTTCGTACGTCAGCACCGGCTTCATCACAAAATCATAATCCTTTCTTTCCGCCAGCACGCCTTTGATGTAGCAGAAGTCGTGGCGCTTGGGATGGTAGCGCAGATCGTTTTCCATTCGGCCGTAAAAAAATACGCCCCGCACGCTGTCGATGTGCAGGATGTACCGGAGAATGCCGGCGTCTGACCGGAACGAAATCAGGTATTTACCGAGAAGGGCAGCGGTTTTTTGCTGCATAATACTGGGAGTGCGCTGGCTGACGGCCTGCAGGGGGATGCTCAACAGAATGACTGCAAACACAATAACAGCCTGCCGGATGAGAGAATGGCGGATCATAGCGACAGATTTATTGTGCTCCGAATTTACGAAGTGTTTCGTGGATGGGAAGGGGAATAAGGACAGGTGGAGCGAACACGATGATTTGGGTGTTAACAATTACGCCGCAGCCTTTTATAGCGGCTCGTTCCGGGTTATAGCCCGGCTTCTTCCTCCGTGATTTCCTTCCACCTGCGGGCGAAAAATACATAGTCGCTTTTCCGGCCTTCGGCTTCGATGTATTTGCCGGCCAGCTCGGCCAATGGATTATCCATAAAGGGATTCCGGCCGGCAGGACGGATCAGGAAGCTGCCGTCTGCCGTCCGGAGGTACACCCCAAGGCTTTCGCTTTTGGTAGTGCGCGCAAAAGTTTTCAGCACCAGCTGGCCTTTTACGGTAATGACTTTCTTTTTATCGTCTGACATATTCGCGGTATCCGATGATATCTCCGTTTCTTTCTTTCACCACCAGCACTTTCGTTTTTTTGAACCTGCCGTGGTAAGATGATGTCGAATATACATGAAATTTCACAGGGGCCTGCATCGATTTCATGCCGCGGGTGAGCGGCGAGGCCTTCGGTTCGTTTTCAAATACCTTTTTATTGGCGCCTGCGCTGAACTTCCTGGAGCGTAATAATGCCGTGATGTCTTTTTGCAGCGGTGCGGCGGCTTTCCCACTCACTTCTTTGGGCACGGCGATGAAGCTGCTGAGTGCAGCGCCTTTGGCCACCATGTTGTCGCGGCGGTTGCTGCGTACGTCCATGCCCCGTTTGGCAATGGCCGGCGGGGTGGCCACGGGCGTCAGCGAAGGGTCGCCGAGGAGGTAGAACTGCGAGAGGGTTTTGAGCTCGTATGGGTCGAGCGTGGGGCCCATCTCATCGAGGAAGCGTTGCCGGGCTTCCAGCAGCGCGCGGCCGGTGGATGCGCCTTTGATGGTGTTGATGATAAAGTATTGGGTGAGCAGGTCGGCAAGGCCCTGGCCCTCGGTGGGGCCGTAGGCGATGGTGGAGCTGCCCGTGAATGCCAGCGCATGATGCTGCAGGTAGGTATTGGCGATGCTCGGCTGGTCGGTTTCCGTCAGCGACGGATCGTACAGCTGTGCGCCGTAGCAGCATTCCGCGGCCACGATGGTGCCTTTGCTGATCTTTTTGGCCAGCAGCTTTGCGTTCACCGCTTCGGGATATCTGTCGCCTTTCTGGCCGTAAAAACAGGGGTCTTCGAGTGAACCGTGGCAGTTGATGAAATGTGTTTTGGGTTTCAGCTGCGTACTGCTCCATTGCGGGCCGCTCACGGGCGAGATCTGCAACTGCCGGTTATCGCCGAATATGCGCATCAGGCTTTCCTGCGTGCTCAGCCGCCAGTCGTGCACGCTCACGGAAAAATAACGCCGGTAATCTTTTTCATTGGCGGGTTTGGCGCCGGTGATGTCTTTGACGAGCGAGCGGAAATACGCAGGGTCTTTTCCGCCGGGCAGATCCGGCAGCCTGCCCACCACGCGCGTGGGCGCGATGAACTTGCCGGGATTGGTGCTGTAAGCGGCTTCACAGGCGTAAGGCAGGTCGGAAGGAACGGTTTCGTCTTCGTCGTCTTCCCCATACAGCTGGTTCTCGAGCGGCTGGAAAGGGATTACATCCTGTGCGCCGGCAATCATCAGGTAATCGGGCTGCAGTTTTTTGTACACGGCATCGATGGCCGTCTTGTTTTGTTTGGGGCTTGTTTCGTCCTTCACCGCCGCGGCTTTGTACGCCTTCATCGCCATCGCATCGTCGATGAACACAATGGTCGTGTTCAGCCCGCGTTTTTTGTCGGATTGCCGGATGGTGGTGAGATCTTTCAGTATGGAGGTATGTTTGGCGCCATACTTTTTAACAAGCGCGGATCGGTTGCAAACGATCAGTTTGTCAGTTTTCATTTTGGGGTAGCTTTTGGGGGTTAAATTGAAATGTTAAGATACGAATTATTGCATAAACCGGTGGGAATCGCTATTTTACCAATAACCTTCAAACGGTTTTAACATGCTGAACCCACGTTATTGTCTTTCATTACCGCTGCTGCTGGCAGCGTTCGGCGCGCAGGCGCAAACCACCGTTGCACAGATCACCGTACAAACCGGCGGCTACGACCGTTACAACAGCCCGGTCCGCTATGAAATCGGCAGTCCCGGGTTATCCGACACCAGCGGCCTCGTGTTGTACCAGCTGGAAGGCAAGGTACGCAGGGCCGTACCCGCGCGCCTGCAGGCCCGCCCCGCCGCTGTGGAATGGCAGCTCAACGGCCATGTGAAAGCCGGTGTTACGCTGCATTATGAACTGGTGCGGGAGAAAGGGGCCGCTGTGCCGCCCGCGCGTGACAATGTGACCGTCGCGAAAGACGACAGCGCGGTAACGGTACTGGCAGGCAACAAACCCGTGCTGCGTTATTACCATGCCGTGGTGCCGCCTCCGCCGGGAGCGGACCCTGCCTTCGAACGCAGCGGCTTCATCCATCCGGCATGGACGCCGGGCGGCAAGGTGCTTACCAATATTCATCCCAAAGACCACTATCATCACTTCGGCATCTGGAACCCCTGGACGGACACGCAGTTTGAAGGGGACACCGTCGATTTCTGGAACCTGAAAAAACGTTCCGGCACGGTGCGGTTCAAACAGTTCTATGCTACGGATGGTGGCTTCAGGGCATTGCAGGAGCACGTAGCGTTTAAAAAAGACGGGAAGGAAAAAGTGGCGATGAACGAAGTGCTGGATGTGGCGGTGTATGCTTCGGACGGAGAGACCTTCATGTGGGATTTTACGTCCATCCTGCGTTGCGCCGGCCCGTCGCCCATCACCCTGAACAAATACCGCTACGGCGGCGGTTTCGCCATCCGTGGCAACGCCGCCTGGAATAATGAAAACAGTGCGGTGCTGACGTCCGAAGGCAAAACCCGCAAGAATGCGGATTCCACCCACGCCCGCTGGATCAAGATCGCCGGCAACCTGGACAATGGCATGGCGGGCCTGCTGATCCTCTCGGCGCCGGACAATTTCCGCGCCCCGCAGCCGGTACGGGTATGGCCGGAGAAAGACCAGCAGGGACAGGTGTTCGCGATGTTCAGTCCTACCAAAGACTACAGCTGGACGCTCGAGCCCGGCAAAACCTACACACAGCGCTATCGCATCATTACCTTCGATGAAGACCCGACGCCCGCGCAGGCTGAAGCCTACTGGAACGATTTTGCGCATCCCGTGCAGGTGTCGTCGAAACGGAATCAGAAAAACGGTTCACCGGGCCGGTAAGTAGCGGTTTATGGCGGCCATCCGCCACGCCCCATGCAACATGCATCCCATGCAGGTGTCGTCGAAACGAAATCTGAAATGCTGTTCTAAAGGTAGCGGTTTGCGTCACCCATCCGTCTCATAAACGGGCTTCTGTAACGAAGGGCCTTCGCCCAACAGCAACCATCATCTGTCACCATCCGCGGAACAATACGGCACACGATGTATAAACGACCACTTACGTAATCAGCAACCGCCGTTGCAGGTAATCCGCGTGCGACATGAATTCCCCTTTCGTTTTCAACCCGCTGAAGATGGCGTACAGCCTTTCGTACATGCTTTCGCCGCACCTGTTTTTCACATACCACGGCAATTGGTAAGGGGCGAGGTCTTCCAGTTCCCAGGGATGAAAATAAAAGGAAAAGTAACCACCTCCCTGCAACACGCGGGAAATACAATAGCGCGTGAACCATAGCGGGAAGTTTTTCGCGCTCAGCCAGAACACGGGGATGCGAAACCGGGGCGTAACGGCGGAGGGCATTACCCACAAGGGGCCATTGCGGTGCACGGCCCGCGGTGCGCGCCGGTGATTATAGCGCCCCGGCAGCCAGGTGGGGTTCAGTGAGGCATCGTACCGGTAACCGGCATCGGCCAGGGCGGTGATACTGACGGGTTGCAGCCGCGGCATCCGGAAGCCCAGCACCTGTTGTCCGCTGATATGCTCCAGTTCCAGCCGCGCATTCAGCAGGTCGCGTTCATGAAAGGTGTTGTGAAAAAATGCGTGAGAGGCAATCTCGTGTTTGGCGGCGATGCGCTGCACCATCGCCGGAAACTGTTGCGCCCAGTAGGCTGTGATAAAAAATGTGGCGCGGATGTCGAGTTCGTCGAAGAGGGCGAGTGTTTTCAAAATGCCGCGGTACGTCACGCATTTTTTTTCTTCCTCGCGCAAATACTGGCCATACTCTTCCGGGATGTCGAATTCTTCCACATCCACGCTGATTAATAAGCTGTTGTTTTTCATGTCTAACTGATGAACAGGATACCTAAGAAATTCCGTAACTCACGCCACAATACTTTTGTTCTGAACGCCGAAAAGCGGATGCCCTGCCGGCAATGAATGCGCACGGTGCTGATCACCATCGAACGGTTTTTGCCGGCGCGGTATACAAATTCGCTGTCGAACAGGAAACCGTTGACGCTGGTGGAAAGAAAGGCCTCGCGGCCCTTGCTGTTAAAGGCTTTCAGCCCGGCCTGCGCGTCGGTTACTTTCAGGTGCAGCAGGTACCGGTTCAGCATTCGGTTGACGCCGCTGATGAGCTTCCGCTGGCGGGGCAGGCATTTGGCATAGGCAGGGCTGCGCACGCCGGCCACCACATCGGCGCCATGCTGCAACAGGTCAAACGCTTCCGCAATGGCGGTGGGGCCGAACGGGATGTCGATATCCGTGCACACCTGGAACGGGCTGTCGCCTACGGCAACGCCCAGCCGCAGCGCGTATCCCTTGCCGCGGTTCACGGGGTGGTGGATCACCCTGATGCCGGGTATTTCATGTTGCAGGTATTGCAGCGTGGCCGGTGTAACGTGTTTGGCGGGCCCGTCTATCACCAGTATCAGCTGAACAGGAATGCCCGGCAGGGCCGCGCGGAGCTGGTAAAAATCGGCACAGAGCTGATCCGCCCAGTGCTGCGGAGGATCATAGCATGGCAATACGAGGTCGAAACCCGCAGCCGGCTGCAGGTGCCTGGGGAGTAGGGATGTTGTTTTGATCTTCGTTGCTGGCATAACAGTTGTTTTGGCATTAAAGCATGGCCGGCGATTTTTGACGCAGCCGGTCCGGTGTTAGAGTCAGTAGCCGCCATTGTATGTACAGCAGCACCGCCACGCAGGGCAGCGCTTTCACACGGTACGTAACGGCGATGTTATTGATGGCTTTCGGTACAAGGTCGGTAGGGCAGAGGCAGGTCACCACCAGCATCGTGATCAGCAGATACCTGGCCACGGGCTGCATCGGCGGCATGAGCAAGGCCATTGCGGCGCCGGTAACGGCAATGACGTAGGTGGGCGATTCTGCGCTCTGGTTAAAGATCACGATCCATATCATGAGGGCTGCCAGCACAAGCATGGCGCTCCCCCGCGGCCGGCGCACCAGCGCGGTCGTAAAAATGCCTGCCAGCAGGAACATGCCTGCCAGCAGTACCACGTCTGTATAAGGAGCGGCAAGCCCGGTGATGTAACGCAGTGATCCGAGCAGCGAACCGTCTTCTTTGATGGTGCTGCCGGTGAGCAGCTGCACCCATGCCGTGTAATAGGCCGTAAGCGTTTCGGGAGATATGAACAGGAGCGGTAATAGAGTGCCGGTAACGCCGAAGAGGAGGCAATAATTGACATACTGCCATCGCTTCGGATAAAACACAAAGAGCAGGCCCACGATGGCGCCGTAACCTTTGATGAAAAAAGCAAGACAGGTAAATGCCGCAGCTTTCGCCGGCTCCTCTTTTTGCAGATGCACCAGCGTCAGCAGCATAAACGCCGTCATGGCCGGGTTGGTTTGCGACGATTGCAGCGCGTTCCCCAGTTCCAGCAACAGGCACCAGGCCAGGGTATGCCGGGTGCGTTCCGGCAGCGGCAGGCGGTGGACAGCATACAGGAAGATGGCGGCGCTGAAAGTCAGCCAGCACAACAGGCCCGCCTTCGCCGGCAATGCGGCAAACGGTGAAAATAAAACCGGGAAACTGGGATGGTAAAGAAAGTAGTCGAAATATTCCCCCGGGTACAGGTCGTACAGCGGAAGGCCCGCCAGCAGGTGACTCCAGGAGCTGCGGAAGATGATGAAATTGTTATAACGCCCGCTCACGGCGAGCTGTATGTACAATACCAGCACCACCAGCAGGTACGCTGAAATGATGGCGGTTTGTCCTGATAACGCGTTGCGCAGCCGGATACCCATACGGGTAGCCGATGGTCTTTTTGTTAAAGGCCTCACATGTTAGGTTAAGTGGTCAGGTATAAGACATCTCAAGATACAGCTTACCCCCATTTGAGCGCTAAAATTTTTTTACTGGATATACACGGTTTTGATGTTGAGGAATTCGTGTGTGCCCTCTATGGAGAGTTCGCGGCCGTAACCGGATTGTTTGACGCCGCCGAAGGGCAGGCGGGCATCGGAGCGTACCATGGCATTGACGAACACGTTCCCGCTGTCGATCAGCGTGGCGAGGCGGGCGGCTTTTTCCAGGTCTTTGGTCCACAGGCTGGCGCCCAGCCCGAAAGGCGTCTGGTTGGCCAGGCGGATGGCCGACGCTTCGTCGTTGGCGGTAATAACGGCGGCCAGCGGTCCGAAGGTTTCTTCGTCGAAGGCGCTCATCCCGGGCTGTACACCGGTCAGCAATGCGGGGATGAAGTTGCAGCCGTCCTGCTCCCCGCCGGCCAGCAGCTGGGCGCCGCGGGCGATGCTCTGGTTCATCTGTTTCGAAACTTCGTCGGCAAGGTCGGGGCGCGCCATCGGGCCGGTATCGGTGTCGGGCAGGAAAGGGTCGCCCTGGCGCAGGGAGGTGATGATGGACTGCACCTGCTGGATAAAATCTTCGGCAACGGGTTGTTCCACTATCCAGCGTTTGGCGGCGATGCACGACTGCCCGGCGTTCTGCATCCGGGCTTTCACGGCCGTTTTGGCGGCTTCTGCAAGGTTGGCGTCTTTCAGTACGATGAAGGGATCGCTGCCGCCCAGCTCCAGCACCGTTTTTTTGATGTATTTACCGGCCAGGCCCGCCACGCTCATACCGGCAGGGGTGCTGCCGGTAAGGGTAACGCCCTGTATGCGCGGGTCGGCGATGATGGGTTCCATTTTTTTCGACGATACGAGCAGCGCCTGGAAGGCGCCCTCCGGGAAGCCCGCTTCCCGGAATACTTTTTCGATGGCCAGCCCGCAGCCGCTCACGTTGCTGGCATGTTTCAGCACGGCGGCGTTGCCTGCCAGCAGGTTGGGAATGGCGAAGCGGAACACCTGCCAGTAAGGGAAGTTCCAGGGCATGATGGCCAGGATGATGCCTTTGGGCTCAAAGGCGGCGTAGCTTTTTTTACCTTCGGTGGTGATGAGCCGCGGCTGCAGCATCGCGTCGATGTTGGCGGCATAATATTCCGCCGTAGTGGCGCACTTCAGCACTTCGGCCTTCGCCTCTTTGAGGGTTTTGCCCATTTCGCGCGAGATGAGCGTGCCGTGTTCCGTCACGTTATTCTTCAGCAGTTCCGCCACCCGCATCATCCAGGCCGCGCGCTGCGCCGTGCCGGCCTGCCTGAGCGCCGCAAACGCCTTCCAGCCTTCCTGCAGCCTGCTTTCAATCTGCTCTTTCGTATGCGCGGGATACTCCGCGATCGTTTCCTGCGTGAATGGATATATGCTCGTGAACATCATGTTATGAAGTTACGGAATTTACAAAAGACATAACTTTGCAGCCTTAACGCGCGGAACATGTCTTTAAGCAAACTGAACATCGCGGTGATGGCCCTTTGCACCGGCCTCATCGTTGCCAATATCTACTACGCCCAGCCGTTGCTGGTACTCATCAGCGATGAATTTTCCGTATCGGAGTCCAATGCGGGACAGGTCACTTTCTTCACACAGATCGGTTATGCCTTGGGGCTGTTGTTCTGTGTGCCGCTGGGCGACAAACTGGAAAGGAAAAAACAGATCATGACGATGACGGCGCTGGCCGTTGCGGCGTTGTTCGCCACGGCGCTGTCCGTTAATATCACCATGCTGAAAATAATGGGTTTCGTGATCGGGTTCACCTCCATTGTGCCGCAGCTGATATTGCCCATGGCCGCCAGCCTCGCCGAACCGCAGCAGCGCGGTAAAGTGATCGGGGTCGTGATGAGCGGCCTCCTGATCGGCATCCTCCTGTCGCGCACCATCAGCGGCGTGATAGGGGAGCACATGGGCTGGCGGGCGATGTTCTGGATCGCGGGCGGCATGTCGCTTGTAATGCTGATCGTGATGGCGGCGAGTTTTCCTTCGAGCAAACCTTCTTTCACCGGCAGCTACGGCGCATTGATGCGCTCCGTGCTCGTGCTGGTGAAGGAACAGCCTTTGCTCCGTGAGGCATCGTTCATCAATGCCTGCGCTTTCGGCGTTTTCGGCCTGTTCTGGACCACCTCCGTGTTTCTGTTGTCGAATGCTCCCTTCAACTATGGCAGCGACGTGATCGGCCTGTTAGGCCTCGCGGCGGCCACCGGCGCGTTAGGCGCCCCGCTCATCGGCAAGATCGCCGACCGTAAAAACCCGCGCATCGCCATCGGTTACGGGATCGCCTGTGTGATTGCGGGTTATGTGATCTTCTGGTTTTTCCGCACGTCCATCATCGGCATCGTGATCGGCATCATCCTGCTCGACCTCGGCCTGCAGGGCGTGCACGTATCCAATCAAACCCGCATCTACGCCCTGTTGCCTGAAGCGCGCAACCGCATGAACACCGTGTTTATGACCGTGAGTTTCATCGGCACCTCGCTGGGCTCCGGCATCGGACTGCTGGTATGGGACATCGGCAAGTGGGGCGGCGTATGCCTCGCCGGGCTGGGCATTATGCTGGTAGCGGTAATCATTTATAGTGTGACGTACAAAAAGGACGGTCAGTAGCATACGTCGTCGACAGCAGGTGTACGCCTCCTGCTATATCTCATTTGAGCAATAACTCACAAAACGCTCATTTCACTGCTCCAGATGGCTGATATCTTCATGCCGTATCACGTTCCCGTTTTTATCGAGCGGAATAAGCGGGTTGGTGCCGATGTCCCAGAGGTTGCCTTCCACGTCCTGCACATACCCTGTATATGCGCCGAAGAATGTTTTGACCGGGCGTTTGACGATCGTTACGCCTTTCTGTTCCAATTCTGCATACAGTGCGTCCACTTCCTGCTCGGTGGGCAGGATCTGCGCGAGCGCATAGTGCCGTGTGGTGGTGGGAGAGAATGGCACCTTCGCGTCGTCCATCAGCACCTTCGCCGGGAAGAATGAGATCAGGCTGCCGCCCGTCTGGTAGAATACGATGTCTTTATTGACAGCCACGGGCTTCCATCCGAATTTGTTTTCGTAAAAATCGCGGATGGCGGGCAGGCTGTCTACGCCGATGGTAATAATGCTCAGTCGTTGTTCCATGATGTTGTTTTTTGCAGGAGGCTTGCAGAACGGCAATACCGCCGGCAGGGCCATTGTGCAAGGTGTTTTCATGTATCCCGAAATTACGCCCTTTCGTGCTGGAGAGAAAATCTGTTCTTCACAGCCGTTTTTATGAAGGGCCTATGCTGCACCCTGGTCGTTACCACTTGAATGTTGTGCCGTTGTATGATAAAGCCGCCCGTGTTTTCATCATAATTTCATCCCCCAAATGGATGGACGGGGCCGTTTTTGCCCGAAACTGCCTTATCTTGTACAGTAAACTGTCAGAACCATATGAAAAAACACCTGAACCCTCACTGGCCGGCCATGCTCTGCGCAGGCGTCGTATTGGCTGTGAGCTCCTGCGGACAGGGCTCCACCGCGAACAAAGACACTGCGTCGAAAGACAGCACACCCGCCATTGTCACCGGCCCTCCTGTGGAAACCCAAAAGGCAAATACCGAATATCAGCCGGCATTTCCGGGACAGACCAGGATAGGCAGCGTGACCACCTCCGCCGCGTACGACTTCCGGGTGCTGGACTCCAGCCTCCAGTCGCCCTGGGGCATCACTTCGCTCCCCGACGGCCGTTTCCTCATCACCGAGAAAAAAGGCACCATGCGCATAGCCGCTGCCGATGGTAAAACGGGTGCGCAAATCACGGGCATTCCGCCTGTCAACTCAAACGGCCAGGGCGGTTTGCTGGGCCTGCGGGTAGACCCCGATTTCAGCAGCAACCGTATGGTATACTGGGTGTTTTCCCAGCAACTGCCGGGCGGTACGCTCACGGCTGTAGCAAAAGGCAAACTGTCGGCCGACGAAAAAAGCATCGAAGGCGCTACGGTGATCTACCAGGCGACCCCTGCATACGACGGTACGCTGCACTACGGCGGCCGTATATTGTTTGATAAAGCCGGCAACCTGATCGTGAGCACCGGCGAGCGCTCCGACCTGGCTACGAGGCCGCAGGCGCAGGATTTGAAGTCCGGTCTGGGAAAAATCGTGCGCATCACCAAAGAAGGCAAACCCGTTGCCGGGAATCCCTTTGAAGGCAAAGCGGACGCGCGGCCGGAACTGTATTCTTACGGCCACCGCAACGTACAGGGCCTGGCGTTTCATCCCGAAACGGGCGACCTCTGGGAAACCGAGTTCGGCCCGAGGGGCGGCGACGAGCTGAACCGGGTGGAAGCCGGCAAAAACTACGGCTGGCCCACCATCACCTACGGTATCGAGTACAGCGGTAAAAAGATCGGCGACAGCATCCAGGTGAAAACCGGCCTCGAACAGCCGGTGTATTACTGGGACCCGGTGCTTTCGCCCAGCGGCATCACCTTCTATAGCGGAAGCGGCATCCCCGAATGGAAAAACAACCTGTTCATAGCGGGCCTGAGCAGTACGCATATTGCACGGCTCGTGATTGAAAACAACAAGGTGGTCGGTGAAGAAAGATTGCTGGCCGGCGAAGGGCAGCGCTTCCGGGATATCACGGAAGGAAAGGACGGTGCGCTGTACGCGGTTACGGACGGCGGCAGGTTGTACCGGATAGGGAAGAAATAGAATGTATGCAGCAAAAATAAAAAAGGCCGGTGTATCGCACCGGCCTTTTTCAGTTATTCAGGAACTTTCGTAATCTTCAGCATGTTGGTGGGCAGGTGCTCCTTGATGGGCGTGCTGCCGGTGTTCACCACCACATCGTTGCCTTTCACGAAACCGCGTTCTTTCAGGATGTTGATCTGATCGGCAAAGATATCGTCGAGGCTTTCCTCTTCGCCGTAGTAGAACGCACGCACGCCCCAGCTCAGGCTCAGCTGGTTCACCAGGGTCCTTTCCTTGGTGAAAACGAACAGCGGGGATTTGGGACGGTAGCTGCTCAGCATGAAGCCGGTGTAGCCGCTCTGCGTCATCCCGATGAGCGCATCGGACTCCAGGTCTTCCGCGATCTTACAGGCATTGTAGCACAATGCGTCGCTCAGGAAGGTGGGAGAGTGGCGGTGCGGGATCAGGTTACGGTTGTAGATGATGCTTTCTTTTTCCACCTCACCGATGATCTTGCGCATCGTCTGGATAACCAGGGTAGGATGGTTGCCGGTGGCGGTTTCGCCGCTCAGCATCACCGCATCGGCGCCTTCCAGCACAGCGTTGGCCACGTCGGTGATCTCGCTGCGGTTGGGGCGGGTACGGTCGATCATGCTTTCCATCATCTGCGTAGCCACGATTACGGGCTTGGCGCGGTGGATACATTTACGGATAATATCTTTCTGGATCATCGGGATCTGCTCTACGGGCAGCTCCACACCGAGGTCGCCGCGGGCGATCATCACGCCGTCGCTTTCCCAGATGATCTCTTTGAGGTTCTGGATAGCTTCGGGTTTCTCGATCTTGGAAATGATCTTCATTTTGGAATTGCGCTCTTTCAGGCGTTTACGCAGCAGGCCGAGGTCTTTTACGTTACGCACGAAGGAAAGGGCCACCCAGTCGCACTCCTGGTCGATGATGAACTCCAGGTCCACCACGTCTTTTTCGGTCAGCGCAGGCAGGCTCACTTTGGTGTCGGGCAGGTTGAAACCTTTTTTGGAAGACAGGATGCCGCCCAGCAGTACCTCCGCTTTGATGAGGTGGTCGGGCGTTATTTCCTTCACAACGGTTTCGATCTTGCCGTCGTCGAGCAGGATTTTCTGGCCGGGACGAACATCTTTATGCAGGTCGTGGTACGACACATAGATCCTTTCCATGGTGCCCACGCACTTTTCGGTGGTGAAGGTGAGGATGTCGCCTGTTTTGAGGGGCAGGGCGTTGTTCTCGATTTCGCCAACGCGCAGCTTCGGCCCCTGGAGGTCCGCCAGGATGGCGATGTTGTACGGTTCTGTTTTGTTGATTTCGCGGATGTAGCCGATGATGCGCAGTTTGTCTTCATGGCTGCCGTGAGAGAAGTTCAGGCGGAATACGTTCACACCTGCCTTAACGAGCTCCAATAATTTCTCATAGGTATCGCAAGCCGGGCCAACGGTAGCTACAATCTTTGTTTTCTGCTTTGAATGCGCCAATCCGGCTTCATTGTCCATTCCTTTATGAAAGTATTTGGACAGATCTTTTGTACTCATAGACGTTTATTTAACTCGCAAGAATTTTGACAATCTTAAACCACTCCGGGTCGATTTTCTGTTTGGCTTTAACGGCCTTATCGAGGGGAGTATATTGAATTTTGTTGTTCACGATGCCGATCATGACGTTGTGGGTGCCTTCCATGAGGGCGTCAACGGCTGCGTAGCCCATACGGCTGGCAATGAGGCGGTCGATGCAGGTGGGAGAGCCGCCGCGCTGGATGTGGCCCAGGATGCAGACCCTGGTATCGAGCTGGGGCATTCTTTCTTTGACGTGGCGGGCTACCTCGTTGGCGCCGCCGAACTCGTCGCCTTCGGCCACCACGATGAGGTTCACCATTTTCTGGCGGCGCTCGTTGGCCATCAGGTCGTTGATCACGTCGTCGATATCGGTTTTGCGCTCGGGCATCAGGATGTGCTCGGCGCCGGTGGCGATGCCACTGTGCAGCGCTATATATCCCGCGTCGCGCCCCATCACCTCGATGATGAACAGGCGGTCGTGCGCATCCGCCGTGTCGCGGATTTTATCGATAGCCTCTACGGCGGTATTTACAGCTGTGTCAAAACCGATGGTGAAGTCGGAACCGGCAATATCCTTGTCGATGGTGCCGGGCAGACCGATACAGGGAATGTCGAATTCCTGGCTGAATTTCTGGGCGCCCTTGAAAGAACCGTCGCCGCCGATCACCACCAGCCCGTCGATCCCAAATTTCTTCAGGTTCTCATACGCCTTTTTGCGCCCGTCGGCTTCGTAAAACTCCTTGCAGCGCGCCGTTTTCAATACCGTACCCCCGCGCTGGATGATGTTGGCAACAGATTTGGATTCCATCGGAAAAATCTCCCCGGTCAGCATCCCCTTATATCCGTACATCACACCGAATACATTCAGATGATGATAAAGGCCCGTTCTTACTACCGCTCTGATGGCTGCGTTCATCCCGGGTGCGTCGCCCCCCGACGTAAGAACTGCGATGTTGTTCACTTTTTTCATGTGTAATCTGTCGATTTTTCGTTTGCCACATGAAATATGGATTCCATGTGTGGTCATCTTTATTTTCTGCTATGCCGCCACTGAATGGTTATTTCATAGTAATTTGCCTGCATTCAGTCCTCTTAAAGGGCGCACAAAATTAACATTTTTTAATAGTTTCCTATCAGTTATTCGATGAAATAACCTAAATTTTTAATTTTAATCAAATAAAGCTGAATATTTTTTTAAAAACTTATGTATGCCAACTATTATTAATAAGCTAGCTGCTATGAGTGTAATGATGACTATCGCGGGCACGGCCCTGGCGCAACAACAAATCCCGTTGACCTATCCGGACACCAGGAAGGTGGACACAGTGGACGACTATCACGGCAAAAAGATCGCAGACCCTTACCGCTGGCTGGAAGACGATAACAGCGCAGACACCAAAGCCTGGGTGGAAGCGGAAAACAAGGTGACCCAGGGTTATCTCGCCGCCATTCCCTTCCGCGACAAGATCAAAAAACGCCTCGAAGCGCTCTGGAACTATCCCCGCTACGGCGCACCCTTCCGTGAAGGGGAGTTTTATTACTTCTACAAAAACGACGGCCTGCAGAACCAGGCGGTGCTGTACCGCCAGAAAGGCCTCAGCGGCACGCCGGAAGTGTTTATCGATCCCAACAAACTCTCCGAAAAAGGAACGGCCGCACTGGGCAGCCTGAGTTTTTCGAAAGACGGCAAATACGCCGCCTACCTCATCGCCAAAGCGGGCTCCGACTGGCAGGAAGGTTTTGTGATGGACGTAGCCACCAAACAGGTGCTGGCGGATAAACTGGACTGGATCAAATTCTCCGGCCTCTCCTGGAAAGGCCACGGCTTCTATTACAGCCGCTACGACGCGCCGGACGAGAAAAGCAAACTGTCGAAAAAGAACGAATATCACAAAGTATATTACCACAAGGTAGGCGAAACGCAGGCGCAGGACGAACTGGTGTATGTGGACAAAGAGCACCCGCTGCGCAATGCCGGCGCGGGCCTCACGGAAGATGAGCGTTTCCTCATCCTCAGCACCACCGAAGGCACCAGCGGCAACGAGCTCTGGTACCGCGACCTGCAGGATGCCTCCCAGACGGGCTTCCAGCTGCTCATCAAAGGTTTCGCCACCGACCCTGACGTGATCGATAACGTGGGCGACAAACTGCTGGTAAAAACCAACCAGGACGCGCCGAACTTCAAGGTAGTGCTCATCGACCCGAAGAACCCGGCCAAAGAAAACTGGAAAACCATCATCCCCGAGCAGGAAGAAGTGCTGCTGGGCGTAGGCACCGCGGGCGGCAAGCTCTTCGCGAACTACCTGAAGCACGCGTCCACCCGCATCATGCAATACGACCGTACCGGCAAACTGGAGCGCAAAATCGATCTGCCCGGCATCGGCACGGCCAGCGGCTTCGGCGGCAAGGCGGAAGATAAAACGCTCTTCTACAGCTTTACTTCCTTCGTAGCCCCGGCCACTACTTACAAATACGACATCGCCAGCGGCCAGTCCGACGTGTTCCGCAAAACGGAAGTGAAGTTCAATCCCGCCGAATACGAAACCAAACAGGTGTTCTTCACCAGTAAAGACGGCGCCAATGTGCCCGTGTTCCTGTCGTACAAAAAAGGCATCAAGCTCGATGGTTCCAACCCCGTGCTGCTGTATGGTTACGGCGGTTTCAACATTCCCATGACGCCCGGTTTCTCCGTGTCCAACCTCTTCTTCATGGAGCAGGGCGGTATTTACGCGGTGGTGAACCTGCGCGGCGGCAACGAATACGGCGAGGCCTGGCACAAGGCGGGCATGCTGCAGAACAAACAGAACGTGTTCAACGACTTCATCGGCGCGGCGGAATACCTCGTCCGGGAAAAATATACCAGCCCGTCTAAGATCGCCATCCGTGGCGGTTCCAATGGTGGCCTGCTGGTGGGCGCGGCCATGACGCAGCGGCCCGACCTGTTCAAGGTGGCGCTGCCGGCGGTAGGCGTGCTCGATATGCTCCGTTACCAGAAGTTCACCATCGGCTGGGCCTGGGTAGTGGAATACGGCTCCAGCGAAAAACCGGAGCAGTTCGATTACCTGATCAAATATTCGCCCCTGCACAACCTGCGCAAAGGCACGCATTACCCGGCGACGCTCATCACTACGGCTGATCACGACGACCGTGTGGTGCCGGCTCACTCCTTCAAGTTTGCCGCCGCCCTCCAGGAAGCCCACCAGGGCGTTAATCCCGTGCTGATCCGCATCGAAACGCAGGCCGGCCACGGAGCGGGCAAGCCCACTTCCAAACTGATCGACGAGGCGGCCGACGTCTGGGCCTTTACCATGTACAACCTCGGCATGAAGTTTTAACAAATATTTTCCTGCCTCCAGACGCCGCGTAATACCGACTGTTACGCGGCGTTTTAGTATATTAACATGATGAAACTTTAACGGTTCCCCAAACAAACCGGCACGGTCGCATAAAAGACAAATAATTAACCAAAATGAAAGTTCTAATCACAGGCAGCAACGGTCTCCTCGGGCAATACCTCATACAGCGCCTTTGTTCCCTGCCGGGATATGAAGTGATCGCCACCGGCAGAGGGCAGAACCGGCTGAAACGGCAGGAAGGATATCGGTATGAATCGGTGAACCTCGCGGACGAGGCGGCGGTAAAAGGTTTGATAGACCGCCACCGGCCGGACGCCATCGTGCATGCAGGGGCCATGACGCAGGCGGACGATTGCGAGCGCAACAAGGATGCCTGCTGGATGGCCAATGTGACGGCTACACGTTTTCTGCTGCAGGGCGCTGAAAAAGCGGGCTCGTTTTTCCTGTTCCTGTCCACCGACTTCGTGTTCGACGGCCTGGGCGGCCCTTACCGCGAAGACGATCCCATCAACCCCATCAACTATTACGGCGCCAGCAAAGCGGCGGCGGAACGCCTCGTGAAACAGTCCAAAACGGAATGGGCCATCGCCCGCACGGTGCTGGTGTACGGCATGGCGGACGATCCCAAGCGCACCAATATCATCACCTGGGTGAAAAGCAACCTCGAACAGAAGAAAAAACTGAAAGTGGTGGTGGACCAGTGGCGCACGCCCACGCTGGTGCAGGATCTCGCCGAAGGCTGCCGCCTCATTCTCGACAAACGCGCCCAAGGCGTTTTCCACCTGGCCGGGAAAGATATGCTCACCCCTTACGATATGGCCATGCAGGTGGCCCTGCACCTCAACCTCGACACGCGCCTCTTCGAAAAGGTAGACGCCACCAGTTTCAAACAACCCGCCGTACGCCCGGCCAAAACCGGGTTCATCATCGAAAAGGCGGAAAAGGAACTGGGCTACGCGCCCCGTACTTTCGAAGAAGGCCTCAAAGTGATTTTAGGCAGCGCCTCCGCCCCACAAAGCGAATAGCTGCGCGGTATAAACAAAAAGCCCCGTAAACGCTGTGTTTACGGGGCTTTTTTTATGTCGCCGGGTCTAGTATTCTATCCGGACCTGGCTGGAGAATTTCTGTGAGATGGAATCCTTGGCCTTTACCGTATCCGCGGGTAAAGTGCGGAAATACACGGCCAGGTTGTACAGCGAATCTTTGGAGGTGTACAGCACCACTTCGCTGTGGCCCCAGTTGAGGCGCTGGGTGTGTTTCTTTTCGGCGGTCTCGCGGTTTTTATACGTCTGGAACACCACGTAATAAGCGATGGTATCGCTCACTGGCGTGGCGGCCACAGGCGCAACGGCCGGTGTTATGGGCACGGTATCCGCCGCAGGAGCGGGCGCCGGTGCGGCATTGACCGCGCTGTCTTCCACAGCGGGCGTGTATCCCTGGAACTGGTCTTTCAGTAAAAAGAAACTCACGATGCCGGCAATCACCACGGCTGGCACCACTACCCACCACCAGCGGAAGCGGCCCTGGCTTTCGAATTCTTCGGGCACCACGGTGGTGTGCTCCACTACTTCGTGGTTCACCACTTCGGTATTACCCTGTAACACTTTGGGCGCGGCTTCGGGGCGCAGTACGGGTTGCAGGGAAATGGGCTGCCAGGCGTCGGGGAGCTCCTGCGCGGTGAAACGGATCTGGCCGAACGGGTCGAGGCGCAGGTTGCCGATACCCGGCAGGTCTACCGGCTGGCCCGTTTGCAGGCTTTCCCGGAACTCCTGGAGGTACTTTTCCATTTTCAGCTTGGCCACCGGCTCCACCAGGTTCTCTTTCTGGGAAATCCAGTGCAGGCACGAACCATCGTCTTCCCAGCGGGTCTCGAAACTCACCTCCTGGCGCGGAGGGGCCAGCACCTGCTCCACCACCGCATAGTGCGCGGGGATGTGCTGGATGGTGAAGGTGCCCACCTGCGGAATGGAACAGGTATGCTGTTTGAAAAGTACTTCTGTTATATAGTGCTGTAACATTGCGGCCTGGTCAATTTGTGTGCAAGTTTACGGAATTTAAAACTTAACCGTCACACCCCCGAGAATGTTGAACCCGTAGCTCTGGTATCCGTTCCAGCGCTCATATTTGGAATTCAATACGTTATTGGCGTTCAGCCAGAGGTTGAAGTTCTTGTGAACGTTGTACACGGCCCCCACATTCAGGTCCTGGGCAGGGCTCGTTTTATCGAAGTCCTTCGCGGGCGCAAGTTTGTAATAAGTGCCGCTCAGCGTGTAGAGGTTGGCGTTCAGGTGGAACTTCTTCCCGAAGGAATACTGCGCAAAAAGGTTGGCCGTGAACGGCTGCAGGCCCCAGGGCTTCAGCTCGGTTTTCTGTTTGTTGTAGTTATACCAGTCCATCGTCAAACGGGCCTGGAATTTCTCTTCCTGGATATAACCCACTTCCACATGCAGCTGGAAGGCCTTCAGCTCTTCTTCCTTGTACACGTCGAACTTCTTGCCGTCGGTGGAGTCGTTCACGAACAGCGGCAGGTCGCGCCAGATCACGGATGCGAACTTGGTGTTGTACGTGAAGTGGCTGCCCAGCGTACCCTTGATGCCGGTGTATTTTTCTTCCACGCGGGTATTGAAAATACTTGCCGGGTAGTTGTTGATGAAAGGGTTCTGGTTGGCCAGGTTGCGGTAATTGTTTTTGTCGATGTAGGATATCCAGCCGCTGCTCAGGATGAGTTTTTTGCGGATGAGGTGCGACTCGTTCACGATGTCTGGCAGGAGGTAGAACTTGCCTTTGGTCCAGGTAGGGTTCACGCCGGCATGCAGCATGAAACCGGGTTTGGTCACTTCCACGGCGGGGTGGATGGCGGCCACGTTGTTGTTGATGGTTTCGTTATTGTCTTCCTTGAAGGTGCTGAGGTCCGCGATACCTTCCGCCTTGATCCAGATGTCTTCAAACAGCTGCTTGCGGATGGGCGCCTTCAGTATCACCGTGTTTTCCATTCTTTTATACGAATCGCCGAACACCACGAACTGTGCGTTGGGGTTGAACTGGAAACCCCAGTCGTTTTGCGGCCGGTTTTTCAGTCCCACCTTGGCGATCACCTCATTGAACGTCTGCCGCACATCGGATTTTTTATACTCATGCACGCTGTGGTCGTAACCGTAATAATGCACTTTGTTCATGTTGTAACCCAGGCTGGCGTTGATCTCGAACAGCGGCGTGAAATAGGTGCCGGAGCCGAGCAGGTTCAGGTTGGCGTAGTCCTGGTTTTCGATATCGCCCTTGGAGGAGGTGTAGTTGAAGAACAGGCCGAAGTTGTATTTGTCTTTCCGCCCGCTGCCGAAGCCCGCCTGAATCAGGGGGGTGGAGTAGTTGCCGTAGCCCACTTTCACGAAGTTGTTCTGCAGCATGAGCGCGGAGGTGTCTTTACCCAGGGCGAGGGGCCGGATGGGCACCGGCTGGTACATGAAGTAGAGGTTCAGCGCAGGCACCTGGTAGCCCAGTTTGGGCCGGGTGGTGTCGATGCCGGGCAGCGAGGCCGTGAGGTTCAGCTTGGCCGCGCCGGGCAGCTTCGGCTGGTATTTTGAAATGATGTCGATCGTTTCCTGCTTGAGCGTATCCTTCTGGGCCATGGCCGCGAACGGCAGGCTGAGGCTCAATACTGATAACGCTGTGATATGTTTTACGTTCATGTGTTCTGATTAAGGCTGTTTGATTTTGGAACCTGCTTTTTCTTCCGCTTCGGCTTTGGCCAGTTTTTCTTTGGCTTCCGCTTTCAGCTCCGGTATGGGGCAGTTTTCCGCAATGCTCTGGAAAGTGGCTTTGGCGTTGAAATAATCTTTCTGGCGGAAGTACACGTCGCCCAGCAGAATGTATGCCCTGGCGGTCCACATTTCGTACGAAGAAGTGTTTTTGATCACGTCGAAGCCGGCCTTTTCCGCGGCGGCGAGGTCGTTCTTTTCCAGGTAACATTTGGCGATGCCGTAGCGGGCTTCGGCGCCGATCTCGGATTTGGTGAGGCCGGTCACGATCTTGTACTCGCTGATGGCATCGTCGTAAGCCTGTTTCTCCTGCTGGGCCTTACCCAGGTAGAAGTGGCCGATGATCTGGTCGTCGGTGCTCAGGTTGGCGGCGGAAAGCAGCTGCTCGGCCAGCGGGGCCACCGCATCCCAGTTCTTCAGCTGGTAGTTGCTGCGCAGCAAACCGCGGGTGGCGGCCAGCGTATTGTCTTTCGTGGTAGACAATGTGCTCAGCTGCTGATAGTATTCCTTCGCCTTCGCATAATCCTTCACCTGGTAATAGTTCAGGTAAGCGGCCTGGAGGGCGGACCGTTCGGCGAAAGGACTGTTGCCGCGGGTGAGCACGAACTCGTAAGCGGGCAGCGCGGCGGCGTAGTCTTTATTGTTATAGAGGCATTCGGCTTTGTAGAAACTGGCCTGCAAAGCGAACTGGCCGTTCGGGAATTTCTGGAGGTAATTGGAGAACGACGTGATGGCGCCGGCATAGTCGCCGTTGCTGAAACGTGTTTCGGCGGCGGCGTAGCTGATGGAGTCTTCCGCGGAAGCGGATACGGATTTGCCGGCGGCTTTCAGCAGCGCCAGGTAATCGTCGGTTTTACCCTGCTCCACGTAAATGTTGCGCACGTTCTGGAGGGCCTGCGTGGCTTCGTTGGAGTTCGGGAATTTCTCCACCACTTCGCGGAAGTATTGCAGGGCCGTATTGTCCTGGTTGGTGTTAAAATAAGCCAGCCCCAGCTTCAGCAGCGCTTTCGGGGCATTGGGCCCGTCGGGCTGTTTCTGCAGCACGCTTTTCAGGTGGGGGATGGCCTCATTGAACCGCTCATCGCTCAGGTAAGTATCTGCGATTTCCATCTCTGCCTCGTTATTGAAACCGGAGGAGGGGAACTTGCTGCCCAGCTGTTTGAGCAGGTTGAGCTTTTCGCCATGTTTGCCCTGTATGCCGAGGATGATGCTTTTCTGGTAGGTGGCGTAATCCGCGCCGGGCTCGTTGGCGGCGATCACACGGTCGTACAGGCCGGTGGCTTTCGGGAAGTCGCGCAGCATGTAATAACAGTCGGCCGAGCGGAGCAGCGCGTCGTTGGCGATGCGGCCGGCATTGGGCCCGCTGGCTTTCTGCGCGCTTTCGAAATACGGCAGGGCGCTGGCGTACTGCTCTTTTTTGAGCAGGCTGTAACCCATGTTGTAGCTGGCGTTCTGCGGATTGGCCTCGCCGGATACGGGCGTGGTGCCGGTATTGAAATATGCCTGGAGGCTGCTGATGGCTTTATCGGTATGCCCCTGGCGCAGGGCGATCTCTCCCTTCCAGAACTGCGCCAGCTGTACCAGCTGCGCATCGTACGGGTTGGCGAGGGAAATGTCGAGCAAACGCTCGGCTTCGGCCAGCTGCTGGTCGTTCACCAGCTGGGTGGCCCGGCCGTAGGCGATTTTCTGGTAGGCTTTGAGCACGGCGGGACTTTTCTCCGGCAGCATGTCCATGATCGCCAGGGCCTCTTTGTAGTTATTGGTGTTGGCGAAGAGCTGCACGAGAATTTCGCGGGCTTCCTTGTTGTATTCGGAGTTGGGGTATTTGTTGATGAAGCCGGTCAGTTCGCCGATGGCCGCATCCTGGTAACCCAGTTCGAAAGAAAGTTTGCCGTAGTTGAAGCGGCTGATTTCCTGCTGTTTGGGATTGGAGCTGTTGCGGGCGCTGTAGGCGAAGGCGTTGCGCGCGTTGGCTTTCTGGCCGGTACGCAGGTAACAGTCGCCCAGCAGGTACATCGAGTTCTGCCCCAGCGAATCTTTTTCGCTGCTCAGCTGTTTGAAGCCCGCGATGGCTTTATCGAGGTTGGCGGTCTGGTAGTAGGTGTACGACAGCTGGTACACGTCTTCTTTCCGCACTTCGTCCGCGTTCTCGTTGTATTCCTCGAGGTAGGGCAGGGCTTTCGGGTAGTCTTTTTTCTCGAAATAGGCCTGGCCCACCAGCTGCTTCAGTTCGCTTTCGTAATACATGCTGCCTTTGCGGATGAGGGGCTCGGCGTAGCTGATGAGCTGGTCGCGCTTGCCCTGGAAATAATAGATCTCCGCGATGTAATAAGGCACCACCGTGCTGTACTTCGGTTCGTTCTGCACCCGCTGGAAGCTGCTGAGCGCCGCGGCGTACTGTTTGTTGTAGTAGGAAATGAAACCGAAGTAGTAGTTGGCGGGGATATAGTATTTGTTCTGTATTTCCTTGATGGAAGCAAAAAGCGGCTGCGCTTTCTGGAAATCCTTCACGTTGAAATAACAGTAGGCCAGTTCGAATTTCGCGTCGGCGATGTCTTCGTTCGACAGATTATCGATGCTGGCCTTTTCGTAATACGGTATCGCTTCGGTGAGTTTGTTCTGATGGAAATAAAACCGCGCCAGCTGGAAGCTGACCATTTGTTCGCGGGCGGAGTTGTTGAAAAACTTCAGGAACTCCAGCGCCTTTTTTTCCGCATCCTCGTTCTGCAATTTCAATGCGCACATGGCGTAGTAATAATGCGCGTCGGTATTCACCAGCGAACGGTTCGTTTCTGAAAAGTAACCGATATCGTCGATCGTTTCCTTGAACAATTGCATGGATACGGCGTATTTTCCCTCACGGTACAATTGCTGCGCTTCCTTGAAGGTTTTGTCCGGCTCGGTATAGACCCGGGTCTGTTGCCCGCTGGCGGCGGTGGCGCCCGTTATACCTGCCATAAGGAAGAGTACATGCAATGGAGGGAGAGGGAAGTTCTTTCGAGTGAATAGCTTCATGCTGTTTATATTATTTCCTGTGTTTTATCCAGATTGTTTTTCCTAAAACGGTTTGTGACCGGAATTATTTCGAACGTAAGGCAGTCCGGCTTTTCCGGGTCGCAGACCGGTACTCAAAAACTTGGCAAAGATGGGGTTTACAAACGAAGCAAATATAAAAGATTATACTTTTTTTGCTCCGGGCAGGTTATCTACCTGATGTGGATAAACTGCAGGATGTGGATAACTCTCGCGGGACGAATGGATTCTTGTCTTGATTTTTTCTTTTTAATCCCGAAATTTGACTTTTATTACAATATATATTACAAACTATATAAATTTAAGTCTGTCCGGGTACTCAAAACAAAATCCGGCTTCTTCAACAAGAATCAAACCAAAAGTCGACTATGAAAAAACTATTATCTGCGCGATTCAGCAACGGGGCTGTACATTTAACGCAACTGGTCCTGCGCGTGGTATTTGGCGGATTGATGGCATTCCGCCACGGATGGCCGAAACTCATGAACTTTTCAGAACGTGCTGACAAGTTTGCGGATCCTTTCGGCGTCGGTTCGTCCATATCCCTGGGGCTCACGGTATTTGCGGAACTGTTTTGCGGCGTATTGCTCGTGTTCGGGCTGGTCACGCGCCTGGCCACCATTCCCCTGATCATCTGCATGAGCGTGATCATTTTTATGATCCACCGCGGCGATCCGCTGGGTGAAAAAGAAATGCCGATCCTTTTCCTGGCCGCATTCGTGGCGATTCTCATCACGGGGCCGGGCAAATATTCGATCGACGGCGCCATCGGAAAATAATGTTGACGGCATCTTTTGCAAAAGTGAAACGCCCCCCGGTGTTTCACTTTTCTTTTTTGGGGGAGGAAAGAGGATACACTACATTTACCATCCAAATTTTACATGGATCATGTACAGTACAACGATTGATATACGCGTGCGGTATGGCGAAACGGACCAGATGGGATATCTCTACTACGGGAACTATGCATTGTATTACGAAGTGGGGCGTACGGACGCCATCCGCCAGCTGGGTTTCACCTACCGCGAGCTGGAAGAGCAGGGCATCATCATGCCCGTGGCGGAGCTGCAGGTGAAGTACCTGCGGCCTGCGTATTACGACGATGTGATAACTGTGAAGACTATACTAAAATCGCTGCCCGAAAACCATAAGATACAGTTCCATTCGGAGCTGTACAACCAGAAGGGCGAGCTGCTGAACGTGGGCACGGTAACGCTTGCCTTCATCGACGCCAGAACCAAAACGCGCACCGTCATGCCGGAAGTGATGCGGGAGAAACTGGCGCCATTTTTCTAAGCAATATCTGAACGAACCGTATGGAAAAAATACTGGCCAGCCTCATCACGATCGGGGATGAGCTGCTGATTGGACAGACGATTGATACCAACTCCGCCTGGATGGCGCAACAGCTCAACGACGCCGGCATCTGGGTACAGCGCCGCGTGGCCGTGGGCGATGAAAAGGCCGCGATCGTGCGCGCCCTTGAGGAAGAAGGCGCCGATTCGCACATCGTGCTCATCACCGGCGGCCTCGGCCCCACGGCCGACGATATCACCAAACCGGTGCTCTGCGAATTTTTCGGGGGGAAACTGGTCCTGGATGAGGCGGCCCTCGAAAACGTCAAAACGATCTTCGCGCGCCACAACGTACCGATGCCCGAACGGAACAGGGAGCAGGCCATGGTGCCCGATGTGGCCACCGTGCTGCAGAACGGCCGGGGCACCGCGCCGGGCATGTGGTTCGAAAAGAACGGGAAGATCTATGTATCGATGCCCGGCGTGCCGCATGAAATGAAAGGCATGATGGAACGCGACGTGATACCCGCGCTGCGGCAACGCTTCGCCACGCCGGCACTGCTCCATCGTACGCTGATCACGAGCGGGCAGGGGGAATCGTTCGTGGCCGACCGCCTCAAAGATTTCGAAACCAACCTGCCCCCGCATATCAAACTGGCTTACCTGCCGAGTTACGGCCTGCTGAAGCTGCGCCTCACCACCGTGGCGCCCGACCGGGCGGTAGCGGAAGCGGAGATAAACGAAGCGTTCGAAGCAATGAAAACAGTGCTCGCCGATATCCGCGTAGCCGACCGCGACGAGCCGATGGGCGTGATCGTGGGTGAACTGCTCAAAACGAAAGGGCTCACCCTGGCCACCGCGGAAAGCTGCACCGGCGGCAAGATCGCCGGCATGATTACCGCCGTGCCGGGTAGTTCCGCGTACTTTAAAGGCAGCGTGGTGAGTTACGCCAACGAAACCAAAACGCAGGTATTGGGCGTACAGGCCGCTACCCTGGAGCAATACGGCGCCGTAAGCGAAGAAACCGTCCGCGAAATGGCGGCCGGCGCGCTGAAGGTGCTGAACACGGATTGTGTAGTGGCCGTGAGCGGCATCATGGGGCCCGACGGCGGTTCGCCGGAGAAACCCGTAGGCACGGTATGGATCGCGGCCGGCGGGCGCAACGGCATCCGCAGCATGCGGTACCAGTTCCGCTACGACCGTGCGCGGAATACGGAAATGACCTGTGTGGCCGCCCTCAATGAACTGCGGAAATGGCTGGAAGCATAATTTTTACCTTATTTTTGTCATCTCTAAATATTTAAACGAGCACATTTATGGCAATAGTCGAACTGGTGATGCCCAAAATGGGAGAAAGCATAATGGAAGCCACTATCCTGCGCTGGCACAAAAAGGCGGGCGACAGGGTGAAGGTGGATGAAACGGTGCTGGAGATCGCTACAGACAAAGTTGACAGTGAAGTGCCCTCCATTGCGGAAGGGGAGATCACTGAAATATTGTTTAACGAAAACGATGTGGTGCCGGTAGGCACGGTCATTGCCCGCGTGCAAACCGAAGCCGGCGCGCCCGTTGCCGCTTCGCCCGCTACGCCGCCCCCCGCAGCGGCCAAACCATCGAATCCCGAAACCCAGTTCCAGACTGCGCCCGCCCGCCCCGAGCCCGCACCCGCAGCCGGCGCCGGCGCCGGCGAAGCCCGTTTTTATTCTCCCCTGGTGCTTACCATCGCCCAGCAGGAAGGCATCAGTTTCGCCGAGCTGGAAAAAATCCCCGGCACCGGCAACGATGGCCGCGTTACCAAAAAAGACATCCTGGAATATGTGGCCAGCCGCGGCAATGCCGTGCAGGAGCCCGAAGTGATCCACGAAGCGCCGAAACCGCAGCAGCCCCGCGAAATCGCCACGGTGCCCGCTTCCAACAGCTACGGCAACAATGTGGAGATCATCGAAATGGACCGCATGCGCAAACTGATCGCAGACCATATGGTGCGCAGCAAACAGATCAGCCCGCACGTGACCAGCTTCGCCGAAGCGGATGTGACCAACATGGTGCGCTGGCGCGATAACGTGAAAAAAGATTTCGAAAAACGCGAAGGCGAAAAAATAACCTTCATGCCGCTCTTCGTGGAAGCGGTGGTGAAATGCATCAAAAAGTTCCCCCTGGTGAACTGCTCGCTCGACGGCGACAAGATCATCCTGAAAAAAGACATCAACATCGGGATGGCCACCGCGCTGCCCAGCGGCAACCTCATTGTGCCGGTGATCAGGAACGCGGATACGCTGAACCTGGTAGGGCTCACCAAACAGGTGAACAACCTGGCCAATGCCGCCCGCCAGAACCGCCTCAAACCGGAAGACACCCAGAACGGCACTTTCACCATCACCAACGTAGGCACTTTCGGGAGCCTTACAGGCACGCCGATCATCAATCAGCCGCAGGTTGCCATCCTGGCCGTGGGGGCGATTAAAAAGCGCCCTGTGGTGGTAGAAACGGAACAGGGCGATTCCATCGCCATCCGCCACATGATGTACCTCTCCCTGTCGTACGACCACCGCATCGTGGACGGCTCCCTCGGATCCACCTTCCTGAGCGCCGTAGCCCAGGAGCTGGAAAACTTCGACCCGGCGAAAGAATATTGATCATCAAGCTTTTCTGATAGAAAAGGCCGCAGGAAACCTCCTGCGGCCTTTTTGTTTGCCTGTGTTTACCCGGGCCAATCCCGCTACCGGCATAGGTAAAACTTTGCCTTTCGTTATACATCCACTGTATTAGCACTGGAATTCCGATATAGTTAAGCCATATCTTTAATAGAATGACGCAACTATGAAGGAGATATGACGGGAATATAAAGGAGATATGACGGAACCCCATTGAAACATAATGTCAGCAATAGTTTCGGGCTATTCGCAGATAAGGCTTGGAGCGTTTCAGCAGAATAAGTGTATTACAAGGGGGATTAACTTTGGTAAAGTGTTGATATTGTTGATGTTCGGAGAGATGTGCCGTTGGCATGGGAATAGGCGTTTACAGGTGCCGTTGCAGGTGGGGCAGGTAAAGTGTCGGTAGGCAAGGGAATGCGTCGCAGGCATGGGAATGGGCGTGTACAAGCTCCGTTGCAGATGGGGGGAGATAATGTGTAAATATCCGGTAGACAAGGAAATATGTCATTAACATGGGAACTGGCGGGAAACCCTGTACCAGGCAGGAAGCAAGAGGGAGATCTTACAAGGAAGGATAGGGGGGAACAAACGGATTTGCGGCCCCGCCGGGCAACAAAAAAGGCTCCCGGAAACGGAAGCCTTTTATAGTCGATGAGTTAGAATTCAGATTAATAACGACGGTCGCGGCCACCGCCACCGTATCCACCGCCACCGCGGTTGCCACCACCTCTGTTGCCACCACCATTGGGGGCTTTAGGGCGGGCTTCGTTAACCATCAGTTGTTTACCTTCCACTTCACTACCGTTCAGACTCTCCATCGCTTTAGTCCCTTCTTCCTGGTTAGGCATTTCAACGAACCCGAAACCACGTGAACGACCGGTTTCATGGTCTTTTATGATTTTTGCAGAGGTTACTTGCCCGAATTCGCTGAAGATTTGGTGAAGGTCCTCATCGTTCAACCTGTAGTGCAGGTTGGCTACGTAGATGTTCATGATAAAAAAATTAAAAAATGAAAAATAATATTGAAGTTAAGGAATTAACTGAATAAAAAAAGATCCTCCCCATTTTTCGCAATCCCGCCGCAGGGGCGGTTTATATGCTCTTTTGGATAAGAATCAGTACTGTAAAGCATTTCGACCGATTATATATATGGTAAAAATATGTGAAATTAAACCCGGTTGACGTTAGATATTAAAATATTTCGTAAATTCAGATAGGGCTGTTTCTAAAAGGCCGGCAATTTATGAAAGCATTGAGCGACACATGGTTTGCAGAGGGTTTCATCGATTTTGAGCTGAAAAAATACACCCTGTTGGCTTACCTCCAGGAAATCAACCGTTATTTCAACGAAAACAAACTGTACCCCCAGCTCGGGGACGTGGTGTTTCACTACAATAACCTGCTGGCATTCAAGGAGAACAAGCAGTTTTTACAGCAGCATTTCCCCAAACGGCTGACGGCCGTTAATATGGAAAAGCTCCAGGTGCTGTACGAGCAGATGATCGCCGACGATGAACTGATGGAAGAGCTGGAAAACATCATGGCGTATTCGCTGCAAAAAATGAACAACACTATCAGGGAAGGCGCGGAGATTTACGAGTTCGTGGAAGAACAACTGAACATCACGCCCGTGGGCCTCATTCCGCTGGATGTGCAGGAAGGGTACATGCTGCTGTGCGATGGCCGCGCGAGCGACACGAGGGTATATCAGTACCGCCTCACCATTTTCGAGCGGCACGATGAGCGTTTCCGCGGCATCCACACCGACTATATCAGCACCTACACCCGCAACCTCGCGCATAGTTCGGTGAGCATCAAAACCGACCTGATCCGCCACCGGCGGGAGTTACCGAACCCCGCGGTATATACCGTTGAAACGGATCTCGTGTTCCCGCTGGAAGAAACACTGCTGCCTGTTGCAAAACGCTGCCTGGTGAAGTATATTACGGTGAATCCCGCGTAATATGCACCAGATAACGAGCGAGGCGCTGCAGGACTTCGATGTGTTCCGCGGCGAAGTGGATCCGTACCTGGCCGCAAACGGCCGCCAGCCCGACCTCCGGGCGTGGACGATCATCAATGTGCTGATCGGTGATATGATACTGCTGCGCAACGGCCATGCCGCAGATGCGTTCGCACAACAACTGGAGGCGGACATCCACAAAACGCTCGCGGCCGCGGAAGTATTCGCGGAGCTAAAGGAGATCGCCGACAGGAAAATAAAGGCGAACAACCTGAAAGGCTGATGCTACGGGAGTTTGATGGTTTTCGCGGGTTCGTTGCCGAACTTCACTTCCACGGTATATTTCATCGGCGCATAATAGGTGCCGATAATGTTGCGGATCTTTTCCTTGCACTGCTCAAGATAGATCGCGTTGTGCTGCAACTGGTCGCGCGACGTTTCATAGAGTTTTTTCTGCACGTCGGTATACGTTTCATCGTCTGAAAACATGAGCCAGCCTTTTTTGTTGGCCGTTTCCATCTGGCTGAGGCGCAGCTCGTAACTCAGCAGCTGCGGGGCCGGGAGGGATACCGTCACTTTTTTATCGCTCACTTTGACGTCGAAATTCTTTTCGTTGACATCCACGCCATACTTCGCCGTATAAGGCACCGTTACCCAGATCGTATTTTCCGCGAACACTTTTTTCAGGTTGTCTGTCCATGCCCCGGAATTGTCCACATTGCTGCGTTTGATGGAGGCGTTGCCCTGTACTTCCAGGCTGGCCAGTTCCGCGATTTCCTTTACGATGAGGCTGTTGGACAGCACCTGCTGGTTCACGGTCCTGGAACCGAAACGCTGGCCCAGCCAGAAAATGAAGACGATGAACAAAATAACGACCAGCCATTGGAGGATCCTTTTCATAAGATACGATTAGAGTGAGGTGGGCACCGCGCCGTAGTTTTGTTCGAAGCGGCGCACCATGAATCTTTCGGGGTAATCAAATACGATGAAACCGAATTGCGCGTACAACCCCTGTGCGTCCTGCGTCATGAGCGACATGCGGCGCAGCGTCTGCAGCTCCGGGTGCGCGAGTATCACTTCCATCAGCCATTTGGACAAACCCTGCTTGCGGAACGCGGGGAGGATGAACACATCCGCCAGGTAACCGAACGTGGCGCGGTCGGTGATCACCCGTGCAAAGCCCACCTGTGATCCTTCGTGGTACACGCCGAAGCAGAGGGAGTTGGCGATGGACGTTTCCACGATGGACAAGGGCACGCCTTTGGCCCAGTAAGAGTCTTCAGACAGGTATTGGTGTATCACACCGAGCTGTAAAAGCGCGGGGTCGGAAGAAATACGGAAGGGACCACGTTGGGAGGTGACTGGTTGCATGGCAGCATATCGTTGAGTTCGCGTTAAAAATAACAAAAACGCCGGAATCATCTTCCGGCGTTCCTGAATATTCCGTACGCTGATAAATTACGCATATCGCTGTTTGCGCAGGATACGGTTGTATAACTGCGGTGTAAGCCCCGTCACTTCCATGAACTGGCGTTCCAGTGTGTGGCGGCTTGTTTTGAAACGCAGGGCGAGGTCGAGCATCGCAACCTGGCCTTTCTGTTCGGCGAGGTAATCCACGATCTCGTCTACCTGGCGCAGCGCCGTTGTCTGGCAGGGGAGCAGGCTTTCCAGCGCATTGTCGAGCACCTGCTGAATGGCAACGGCATCGAGCGCCATGGCCACGCGCAGCTGGTCCGCGGTCTGTTTCCAGCGGGCGTCCATTTTGCCGAGGTCGCGGAAATAATTGGTCACCGATTCCATGCTGATGCCCATCAGCCGGTGGCTGGCGTAAGCGTTCAGCTGCACGATCACAGCGTTCATCGGCCCGGTTACCCGCGCGTCAACACGACAGGTAAAGGGCCCCGTAACGGCTACTTCGGGTAATTCAAAAGCAGCGTGGTCGGCCGGTTTGAAAGAAAGACCGCCCTGCTGGATGAATACCAGGTACTGTTTGCCGGCTGTAAAAAGTTTTTTCCCTGTGATGTCTGCCGCTGAAGTGATGTTCTCCAGAACAATGTACTGTTGCACGAAGGGGTGCAACGTTTCTTTGGGATGAAGGATATAGGTGTTCATAGGTCTGATTGCATTTGTTGGTTCAACCCATCCGCTCGTAAAACTGATGTAAATATACCGAAATTACCATATGGTGATTCATTTTAATTAGATAATTTTTTAACATTTGATGAAAGGATTGAAAATCTTTCAGTTAACGACAAAATAACAAAACCGGGGTTGCGGGACCGGCTTTAGGGGGCTTGATTGAATAGGTGGTTGAGAATCAGGTTGTATGGGGGGCGGAGCGTCTAAATAGCCGGTGTTTGCAGAATTTCGTTTAATACATCCGGCTATTAAAAAAATGCAAGTTTTTCAGAACACTTTTGCCATCGCATGGGCGATCGGCTGCCAAAAAGAGGTATCCCTGATATTCCAGATAATTTTATTCAGGATCACGAAGCCCAGCACCAGGACGAAAGGACTGATACGTTTCGTCCGCCATGAATCCGCGGCGGCGATCACCGCCACAACGATCACGATAACGTTCCTGGACAGATCGATACTACCATCCCGGCTGGCATCGAGGAAAACCCTGAAGGTCCTGCCCAATGCCGGGCTGATCAATACAAAAGCCGTGCTGCACATCAGGCGGCCGTGTAAGGCCGGTTTGTGCAGGGAAAAAATGGCGAGCAAATACAGGATGGCGAAGAAGATCATGGCGGGCACGTCCAGCGCCATCCTTCTTGCTGTCGCGGCTATTTGCCCGGCCGCCAATGCACGATCAAGGCTGGAATGGATAACCAGGTACATGGAGAGCAGCATCAATGGGGCCAGTACATAACTCATGCGCCCTGCCAGCCGATGCAGTTTTATTTTCCCTTTCAGGATAAGAACGGGCTGCACCAGCAGCAGGAAGAACCAGCCTGCCATCATCATGCCGTGAAAATGTATGATCGCGTTGAAATGAACGATACCGCGGCCCGGAACGGTGTAGTCTTTAAAGTATGGGAAATGGCTGATATAGGTTTTATAAAAGCCGATATGCACCAATATGATCAACAGGATGCTGCCGATGATCATGCCGCTTGTGAAAGGGTGGGAAATGAGCTGGTTTTTAAGACGGGGTGCTCCTGCTGCCTGTTCGTTTTCCTTTTTCATGGAAAATGGCTTTAACAGCGGTAAAGGTAGTATTAAATTCAACGTTTACGGCCGGCTTTATAATTCCCCGGACTGACGCAGGGCGCGCCGGTGATTTTTTCCATTTTGAGGAAGCGATTCTCCGGTATGGCCGGTCCTGGGTTTGAGGGTAACGCGTTGACCGGCAGGAACGGGTGCAAAGAAAAAGGGTCTCAAAAGTTGCTTTTGAGACCCTTTCCGGGTGCTGTCGCCTTCTTAAAAGGCTTTCATACAGCAACCATTCAAATGCACCGTTACTCCCCGAATCCCCAGTTGCGTCCTTTTTCCACCGCGGGCACACCGGTTTTGATCCATTGCGGGGCGGGCGCGCCTTTGAGGAAATGGTCGAAGAACTGCTGCTCGCGGATCTGGATGTCTTTCCGGTTCTGGCGCTGCACCAGGTTGTGGGCTTCGTTATTGTAATTGAGCATCCACACCGGTTTGCCGAGGCGGCGCAGGCCGGTGAACATTTCGATGCCCTGGTACCAGGGCACGGCGCCGTCCGCGTCGTTGGCCATGATGGCCAGCGGCGTGGTCACTTTCGGCAGGTGGAACAGCGGGGAGTTTTCGATGTAGAGCTCCGGTTTATCCCACAGCGTGGCGCCGATGCGGCTCTGCGTATGTTCGTACTGGAACTGACGGTTCATGCCGCTTTCCCAGCGGATGCCGCCGTACGCACTGGTCATGTTGCTCACGGGAGCGCCTGCCCAGGCGGCTTTGAACATCGGGGTGGCGGTGATCAGGTAACATACCTGGTAGCCGCCCCAGCTCTGGCCCTGTATGCCCATGTTGGCTTTGTCGATCCAGGGGTTGCGGGCCAGCGCTTCCGCGCCGCTCACGATATAATCATAGGCGCTTTTGCCGGGCTTGCCGGTTTCGTACCGGATGTCCGGCGCCAGTACCACGTACCCGCGGCTCACGAAGAACGAAATGTTCAGGCGCGACGGGGTGGGAGCGGGCGCCTGGTAAGTGTATAAGCCATCGGTGAGTTTCTCATAAAAATAAATGAGCACCGGGTACTTTTTGTTCGGGTCGAAATCTTCGGGTTTGTATACGATGCCTTCGGTGGTTTTGCCGTTGTAGGTGGTCCACGAAAACAGTTCCGCCGTGCCCCAGTTGTATTGTGCCTGTTGCGGGTTGATGGCGCTCAGGCGCGCTGCGGTGGCAATATCGGCGCCGGCGTACACGTCGGGAGAGGCGATGTAGTTCTGGCGCTGGAAGACGTATATCGGGGCGTTTTTCGCCTTTTCGATGCCGAGGTAGGAATAAGGGCCGGTCACGATCTCTTTGGGCCCGTTTTTGCTGCCCAGCTGCAGGCTGTAATACCCGGCGTAACGGGTAGAGTCGTTGAACGCGCGCAGCAGCAGGGTTTGTTTGGGCGTAAAGAACCGCTCTTCCTTATCGAGCCTTTCGTAACGCAATTCAGTGCGGGTTTTCCGGCCAAGGCCCTGCGTGATCATCACGGGAGCGGTTTTGCCCAGCGGGTCGGTCTGCCAGATGTCGTACCGGTCGTTGATGTACACATATTTATCGTCTTCCAGCCAGCCGCTCGGCATGTATGGGCGCGGGTAATCGGGCATGTCCATTTCCTCGTCCGCCAGTTTTACGGGGAAACCCGCGCTGATGTTGCGGGTAGTGCCGGTGGCGGTTTCGTAGGTAAACCACTGGCCCTGCGGCAGGTCGAACCACAGCAGGAATTTGCCCTTCGGCGACGGGAAATAATAACCCGCCAGGTTTTCCTTGATGAGCTTGCGCTGGCCGGTGCGGATATTGATGAGGTAGGCGGATTTAACGGTATTGCCTTTCCATTGCATTTCCACGCGGTTATTGATATCCGTGTAGCCGATACCGTAAGTATGGTCGCCTTCGTTGAGCGGTACGAACGTTTCGATCTCCTGGTCGGCCAGTTGCACCAGCTGCTGCTCTTTGGGGAAGTAGGCGGCGGCGTAACTTTTTTTCAGGTCGCGGTCGAGGTTTTTGAGCTGCATCGTCTGGAGGTAGTCGTCTTTGTAATGCCAGATGTCGACCTTCGCCACTTCAAAATCCACGATGGTAGTGTCTTTCGGCGGGGCTACGGGCGCAGTGCCGAAAAACAGGGCGTGGCCGCTTTTGGAGAAACTGATCGCCCCGTTCTCTGACACGGCCCATTTGGCGGGCATGCCGGCGGTGGAGGGTTTCACCCTAAGTTCCGCGCTATCCGCACCCTTCTGGTAATAATACAATGAATAGAATTTCTGCGCGGCTTTGGCGCTGTCGCGGCTGCCGGCATAAGCCAGCTGCGTGCCTTTTTCATCGAAGGCGAACTGTGCGAAGCTGCCGTGGCCGCGGCTGATGGTGTCCGCTTTACGGGCGGCCACATCCCAGAGCAGAACGCAGGGTTTGGCCAGGGAATCCTTTTTGGGAGGGTTCACCACGATGGCGATTTTATTGCCTGGTTTGCTGATGGTGTAGGAAGTCACGTATTTCACGGAGTCGGTGCCGCCGTTGTTGGTATACACGATCATCAGGGTGCCTGCTTCCGCACCGCCGGGTTTGCCGGGCGTATCTTCATCCGCGTCGGTATCCCTGGCCGCCGGTTTCTTTGCGTTTTTGGCGGTATCTGTTTTGGGGGCGTCCTGCAGGTAGGCGATCACACCGCTGCCTTTTTCCGGCGTTTTAAATGATCTGACGTTGGCGATGGGCAGGTACACGCCCTTATCGTCGCTCAGCAGCAGCAGGCCCATGGAATCTTTCGGCATCTGGTCGGGCGTTTTCTTTTTGATGCGCGCCTGCCTTACTTCCCTGAAGGGCGGTTTGATGCCGAACACCGCGTAGCGCGAGTCTTCCGTGAACACGGGCGCCGCGCCGCGGGGGAATTTCATGTCCCCGCCGGTTTTCAGGTTGCGGATCACCAGGGTGGCGTCGCCTTCCTGCGGCGTGATGGTATAGGCTACCCATTTGCCGTTATTGCTGACGGTTTTGGTGCCGATGCTTTGCCAGCTGTCGTACACGCTGTGATCGAGCGGTTTTTTGGATTGGGCGCTAAGGCCTGCCGGCAACAATAAGGTGAGGGACAGGAGCCAGCCTCTTGACATGTTCATAAGCCGTTTGGTTTTGATTTTTGTTGGGCGGCCGCGGGCCGCTGACGGTTATAGATTCGCTGATTGTGGGCCGAAAATAACAATTCCGGCGGCAAAATGACGGTGGAAGTGATGAGTGGTCAGGGGGCGGGCACCTTCCTGCGCGCCTGGCGCACCACACGCAGCATCTGGAGGGCCACCGAGAGCAGGATGAGGCCCAGGCCGGCATAGAAGCCGCCCTGCAGCATTTCGTTTTCCCTGAAGATCACAAAAGCCAGTATGATCGTGTACAAAGGCTCGAGGTTGAAACAGAGGTTCACGGTGAAGGCCGATATCTTCTGCAAAGCGTTCATGGACAGGGTGTACATCAGTACGGTGCAGAACCAGCTGAGGAGCAGCAGGTACAAGGCATCCATGCCGGAGGGGATGAGCGATGCCACGGGGAAGGCCTGGAGGTAAAAAGGCATGAGCAGGCTGATGCCCAGCAGGCCCACGCCCAGTTCGTAGAAGGTGATGTTCGGCGTGTCGTATTTCACCACCAGCCTTTTGTTGAACACGGTAAACAGGGCCGCGAACATGGAGGAGATGATGCCGAGGATGATGCCGGTGCGGTACTGCGTGTCGAAATGAAAAATGAGCAGGATGCCGGCGAGGGTGAGCATGCTGAGCAGGAGCTCCACCGTATCGAAGCGGCGCCGGTTGATCAGCGGGTCGAACACGGCCGTAAAAAGGCTCGTGAGCGAAAAGCAGACCACCCCGATGGATACGTTGGCGTATTTGATGCTGGCGTAGAAAAACACCCAGTGCATGGCTACGATGAAGCCGGTGCCGCCGATGCGCAGCACGGCGCCCCAGGGCAGTTTTTTCAGTTTGCCCTGCCAGCGGAAGAGCACGAACATGGTCACGACGGTGAGAAGCAGCCGGTACCATACCAGCAAACCTTCGTTGAGGGTAATGAGCTTACCGAGAATGCCGGTAAAACCGGCGAGGAAAACCGAGAGATGGAGTTGTAAGAATGCTTTTTTCATTTTCCGAACAGGCTCTGCCACTGAATCTTCAGCACACCCAGAATGCCTTCTTTCACAATGCCTTTACTCATTTTTGAATATCCTTCCTTACGGTCTATAAAAGTGATGGGTACTTCAGCGATTTTGAAGCCGAGCTTCCAGGCGGTAAATTTCATTTCGATCTGGAAAGCGTAGCCGACGAACTGTATCCTGTCCAGTTCGATTTTTTCAAGCACGGCTCTTTTGTAGCACACGAAACCGGCCGTAGCGTCTTTGACGGGCATCCAGGTAACGAGGCGCACGTAAACGGACGCGCCGTACGACAGCACCGCCCTGTCCCAGGGCCAGTTTTCCGTTTTGCCGCCTTTCACATAGCGGGAGCCCACGGCAACGTCGGCCCCTTTATAGGCGCAGGCATCGTGCAGCCGCACAAGATCCTGCGGGTTGTGCGAAAAGTCCGCGTCCATTTCAAAGATATACTGGTATTGCCGTGCGAGGGCCCATTTAAAGCCGTGGATATAAGCCGTGCCGAGGCCCAGCTTGCCCTTTCGTTCTTCGAGGAATAACTGTCCCGGGTGCTGCGCCTGGAGTTCTTTTACGATGCCGCCGGTGCCGTCAGGAGAACCGTCGTCTACTATCAGTATGTGGAAATCCTGTTGTAACGAAAATACTGCGCCAATGATCTGACGGATATTATCTTTCTCATTGTACGTAGGTATGATAACCAACTTTTCCAATTAGCAGCGGCTTTTTTTAGGATGGCGAAAATAGGGAATTCCCCTCGCAAAATAGCATGTTTTGATAAACATTACAATTTTTTTAGCATCATATTGGTGTAGATCTCTGTCAGTTTCTGTTTGGTGTTGAGGGGGAAATCCGCTTTCATCATCCAGTCGTAATACTGCGGTTCCACCTTCAGTACATCGCGCACGGGGCGGCCTTTGTATTTACCGAAGTTGAACATCTCCACGCCGTTCTGCATCACGATGCGGCGGGCGAAATCCACGTAATCGTCTTCTTTGGTGAAAACGGCGAGTGCGTCCACATCGGGTTTCAGCTGGGCTTCGTAACGGATGAGCTGTGCTTCCAGTATCTCGAAGGTGGCGAAGGCGTCCGCTTCGGCGCTGTGGGCGTTCTCGAGGTCCTTGTCGCAATAGAACCTATAGGCGGCGCTGAGGGTGCGTTTTTCCATGAGGTGGAAAATCTTCTGCACGTCCACAAAACGGCGGTCGCTGATATCGAAAGCCAGGTCCGCACGGAGGAATTCTTCCACCAGCATCGGGATGTCGAAACGGTTGGAATTGTAACCCGCGATGTCGCAATGCTCCATGAACTGCCGCAGTTCGTTGGCCACCTGTTTGAAGGTGGGCTCGTCTTTTACGTCGTCGTCCGTAATACCGTGAATGGCGGTAGTGGCGGCAGGGATGGGCATGCCGGGATTGATGCGCTTTACTTTCCTGTTCATGGAACGGTCCGGCATCACTTTGATAATGGCGATTTCAATGATGCGGTCGGTCGCTACATTGGTACCTGTTGTTTCAAGGTCGATAAACGCTAAGGGGCGGGTGAGTTGTAAAGCTGACATGTTTTTAAGATGGTTTCTTAACCGATAAATATTTTTTCAATCCTCCGAATTCCATCCCTTCATAATCGCCGGAGCTCATCATGAGAAGATTGGTATTTTCAAAATCCTGCCCATCCAGGAACGCTTCGAGGGCGGCGCGTTTATTGATCACGGTGAGGTCTTTGCGGGCAAAGCCTTCTTTGATAACGTCGGGGTGCAGGTCCGGCATGCGTTTTATTTCGAGGGCATGCGCGCTGTAAAACACGGCGGCCACGTCGGCCGGGTTGAGCGCGCCGGCGTATTCCTTCATAAAATCGGCATTCAGGCTGCTATAGGTATGCAGTTCCAGCACGGCAACGAGTTTGCGCTGCGGGTACTGGTTGCGCAGGGCGTTGATGGTGGCCTTCACTTTGGAAGGGGCGTGCGCGAAGTCGCGGTAAATGGCCGTTTCTTCGTTCTTCGCCACCAGCTCCATCCGTTTGGCGGCGCCTTTAAAGCTGGCGATGGCCGCCAGGAAGTCGATATCGCCCACACCCAGGGCGCGGCAAACGTGCAGTGCGGCGTGGATGTTGAGCAGGTTATGCTCGCCGAACACCAGGAGGTCGGTAGAGGCATTGCCGAACCGTACGCGGGTAGTGCCGTTGATGATGGTATGCTCCGGCACCGTGTAGGGAATACATTCGAGGTGACCGCCTTCCTTTTCCACCAGTTTGCGCAGCGTTTCGTCGGTACTGTTGTAGATCAGCCGCCCGCCCGCTTCCATGGTACGGATGAAGATGGCGAACTGTTCAAGGTAGATGTCGAACGTGGGAAATACGTTGATATGGTCCCAGGCAATGCCGCTCAATACGGCGATGTGGGGGTGGAGGAAATGGAACTTCGGCCGTTTTTCGAGCACGGAAGCCGGGTATTCGTCGGCCTCGCAAACGATCAGCGGGGCGTCCGTCACGTTCACGGATTGCGGGAACCCTTCCAGCTTCGCGCCCACCAGGTAATCGAACTGCCGGTGGCATTGCTGCAATACGTGCATCACCATCGAGGTAATGGTTGTTTTGCCGTGGCTGCCGCCGATGGCCACACGGGTTTTATCTTTGCTCTCCTGGTAGATGTATTCGGGGAAGGAGTAGATTTTCAGCCCCAGTTCCTGCGCCCGTATAAGCTCGGGATTGTCGGCCCGGGCGTGCATGCCCAGGATAACGGCGTCGAGGTCTGCGCTGATGCGGGCCGGATCCCAGCCGATGGCGGCCGGTAAAATGCCGGCATTGGCGAGGTTGGTGCGGGCGGGCTCATAAATTTCATCGTCGCTGCCGCTTACCTGGTACCCTTTGCTCCGGAGGGCGAGGGCGAGCTGGTGCATTACACTGCCGCCGATCGCTATAAAATGTACTTTTGCCATGCTTATCAGGAACTTACGCGTGTGCTTTACCTGTTATAACAGGTAATTAACAACTCATAAGATTGTTTTTTTTAATATAAAGTATATATTTGCAAAATAACGTTACAAAAAACGATTCACAAAGTTCTATAATCCAAGCCTATGAAATTTCGTTTATTTGCAAAAAAGCAAGCTATGAAATCTGTTTACCGCGTAATTGGTACATTTTGTGTAATGGTGGTAGTGGCTGCCATGTTTTCTTCGTGTGCCTCCCAGAAACTGGGTTGCCCGATGAAGATTACGAAAGTGCAGCATGAGCAAAACAAAAACTGTTAGTGAAATTTAAATGTGGAACACTATGTGGATCGCACTGGAAAGTGAAGAGCAGCTGAATGCGATAAAGGAACAATCATTCGACCGCCCGGTTGTAATATTCAAGCACAGCACCCGCTGCAGTATCAGCAGCATGGCCAAGAGCCGCCTGGAACGGTCCGACGAGCCGGAAGGGATGGATTTTTATTATCTCGACCTGATCCGTTACCGCTCCATCAGCAACCGCATCGCGGAGCTTTACAAAGTAGAGCACGAATCTCCGCAGGTGTTGCTTATCCGTAACGGGGAGTGCATATACGACGCCAGCCATTCGGACATCAGGATGGAAGAACTGGCTTCACAGAATTAAAAATATTGGAAGGCTCCGGGTGTACCCGGGGCCTTTTTTTATGGGTTGGCTATCCCGGCCTGCTGAAATGATCAGCAGCAGTTGTCCTTTTGCCGGTAATGACTTTTAAAAGTCCCTGCGTGATGCTTCCCTGAAAAAATAACTTCCTGTTTTCAGTTGATCACCCCAAAGCACCCATCCGCTTTTTTATTAGCTTTGCTGCTATGAAACATCGTATAGTTGTGGCGGTTACGGGTGCAAGCGGTTCCATCTACGCAAGGCAGCTGCTGAACAAGCTGGCCGTGCTGAAGGAGCAGGTAGACCAGGTGGCCATTGTGATGACGGCCAACGCTAAGACCGTTTGGGAAACGGAACTGGACGACCGGGGATTCGAGCAACTGCCGTTTCCCGTTTTTTCGCAGAACGACTTTCACGCTCCCTTTGCCTCCGGCAGCGGGCGTTTCAATACCATGATCATCTGCCCCTGTTCCATGGGCACGCTGGGCCGCATTGCGGGCGGCATCTCCAACGACCTGATCACCCGCGCGGCCGACGTGGTGCTCAAAGAACGCCGCAAGCTGATCTGTGTGCTGCGCGATACACCGTACAACCTCGTGCACATCCGCAACATGCAAACGGTCACGGAAGCAGGCGGCATCATCTGCCCGGCTACGCCTTCGTTTTACAGCAAACCCGTCACCATCGAGGATGTGGCGGCCACGGTAGTGGACCGGGTGATCGACCTCGCCGGGCTGGAGCAGGACACTTTCCGGTGGGGAGAATAACGCACCACAGCGCATCATCAACAGTCACATCACCGCCGGCAACGGCGCAGCACATAACAACCAGTACAACGTATGAAAATAGCCATCATCAACGGCCCGAACCTGAACCTCCTCGGCAAACGCGAGCCGGAGGTGTACGGCAGCCTTACATTTGAACAATACCTCGATACGCTGAAGCAGCAGTTCCCGGAGGTCAGCTTCGATTATTTCCAGAGCAACGTGGAAGGGGAACTGGTGAACCACCTGCATGCCGTCGGTTTTTCGCACGATGGCATCCTGCTCAACGCTGGGGCGTACACCCACACTTCCGTAGCCATCCGCGACGCCATTGCGGGCATCAAAACCCCCGTGGTGGAAATCCATATCAGCAACATTTACGCGCGGGAAGAGTTCCGCCACACGTCGCTGACGGCCGCCAAAGCGGTAGGCGTGATCTGCGGGCTGGGCATGAAAGGTTACGCGCTGGGCGTAGGATATTTTTTATCGAAATAACGACCCGTTCCAAATAAAAAAGGCCGGCGTACCATGGGTGCGCCGGCCTTTTATGTGCGATGTATTTTACCCGCGGGTGACGCGGATCACATAGTCTTTTACTTCCACCCGGTAAGCCGGCGCCAGTTTGTGAATGTAGGCGGTGAGGGCCTCGAGCGTGGGGTAATCGTGTTGCCCGGTGAAGTCCTGCGCATCGTCGATGAGCAGCACGTGGGGAACGTCGGTTTGTTTGAAGATTGCGTCCAGTTCCGCGTAGATCGGGCAGATGAGGTCGCCTTTGGCGGTAATGCCGGCGGAGTAGTGCCCGTCGAGCCAGAAAATGGCGGGCTCTTTGAGTTTGGGCACGATGTGGTGCAATACCTTCCCGCTGTCGCCCTGGTACAGTTTCACCTCGCGGTTTTTGCGGAAGCGGATTTTGGCGCGTTTATGCAGTTCTTCGCTCAGTTCGATGGAAATGAGGAGGGAGAAGTGCGGCAGCTGCGCGGCCACCATATCGCCCAGGTAGGTGCCTGTTTCCACCAGCGTGCCGATACCATACCGGTTCTTGTATTCCTGGATGGTTTTCTGTTTGGCGATGTGCGGCACGGGCAGCGGTTTACCCTGTTCCAGCCAGTGCTGGTAGGTGGCTTCGCTGTGCTCCTGGATCTTGCGGAAACGGATGTTGTGCCTGTATACTTTAAACTGCTGTAACATGCTGTAAAGTTCGGAAAATTTCTAAAAAAGGCCTTCGCGGGGAAGGCCTTTTATGTAATGATTTAGTGTGCGTGGGTATGGTCGCAGCATTCTTTTTCTTCCTTGAAAGCTTCGCGGGGTTTGAGGCCCAGCAGCTCGAACATCATGTGGTCTTCTTCGAAGGAAGGGTTTTTGGTGGTGAGCAGCTTTTCCCCGGTGAAGATGGAGTTGGCGCCCGCCATAAAACACATGGCCTGTTCGGAGATGCTCATTTCGGCGCGGCCGGCGCTGAGGCGCACCATAGCTTTGGGCATGAGGATGCGGGTAGTGGCGATCATGCGCACCATGTCCCAGAATTCCACTTTCGGCATATGCTCCAGCGGGGTGCCTTTTACGCGGGTAAGGGCGTTGATGGGCACGGAATCGGGATGCTCGGGCATGGTAGACAGCGTCAGCAGCATGTTGATGCGGTCTTCATGGCTTTCGCCGAGGCCGATGATCCCTCCGCAGCAAACGGTTACGCCGGCCTTGCGCACGTTGTCGATGGTTTGCAGGCGGTCGTCGTACGTACGGGTGGTGATGATCTCACCGTAATATTCGTCGGAAGTGTCGAGGTTGTGGTTGTAGGAATACAAACCGGCGTCGGCCAGTTTCTGCGCCTGGCTTTCGGTGAGCATGCCCAGGGTGCAGCATACTTCCATGCCGATCTCGTTCACGCCCTTCACCATGTCGATCACCCGGTCGAAGTCGCGGTTATCGCGCACCTCGCGCCAGGCGGCGCCCATACAGAAGCGGGTGGAGCCGGCTTCCTTGGCTTTGCGGGCGTACTCGAGTACCTCGTCTTTTTTCATGAGGGCCTGCACATCAATGCCGGTGTTATATCGGGCTGCCTGGGGGCAGTAAGCGCAATCTTCGGAGCAGCCGCCTGTTTTGATGGAAAGCAGGGTGCATACCTGCACTTCCGCCGTGTCCTGGTACTCGCGGTGCAGCGTGGCGGCACGGTACATGAGCTCCAGCAGGGGCGTATTATAGATATCCTTTATTTCTTCAAGTGTCCAGTCGTGACGGATCATAAACTTCGGATTTAGCGGCAAACATACAAATCAATTACGAATTACCGATCCGGTAGCCCGAAATATGTAAATTTTTTGCCCTATCAGGTTACAGGTATTGGAAATTGGTTTTCGGCGTAATGTTGAGCAGCGTCTGGTAAATGAGGCGGATGGTGTTTTCCACGTCTTCCTTCTTGATCATTTCCACGGTGGTGTGCATATAGCGGAGGGGGATGCTGATCAGGGCGGAAGGGGTGCCGTCGTTCGAATAGGCGAAGGCGTCCGTATCGGTACCGGTGCTGCGGCTCACGGCGTGCAGCTGGTGGGGGATCTTTTCCTTCTGCGCCGTTTTGATGATCAGGTCGCGCAGGATGTTGTGCACGGCCGGACCGTAGGTGATGCTGGGGCCGTTGCCGCATTTGATTTCCCCTTCGATGTTTTTGTTGATCATCGGGGTGGTGGTATCGTGCGTTACGTCGGTGATGATGGCGACGTTCGGTTTGATGCGTTTGGCGATCATTTCGGCGCCGCGCAGCCCCACTTCCTCCTGCACCGCGTTCACGATGTACAGGCCGAAAGGCAGGCGCTGTTTATTTTCCTTCAGCAGGCGGGCCACCTCGGCGATCATAAACCCGCCGATGCGATTGTCGATGGCGCGGCAGATGTAATGATCGTAGCTCAGTTCTTCAAAGCCGGCGTCGAACGTCACCACACAACCCACGTGAATGCCGAGCTCTTCCACTTCCTTGCGGTTACGGGCGCCGCAGTCGAGGAAGATATTGTCGACTTTCGGCTGCGGCTCCTTCCCGTCGCCGCTGCGCAGGCGGGTGTGGATGGCGGGCCAGCCGAATACGGCTTTTACGATGCCTTTGTCCGTATGGATATTCACGCGCATCGAAGGGGCGATGGCCTGGTCGGAGCCGCCGTTGCGGATCACGTAGATCAGTCCTTCGGGCGACACGTAATTGACGAACCAGGAGATTTCATCGGCATGCGCCTCGATCACTACTTTGAAAGTGGCTTCGGGGTTGATGACGCCCACGGCGGAACCGTACGGGTCAACGATCGTATCGTCGATATATGGTTTCAGGTATTGCAGCCAGAGTTTCTGCCCTTCCTTCTCAAAACCGGTAGGAGAGGCATTGTTCAGGTAATTCTTTAAAAACGTAAGGGAGTCTTTTGTTAATATGGATTTCTGTTTTTTAGACATCGTTGTTCAGGTTAAGTGAGCAAAAATAAGGATTCCGGGTCATATTCCTCCCGCAAGCCGCCAGCAGCCGTGGATGAGGGCGGACAGCATCATGAGCCCGTCGAGGAAAAAGTAATACACGTAATCGGAAGTATGGGTCTGCGCGTATCGTTTAATCATGCCTGTTATGACCAGGGGCAGCAGCAGGCTGAACAGCGCAAACAGCGGTACGGCGGGCGCCAGCAGGAAGGCGCATATCCAGGCCACCACCAGCGAACTGTAATAAAGTTTGTCGAGATGCGGATCCTCGAGTCTGGTAATGAGGCTGCGGATGCCGGCTTCCCGGTCTTCCTCCCGGTCGCGGTAATCGAACAGGATGCAGATGGCATATACGAAGAAGAAGCGGTATACGGTGAGGTACACCCCGTCGGCGTCCAGCTTCCCGGCAATGAGCGCGGGCAGGGTGGTGGTCACGTAGGTCCACACCGCGGCCAGGAAGATGGTTTTGCCCACGGCGATTTTGCTGAGCCAGCGGAACATGGGGAGTTTGGGCGCGGAATAGAGGAATGTGAGCGCCACGGCGCCGCTGATGGGCAGCCAGTGCTGCGCCAGTGGCATAAAGAACCATCCCGCTCCGAGCATCCCGATCACGCAGCCGGTCAGCTGAAGGGCGCGCTGCCTTTGACCCCAGAGGATGCGCTCGGAATGGCGGGGCGAACCGGGCGTCAGGTACCAGTGGAAATTGTAGCTGCAGATGGTGGAAAAGAAAACGAAGCCCGCATAGTTGAACCGGTCGAATTCCAGGCTGAGCAGTTCAGCCGTTTCCCAGGCCATCAGCACGGCGCAGACGGCGATGTAAATGGAACTGAAAAGGAGAAAGTTGAAGAGGCCCCGTAACATGGGGGCTAAAATAATTAAAAAACCGTCGCCGGGCCGGCTGAATGCGCCAACCGGCCGTAGTGGCCTGTTCATGCTATATCGCGTATCGTTTTTTAAAATTATCTTTGCGGGGCAATGTTCAAGCGGCTCAAGTATATCCTATACCAGTTCTTTGAGGCTTCCTGGTACCGGCTCGTACACATCGGTGTAACGCCTGCCATGTCGTTCGTGGAAGCGCGCCGCACCAAGCTCCTGAACCTGCTGGCCATTCCCTGCATCCCCATGATGTTTTTCTTTGCGGTACTGAACGCCTTCCAGGGCCGCTGGCTGCTGTCGGTGCTCAACATTGTCAATACCCTTTCCTGCCTGGCGGTTTTCTATTTCCACAAACGGCGCAAATACCTCAGCGCCCGCATGGTGCTGATCTTTTTCAGCACGGCGATATATGCCTTTACCGGCCTGTATTTTCATAACGGGGCGGAATATTTCCTGCTCAATATCCTCATCGCCAGCATCCTCGTGTACGACAACAAATGGATGGTTGCCGGCCTGAGCGTGATCATCTGCAGCGCGTTCCTGTTGATCGTACTGTACCCGCAACACTGGTCGCTGGCCGAGCCCGTACCGGCGTCGCGGGTATGGGTGAACATAGGGTTCTCCATCATTTTTGTGCCCGTATCGCTGAGTTTTTTCAAACGCATCCAGAATGATTACCATGCGGAGCTCGACCGGCAGCGGCAGGTGCTGGCGGGCATGAATAAGGACAAGGAAAAACTGCTGTCGATCGTTACCCACGACATCCGCAGCCCGCTGGCCACGCTGGAGATGCTGCTCGAGATGTTCAGCAAGGGTGAATATCCCCAGCCCATGATGGAAGATGCGGCCGTGGTGCTGCATAAAAAGGTGACCCAGCTGGGCGGCGCGCTGGATAACGTGCTGCGCTGGAGCTCGCGCAATATGCGGGGGATTAAAACGGAGCCGGAAGATTTCCTGCTGCCGCCCCTCATCACGGAAATCCTGCATTTTTTCCAGATGGTGGTGCAGGAAAAGGATATCCGGATTACGGTAGATGTATCGCCCATAGCGGCGGTGCATGCGGACCGCGACCAGGTGGCCGTTATCCTGCGCAACCTGCTCAGTAACGCGCTGAAGTTCAGTTATGCCGGCGGCCACATCAGCCTCACGGTACACCGGGAGGGTACCCGGAAAGTAGTGCAGGTGAGCGATGAGGGTAAAGGGATGACGCCCACGCAGGTCAGCGCCCTGTTCACATCGTGGCAGAACCCCGATTACGGCACCGGCGGCGAGCGCGGCACCGGTGTGGGCCTGATGCTCTGCAACGAGTTCGCGCGTCAGAACGGCGGCGTGATCACCGTGGAAAGCGCGCCTGAACAAGGCACGCGGTTTACGGTGTATCTTCCGGCGGGGGAGTTACCGGCCTCGTCGGCTTCTTGAAATTATAAAGGAATGTTCCCGTGTTTTTTCCGGGGCATGTTCACCACTTTGTTCTCCAGCATTTTATAGCCTTTGATCAGTTTTTCTCGGGTCTGTTCCGGCGTCACCACTTCGTCGATGTAGCCTTTTTCCGCCGCGAGGTAAGGGTTGGCGAAACGTTCGGTGTAGTCGGCCACCAGTTCGCTCATGCGCGCTTCCGGGTTGGGGGCGGTGTCTATTTCTTTTTTGTAGATGATCTCCACCGCGCCTTTGGGGCCCATTACGGCGATTTCCGCCTGCGGGAAGGCGTAGTTGAGATCGGCCCCGATGTGTTTGGAGTTCATCACGCAATACGCGCCGCCGTAGGCTTTGCGGGTGGTGACGGTGATTTTGGGTACGGTGGCCTCACTAAGGGCGAACAGCAGCTTGGCGCCGTTCGTGATGATGCCGTTCCATTCCTGGTCGGTGCCGGGTAAAAAGCCGGGCACGTCTACCAGTACCAGCAGGGGGATGTTGAAAGCATCGCAGAACCGGGTGAAGCGGGCGCCTTTCACGGAGGCGTGAATGTCGAGCACACCGGCCAGCACGGCGGGCTGGTTGGCCACGATGCCGATGCTGCGCCCGGCAATGCGGGCAAACCCCACGATGATGTTGTCGGCAAAATCTTTATGCACCTCCAGGAAACTGCCGGCGTCTGTCAGCTCGGCAATCACTTCCTTCATATCGTAAGGCTGGTTGGGATTTTCCGGGATCATGTTATTGAGTGCGGGGCGGCTTTCGTTGGCGCTTTCATAAGCGTAAACAGGGGCCGTGTCCTCACAGTTCTGCGGCATGTAGCTGAGCAGCTCCTTGATATGCTGGATGCATTCCACTTCGTTGGCGCAGGCAAAATGCGTGACGCCGCTTTTGGTGGCGTGGGTATGCGCGCCGCCGAGGGCTTCGGAGGTCACTTCTTCATGCGTCACCGTTTTCACCACGTTGGGGCCGGTCACGAACATGTAGGAAGTGTTTTCCACCATCAGGATGAAGTCGGTGATGGCGGGGGAATATACGGCGCCGCCGGCACAGGGGCCCATGATGGCGGATATCTGGGGAATAACGCCGGAGGCGCGGGTGTTGCGGTAAAAGATGTCTGCATAACCGGCGAGGCTCACCACACCTTCCTGGATGCGTGCGCCGCCGCTGTCGTTAAGGCCTACGAGGGGAGCGCCGTTTTCCATGGCAAGGTCCATGATACGGCATATTTTACGGGCGTGCGGCTCGGAGAGGCTGCCGCCGTACACGGTGAAATCCTGGGAAAATACATATACCAGCCGGCCGTTGACGGTGCCGTAACCGGTCACCACCCCGTCGCCGGGAAACTGTTCCTGTTCGGTTGTCAGGCCCTTGTTGCGGTTGTGCACGAACATGCCGATCTCTTCAAAGGAACCCTCGTCGAGCAGCAGCTGCAGCCTTTCGCGGGCGGTGAGCTTGCCTTTCTTGTGCTGGGAATCAATGCGTGCCTGTCCGCCACCGAGTTGGGCCGCGGCTATCTTGGAATGTAGGTCCTGAATCTTGCTCATACCTGTAAAAATACGGAAAGCGGTGCTAATCCGTTGCAATACATGAAGAAATGCGGAATCAGCGGTGAACCGCTACTTTGGGAAGGGTAATGGTATCGCTGCTGTTGCCGGCGTTATCGAGCACGAATACGCGGTACTGCAGGGTGTCGGGGTTGGGCACGATGTCCGGGTCGCGGCCTTCGCGCAGGCGCAGGCGTACGTCGTCGCCAAGGTCGCTCACATACAGCGTCACTTCTGCATCGAGTTTGATGCCTTTATGGCTTTCGAGGGAGGGCATGAAGATTTCGTCGAATTTTGTTTCATCGTCAAAACGGATATCGTTCACGTACATGGCGGCTTCGGTGTCGCCGTTATTGTCCTGCAACCGGAAGGTGAAGCTGAGGAGTTTCATGTCTGCAGGCACGTCTTCCGTGGATACGGATTTGAAGGTCAGTTTTGGTTTATTCCCTTCCAGCGTATTGTCTTTTTTACAACCGAGGAAAGCTATCAATATAGTGGATAAAACAAATATTTTCTTCATATAACAAACCTACATTAATTTAAGCAAAAGGCAAAACGTCCTTATTATTAACGCCGCCCTGCCCCGGATTGTTACATACAGGTTGTAAATTTGCACCCGATGAACGAATCATTAGCAGACCGGATTTTTGCGGGCGGGGGAGAAGAAGCCCTGGTGCTGGAGCTTTTCCGTTACCAGTACCGGGCCAACGCCCTGTACCGGGCGTATGTGGATGCCCTGCGGGTGCAGCCGGCCGCCGTGCAGTCCGTTTTACAGATACCTTTTCTGCCCATCCAGTTTTTCAAGACCCACCGGGTCACCGCGGGCGATTTTGAACCGGCCGTGGTATTCGAAAGCAGCGGCACCACCCAAACGCTCAACAGCCGGCACCTGGTGAAAGACACGGGCATCTATATACGCAGTTTCATGGAAGCCTTCCGGCGTTTTTACGGGCCGGTGGAAAACTTCGTGGTGCTGGGCCTGCTGCCTTCGTACCTGGAGCGGCAGCACTCCTCGCTGGTGTACATGGTACAGGAGATGATCGTGCGCAGCGGCCGCCCGGAAAGCGGGTTTTACCTCTACGAGCACGAAAAGCTGGCCCGTACGCTGCAGGAACTGGAGGCGCGCCGCCAGCCCGTGCTGCTGATCGGCGTCACCTTTGCCTTGCTGGATTTCGCGGAACAATACCAACTCAGCCTGGAGCATACCATCGTTATGGAAACGGGCGGCATGAAGGGCCGCCGCGAGGAATGGACGCGGGAAGAACTGCATGCCTTCCTGCAGCAGCAACTGGGCGTACCGGCCATCCATGCGGAATACGGCATGACGGAGCTGCTCAGCCAGGCTTATTCCAAAGGGAAAGGGATTTTCCGGTGCCCGCCCTGGATGCAGGTGCTGGTGCGTGACGAGAATGACCCCTTCGCCCTGTCAGCCGCCTCCGCCGCCGGTGTGATCAACGTGGTCGACATGGCGAACATCCATTCCTGCGCGTTCATCGCCACAGACGATATCGGCCGCCTTCACGCCGACGGGAGCTTTGAAGTACTGGGACGGCTGGATAACTCCGCGCTGCGGGGATGCAGCCTGATGGTGAGTTGAGGAGATGGCAGGCGCGGTGGTTAGTGCTGTTCACCTCCATGCGATGCGCCGCCTGAGCAGATATCGCAGCAATATGCAGGCCGAATGAGGAGTTGAGAAGGGTGGCAGGCGCGGCGGTTAGTGCTGTTCACCTGCATGCGACGCGCCGGCCAAAGCAGATATCGCAGTAACAGGCAGACCGAATGAGGAGTTGAGAAGGATGACAAGGCGCGCCGGTGGGTGCAGCTTACCTGGATGTGACGCGTCAGCCTGAGCAGGAATATCCCTGCAGTACACAAACCGAAGCATGGTGCTTTAAAATAATATGTTTACCTTTCGGGGCAGAACAGCCTCCCTATGAAAAAACCTATATTGCTGACGGCGTTGTTGCTGCTTTGCATGCAAGCGTCGCAGGCGCAGCTGCTGAAGAAAATCACCGGCAAACAAAAGCAGCAGGCAGACTCGGAAGAGACCGTGGACGAATCGTTCCCCCAGCTCCGGGAGAAAAACAAACAGCCCGATCCCACGCTCCTGATCGGCGGCGACGAAAAAGTACAGATCGACTCTTCTTACGAATACGACGTGGCGGTATACCAGGAAAGCGAAGCCTTCCAGGGAAGCCAGCGTGTGATCGACGGGGGAGAGGACATCGTGGTGTATTACAGCAGCACCGCCGCGGCTTTCTGCATACAACTCACCAGCCGCAGCACCGCGGCGCGGTACCATTTTTACGGCGACTTCCAGCGCGAATCCCAACTGATGCTCACCGGCATCGGCGGCTTCGCCAGCGGTGATAAATCCCGCCTCGACCTGAAAGACATGGAGCCCGTTTATCCCGGTGAAATCGGCTACCTCAGCCAGCTCACCAGGACCGGATCGAAAAAAGTGATCGCCGGTGTGGCCTGCGAAGAATATGTAGCCCACAACCTGCGCCACGACCCGCGCGTGGTGAACACCAATCACGCGAAAGTAACCGCCTATGTATGGATCCCCATGGACCCTCACTCCGTTTTTCCCGGTTACAGCCTCATGCCGGGACATTTCAAAAACCAGATCGAGCGCATGCGTATCGCCGGCTCGTACCCGCCGGTGGTCATGCCGCTGGAAATGTTCCTCGAATACGGGAACGGGGATAAAGTATTCACCCATACCACCCACATCATCATCAACGAAAAAAGGAAAGTAACGCTGACCGACATTAACCGTTAAGGCGCGGTGATCGTGTACGTGAGCGTGGTCGAATAAGCCCCTGCCGGTTTGTTGAGAAATGCCGTATTGCCTGCTGTGGTGGAATAGGTGAGGTTGAAGAGCTGCTGCAAGGTGGGCACGGTGGAGGTGATGATGGTTTGATTGGCAGTGGATAAACTGACTCCCGACACAGATACGCCGCTTGCAGGCGCTGCGAGCGCCGGTGTTACCTGTACATTGCCGGCGGCAATGCTATTGGCGCCGTTCATTAAATCCGTAGCCGCTCTGACACTGATGCTGTAAGGAATATTGCTGAACGCCTGCAACGCGTTGGTATGCACCAGCTGTCGCCCCAGCTGGTAATGGGATGCCTGGGTAAACGAAAGGGTGGCAGTCGGATTGTTCACTACGATGGCCGCCTGGTTGGTGATGTTCACCTGTAGGGAAGTGGTATTTGTAACGGTGCCCAGCCCGATGAGGTTGGCGAGCGTGTAGGTGAGTGTGGCGGCATAGGTGCCGGCGGGTTTCAGGAGATCCACGCCGCCCAGCAACGTATACCGGATGGAATACCGGAGTGTGGCTACCAGCGCCAGGTTGAGCCCGGAGGCCTGTAAATCCTGGTCGGCCGTGCTCAGCGTAATTTCCGGGTAAGTTCCCGATTGGGGAGTGCCGTTGGAGGTGAGACTGGTAACCTGGACTTTCGTTTGCGCAATGGGAATCGTAGCGCCGCCCGGCCCTGTCAGCGTAGTGCTTTGAGAACGTACGCGCAGCGTCCATAAAGCGGCTAGCAGTGGGGTGGTATACACAACATGATTGGTTATCGCCAGTTGCGTGCCGTTCTGGAACAGGGTGGGCGTATTGATATTAAGGCTGACAGGAGAGGTAACGGAGAGCTGCGCCCTTGCCGCCGCCGGCCATATCATGCACATCATTATCGCACCGTATGTCAGCCGCTTAATCATGACTGAATTCCAGTTCACCGATTTTTAATTCCTGCTCCGGCCCGATATCGACCATCACGGTGGCGGTGTATTTCCCTTTTTCAAGCCCGGGCGGCAATGCCCATTGCAGCACCCGCCGCGCGCCCGGGAGGGTGTAGAAATCCGTTTCCTTCAGTTTGTTTTTTTTGCCGCTGGCCAGGTGCAGCAGTTCGCAGGCGGCTTTGCCGTTTGCTTCCAGCTGCCCTGTGTTTTGCAATGTTACCCGTAGTGAATCGCGGCTGTCGCTGAACGCCAGGATGTCGATGTCCTTTTTGTGCTGGCCCGGCGGCGTGTATATCACCTGTACACCTACGCGTACCGCCACGAGGATGTGCATGCCGCGCTCGTCCTTCGCGGAATCCGTATTCAGCTGGGTAAAAAACAGCATGCTGTTTTTGAGGCTGTCGGCCCGCGCAGGCGCCTGCAAAATCACGGAGAACTGTTTCGTTTCACCGGGCCGCAGGCTGAACCGTTCGCCGGGCAATACTTTCAGCCACGCGGCGCAGCTGTTGGACTGTGAACCGGGCGGATAATACACGATGTGCCCGCTGCTGTCGCGGCGCCAGTCGGCCAGACTGATACCTGCTTCCATCACCCGCGGCGATGGGTTCGACAGGGCAACGGACAGTGTTTGCGGGCTGCCGGGCGGGGCGTCGAAAAACAGTTTCATGGGCGTGGCGGCGAGGCCGGATTGTGCCTGGGCCGGTAAACGCGCCAGCATCATCCCGATGAAAACAATGACCGAAATGGTACGCAATACATTCAGGGGTTGGTGATGGAATAAGTAACCGTGGCCACATACTGTCCGGCCGGCTTCAGGAAATTAGCCGTGGGCGCGCCCACCGTACTGTACGCCAGGCTCACCGTCTGCCCGACCGTACCGGTAGTGGACGTGAGCAGCGCTGCGGGGGTGCCGGTAGGGATGGCTGCCGCAGACAATGTCAGGCCTGTTACCGTTGTGGCGGTGGTGGGCGTCACGGTGACGCTGTTAACCGGTATGGTCACGGAATTGGGCCCCTGCAGATCGGTGGTGGCCACCACGGATACAACATAAGGGCGGTTGCTGAACACCTGCATGGCATCGGGCTGGTTCAGCGTTACACCATTGGCATAATGAGCCTGTGTGGTATAGGAAATCGTGGGATTGATAAACGCCGGTGCTATGACGATGGCGCTGATGTTGGCAAGATCAACAGTCAAGGTTACTGGGGCGGTGGATTGTGCTTTGGATGCCGTAGATGCCCAGCACAATAAACATGCGACGATAAGTTTTCGCATCGGATAGGTATTTGGTGCAACATGAATTTAACCAAAATAACAGCGCCAAACTAATTTATCAGCCATTATTTTTCTTAAATTTATAATGAACCTCTTTGAATCGTCTGAGCAGATTTTTTTATTACAAACACAACGCTGTTGGTTTGTCCCTTTATTAAACACCTATCGCTAATAGTACTGATGCTTTGGCTGGCCACGCCTTTGCCCGCGCAGCTGAAAATCCGTAGCGCCGCTCCCCTTGCAGAAGTGGAGGGCGGCACAGTCGTGCAACTGCTGTTTCATATCAACAACCATAGTTACCAGAACGTACCGACACAACTGTTGTTTTCCGGGCCATTTCCGCCCATTAATCGTATATCCGATACTGTTATAGCTGCGGGCGACAGCCTGCTGGTGTCCGTGCGATTGTATATTCCGCGCAAAGCACCGGCGGATTCGCAGTATGTGCATACACTGAAAGCCGTGACCGTCAACGGCGAAGTGGCGGCGGCCACGGCACTGCGGCTCAAGCCCGTGCGCATGGTGCAACTGAGCGTGCTGCAGCCGGAGGTGTACCTGTTGCAGCGGCAGGACAGTGTTGTGCTTCGCCTGCACTGCAGCAATCCCGGCAACCAGGCAGCTACCGTGCAGCTAACGGCGGAAGACCCCGCGTTGCAGCAGGTGCTCGGTCAACAAACGATCACGCTAGCCGGTTTCGCAGATACCACGCTGCAGCTGCATATGCGGCTGCCGGCGGTATCCGGGCCGGTGTTGCTGAAAGGCACTTATGCCAACGGGGACATTTTCAGCCTGCAGCAAATCCCTTTTTACCAGGCCCGCAGCGGCAGCCGTTACAACGCCGCGGCCGCCGAAATGGGCAAAGGTCATCTGCTGGGCCTTTACAGCCGCCTGATGGGCACGCAGGCCGCGTATTATGAACTGCTGGCCAACGGGGCGGAGAAAAATTTCAGTTACCAGGCCGATGCGCTGTGGTACCGCGAAGCGATGCAGGATCAGCTGGTGGTAATGAACACTTTTGCCAAATTGCGCACCGGCGTATTGGAATGGACAGCCGGCAACATCTTTAAAACCGATGAATTCGTGCTCGCCGGCCGCGGCGCACAGCTGGCGGTAGAGACCCCGCAAACCCGCATCGAAGGGGGCGCCGTCAACGGCAACTACAACCTGGCCGGTGATATGACGGAAGGCGATTTCCGCTACAGCAACGCCGTTTATCTCCGGTACGAAGGCCGGCGGCAGGAAAAAATGCAGCTGCATATGCAGGCTTTGCAGCAGTGGGACGGCGGCGCACGCGTCAACCATTCCCTCGGTGGCGGCGGTTTCCGCTGGCAGCTGGCCAAAAACCACTCCCTGGCGCTGAAAGGGTATGCGAGTTACAGCACCACCTCGCCGTACAAAACGGATAGCCTCTATGTCTGGGGAGGCGCCGGTGGACTGGATTACAGCGGCCGCTTCGGAAAGTGGCAGCTGAGTTCTGCCAATTACATCAGTTCCGGCGGTTATGCCGGGTTACAGAAAGGGGCCATGAACCTGGAAGAACGGTTGTCGTTTTCGCCGCATCACCGCCAGCATTTCTGGTGGCGCTACAGCCGCCTGTCATACGAACCGGTGTATATCTCCCCGCTCTATCGCCACTATCCCAATATCTATTTCTCCGAAACGGCCGAGTTCGGCTGGCAGCAGCAGCTGGGCGAACGCTGGAGCCTCACCCTTCGCCCGTATTATTACCGTGAATACCTGGAAAACACGGCGAGGGCAGAGTTGTCGGCGGCGCGGGGGAATGTGCAGCTGATGTACAACGGCACCCTGAGTTTTTCATTCAACGCGGAAGGCGCCACCGGCACCACTAACACGGACGGGCATCGGGATTACAGCGGTTTCCGCATCATGAGTTTTTTGCAGTATAGAGGGCTGGGCCTGAGCGCCATTTTGCAGCACGGCCCGTTTTATACCGGGGAGCTGCTGCAGATGCGCTATACCGGCCAGCCGTACCGTACGTACATGATCGGCCCGGGTTATACCGGCCGCCTGCTGAAAGGCCGGCTGCACCTGAGCGTGTACGACTACCTCTCCTACAGCAATTATTACCGGCAATGGGAACATAACGTGAACGCCCGCATCGGCGTATCGCTGCCTTACGGGTTCGCGCTCGAAGGAGGTTTGCTGGCGTACCGCTTCGCCGGTACGAATGTCACCACCAAAGCATTCGACGTCGGCATCGTCAAAAAATTCAGGAACGCGCCGCAGCATCCGCGACAGGAGCTGGAGCTGTTTTTTTACCGCGACTTCAACGCCAATAACCAGCATGAACCCTGGGAGGGCGCCGCGGCAGACATACTGGTGAAAGTAGGGGAGGAAGTGCTGATCAGCGGGAAAGACGGCCGCGTGGTATACCGCAATCTACCTGCCGGCCATTACCCGGTGTCCGTTTTACAGGCGAAAGGCGCTTATGCCGAAAGCCGTACGGTGATGGTGAAGGGCCGCACCCAAATGGCCATCCCGCTGCATGCTATCGGCACCATCCAGGGCCGGCTTATGTTGCAGGAAGACGACAAAGGCCAGCTTCCGCCGATCACGGTGAAGGCCACGGGGCGTAACGGGAAAGTATACACGGTATTGTCCAACGAACAGGGCGCCTTTGTGTTTTTTCTCCCGCACGACGTATACCGGCTGCAGGTGGAGCCCGGCGCACAGTTCATGAGCCCGGAGGGCGCGCAAACGGTGGAACTGCAAACGGACAAAACCGCGGAGGTGAGTTTTGAGCTGCACTATCGCCCCAGGGATGTGAAGGTGAAAAAATTCTATTCCGTCAGAACGAAGTAGAAATGAGCGGCCAGGCTTGCCCCCGGCCGCCCCGGCATAAGCTACTTCGATGGTTTCCGGATAAGAGCTTCCGCAAGCGCCATCTCTTTGTCTTTGCCGTTTATCAGCTCTTGCGGCGTGTATGAAACAGGGTAGTCAGGAATGGTGCCCTTGCCGTGGTGCAGCGTACCGTCTACCGCGGTGTAATATTTTTGCAGGGGAATGGTCACTACCATTCCGGAGGGTTTCATTTCACTTTCCGGCATCATGCCGCTGTTGTTGCCCTGAAAACCGCCGCCGGTCTCTTCCCCGATGAATACGGCTTTTTTATTGTACTGGAGCACGGCCGAGAGGTCTGCGGCCGACGACATGGTGAAACCGTTCGTGAGCACATAAGTCTTGCCCGTAAACGGGTACACGGCGGGCTGCTGGGTTTCGTAATAGTCGAAATCGTTCACCACCTTCGCTTTTTTCCATAACCAGCGCTGGCCCTCCTGCACCGGCTTGTTGTAGTACTGTTCCGCGTCGCCTTTTATTTCCTTGGCGATGGCTTCGGTCACTTCAATCCGGTCCCAGTAACGGTACGGCTGGTCGAAAAAGTAACCGGCGAGAAAGGCGGCATTGCCGTCTGACCCGCCGGTGTTGTCGCGGAGATCAAGGATGAGGTGTTTGATACCCTGCGATCTCATGTCGGCAAAAGCGCTGACGATGAAGAGCTTGAAATCCTGGTCGTGTTCTTTGATATCGGAGTCGGCAAACGAATGGACTGAAAGGACGGCTGTGGCTCCTTTGATAGTACAGGCAAGGGGTTTACCGGTATCCCGTGGCAACATGAACCCCGGGGCGGCAATATCTCTGGTAAGCGCACCTTTTACCTGGTGGGTGCTGACTTTGTTGAGATGCGATATTTTGACGGTGTAATTGTCCGTGACTTCGATCATGCGGCTGTACTGCAACGGGAAGAAGTTGTACAGCGACCGGTACCGGAGGGTCTGGTTAAACCCGTCCGACGCGATGGAAGGCAGCAGCGTGGCCAGTATCTGCGGAATGCTGCGCCCGTTGATGCTCAGTACTTCGCTCCCCGGCGCAATCGATTTGTCGCCCGAGGCATTGCGTGCCACGTAAGCTTTCTGACCCTTGAAATAGAGCTGCATCGGGAACAGCACCGGGCGTTGGGCCATCTCCGCCTTCACGGCGGGCGATAGCTGCAGGTCGGTGTGCAGGCAGCCGATCTGGCCGATAAATGGTTTGAGCTTGCGGAAGGTTTCCAGCTCGGTGAGCGAGTCGGTCACCGTGGCGCTCAGAGAATCGGCATAGCGTTTGAAATAAGACTCGGAGCGGTACCGGTAATAACCGGGATGTTTAAGGGACAGTTCGCGGGAAAGGTCCCTGATCATGCCCCGCACCGTGTCCGGCGGCAGCTTCTGGGCCGAGCCGTAAACGGTGGTGAGGCAAAACACAGGTAATAGCATGGCGGATTTTAGCATGTGTCGGATTTGAGGCTAAAACTATAAGCTCAAGTGCAAAACATATGCTAAATGTTTGTGAAGCAAATGTGAAAATTATTTCGCCGATAAGCCTACCAGTGTGATAGGGAATTATGTAAATTGCCGGAAAATCGTATCATTACGAATTCAATACAATTAAATTTAAACCACACCAACATGCGAAGATTAGCAACCTTATTTTTTATTGGCGGCGCCACCGTACTGATGTCTTTCGCCAATCCTGCAACTGAAAAACCTGTCAAAGCTGCGAAGCACGCCACTGCGAGAGCGGTGTACCAGGTAGACAACCAGCAGAGCAAACTGACCTGGACCGCCAAAAAAGTGACCGGCCAGCATACCGGCAACATCGGTGTTACCGAAGGAGCACTGGAACTCGATAAAAACGTGCTGAAAGGCGGTTCTTTCACGCTCGACACACGTTCCATCACCGTTACCGACATCACCAATCCCGATGCCAACGGCAAGCTCACCGGCCACCTGAAAAGCGACGATTTCTTTTCCGTGGAAAAACATCCGACCGCCACTTTCGTGATCACCAGCGTAGGCGCCAAAGGCAACGGCAGCTACGACGTGAACGGCAAACTGACCATCAAAGGCATTACCAACAGCATCACTTTCCCTGCTGAAGTAACCGTAGCCGGCAACAAAGCCACCGCCAAAGCCACCATTAAAGTAGACCGTACCAAGTACGACATCAAGTACCGGTCTTCCAACTTCTTCGAAAACCTGGGCGATAAAGCCATTCACGACGAATTCACCATCGACGTGGTACTGGTTGCCAACGCAAAATAACCGCTGTTACCAGCAGCTGCGAGCGTCCCGGTCATGCACCGGGGCGCTTTTTTTTGCCATGAGCCGTAACAATCCCCGCGGCAGGTTGTTGTTATAAAAAAAGTACATCATGGCAATCGTAAAAGTAATCGAGGTGATCGCCTCTTCCGAAACAGGATTTGAAGATGCCGTACGCAATGCGGTGGCAGAGGTTTCCCAAACCATCCACAACATTGATTCCGTGTACGTGAAAGACTTTAAGGTGCATGTGAAAGACGGCAAGATATCCACCTACGGGGCGATCTGCAAAGTGTCTTTCCGCGTGGATCACGTCAAATAACTCCCCTTACCGCCCATCCCATCCTGTTCCGGGAAAACCTTCCCGGGAAAGGATATGCCGTGCCCCGCAGGCAGTTTAGCGGAATAGCCGTACTTTTGTGGCTTATTTTGCATGCATACTATGACTTTCGACGATTTAAACCTGAACAAACCTTTGCTGTCGGCCCTGCACGACCTGCAATTCACGACGCCCACCACCATCCAGCAGAAAGTATTTTCCGTGATGATGAGCGGGCAGGATGTATGCGGCATTGCGCAGACCGGCACCGGTAAAACACTGGCCTACCTGTTGCCCTGCCTCCGGCAGTGGACGTTCTCGAAGGAAAGGTTCCCGCAGATACTCGTCGTCGTGCCCACCCGCGAACTGGTGGCGCAGGTGGTGGAAACCGTGCAAAAACTCACGCCTTACATGACTTTCGCCGTGGCCGGTTTTTACGGCGGCGTGAACATGAACCCCCAGATGGAAACGGCAGCCGGCAAGCTGGACATGGTGGTGGCCACTCCAGGCCGCCTCGTTGATATTGTGCTGAGCGGTACCCTGAAGCTGAAGAATATCAAAAAGCTGGTGATCGATGAGGTGGATGAAATGCTGAACTTGGGATTCAGGGCACAGTTGAAAAACATCCTCGACCTGCTGCCGCCCAAGCGTCAGAACCTGATGTTTTCCGCGACCATCACCGAGGAAGTGCAGGCATTGATCGACGAATTCTTCAATAACCCCGCCGTGATAGAAGCGGCGCCCGCCGGTACGCCGGTGAGCAATATCAGCCAGTCTGTTTACCTCGTTCCCAACTTCAATACAAAAGTAAATCTGCTGGAGCTGCTCTTCCGCGAGCAGACGGATATGACGAAAGTGCTGGTGTTCGTATCCACCAAACAACTGGCCGACCAGCTGTTTGAGCGGCTGGAAGCGGATATGCCGGGCAAAGTAGGGGTTATTCACTCCAACAAGGAACAGAACTACCGCTTCAACAGCGTACGCCAGTTCCAGGATGGCACTTTCCGCCTGCTGATCGCCACCGATATCATCGCCCGCGGCCTCGACATTGCAGAAGTGACACATGTGCTCAACTTCGACATGCCGGAGCAACCGGAAAGTTATATCCACCGCATCGGCAGAACGGGCCGCCTCGACAAAAAAGGGAACGCCATCAGCTTTATAACGCCCGCCGAGCAGGAGCAGCTCGGCAGCGTGGAAGCACTGATGAACTACAAAGTACCGGTGACCCCGTTGCCGGACCATCTTGAGATCTCCACCGTGCTGACCAAAGCGGAAATACCGGAAGTGATTGTGCCCAACATCGTGCTGAAAAAACCTAAACGCGAATCCGGCGCGGCTTTCCATGAGAAAAAGGCCAAGAACAAAAAGGTGAATGTGAAGGTGAGCCACAAGCAGAAGATGCTGGAGAAGTACGGCAAACCGAAGTCACGGGGGAAAAAGCGCTAAGCGCGTCTGTAAATGCCGGTAAGAAACCCGGTATCGCAGTATCCGGCTCCGGCAATGTCAAATACAACGGCAGCGCGCTACAATTTCAGTAAACCGACTTTATACAGGGTGTTGACCGGTTTGTTATCCCAGAAGAGCTCGAAGTCTTCCAGGCCGGCAGCGGCATAATCGTCTTTAATTTCCTGCAGCGTCCAGGTTTTGGGCTGGTGTATGGCCAGTTTATCCAGCATGCCCGCCAGCCAGCGGCCCTGTTCGGGCTCCGTGCTGATGCTGTATTTTTCTTTTTTATCCTGGAAGGTGAGGGAGGTAACTTCCCAGGTATTGCCTTTTTTCGATTTGGTGATGGTCTCTACCTGCGGCCGTTTGCCCAGCCACACCATTTTGGTGGTTGGTTTGGCGGAAGCGGAAGCGTCTTCCAGCAGGGCGTTCACGATATAGTCGGGCGCGATTTTCGTTTTCGGTACTTTGAATTCGAACCATTTCTGCAAAGGATCGTCGAGGCAGATGCCGTGCATGTAGTTGAAGAGCGATTTTTTCAGGCCGAAGCTGAACGATTCGTGATCGGTGCCGGTTTCGTCGATGTGCACGATGTCGTTATTGGCGAAGGCGCCGGCCAGTTCCGTTTCTTTCTTCACCCGGAATTTTTCGGGGTGAAGGCCAACGGGGCTGTGAGCGGTCATCGTGAACAGGTGCCAGAACGCGGATTGCAGGATGCCGGCTTTGAACATCTGCCGCACCATTTCGAGGGAGTCGATGGTTTCCTGCGCGGATTGCGTGGGGAAACCGTACATGAGGTAAGCATGTACCATGATACCCGCATCGGTGAAGTTGCGGTTCACCTGCGCCACCTGCGCCACCGTGATGCCTTTCTGGATCAGTTCCAGCAGCCGGTCGGAGGCCACTTCCAGCCCGCCGGACACGGCAATGCAGCCGGATGCTTTGAGCAGCAGGCAGAGGTCGCGGGTGAAACTTTTTTCGAAACGGATATTGGTCCACCAGCTGACGGTGAGTTTCCTGCGGATGATTTCCAGCGCCAGGGCACGCATCAGTGCGGGCGGCGCCGCTTCGTCCACGAAGTGGAAACCTGTTTGGCCAGTTTGCGCGATCATTTCTTCCATGCGGTCTGCCAGCAGCTGCGCGGCCACCGGTTCATAGAGCCGGATATAATCGAGTGAAATATCGCAGAAGGTGCATTTGCCCCAATAACAGCCATGCGCCATGGTGAGTTTGTTCCAGCGCCCGTCGCTCCACATGCGGTGCATGGGGTTCACCACTTCGATGGCCGAGATGTAGCCGTCGAGCAGGAAATCGCTGTAATCCGGCGTGCCTACTTCGCCCTGTTTATAATCGGTGCAGGCTTTGTTGTTGAAATACACGACTTCGTTGTTCACGAGCGTGAAGGTTCGTTTCAGTTCCTCCACGGTTTTTTGTCCTTCCACATGCGCCACCAGTGCTTCAATGGGCGCTTCGCCGTCGTCGAGCGTGATAAAGTCGTAAAATTCAAACACACGGGCATCCGTCAGCGAGCGCAGTTCGGTATTGGCGAAACCGCCGCCCATGGCCACTTTTACGTGAGGGTAATTTTTTTTGATCCACTGCCCGCATCGCAGGGATGCGTAGAGGTTGCCGGGGAACGGTACGGAAATGGCGACCAGTTTGGGCTGCACTTCGGCCATGCGGGCCTTGAGCAGCCTGATCAGCAGTTCGTCGATAAAAGTATATTCCTGGTGCAGGGCTTCATACAGTTCGTCGAAGCTGTTGGCGGAGCGGGCCAGTTTTTCCGCGTAGCGGCTGAAACCGAAGTGTTCGTCGACGCACTCCGTCACGAGGTCGGACAGGTCTTCGAGGTACATGGTGGCGAGGTGTTTGGCCTTGTCCTGCACCCCCATGGATCCGAATGCCCAGCCCAGGTCTTCCAGCTGCGCGAAGCGCGAGGCTTCAGGGAGGAAGTCGCGTTTGCAGATGCGATGCGCCAGGGTGGGGTTGTGGCCCTGCAGGAAGTGCACCACATCGTTGATGGTGTGGATATAATCGTCCTGTAAGGCAACGATGCGGGCGGCATTGTCGGACAATGGCCCGCTGATCCGGTTAAAGAGCGCCTGCAGCCCTTCTTTGCAGAATAAAGCCAGGGTCACCTCAATGCCCAGGTCGGCCTGAAATGCGGTGATGTTCCTGGTGTTCAGGAATCCTTTCAGGTAAGCAGTGGCCGGGTACGGCGTATTTAGCTGGGTAAAAGGCGGAGTGATCAGAAAAACGGCAGCGCTCAAAATCCGGAATGTTTAAAAGGCAAAATTATCATTAAATAATTAAATGGGGGGAATGGCAAATATTTTGAATCTTTAAGGGGAGGTTGAGCGTCTACGGGATGGTCTCCGGAGACCTGTAACGGCCGTCAACCGGGTTCCGGGCCTTCGTACAACGATGACGGGCGGAGGCCAATCCGCGACTGAGGAGTTTTATCTGGCGAACGGGGTTTGAGCCTCAACCGATGAATGATCGCCTTTGAAGAACATTTTGCCATACGATGAGAACAACGATACTGATGCTGCTGCTGTCCGCCCCTGTGGCGGCCTATGCGCAGGACGACACCACCCGCCTGAGCGAGGTGACGGTACAGGGGTACGGCCAGCAACGGGTGCTGACCGAGGTGCCCGCCGCCATCAATTACACCGGCCGGCGCGATATGCTGCGTTTTGCCCCTACTTCCATTTTACCGGCGGTCAACAGTATGCCCGGCGTTAGAATGGAAGAGCGTTCTCCCGGCAGTTACCGGCTGAACATCCGCGGCAGTTCCCTGCGCTCGCCTTTCGGGGTGCGGAATGTGAAGATGTATTACAACGGCATCCCCTTTACGGACCCCGGCGGCAATACCTACCTGAACCAGTTCGGTGCCGGCAGTTTTTCCGGCCTGGAAGTGCTGAAAGGCCCCGGCAGCAGCCTTTATGGCGCGGGTACCGGCGGTGTGGTGTTGGCCGGTGGAGGACAGGCGGACGATGGTTTCAGCGCCGGGTACACCAGCGGCAGCTTCGGCAGTCACCTCGTGCAGGCCTCCGCCGCTGCGGCAGGGCAGCGGGTCTATTATTCATGGCAGGAACACAACGGGTACCGCCAGCATACTTACATGCAGCGCACCGTAGCAGGCTGGAGCGGGCATTGGCGGCCTTCCGCAAAGGGCGAACTGGAAGCGCACGTGCTCTACGGCAACCTGCAATACCAGACGCCCGGCGGGCTCACCCCGGAGCAGTATGCTGCCAATCCCCGCCAGGCGAGGCCGGCGGCCGGCGCTTTCCCCTCCGCGGAAAGCAGCAAAGCCGCCATTTACCAGCAAACCATCTGGGGCGGCCTGCAATACCGGCATGTGTGGAACGATCAGTGGCGCAACGCCACGTCGGTATACGGCGCTTACAGTAATGTGAAGAACCCCACTATCCGCAATTACGAACAACGCAGCGAACCGCATTTCGGCGGCAGAACGGTGTTCACCTATCACCGCCAGTGGCTGAAAGTGCTGGCCGGCGGCGAATTCCAGCAGGGTTATTTCAACACGGCGGTGCATGGCAACAAAGCCGGCGTGAAAGACACCCTCCAGACCGACGACGACATCAACAACCGTAATATTTCCCTCTTCCTGCAACCGGAACTGACTTTGCCGGGCGGCTGGATCATCTCCGCCGGCCTGAGCCTCAATAATACCCGCATGCATTTTGCGCGGCAGTCGGTGCGCCCCGTGTTCCACTTCACCAGCCGTTACAACAACGAATGGGCGCCCCGTTTCGCTGTCATGAAAAAATTCCACCCCGCGGCCAATGTATACGCCGTGGTGTCGAAAGGATTTTCACCGCCCACGGTAGCGGAGGTGCTGCCTTCCACCAGCATCATCAACACCACGCTGCAGGCGGAAAAGGGCTGGAACTACGAACTGGGGGCACGCGGCGGCGCCGGGCCGTTCTGGTACGACGTGAGCCTGTTCTGTTTCGGGTTGAACAACGCCATCGTGCAAAGGCGTGATGCGGGCGGCGCGGACTATTTCGAGAATGCCGGGGCGACGGTGCAGCAGGGGATTGAAACGTTTTTCGCCTACACCCTCAGCCGCGTGAAACTGCGCGGCGCGTATACGTTTCATCATTTCCGGTATAAAGACTTCGTGCAGGTGGATAAGAACTACGATGGCAAGACCCTGCCCGGTACGCCGAAACATGCGGTGGCGGCGGGTGTGGACGTTACCATCGCCAAACGGCTGCTGTTTTTCGCCACTTACACGTATAACGACGATCTGTTCCTCAACGACGCCAATACCGACAAAGCCGCCGCTTTCCACCTGCTCGGCTGTAAAGCGCAGTACACGCACGATTTCAGGGGCATCAGCGTAGCGTTCCACGCCGGCGCCGAGAACCTGCTCGATGCGAAGTACAGCCTCGGAAACGATATCAATGCCGCCGGGCGCCGGTATTTCAACGCCGCCGCCTGCCGCAGCTGGTACGCCGGGCTCACGGTACAGGGCCCTTTCAGCCGTAAGGAATAAATCCCTTATTTTTGGGCGGATCAACTTTGAGCACGAACCATGCAGATAAAAAGTATTTCCCGGAATTTGATAGTAGCCATCAGTATGACAGCAGGGACCACCACCATGGCGCAGCAGGCGCCTGCGGAGAAAAATCCGCTTTTACAGCAATACGAAACCAGTTTTAAGGTACCGCCTTTCGCGGCCATCGAACCGGCACATTTCATGCCCGCGTTCGAAGCCGGCATGAAGGCGCAGCAACAGCGCATCGCCGCCATCGTGAACCAGCGTTCCGTGCCCACTTTCCAGAACTCCGTTGTTGCACTGGAAGCCAGCGGGGAACAGCTGCGCAATGTGAGCACCGTGTTTTTTAATCTCACTTCGGCCAATACCAGCCCGGAACTGGAAAAGATATCCCGGGAAATAGCCCCGGTGCTGGCGCAGCACAGCGACGACATTTACCTCAACGCCGGGCTGTTCGCCAAGGTGAAAAAGGTGTACGACCAGCGTGCCGCCGCCCCGCTCACCGCGGAGCAGCAACGCCTGCTCGAAAAAACATACAAGGCGTTCATCAGAAGCGGCGCCAACCTCGATGCCGCCAAACAATCGGAGATGCGCGCCATCAACAAGGAACTGTCTTTGCTGACCGTACGCTTCGGCCAGAACCTGCTGGCGGAAACGAACAGCTACGAACTGATCGTCGACAATGAAGCGGACCTGGCCGGGCTGCCGCCTTCGCTCGTAACCGCGGCTGCGGCATCCGCCAAAGAAGCGGGCAAACCGGGCAAATGGCGCTTCACCCTGCACAACGCCAGCGTGATGCCTTTCCTGCAATACGCGCAGAACAGAAAGCTGCGCCAGCAGATCTACACCGCCTATACCAACCGCTGCAACAACGGCGACGAACGCGATAATAAAGAGATCGTGGCCGGCCTGGCCACTCTGCGTGCAAAAAAAGCCGCGTTGCTGGGGTATGCCACGCATGCGGATTTTGTGCTGGAAGAAAACATGGCCAAAACGCCCGCACAGGCCAATGAGTTGCTGAACAGGCTGTGGACGGCCGCGCTGCCCGTCGCCAAACAGGAAGCCGCCGAAATGCAGCAGGTGATGGACCGCGAAGGCAAAGGGGAAAAACTCGAAGCCTGGGACTGGTTCTACTATGCGGATAAAGTGCGGAAAGAAAAGTATAACTACGATGCGGAAGCGATGCGCCCGTATTTCCAGCTGGAGAACGTGCGCGAGGGCATCTTTGCCGTAGCGAAAAAATTATACGGCATCACCTTCACCCAGCTGAAAGACATTCCCGTATACCAGGAGGATGTAGTGGCCTATGAAGTGAAAGAAGCGAACGGCCAGCACATCGGGGTGATTTACATGGATTTCTTCCCCCGCAGCTCCAAACGCGGCGGCGCGTGGATGACGTCCTACCGGAAACAGGCCATCGATAAAAGCGGCCGCATTGCACCGGTAGTATCCATCGTTTGCAACTTCACCAAACCGACCGCTACCGAACCGGCCCTGCTTACGCCCGACGAAGTGGAAACGTTCTTCCACGAATTCGGGCATGCGCTGCACGGTTTGCTGAGCAATGTCAAATACGAAACCCTCAGCGGTACGTCCGTGCCCCGCGATTTTGTGGAGCTGCCTTCGCAGATCATGGAGCACTGGGCATTTGAGCCGCAGGTGCTGCAGCTGTACGCCAAACACTACAAAACAGGCCAGCTCATCCCGGCCGATATGGTGGAGAAAATGAAAGCGGCTTCCAAATTCAACCAGGGCTTTGCCACGGTGGAATACCTGGCGGCTTCGCTGCTCGATATGAACTATCATACGCTGGCGGCCGGACAAAAAATCGACCCGCTGACGTTTGAAAAGGAACAGATGAGCAAACTCGGCCTCATCAGCCAGATTGCGCCGCGTTACCGCAGCACGTACTTCCAGCACATTTTCTCCGGTGGCTACTCCGCGGGGTATTACAGCTACATCTGGTCTGAAGTGCTCGACAGCGATGCGTTTGCGGCCTTCAAGGAAACCGGCGACATCTTCGACCCGGCTACCGCGCAGTCGTTCCGCAAAAACGTGCTGGAAAAAGGCGGCACCGCCGAACCGATGGATCTCTACAAGGCGTTCCGCACACGGGCCCCGGAGGTGAAGTATTTACTGAAAAACAGGGGGCTGGACACGAATTGATTTTCGTCCCCTCACCGATAAACGCAAAGGCGCATCGTTACGGTGCGCCTTTTCCTTGTTGTACCAGTCCGCTCACGAGGTTGATGGTGAGGGCCACCACGAATGTGTTCAGGAGAAAAGACAGGAGGCCGTGCAACAGCGCCACCCGCCGGAGTTTCCGGGAGGTGATCTGCACGTCTGACACCTGGAAGGTCATGCCGATCACGAATGCGAAATAGGCGAAGTCGAGGTAATCCGGCGAGGAATCTTTCGGGAATTGCAGGCCGCCGGCGTGCATGTTTTTATTGTCTTCCGCATCGTCGTAAAAAAGATGGGCATAGTGGGCGGTGTAGATCGTATGCACCATGACCCAGGAAGTCATCATTCCGGAGATGGCCACGGGCAGGTAGAGGCTGCGCGCCACCTCGTCTTTGGTGAGCACCACCAGCAGCACGGCGAACATGCTGGAACAGGAGGTGAAGAGCACCAGCAGCGTCACGAAGGTGCGGCTGCCGTCGTCGATGCGGGCATAGCGGCGTATTTCCGGGATGGTGCGTTTGAGGAAGACGGTCCAGCTGGTGGCGATGTACGACAGCGCGAACGCGTTCCACACCAGCATGTATTTCACCCAGGGGTTCATGTCTGCCTGCAGGATGGCGAAAAAAGTAACGGCGGCCAGGAAAAGGCTCACCAGTACGCGCTGCAGGGGGTGCATGTTGTTGAGGAGGTCTGCGGCGGATCTTTTCATATGAATAAAGATACTTATTTCGCTACCTCGATCCGCACTTTCTTGTTCTTCATCTTTTCGTTTTTGATCAGCTGCAGCACCTGGCTCACTTTCGATTTGCGGACAGCTGCGAAGGCGATGAAATCCTTCACTTCGATGAGGCCGAGGTCTTCTTTTTTCAGTTTGCCTTTGTTGGTGAAGAAACCCACGATGTCGACCTTGTTCACTTTATCTTTTTTACCGGCTGAAATGTACAGCGTGCTCCATTGCGGCCTGTCGGGCAGCGTGGCGGTTTCGGGCAGGGTGATGGTTTCGGTGCCTTCGGGGATGTAGGGTGGAAGGGTTTCTTCCGGCCCGGTGATGAGGATGGCGGTGCCGCTGGCGTCCATGCGGGCGGTGCGGCCGTTGCGGTGAATGAAGGTGTCTTCGTTCTGCGGCAGGTGATAGTGGATGATGTAGCGGATGTGGGGGATGTCGAGGCCGCGGGCGGCCAGGTCGGTGGTGACCAGTACATTCGACGTGCCGTTCCTGAACTTGCAGAGCGCCACATCACGGTCTGCCTGCTCCAGCGCGCCGTGGTAAAATACGTTGACGATGCCTTTATCGGCCAGCAGCTGGCTGGTGCGCTCCACGGATTCGCGGTGGTTGCAGAACACGATGGTGGGGCGGTTGCCCAGCATGCAGATGAGGCGGAAGAGGGTATCGGCTTTATCTTTTTCCGGGCTTTCCAGCGTTTTCAGCGTGAGGGCCGCAGGCGCTTCACCGGAGAGGAAATTTAAGGTAACGGGCTCCTGCAACCGGATAAAATCCGGGATTTCCGCCGCTTCGGTGGCGGAGGTGAGCATTCTTTTCTGTACGGCGGGGAGCGATTCCACCACAAAAGCGATTTCTTCCCGGAAACCGAGCTCGAACGATTTGTCGAATTCGTCCATCACCAGGGTGGAGATGCCGGCGGTATTGATATTGCCCCTGCGGATGTGGTCGCCCAGGCGGCCGGGAGTGCCGATGATCAGTGCCGGCGCTTCCTTGAGGGCATTTTCTTCCGTTTCGCGAAGGTGGCCACCGTAACAGCTGGTCACTTTAAAGCCCGTTTTCAGCGAGCGGAACACTTTTTCGATCTGCTGGGCCAGCTCGCGGGTGGGGGTGATCACCAGCGCCTGCGTGGTGCCGACGCCCGTTTGCAGGCGCTCCAGGAGCGGCAGCAGAAAGGCCAGGGTTTTACCCGAGCCGGTATCCGACAATAATATCACGTCCTGCTGTGTTTTGCCGGCGGCAATGGCGGCCACCTGCATCTCGTTCAACGCTTTGATGCCGAGCGAAGCTAAAATTTCCTGCATCCGGCAAAGGTAGGCTTTATGCCAACAAAAAAAGCCTCCCGGAACGGAAGGCTTTTTTTGTTGCAAAAGACGTATCAGCTACCCCGCGTGCCGCCGGTTTTCAGCGGCTTCTTGGAGAATGACTGAGCCTTTACGGGCGCTTTGCCAAATGAATTATTGACACCAGGCAAGTTGTTGGCTTTTTTACCTTTCTTGCCGTCTTTTTTATTACTGTTCGATAACAATGACATAGCTGTAACAATTTGGTGTTTACAAATATAACCTTTTTTATGGCATTACGGTAGCCTCGAGCCCGTCGTTCCAGTGTTTGTGCTCCGGATTGTAGTACAGGCCGGCATTGCTGGCTTTGGCTTTATAGGTGCCGGGTATCTCCGCTTTCAGGTCGAGATGCAGGGTTTTGGTTTCGTTGGGCGCAAACCCCATCCAATACAATACCAGGTAGTTGTCGAAGATCTCATAATACGCCACCTGGTTTTTGTCCATCAGTTCTTTCAGCTGCCATGGCTGCGTGGAAAGGCCGGCCGGAATACCGATTTTGGCGATGGACATGGCCTGCAATACCGGCTTTTCATTTTTTACCGCTACCTGCAGCCGCAGGGTTTCGCCGGTTTTCACCTGCCGTGCCGCCAGGGCCGTGTGCAGTTGCAGCTCGGCAGCGGAACTGTTGGGCGGGGTGAAGGTGTAATACGACACTTCCATGTTGTAGGGCAGGTTGCCCGGGCGGACGTAGTCGGCGCTGAATACGTTTTCCGCCGCCGGCGCCTCTGTGGTTGCCGGTTTGCCCGGTTCCACGGTACGGTTGTTCAGTGAAAAGCGGATATCGGTGTCTGCAGCAGCTTTCCCCACGGCGCGGGCATAGTCGACCACAGCGTTCAGCGCGAGTACGGTGGCCTGCGTGGAGGAATAACCGAAGTAAGATTTTCCGGCCATGATGTCCGACAGCAGTTCCGCCATCAGCACCAGGTCGGGCGATTTTTCCCGTGCCAGCGCCATCAGGTAGAGGGATTTTGTTTCCACCTGGAGTGAAGCGGCGCGGGAGTTCACTACGCTGGTTTCGGATTTGAAGGTTTTTTGCCGGTAGTGTTTGCGCAGCAATGCCATGAGCTGGTCGAAGTCCTGCTGCCGTTTCATGTTGGCCGCGGTGAGCGCCATCATCGAGAGGCGGTAGGCGTCGCCGCTTTGTAGAACCTGTGCCAGCACGGCTTCGTATTCACGCATCACTTCCGCGCCGAAACCGGCATGGCTGAACGCGTACACGATGTAGAGGTCGGCGATCTTGTTGGGGACGCTGGCGAAGCGGTCGTATCCCGTGGTGGAAAGATGGAAGCCGCCTTTGCCGTTCCGCCGGCCCAGTAAGAAGTTCCTGGTGCGTTTGAGCATTTGCTGGTCTACCGCAATAAACTGGTTCATATCCGTGAACTCCATCAGGCCGTATGCCGTCAGCGCCTCATGCGGCGGCGTTTTTCCGAACCATTCGAAACCGCCTTCCGCCGTTTCAAAACCGGTCAACCGCTGGTAACCTTTGGCGATCAGTTCAAGGGCGCGCTGCTCGGTCTTCGGGTCTGAGCGGCCCGCTTCGCGCAGGTATTTGAGGATAAAGATGTTGGGGTAGGTGGCGGAGGAGGTTTGTTCGAAACATCCGTACGGTTCGCGCAGCATGCCCGCAATACCGTCGAGCAGCTGGCCTTCGGGGTTTTTGAACAGCTTCAGTTCGTACTGGAAGGTGCCGGGGATCATCTTCTGCACGGGGAAAGTATGTCGCGCCGAGCGGATGCCGGCGAAGGTATGGAGCACCGGAAATCCTTTCTGCACCACGCTGACCGGCAGCGACACGGTTTCCGCATGTACCTTGGTGGTAACGGTAAAGCGCAGGTTGCCATCTACCGGCGAGGTGGCGGTCACGGGCACGTATACCACGCGGGAACCACCGGCGGGCAGCTGGATGGTGCTGTTGAAAATACCTGCTTTGACGCTTTCCACGAACGATACCTTGATGACCGCTTCCAGGGCTTGCGTGTAATTGTTTTTGATATGGAGCGGGATGAGCGCGTTGTCGCCTACCGTGAGATAAGGAGGGATCTTTGCGTCTACGCCCAGCATGTTCTGCACGGCATAGGTGCTTTCTTCCCGGCCCACTTTCCCGTTGAACCCGATGCCTTCCGCGATGGCGCGGAAGGTGGTGGTGGCGTCCGAATTGTAGAACGATACGCTCGCTTCCCCGTTTTTACCGGTTTGCACGGTGGGGTTCCAGTAGATGGTTTCCCTGAAATCCGTCCGTTCCGCCACGTAATAGGCCGTTTCGTACTGGATCGCCTGGAAGCGGCGAACGGGCGTGAATGTGGGTTGGTTCATCTGCAGCGGGTGAAAGCCGTAATAGAGGGTGGGCGTGTGTTTCCATTTTATCCTCGCCTGGCTGTTCTTTTTGGTTTCAATGATAATGACGCCACGGTTCGCCATACTGCCATAAATGGAGGTGGCTGCGGCATCTTTCAGAATGTGGAGTGATTGGATGTCGTTCGGGTTGAGGTTCCCGAGGTCGAGTTTTTTCATGGGGATGCCGTCCACCACAAAAAGCGGCCCCTCGTTATTGACCAGGGTATTGGTGCCACGTATGTTCAACTGGCCTCCCTGCGCGGGATTGGCCGTCTGCGCTACAGCAATGCCCGGCACACGGCCAGCCAGCATATTCCTGACAGAAGAGAAATTGTATTCCTGTGGTGCGATGGTGGTTACCGAACCGGTCAGGGCTGTTTTTTTCTGTGTGCCGAAACCGACCACCACTACATCCTGCAGTGCTTTCACATCGTTTGCCGCAAAGGGCGCCACCACTTCTTCTTTTACGGGCTGCGCGGCAAAAAAATCCGCCTGACCGAAGCGCATCACTGTGTACCGGTCGCGGTTACCCTGGTCGCCACCGATGCCGTTGCCGCTGATGGTGATTTTGATCCTTTCTTTCTTTTTCAATGACTGGGCCACGATGTAATAATATTGGCCGGGTAACAGGTTGGGGTAATAAAAGGTGCCGTCGGGCCCGGTGACCAGCTGCATCACCTTGCTGGTCCGCGATTCCACCAGCCATACCGTGGCGCTGACGGGCTGGTCTTTGTCATTCACCACACTTCCCGTCAGTACGTTCTGCACATCAGGGAAAAATTTCAGTTTGTTTTCCCGCTCGATCTGCGGGAGGTAATCGAAATAACGGTAGCCGTGCGTGAGCATCACAAGGTCTAACGCCGCAGTGGCTTTCTGTTCGTCTTTTTTGAAATAAAACTGGGGCTCGTCGATCTTTCCCCGCAGTTCGGAGCTCATCATCAACCAGGAAATAATATGGTCCTGTTTATCGTCTGCAAACGTCCAGAGTTTGTCGTCCATCACGGTCAGCGACAGGTTGGCCGGAACGGGGTTCCCTTTATCGTCTGTGGTTTTCAGCGTCATTGTTACCTTTTCCCGGGGCGTGTACGTGTTTTTGTCCGGCGTCAGCGACACATACAGCATCTGGCGGCTGTTGAGGAATATCACCCTTTCCGCCAGCGGCAGCCCGTTGGCCTGCGATACCGTAAACCGGGCGATGCCGGCGGGGAAGAGCTGCGGATCGATGGTGATGGACTGTGTGCCTTTCCGGAGGCGCATCTTTTTGGTGAAGTATAATTGCTCTTTGGTGGAGCCGGTGATATTGATATCGGCATTCTGTGTGGAGTGGATTTCCATCCGCAGTTCGTTGCCGGCCATCGACATTTGGAGAGACAGGCCTTTCGGTGCTGCCTTGGGCAGTTCGTACCGTTGTGTGATACCCGCCGGGCTGTTGAGCACCACTTCGTACCGGTTGCCTGCCTGTGGGGTGAAGGCAAACTTTCCCATCCCGCCGTGAAAACTCTCCAGCGTGGTCACCACGTTGCCGTGACCATCGCGCAGTTCACCTTTGATATCCACCGGTTTGCCGAACTCGTTCAGGGCCCTGAAAGCCACGTTGGCCGGCAGGCCTGCCACCAGGGCGCCGCCTTCAGGCATCAGCCCGAGGCCCACTTTGTTGAGGGTGATGGGAATGCTGCGGGAGATGGCTTCGGTATAGGAAGCGTATTGTATGGTAATGTTCAGCAGGCCGTCGGTGACGGATAAATCGGCCGGCAAACGGAACTGTATTTTTGTTTTGCCCGCTGCATCCGTTTGCAGATTCCCTGAGTGCAGTTCGCGCCCTGCGATGGATATCGTGTATTTGACGGTATGGTGCCGGATCGGTTTGTCTGACAGATCGCGGGCGGAAAAATCGGCGCTGACGTCCGCGCCGGGCCCATAACCTTTCTGCGGAAAATCGAGCTTCATCAGTATCCGGGGTGAGATCACGCGCTGTAGCGTCAGTTCTTTTACGAAGAAGGTGCTGTCTTTTTCGTTTTTCATCCACGAGGTGTACGCCCGCAGTTTGTACACGCCGCCTGCCGCCTGGGGCGAAAAGGAATAAGAGCCTTCGGCATACCCGTTTTGCACGGGATAAGTGCATTGCTGCACTACGTTGCCTGAAGGGCCGATCACGTCCACATAAGCGATGGTGCTCACGGAGGACGGTGTGTTATCGCGCGCGCTGACGAGGTATAACTTGAAGAACACATCATCCCCCGGTTTCAGGAATACATGGCTCGTGTGCAGGTATATTTTTTCCTTGTTGGACGCATAATCCAGCACCTGTCCGAAACTTTGACCGATAAAAGCGCCGATGCAGAGCAGCAGCAAGCCGCAGTATTTCATAAGATCAGAATTGAAGTGAAACATTGATGCCATAGGTGCGTGTGGATGGCAAGTTGAAAAAATCGAGGCCGCTGGTATGGTCGAGCAGCAGCTGGTTGGGATCCGTACCTTCACTGGCCGTCCAGAGGACGATATTCGTGGCGTACGCCGCCAGGTCGATGCGGCGCAGCACTTTGCCGATATTCCAGCTATATCGCAACTCTACCATATTGAGACGGAGGCTGCCCGCATCACGGATGTAGTCTTCCGCCACGCCGCTCAGCCCATAACGCACCCAGCGGTTTTCGTCCAGGGGGTTGGCCGGATCGTAAAAGCTGACCGGGATGGTGTTGGGATGGCCGTTTTCGAGCACGCCTTTAAAAACGTGCCCGGAGGTGTTGCGTTGCGCCGCACTTTCCGCCGAACGCCCGTAGTAATCCAGCGTCGCCTGTGTGCCGTCCCATATCTGGCCGCCTTTTTTCCATTCCAGGTCAGTGGCGAGCGTGAATTCTTTCCAGAAGAGGCTGTTGCTGAGCTTCATCACAAAATCGGGGAGGGGATTGCCGATCACGGATGGTGTTCCATCCACCAGCGGAAACCCGTCTGCGCCGATGATCACATTGTTTGCCGCATCGCGCCGGTAGCGGTTGCCCACGATGGCGCCCAGCGTTTCACCTGCGATCACGGCTTTGTGCACATTGGAGAAACCGGCAATGGGTGTGCCGTTGTAGCCGTCAGCCACCTGTGTTACACGATGGCGGTACCGCAGAAAGGAGAGCGTATTGCTGGTGCGCAACGTTTTTTTCTGGATAGGCGCATACTGGTTCAGCTGCAGTTCAACGCCCTGCCGCCGGTGCCCGGCGATGTTCTGCAGTTGGAGGCGGCCGTTATCATAGATGGGGAATGCATCGTCGCGCACGTCTTTCCGGAACCATTCCGCGCTCAACGCGAATTTATACTTATACCGGAATACCGCTCTGCCGGTATAGGTGCGGTTGTAGGCTGCCCGCAGCCGGTCGTAGCTACCGGTTTCCAGTAAAGGAAAATATTGCATGAAATGGCCGGTGGAGTATTGCAGCAGGTTCGTGTAGGCCATGGAGTTATCGACCGGCAGTTCGCTGTTGAGCGCCTGCATGGAACCGGTCACTTCCAGCTGATAACGGTTGTATCCGCCGAAATGGAACGACGCGTACACATTCACGAGCGGGGCGAACTGTTGTGGACGAACGGCCGTGTTGGAGAAATAAAACGCATTGCCTGCGGTAGCTTCCAGCAGCGTGTTTTGCAGGTGACGACTGACCTTGTACCGGAGCTGCAAATGACCATTGCTGCGCTGGTATTGATAGCGCAGTTGTTGTGGCTGGTAACCGGTGGAAGAGCGGTCGTCCGTGAACAGGAATATCCCTTCCACTCTCATGCTGCCGTGGTCCCAGTAGTTGGGGATCCGCGCGTCGGCTTCCGCTTTCAGATAATAGCTGCGGTCGGTTTTATCCCGTTGGGTGTTTATGCCAGCGGGGAAAAATGCGGCCCCCGGCTGATAGGTCTCCCCGCTTTTTTGCGCTATGTTCTCATACGCCTGCGTCACGATCACTTCCACATCGTTCCAGTCGTATTTAACCATCAGCCCCGCGTTCCGCTGCGTTTGCCGGTAATCGTTCCCGCTGTTGCCGAGCAGGCTCAATGGATTGTCTGCCCCGTTGCCATAGGCCCCGCTTTTGTAGCTATTGTCGAAGCTTGCCGGCGTCAGCAGGGCGTTCATATATGCGCGGTTCAGGAAACCGTTGCGGTTGCTGTTGGATAACTCATCGCGCAGGTACTGATAACTGCCGGTGAACGTAAAGTGCGGGATGGTTTTGGTAACGGAGGCAGAGAGATTCCGGGAGCTGTTTTCGTTGTGGCGGATGAAGGTGTTTTCGCGGCTGTAGCCCAGTTTGGTGTTAAATGCCCAGCGACCCTGCCGGGTAGACCGTATGCCGCCATTGAGGGAAAGGGATTGGGATAAATAGGACGCAGTTCTGAAAATACCGTTGTCGTAAGGTTTGGCGGGCTGGCCGTTGCCGGCGCCTGCCGGTACCAGTTTGCCGCCCGCATCGAAGGGATAAATACTACCGTCGAATTCCAGCGCCGTCATGGCCGGGCCGAAGCTGAACATTTCACCCGTTTCCGCGCCGCGCCAGGTAAGGGCACGGCCCTGGGCGTATGTATTTTGAAGGGAGGGCCCGCGGTTGGCCTGCCGCAATTCCAGCGCCGTATTCAGGCTGCCGGTGAGCCATCCGTTCAGGGTGTTGGCCGGCGCTAAGCTGACCGCATTGCCGCGCACTTTCAGGCTGCCCACGTTCGAATGGAAATAACCGCGGCGAGCCAGGCGGAAGATACGCATCGACGAATCCGCGACCGGTTCAAGCGCGGCGCGGGGCTTGCGGATAAGCTCGAGGTAATCGGCCGACAGCACCGGTTCCACAGGTTTTTCCCATTGGCCGTGCGCCAGGGAAGGCAGCAGGAGGAAGGGTAATAAATATTTCAAGGGACGCGCTTTGATTCAGGAGCAGGATGCCCGGAATCCCGCGAATCCATAAAACGCTGTTAAAATTTTTTAGTTGTCGGCGTATTCCCATGCGCTGCGGTATGCCTCCCGCTGCTCGGCATAGGCTATAAAGTTGGCGTAGAAGGGCAATTGCGACAGGGTGGCGCTGTCCCCGATCACCACGAGCTTTTTACGGGCGCGGGTCATGGCCACGTTCATGCGGCGTATGTCTGCCAGGAAGCCGATTTTGTTATCCGGGTTGCTGCGCGTCATGCTGATGTACACCACGTCGCGTTCCTGCCCCTGGAAGCTGTCGATCGTATTGACCGAAATTTTGTGCAGGTACGGCTGGAGGGCCGGGCTATGGCTGAGCTGTTCCTTCAGCAGCGCGATCTGCTGGCGGTAGGGCGAGATGATGCCGATATCCGGAAAGCGGTCTGCGGTGTAGTGCGGCGCCAGTTCGCTCACCAGCTGTGTGAGGTGTTTGAAGAGGAACGCCGCTTCTTCCGGGTTGGTGGTGCTGGTGCCTTCCGTAGTTTCATCGAACCCGCAGCCGGCCGTATCCACGAATGCCAGGGGCGTATCTTCCGGGTGGAGCAGGTGGCCGGCCACCGATGCGTGCGCCGTGAGCCGGCTCTGGTAAAATACGGAGGAAGAATAACCCATGATCATTTCGTGCATGCGGTACTGTTCCTCCAGCAAAACAACGGACTGCGGGTGCAGGGCCGCCGTTTTTTCCAGCAGGGTATTGGCGAGGCCGTTGCGGGCCGCTTCGGCGGATTTGATGGTGGGCGAGAGCTGGCAATGGTCGCCGGCCAGCACAACCTTCTCCGCTTTCAGCAGCGGTATCCAGCAGGCCGGTTCGAGGGCCTGGCCCGCTTCGTCGATCACCAGGGTTTTATACCGCAGGTTGCGCACCGTGTAATGATTGGTGCCCACCAGCGTGGCGGTGATCACCTGCGCTTTGGCGACGAGGTCGTCGATGATGTATTGTTCCGTGTTTTCGACGGATTTCATGATGTTGCGCGCTTCGTCGAAGAGCGCTTTCCGCTGGTCGCGTTCCGCCTTCCCGAAGTTGCGTTTGTATTTGTGCGCCATGTCGCGGAACTCGGCGGCCTGTTTCTTGAGACGTTTGATTTCTTTGGTGCCCGGGTGGGTGCTCATTTTCGCGTCGAGGGTGAGCGACATCAGCCGGTCAGACACCCTGGCCGGGTTGCCTACCCGTAATACGTTGAGGCCTTCGTCCGAGAGTTTTTCGCTGAGCAGATCCACCGCCGCGTTGCTTGGCGCCACTACCAGCACCTGCTGTTTTTCCTGCCGGATGATGGCTTTGATGGCCTGCACCAGCGTGGTGGTTTTGCCCGTGCCCGGAGGGCCGTGCACAATGGCCAGTTCGTTGGCAGCCAGGATGCGGTTCACGGCTGCCTGCTGCGACCCGTTGAGATTGGGAAAAGCGGCGGGCGCCAGCGTTTCGTTGAACGTGGGTGTTTTTTCGCCGGTGAGGATGCGGGCCAGGTGCCCTTCTTTTTTATCGTAGATGGCAGCCGCCTGTTTGAGGGCGTTCTGCATTTCGTCGTAACTGTTGTCGTCGAACAGCAGGTCGATGCCCAGTTTGCCGTTGCGGCTCCATTCCGGCAGTTCGTCCGTTTTGAGGGTGAGTTTGAGGCGGTTGCCGCTTTGCCAGGTTACGACCCCTTCCACCGTATCCGTTTCCGGATCGTGATTGGAGAACAGCATGGCGGACACACCGAAACGCAGCTGATGGGGCACGTCGTGGTGGGTGGTGCGTTCCAGTTCCACGGTGAGATAGTCGCCGCGCCCCATTTCAGTATCCCTGATCGCTACCGGGTACCAGCTGAGGCCTGCCGCCCGCCGGTCGCCCACCGAGCTGGTGGTAACCAGCTGCTGATACGATTTCCGGTCTTCTTCCCGCTCTGTCTTCAGTAAATCAAGGAGTGCTGAAAAATAATTCATCCCGCAAAGGTACGTGCGCGGGGCTGATTTAGGTTTATTTTAACATTAGATTGGGTAAATTAAAAGTAAAAATAATCCCATGCGATTCTTCAGGAGCAAACCCCAGCCGGGAAAGAAGAAATCGGCCCTGCGCGAGTGGCTCGATGCCGGCGTTTTCGCCATTATCGCCGCCACCATCATCCGCCTATTCATTTTCGAGGCGTATTGCATCCCCAGCGGTTCCATGGAAAAAACGCTGCTGGTGAACGATTACCTGTTCGTGACCAAGGTGGATTACGGGCCGAGGCTGCCCAACACGCCGCTGGCCATGCCGTTCGTGCATAACAGGATGCCGCTCACCCGGTACAGCCCATCGTACAGCACGGCCGTGCAATGGCCTTACAGGCGCCTGCCCGGGTTCACGGAAATACGCCGTAACGACATCGTGGTGTTCAACCTGCCCGAGGGCGATACGGTGGCGCTGGAGATCGAGGAGAACAGTAACTACTACGACCTGGTGCGGCGTTTCGGCCGCGAGGAGGTGTGGAAGCGGTATCATATCCTGGCCCGCCCCGTGGATAAAAGGGAGAACATCATCAAACGCTGCCTGGCTGTGGCCGGGGATAAAATCGAAATAAAAGACGGTGTGGCATATGTGAACGGCGCCGTTGCCGCCATCCCGCCCGACGGTAAAACCGGTTATTGGGTGCAGACCACCGGCGACCGGCTGAACCCTGCGCGGCTGGAGGAAATGGGCGTTACCGATCCCCCGCAGACCGGTCCGCGCGAGGGATTGTATCTCTATACCCTCACCCCGCAGCAGGCCGCCGCGTTATCCGCTTTCCCCATTATTGAAAGCACCGTGCCCGATGTCAGCAAGGGATTCGCAGACCCGGAAGTGTTCCCGCACGACACCGCGCATTACCGCTGGACGGTGGACAATTACGGCCCGCTGGTGGTGCCTGAAAAGGGGCAGACCGTGGCGCTGCATCGGGAGAATATCGCGATGTACGACCGTATCATACGTGTATACGAAAACAACCGGCTGGAGGAGAAAAACGGCCGGTATTACGTCAACGGACAACCCGCGGACCATTATACCTTCAAGATGGATTATTACTGGATGATGGGTGATAACCGTCATAATTCCATTGACTCGCGGTACTGGGGATTTGTGCCGGAAGACCATGTGGTGGGCAAAGCCTGGATAACCTGGTTCAGCCACGGGGAGGGCGGTATCCGCTGGAACCGGCTGATGCGGGGGATTCACTAAGGCGCTCAAACCTGTTTTACAGTAAAGAGAGGCTTATCCCCCGGTAGAAAAAGCGCGATCATTTTTATATAATTTTGCAGGGGCTATCATTAACACACTCCGGATGCATCATACCCTTGCGAGAATCAAATCTGTTTACCCGCTGTCGGACGACCGGCTGCAGCACCTTTCCGGCCTGCTCGAGGCTGTTGAGCTGAAAAAAGGGCACCTGCTCTTCAGGGAAGGCAAAACCTGCGGCGACCTGTATTTTATTGAAAAAGGCATTGCCCGTGCGTATTGCAGCAGCGGGCTCAGCGATCTCACGTTCTGGTTCGGGATGGAAGGCGATCTCCTCATGTCGTTCAACGGCTACATCAATAAAACGGCCGGTTACGAGACCATCGAGCTGCTCGAAGACGCCCTGTTGTACAAAGTGCCCATCGCCGAGCTCGAACATCTTTTCCAGACCGATATACAATTTGCCAACTGGGGGCGTAAGCTGACGGAGAAGGAACTTATCCAGACCGAAGAGCGTTTCATCGGCCGCCAGTCCAAAACCGCCACGGAGCGTTACAAATCGTTGCTCGAAGAAACGCCTGAACTGTTGCAGCGCGTGCAGCTCGGGTATATCGCCTCTTACCTCGGCATTACACAGGTTACCCTCAGCCGCATCCGGGCCGACCTGAAATAACTTTTTATCATTTGTAAAATATTTACCGGCCGTGAAGGCAGACCTTTGCAGGGCAATTAAAAGCACGAACAATGAACTGGATTATTTTGATTATTGCAGGGCTGTTCGAAGTAGCGTTCGCCACCTGCCTCGGTAAAATGAAAGCAACCACGGGTAATGAAACCATCCTTTGGGGTGCGGGCTTTTTTATCTGCATCACCGTGAGTATGCTGCTGCTGTACAAGGCGCAGCAGACGCTGCCCATCGGCACCGCCTATGCCGTGTGGACCGGTATCGGCGCAGTGGGTACCGTGCTGATGGGCATCCTGGTGTTCAAGGAGCCCGCGACTTTCTGGCGTTTATTCTTCATTACCACCCTTATCGGATCCATTGTAGGGCTGAAGGTGGTGGCTTCCCACTAAATTTTTCAGAACGGATGGATGCGCGCGTCCGCAACGGCTGCTGGCTGTTGCGGACGTGCCCCGTTTTGGGGTCATTATTTCCGTTCTTTTTCTTCCAGGATGGAAAGGATATTCCCTGCCGGATCTTCAAACCAGGCGATGAGCGGGCCGCCGCCCCGGAAGATGCCTTTCTCATCCGTTTTCAGCTCGCCTTCGTATTGGAGGAAACGTACGCCTTTGCCGATGAGCTCATCGGCTGTTTTGTCGATATCGTCTACCGGGAAGTTCAGCACCGTATAGGTGGCCGGCTTGTGATCCGGTTTATGGTAGATCATGATGCGGTGGCCGTCTTCCAGCTGCAGTTCCAGCAGCGGCATGCCCATTTCGTCGAGCGATTTGGCCCGGAGCCCCAGTGTTTCCCCGTAGAATTGTTTTGCTTTTTCGATATCATCAGCCGAAAAGCTGGTGAATGCTTTGGTGTGTGTAAACATTACTTCGCTGTTTGACGGTGAATAATAGCGGTGTTGGCACAAATTTACGGCCAAAAGGAACGGGCAGGAGGGAGCAGGATAGTTGAAAGCGGTGAATCGGTTAAATTGCCTTAACAAAAGAAAATTATCCCACGTCTACATTTTTTTGTCAACTAACAAGTTTGTACCTCATCTGTTAATGATTTCACTGTCAATTCATTGCTGCAACAACACAAAGCTGTTTGTGTGAATTTTTACGTTGGATGACTGTAAATTTAAAAAAAGACTTTCCTTTGTCGTTCACCCTGTACACTTCAAAATAGCGTCATAGTACAGAGCAGCTTTAGATTATGGATAAAGAATATATTCAGGAACTACTTCTCAAGGAACACTACGGCCTTCTTTCACCGGAAGAGCAGGAGGAGCTGAATGCTTTGCTTGCCACGAGTGAGGAGGTGCGGGAGATGCGCGAAGAGCTGCAGCGGGATGTGCCCAAGGGGGAAGCGATGGAAGCGATGGAAGCTTTCGACGTGAACCGCAACCTTGCGTATATCGAACATGAGGTAGCTGTTCAGCGTAGCCGCAGGCGCCGGCAGGTGTGGAGCAGTGCGGCAGCGGTGGTACTGGTGTTGCTGGGCGTTGCCTGGTTGCTGCTGAAACCCGGAGGCAGCGAAGAAGCCGTCCTGGCCGCGAACGGAGACGGGCCGGCCAATGGTGTTACGCTGAAGCTGGCCGATGGCAAGAAGATCGCGCTGAGCGACAGCGGCCGTCAGACCATTAACCTCGACGCCGCTACGCTGACCGCCAATAACCGGGTACTGGAGTACAGCGGCGAGGGGGAAGCGGCCGGTGGCTGGAACACCCTCACGGTGCCGCCTAAACTGGACTTCCAGGTGAAGCTGGCAGACGGGACGATTGTTTGGCTCAACAGTTTATCAGAGATAAAATTCCCGTTCCATTTTACGGATGCAAAGCGGGAAGTGTATATAAAGGGTGAAGCTTACTTCAAGGTGGCGCAGGATGCAGGGAAACCTTTTGTCGTGCATACCAGCAGTACCAGTATTACGGTGCTGGGTACGGAGTTTAATGTGAATGCCTATAACCAGGGGATCATCACCACGTCGCTGGTGAGCGGGAAAGTGGCTGTGTCGGCAGACGAGCGCCGGGTGGAACTGAGGCCCGGGACCGAGGCGGTGGTGCATGGGATGGAGGAGATCAGGGTGCAGCCTTTGAATGCTGACATGATTGCCTGGCGGAGCGGCACCTATTATTTTGCTGACCGGCCTATGCGGGAGATTGCCGCCATGGTGGAGCGCTGGCATGATGTGAAGGTGGTGATGGACAATGCCGCTGCGGGGGAACAGCGTTTCCGTGTGAAGCTGTTCCGCGGGCGGCCATTGCAGACGTTCATTGACAACGTGAACGAGACGGGCGAGGTACAATTATATTGGAACAATGGTGTATTACATTGCAAATAAATAACGCTTGAGCAGGGAGTCTATCCCTGATCGCTCTTTAAGTACATTTAGCACATAAATAGAAACCGGGCCTTTCCAGGCCCGGTATTTTTGTTAAAAACGGCCCCAAAACGGGGTGAAACGAACCCACTTTATTTTTAAAATACTTTTCCACAACCGGATGAAACGCCCTGCTGTAGCGGACTTTCTAATAAATACAATCAAGTTTGCGAATGAATTGTTAACGTTCGCTTAACAACATCTTCCGGATCAAATTAACATATTGCAGGTACATTTTACAATATTCATTGTTGTAGAAAAACGGACCAGCATCGACTCGTTTCTCTTTCAAAATAGCCCTTCAGACAAAAATGCGCGCCAAAAACAATCTATGAGTTCATTTATCGGATTTTTCATCCGGTTATGGCGGCCCTCAATTAACTAAAATCTAACCTCGTATTCAGGGTATGGAAGATGTATTATTATTGGAAGGGCTAATAAAAAAAAGACAGGAGGCCTACAGCGAAGTGTACCGAAAGTACGCAAAATTATTATATGCGAAGGCATACCAGATACTGCAGAACAGGCAGGAGGCGGAAGAGCTTGTGCAGGACTTTTTTGTGAACCACGTGCTCCGGTTTTCGAAGTGGGGCCAGGTGGTCAATCTGAAATACTATCTGCAAAAGGGTATTCATAACCTATGCATTATTTACCTGGACAAGCAGAAGCGCATCAAAAGAAACCAATTGCAATTTTTCAGAGAAGAGCATGCTGCGTTCCCCAACTCCGGGGAGCCGGTTACCTATCAGCCTGCGATCGAGGAGTACGAGAAAAGCCTGCTCGATAAGATCCTTTCCTCTCTGAGCGACCAGCAGCAGACCGCCATGCGGTTGGCCCACATCGAAAAGTGTTGTTACAAAGAAATTGCTTCCATTATGAAAGTCAGCAGAAATACCGTCAAAACGCATTTGCGGCTGGCGCGGAAGAACATTGAAAAGTACCAGGCGTACCTCCAGACGATTCTCCAAGTGGCTTTAGTGATTGTATTTACAGGAAGTTTCGATTTATAGGAATGTGCTAAATTGTTAGCTAAATCTTGTTAATGAGTGGTGTTTTCTTGCTGTTTTTTCAGTATTTTAAAAATTTGTTAGAAAACATTCACCCCAAATACCAAGGAGCTTAATCTAATGATAAATCGAACTCAGACTAGCTACTAAACATTTTTAGAATGGAATCTCCTTACAGTATTAGTTCCTTGAAAGGGAAACGGCTTCTCATTTTCGTTACTGTACTTATATGTCAGGTTGCGTTTATACTCCAGCAGGATCCAGGAGTAAGAAAAAAACTTTTCTTGGGCAATCCAAATGTGGAAGGGGATAAGTCGATAAACGGAATTGTTCTGGATGGCTCCGTATTCGTTTATGAATCCGAATCTAAGGAAGAAAACCATGTTATATTGGAAAATGATTGTTCGATGCATTTGGCGTTGTTGCCTCGTTGTATGATTATTCGTTCTAATAATCAAATGAATTGTTTATGAAGGCTATTTTATCAATTCAATTTAGGCGCAGGCTTATGCTGGGTTTGTCTTTTTTTATTTCACTATCTATTAATGCAACGGCCAGTCAGGATAGCGCTCGCATTACAATTAATGAAAGTAATATTTCTATTGAAGCTGTATTAAGAAAAATCGAAGCACAAGCAGGTGTTGCATTCTATTATGCAATAAAGGATCTTGACGGACACGATATTCTACCAAATGTCTCTCTTAAGAAAGCATCAATTGATGAGGCCTTATCTGTTATCCTTAAAGGGAGAAGGCTATCTTGGAAGAATACGGACGGGGGAATAGTCTTATTTCCTCAAAGGATACAGACGCCTCAAAAAAATATGATAGAGTCGCCAATTTATGATACGATTTCCAAGCCGTTGATAAAGGGTACTGTAATATCTGATGAAGGATTACCTATGGTTGGCGCAACAGTATTGATTAAGGGGACGAATATTGGAACTGTAACAAACTCAAATGGCCAATTTGTCCTAAAGGATGGAGATGCGGGAGCCATTGTGATTGTTAGCTATACGGGATATGCAAGTCAGGAGTTAAAAGTGAGACCGCGTGAGGTGTTTTCCGTACGTTTGAATAGGGAAATAGGTTCCCTTGATGAAACAATTGTAATTGGATATGGTAATACCTCGCGTCGTTTTAATACCGGTTCGGTTTCTAAAGTTAGTAGCGAAGAAATCTCGAGGCAGCCGGTTTCAAACCCCATATCTACCCTTCAGGGCCGTGTGTCGGGTGCGTTTATTACAACTCAAAATGGGTTACCGGGTGGGAATGTTAAAGTGGTAATTCGAGGTAAAGGCTCGATCGCTGCTGGGACGGAGCCTTTATACATTGTTGATGGTGTGCCGTTTACATCCACTCCACTAAATACATTTAATCCGGAGTTCACAACCATTAATGGACCTGTAAGCCCGTTAAATAGCATTCCTCCATCGGAGATTGAGAGTATTGAAGTGCTTAAGGATGCTGATGCAACGGCTATTTATGGTAGTCGAGGGGCAAATGGAATTGTTCTTATTACAACAAAAAAGGGCAAGCCTGGGAGGACTACTTTAAATTTCAATTCCTATATTGGATTTAGTAAAATTGCCCGGAAACCGAAATTTTTGGACTTGAATCAATTTCTTGAACTTCGGCGGGAGGGGTTTAGGAACGATACTTTAATGCCTACTAGGGCCCTGGCTCCAGATCTTGTTCTGTGGGATACTACGCACCAGACTGACTGGTTTGACTATATTCTCGGAGGAACTGCTCCAATCAATCAGTACGAACTTTCTCTTACAGGAGGAAATAAGCAAACCAATTTTTCTATCGGCTTAAATTACAGAAGAGAAGGAACTATTTTACCTGGTGAACAGAAATACAAAAGGCTCGGAAGCCATTTAAATTTAAATCACACGAGTATCAATTCAAACTTTCAAATTGGCCTAACCGTTAGCTTTAGTGCTGATAAAAATACATTGATACGAAATATTGATGCAGTTGGCATTGCCTCCCTCGCTCCAAATTACCCCATTTATAATATGGATGGTTCATTGAATTGGGAAATTCCACTTAATCCTGTCGCATGGTTAAAGCAGAAATCAAATTCCGAGACGGATAATCTTATTGCTAATTTGTCTCTTCGATATACCGTTGTGCCTGGTCTAAATTTGAAGTTAAGTGGAGGGTATTCACGTTTAAATATGGATCTGATGTCTACTTTGCCAAAATCTTCGCAATGGCCTGTGTTAAGCCCCGTTAGTTCAGCTTCTTTTGGTAATGGGAGAAATACTAATTACCTATTGGAACCACAAGCTGAATATTCTACTCAAATTAAGAGGAATAATTTCAAAGTTCTGATTGGTGGCACATTGCAGCACAATGTATCTCGAAATAATGCAGTCAAGGGTACTAATTATTCAAATGAAACTCTTTTAGAGAATATTGGATATGCTGGAAATGTAGAATATGCAACAAATATAAGGTCGGAGTATAAATATTTGTCTGGTTTTGGACGTATTAACTACATATATAATGCTAAATATTTAATCAGCGCTAATTTTAGAAGAGATGGATCTACAAGATTCGGAAAGGATAATCGATATGGAAATTTTTGGGCACTTGGTGCCGGTTGGGTTTTTTCAAATGAAGAGTTCGTAAGAGATTTTAGAAGCCTTCTTTCTTTTGGAAAGCTAAGAGCTAGCTATGGAGTTACAGGGAATGATCAAATCGGCAACTATCAATATCTTGCTACTTACAGTTCTGGGATGCAGTATCTCGGAGCGGCGACTTTGCAACCGAGCCTTCTTGCAAACGCGGAATATGGTTGGGAGGCAAATAAAAAGTTTGAAACGGCGTTGGAATTGGGATTTTGTAAGGAGCGCATCTTTTTAACTATAGCAAGTTACTTTAATAGGAGTACAAATCAATTGGTTGCTTACCCTGTTCCTTTTAGCTCGGGTTTTGGAAGCTATCAAGCAAATTTGCCAGCAGTTATTGTTAATCGAGGATGGGAGATCGATGTTTCGTCGACAAATATAAATTCAAATGGATTTCTGTGGACTACTTCCTTTAATGTAACATTTCAAAAAAATGTACTAAGATCATTTCCGAATATTAAATATTCAAGTTACGCCAACACATACGTAGTTGGGGAGGATCTCAGTGTGGTGAAAAGATTACGATTCATGGGGATAAATTCTCAAACTGGAGTAGCAGCATTTGAGGATGTTAATAAGGACGGAAAGTTGTCCTTTCCTGATGACTATATACCAGTGGGGAAGATAAGTCCACAGTATTTTGGGGGACTAGAGAATAACTTGGCTTATAAGGGGGTTCAATTCAGTCTTTTCTTCCAATTTGTTAAACAAGATGCTCTTGATAATTTACTCCTTACTGGAACACCACCCAATTCAAGTTCTAATTCATACGCTAATGTTTTGTCCAGATGGAGAAGTCCAGGTGATATTACCGATATTCAACGTGCAACTGTGAAAAGCGGAACCACGGCTTACAATGCAATTCAAAGCTTAAGAAATTCATCAATGCAGTTAATCGATGCATCATTTGTTCGATTGAAGAATATTTCGATGAGTTACTCGTTTCCTTCTAGCTTAACGAATAAAATAAAAATTCAGAAGCTTCGGATATATGCTGAGGGGCAGAATGTCGCAACATTTTCTATTGCAAAAGACGTAGATCCGGAAACAGTAAACGGTCTCAACTTAACTGTTCCGGTTCTTAGAACATGGGCCGCTGGATTTCAAATAACTTTATAAATTCGCGAAAAATGAAGCGATTATTTTTTACTGTATCTATATTTTTTTTCGTCGGCTGTAATAAGTTATTGGATATTGATATACCACAAGATCGACTTTCGAAGGACCTCGTTTTTTCTAGCGACGCAAGTGTGAGTTCCGCATCCTCCGGCCTCTATAGTACTATTAATTTTAATGATGTTTATTTGCCATATATAGGGCTGTATGTAGACGAAATCTTACCTAATACTTCTGCTGCAGAGGCGCTTGTGTATTCAAGCAGCATTATTCCATCTAATAACACCTTTGTGTATTCTTTATGGAAAAAGCTATATGCAGGAATTTATCAAGCAAACGTGATTATTGAAAATGTACCAGATAATCTGCTCCTTTCGGATACTGTTAGGGCGAGAGCAGAAGGAGAGGCTAGATTTGTTCGCGCCTTTCAATATTTTCATCTAGTCAATATCTGGGGGGATGTTCCATTGATCAACTCGAGCGACATTCGCTTTGGGTTAAATGCTCCAAGAACAGAAGCGAAGGAAGTATATAAGTTTATCCTTTCCGATTTAAAAATCGCTAAAATTCTGCTAAAAGAACAATATCCAGGGGAGGAAAGAGCTCGGGCTACAAAATGGGCGGCGATTGCTCTCCTTGCTAGAGTTTACCTAACATTGGGTGATTGGAGTAATGCAGAATTAGAGGCAAGTTCGATTATTAATTCTGGCTTTTTTACTCCTTTACCCATGGCTTCGACAGCCTTTTTTAAGGGAAGTAAAGAAACTATTCTCCAGATTTGGAATCAAGGCGGTTTTACAAGTTTGGGTGGAGCGCTTGTTCCGAGCACAGCAAATACAGTACCTACATTTTCAATAACGGATTCTTTGATTATGTCATTTGATACTGCCGATGAAAGGAGGAGAAGTTGGATCAAAGATGTGTCTATTGGCTCGAAGACATATAGATATCCGTATAAGTATCGAAATCGCACAGTTACATCTGGAACAAATGGGGAGTATTTGATAATTCAACGAGCGAGTGAGATGTACCTTGTCAGGGCTGAGGCAACGGCTCAGCTCGGTAAAATGGGTGATGCTGCGAGAGATATAAATGTTGTTCGAGCGAGAGCAAATGTTAAGCCCATGGATTCTATTCTTTCAAAGGAAGACTGCTTGGCTATAATATTCAAAGAAAGAAGAAAGGAATTTTTTGTTGAAGGTTGGTTGAGATTCTTTGACCTGAAACGAACAGGACAAATTGACCACGTTATGAAGAAGGTTAAGCCTACCTGGACGACTGAGGCTGAATTGTTCCCGATTCCCCTAGAGGAAATCGGTCGAAATCCTTCATTGGTACAGAATAGGGGCTATAATTAAGACTTATTGGCTATTTCATCTAATGGTTGCATGAAGCAAACATTTGAAACGGTTTTGACTCCTTAATTGCGGCTCCCACAAAGCGAATTACTATATCTATTAGCCATTTTTTTGGTAGCGAACTCTGTCAATTAAAGAAACTGGTTGAAATGACTTTTTTTGACAAATGAATGAACTAATAATTCACCCAAAAAAAATGTCAAGATATCTAATATATGAAGAAAGATTCGCGTCTTTTTGACACATCGTGGTTGCTGGTTCAGAAGATAGCGCGACGGCGCATCGGAACGGGCTAAAGCATAGAGGTCTATCAAAATTGTAGGGGCGAAAATACCGTTAATTGAGAGTTAAAATTTAGAATATGATTATTCGCAGTATAGCATTTTTCCAATGCTTTTTGTTTTGCGTGATTGCGCGAGGACAAATGGCTGATACTCCTCGGCCAATCGATATTGGGGAGAAAATGCCAAATATAGTTATGGGTAGTTTTTATAATTATGGAACTCCTATGGATTCCGAAAAGGAGCCCAACAAATTATCGAGTTTTTATAAAAATAGGGTGCTGATTATTGATTTTTGGGGGCCATATTGTTCTTATTGCGTGGCAAGTATGCGAAGGACGGATTCACTTCGGAAGATATACAAAGAGGATCTGGAGATTATTATGGTTACTGAATCAAGTGGCCATACTGTAGATTCCTTTTTTAAAAAAAGACCGGATTTAAGGAGTTTGCAAATTCCAATGATTATAGGAGATAGTTTATTAGGGGTTAAGATGTTTCCTCACCAAGGGAAACCACACGTTGTCTGGATTGATAGTAAGGGAACTGTTTTTGCAATTACCGGAGGGAATTACATTACAGCTGAAAATATAGAAGCAGCGATAAGTGGTAGATCTTTTCGATTTGTAAGGAAAGTCGATAGTATGAATTTTGATGTTGCAAAAGAATTAGATCGAGGAAATGAGAATAACTTCATTTATCGATCTATATTGGAAAAGTCAGATTTATCAACTCCAGGAGCTATCTATGCTGAACCGATTTTCCCTGCCCATGTCTTGAACCCGAAAGTTAGGCGGATACTTGTTAATAAAGCTAGCATTAAGGAACTGTATTTGATTGCTGCATTTAAAAGGAAATATTCAATTTTTAATCCTTATATATATTCAATGGAACTATCTGATTCAACCAGGTACATTAATCCAATGCAACATAAGGAAGAATTTAAAAAATTTGGGTATGATCTATTGGAGGACTGGATGTCTGATAATATGTATACATATGAATTGATCTTACCTGAAAGTGTTCTGTATTTGGCCTTTTATGAGAACATGTTATCAGATTTGAACAGAGTCTTTTCTGTAACAGGGAAGATGGAATATCGCCCAACCCCGTGTTATGTAATCAGGCAAGGAAGTACGGTTTTAATGAGGACATCGGGAGGAGAATCCAGATTTATACATACGCCCCGAAAAACAAAATTTGATTATTTTGATGGAATACAAAACAAAAAAATTTCTGAACTTGTTGAAATGCTCAATTTAAATAATTTGGGTAAGCCGATTGTGGACAAAACTGGAATTGACTATCCTGTCGATTTGGAGATTAGTCTAAATATGATGAAACCAGATATTGGCGAGATTAGATCTGAATTATCAAAATATGGGTTGTTGATAGAGGAAGAGATTATACCTTTTGAGGTGCTTGTCATAAAGGAGAAGCACTAATTTTGGTCAGTAATTTGTTATTTTGAACCATTTTTAGCTTAAAAATTATTTCCAGTAAGGAATCTTCTGTTGTTGTGGTGGTGTTGCCGTTGTGCTCGTGTTATTCTTTGTATGTAAAAGGGGAAGCTCATAAAAGCCTCCCCCTTTAGATTTAGTTCCTAATGCTGTAAATTAGGGTTTGTAAACATCCAGAGCGGGCAGTCTGTATGCAGGATCACCAGCGTGACCAACTACATATGCTTTTGCGCAGATGGGGTTCAGTACAACCGGACAACCAAAAAAAGTAGATGCCTGAGCACGGGTGCCGGTAAATTCAATTGTCTGGTTGTCTTCCAGAATGTAGATAGCTTCGTCTTCAACGGCTGTTTTAGCCTGAGAAGGTTGGAAAGCGAAGGCTGCACAAGCAGCAACTGCGATTGCAAGAGCGGAAAAGCTCCATTTTGCTGTTTTCATGGACTTTTGTCTTTTAAAGGGTGAGAAATTTTAATATATGGCTGCTTGGGACAGGGGAGCCGTGCCCTGTTATCGCGCGAATATGTTTTATTATCTTTTTGATATTCTACCACATGTCTTTGTAAATATCTAAGGACGGTACTCTGTATATAGGATCATATTCATGACCTACAACATATGCTTTTGCGCATAGATTGGTAATTCCGTAACAATTATAGTATACTTTAGCACAATCCCTTGTTCCGATGAACCAAGTGGGATCAGATGGATCGGCGGAAACAAATGAGAATTCCATTCCTTCTGCATTGCACTCATTTTCAAGGTTGCCTGAGAAATTGTAAATTGGTGAAAGAGAGACAATTATTGATAATAAGATGCTATACGGGTTCATTTTTCTAGTATTTTCAGGTTCATGTTAAAACCTTTATATCTCGGTCTTTTCGATGAATAAGAAGAATTGCAATGACTGATGCTGCGATAAAGAATAAATTGAAATATAAATGCTGGACCCACGACATTTTGGAGATTATGCCACCGCACGTACAAGGGAGCTCGCTGCCAGAAAGAAGCATTGCGGCTATATATACGGTAAATATCGACATTAAAAAGAGGTTACTCCAAAGACCAATCAACTTTGTTCTTTTAATCATCAGAAGTATGATTATTGATATTTCGACCAAGGGAACTAACAATGCTACAAGATATGCGTTGCTGCTGAGTAGATGAAATGGTGACAATCCGAGTTGAAATACAAATTTTTCAAATTCTAAAATCTTACTTAAACTGGCGTACGTTAGGAGTAGTACTAGTAAGGAGATTAGCGTTTCAAGAATAAATCCCTTTTTCATTTAAACAGTTTTATAATAGCCCGGAGATAGTTATTTGGTCTCTTTGGGGGTTAGTTAATTCCCTATCGTTTCGTAAATTTCCATCATCTCACTGCGATAGTTATGCAAGCAAAAGAAAAAAATCAAATTTATTTTTGCGGTATGAGTAAATAGCTGATTTGCTTATAAGATTAGTAAATTTTCTTATTTTGGTTTGGGGGTTTTTCGTTTGTTGGAGGGGCTAGCCATGTTCGTTTTTGAGTTGTTTAAAAAAGGTCTCCATGACTCTAAGTAATATTCTAGTTCAATCCATTTTATAAGACTCTAAGCCTTCATGTAAATTCTATTTGATACTTGATATTATTAAGTTGATGCTGATTTTTCCGTCAGATACCAATGTTTGCTTCCTGAACCTGTTGTTCGGATTTCAACCAGTGAATATATGAATAATTGGATGGGTTTCTGAAGGGTCGAAGGTTATTAGGTATTTTCTAATTCGTACATAATTTCTAGTGATGCGCTTATTGTGGAATGTCTCGTTAAGACTATTTGGATCGCCGATTGCTGCAGCGAAAATATTCTGTAGATTCTGATTTCGAATTTTTGAGACCTGTCTGAAATACGAGGGTTTTTATACTGTCGGAAGGTGATGTGTTCGGTAATGTAATTTCTATTATAGGACGAATCCTACGCATTAAAGTGGCATATTTTCCAAACTCGGATTACGTCAGACTACGGCTATTGTTTTCTCAGACGTATTTGTTGATGAGGTGTTTCTTTTTCAAGTTAAGCGCAACACCACCATGGTTTGTTACTAATTCTTTGTCTAGTAGAACTTCGAATGAGGAGTCGAACGTTAAAACATCCTTGCAGAAATGATTTCTAAGTGTGTCAACCGATATGGATTTACTGCCCCAAAATCGACGTCTTTCAAGCGTACGTAAAATTTCCCTAGCTCCAACATCAATATCCATAGTGTTTGAAAACCCAACAATTGATGAGTTAATGTCCTCAAGCACTTGCCCGTCTGTATGATTCAAACCAAAGTAATGACTGTGGGTTTGTCGGACAGTCGTTACCTTAGACGAACCAACTAATACCACTTCAAATCCGTTTTCCGAGGTGTATCTGTTTTCGAAATCTACATATCTTTTTATGGCGTCTTCAGGATCATTGGTTATTAGTTCCCAAGTGACGAACGAGCCAATATTCCAGTTAAACACAAATATCCAGTTGTTGAGACCCGGTTCTGTCATTCGCTTTTCTTTTTCTTCTAGGTCCCTAATTACACCTTCATTCACATAGCTGCTGAAAACATTCTTTTCATCGGAACTTTGAATGATCTCTTCTGATTTTATTCGAAGCTCTTCTACTTTTGTTCTTAATGCGGCATCCGGATTTCTTCCTGATTCAATCTCATAAAACAAATCTGATAAGGTTTTGAAGTAGCGAATTACCATAGGGTCTCCTTCAAGCTCTTTTATGTAATGTCCATAAACTATAGAAGTTCGCTCTATTGCTTCTGCCCAATAGTGTTGAATTTTACTTCGTATTTGAAGCTCCATCTTGATGCCTTCTCGTTCCAAGATTACATGATAGGCCCGGTAACCTGAATCTTCTCTTCCTTCACCGCGATAGTCCGTTTGTCTGATCACTTTTAGTTCCTTGTTGCTTTGAAACCTTGTAATAAGGAAGTTTGCAACTTCATCCACGTCACTATTTTGATCTACTATTATTCTCGCGCCACCAATATCTTGAAGTTGGGAAAGCCGTATGCTGAAACGCAATAATTTTCGTATAATTTGAGGCTTTCGCTTTATTCGTTGAGCGATAAAATATTCCTTTCCATATAGTGATAGCCACTGTTGGACTTCAATTGTCGTTTTGGAAAGTGGTTCCAAATGGTTTTTTCTATATTCATCAAACGCATCCATGTATTGAATGTATTTGTCTACATCCGTTTCGTTTTCGCGAGATAGTGCTTTGCCGGCAGTGTCTATAAGATTTTTCGAAAGCTTCAATTTGTTCATTATGCTCCGGGATTTTTTGTATGTTGTTTCGAGGGCTGACGATAGCGGTTTGACTCAACCTATGCTATATACAGATTTTTTACATTGTTTTTAGGGGGTAAAATGAGTTTTTAGTGGATTAAATTTAATGATACTTTTCTTTTTTTAACGCTTATGCAGATAGTTTTTTCATTGGTGGAGTCAAAAAATCCTAAATGGCCGTAAGACGTAAAGCGAACATTTTTGTTTGGCGGCTTCACCCTAAAAAGCCTAAAATTTGTCTTATAATGATAACGGGCAGCTCAAATTGTTTATATGCAAAGATTGGCTAGGCTACAGGTACTGAATGATTACATAATTACAAAGAATAATACATCTCATATATGAAAAAACTTTCAGCCCTCCTCCCCTGGAACCTTTGCTTACTACTCACCACCATCAAAGTCGTCACCGAAGGAATGACCAACCCCACTTTCCACCTACCTCTCCTCGGCCCGGCATATACCGTCAGCGGGCAACCTGCTGTTTTCCTCTATGGCATGCTTCTTTGTGTCATGCTGTTCTGCGCCTGGGCGAGCTATAGGATACTCTTTAACCAGAAACACCATCTGCTGGTCGATACCATACCCAATTATCTCATTTTCCTGGGCACCAGATATTTTATCCCCCTGATCATTCTGGAGTTCATCTCCACCGATGAAAACTCCATCCTCCGCCAGCCGGTGATCACCAATCCGATATTCTGGATGACCTTCGGGTACTTTATGATGACGGATACGGTGATTTTCTGGCGCAGATTCCAGCCGGACGATAGAATCAGCTTCCGGGTGTTCGGCCGGCAGTTTGAAGTAAAGGTGCGGTACCTCTTCTGGCTCTCCGTACTCGTGGAAACGGTGTTCTTCACCACGGAAATGAACAAATACTCCCATCCGGCCAAATCAAAAGATGCCAACAGGGAAGAGCTCCCCAGGGACAGAGAAGGGTAGCGCCTGGAAGATACCCTACGGAAACTAAGCACGCAGGAGCTGTATGGTCGCTATCGCTTTAGGGCGTAGGATTATTCGGTATGTTTTACGTTGAAGACATGATAAAAAAGTCAAAAGAAAGATTTCAGTAAGCTCACCCATTTTTTCAGTTTGATAGTCTTAGTAGTATGAACATAAACGTTTAATATTTCTCCGGCAAACCATCGCTTAAGAGAAAATTTTCATAAGGCTTCACCCACTTTTTCGGGAGAGATAGTCTTATATATATTGAAAACGGGCCAAACTAATATGCAGCACTAGGCAACAGAAATTCTCAAATTATCACTACTAGTAAAAACCAAACCATAATATCCTGCTTTTGCAGGGTGTTGAACTATTGAACTATGTGCCGGTAGACGCATGCCGTGTACCCATTAATCCCCTTTGTCCTTGCATTAATTAAAATTGAAAATTTTATTCAATGAAACTGTTTACGATGAAACGACTGTTTAAAGTCTACATCCCCGTTATTCTAGCCTTGACAGGGATAGCCATTAAAGCGAAGCAAATGGCAGACGTATACGCAGCGGAAAAGAAGAACGGACTTGAAATTTTGACATTAGGAAAGGTAGATGTAGTCGATTTTAACAGAGACTTGAAAGAACTTAATGTAAGCTATGACAACACTGATCTGAAAACAACCAACCAGAATATCGGTATTTATACAATCAGGGTCGCAAATAATGGAACGGAGCATATCAGGCTGGAAGATTATGACCCCGATGCCCCGATAGGACTTAGAGTGCTCAGTGGAAAGATCGTCGATGATCCCAGGATCATATTTGAAGGAAACAGGTATCTGTTCCAAAGCGTGAAACTGAAAAAGCAGGGAGAAGACAGTATCACCATGTCGAGCGTAATCCTCGACCCGGGTGAATTCTTTACAATGAAAGTATTAGTGCTGTATAATATCTTCAATGAACCGGAATTGACGGCATTCGGAAAGGTAGCCGGGCAGAAAGAGGTGCCGGTCATGTATGCTGCAGACTCGGGAAACGCTACCGTATTCTGGAAAGAAGTACTGGATGGAGAACCTTTGATTTGGGCTGCACGGATTGTAGCCCTTTTTATTGCAATAACTTTCGCGGTTTGGATAGTATTTATCCTGGTCAGCATCTGGTGGAAGGTAAAACGGAAAAGAATAGTAAACGGTTTTAAACGTAGCAACGGAAAAGATGCGGCACTATTAGGGAATGGCTTGTTTGGATCATTTATCATCAACGGTCCGAAAGTTCTCAGGGATATGCACAGGATGATAGCCAGCGATCTGATACTGCACGGTATTTACGTGGCGTTGAAACAGGCATATAAAAATACGGAAGAAGGGGAGGAGATCATCGAAGACTATGAGCGGCCGTCCCACGCGATAGATTGCATGCTGCTGTATAAGATTGCAACGGAAACGAACGGCAGGCTGAGCATTAACAAACAAAAGAAACAGGCCCTCGCGCGTTTCCGGAGCTATGTCCGGAAGCAGCGGGCGCATCGATATAAAAACGGTTCCAGGCCGATGGACTACCTCATCCAGAACTTCACCCCGCCGTTTCTTCGCAAATTGCTTTGAAATTCCGGCTTTATCCGCTAAATTAGATCTGTACCGGGTACGTTACCGTAAATTGCGCGATTTACACTGAAATCCTCATGCCGGCACTCGAAAAGAGCGCCGGCGGACCCTTCTTTTACCAACAAAACCGTTATTATGAAAATCGTATTACAGACTATTCTCACGTTTGCTGTGACGGGATTGGTGTATTGCAAAAAACCTGAGGTAAAACCATCGGAACAGCCGCAGGGACAACGGTCGGAGAGCCCCGCAGCACTTTTGTCAACCACCACTTTTAATGTCTCGCCTTCCACCAGTTTCAATTCTACCTTCTGGTCCAACGTGCAGGCGGCCCTGGCAACGGGCCCGGTGGATATCATCTTTGCGGACGGCACCTACACCCGCACCGCCACTCTCAGCTTGTCCAACATCGGCGACGATACGAACCTGCTGACGCTCAAAACCGCGGTAACGGAAGGAGGGGCGGTATTCAACGGCAGCATCGCCAAACTGATGAACGTCAACCTCTGCAAAAACATCAAACTGCTCCGCCTGAAGTTTACGGGCGATGTAACGGGTTATGCGCTGACCATCGTCAACAGCCAGGACATCACCGTGGAGAAATGCCAGTTCGTGAATTTGCCGGCCGTGTCGTACGGGGCACTGGGTGTGCATTACGCCGCATCCAACCGCATAATAGTCAAATACAACACGTTCGAAAACGTGGGATACGACTCCCATGCCCACATGATCTACGGCGCCTACGGCATCCAGCGGCTCAGCGTGGTGGCCAACACGTTTAAAGACTGCTCGGGTTCGTTTGTCCGCTTCCGGGGCGATTTGTCGGATAAGGGAGTCGTGTATGACAACGACTTCATCTCCACCGGCACCTATCTCACGGGCATCAACCCGGTATTCATCGAAGTGCCGGTGTTTAACGACGTGAACCCGGGGAACGAAAGGATGGGCACCAGTTTTATGATCACGAAGAACACGTTCAACTACGCCACGGCCGGTTCACAGGCAACGCGTTACGCACTGGTGTTCCATCATACGGGCTTCAACCCCGTTGACAGGAATTACCTCATCAGCGCCGCAGACGCCACCACCCTCAACAGCGGCACCGTGACGCAGAAGCGAAACATCATGTCCACTCAGCTGGGCCTCGACGGAGATTCCATCCATTTCGGGGGCAACACGAACACCAACGTACAATACAATGTAGTTTACCGCTGCTGGAACGGTTACGGCTCTACGGGACCGTGGACGGGCATCGCCAGCATCGGCACGGCGGTGAATGCCACCGGGCTGGCCACTACGGAAGCGGCGGCGATCGGGTATTATCCCTGAGGTGTAAAGTAATCTTTGCTGTCATACAGTCTGGATATGACGCCATGGCGGCTCCCCTGTGTTATGTGCATTGCGCCCGGATGATTTCCCGGCTGGCAACCGCGCCTGCTTCAGCTAATAACAGCCTCCCTGCCGCAGGGAGGCTGTTTTTTTACAGGATAACCTTATATTGAGAAACGATTCAAAAACGTTATGAACAAACGACAGTTTTTTGTATTGGCCTGCCTGGTCATCGGTGTGATCGCCCTTTCCCGCTGCGGCAACAGGAAAGCCGGCGGCGCAGACCCACGAGGCGAAACATTCGCCGCGGCCAATACCTGCGCGAACTGTCATCAGGCAATCGTTGCATCTTACGCCGCCACCGCGCATGCGCACACATCCGCACCCGCTTCCGCGGCAACGGTGAAGGGCAGTTTTACATCGCCGGATAATGTATTCCATTTTCCCAATGGGAATGAAGTAAAGATGGAGCGGGAAGACAGCATCCTGTATCAGGCGGCTTACCAGAACGGCACGCTGCAACAGAAGCAGCCTTTCGACATTGCCGTAGGCTCGGGCAGGAAGGCGCAGACATTCCTGTCGTGGCGCAACGGGCGGTATTTCCAGCTGCCCATCTCATATTTCGTACCGGCCGCCAGCTGGGCGAACAGCCCGGGGTTTCCGGCAGACCATCCCAAGTTCGACCGGGTGATCCCCAGCACCTGTTTCGGTTGCCACAGCTCGGCAGTGAAAGTCAAGGAGGTGCAGGAAGGCATGGGCCTGAAAGAAGTGTTTGAAAAAAGGGAAATGATCGCAGGCATCGATTGCCAGCGCTGCCATGGCCCCGCCGCGGCGCATGTGAACTTTCACACCGCGCATCCGGAAGAAAAGGCCGCAAAAAATATCGCCCGCATCGATACCATTCCCAACCTCCGGAAACTGGACATGTGCGCCCTGTGCCACTCCGGTTTGAAACCCTTTCAGAAATCCCCGTTCCGCTTCCAGCCGGGCGACGCACTGGCGGAGTACCTGCTGCCCACCGTGCCTTTCCCGAGAAAACCGGCTGAAATGGACGTGCACGGCAACCAGCACCAGCTGCTCGTAGCCAGCCGGTGTTTCATCCAGAGCAAAACCATGAACTGCTCTTCCTGCCATAACCCGCACACCACGGAACGCGACCTGCAGATGTTCGCGCAGCGCTGTATCAGCTGCCACGAGCAGGACACGCATAAAAAAACGAAACTCTCCGCCGAAGCGCGGCAACAGGATTGCATCAACTGCCACATGCCGGCGCTGCCCTCTAGCGCCATCACACTGCTTGCCAACGGGCAAACCAATCCCACCCCGGATTCGATCAGGACGCACCTGATCGCCGTGTATGAAGACGCGGCGCAAAGCATCCTGGCGAAACTGCCCAGGGGGAAATAAAGCGTCGGGCCGCCTGCGGAAACTGTTTTTCAGCAGCCATCCGTGCTCGTCCCGGTTACTCCAGTTCCTTTCCCGGACCTTTATCGCCTTGCTGCCGGATTTGCTCCACCCGGTCGTCTACCATGCGGATGAAACGCCACTCGTCTTTGCCGGCCACGCCCGGCTGGCACTGCGGCAGCAACCACGACAGGTCGCCGGCAGCCTTCAGCCGGCCGAGCAGCTGCACCAACGGTGTGGCCCCATCCGGTCGCGGTTCTGCCAGATCATGTTTGACCAGGTACGCATACATCTCCCCGGTTCCCACTGTGTACTTGTTGTAATTGAGCCTGAAATACTGCTGGATGGCCTGCGAAAGCCGCAGGGCTTGCTGGTAATCTTCCTGGGTACATTGCATATAAACTAGTTAACGGGACAAACAACGGAAGGGGTTTTCGCCATTTAATTTAGCGAAAAATCAATAACAATAAAAAATATTATAAAAGGAAATGTTAAAGTGTTCATTCAATGATAGTTATCATGTTTTGTGTTGTAGCGAAGCGGTAATTTTATGAAGTGTAAAGTAATAGTGTGTTTTAAATAGGCAATAGCGGCTCCCGGAAGGGGGCCGTTTTTGTTTGAAAGCGCATACCCCGCGGGTTGGCCATTGGCATCGGTCCCATTCAGGACGGCCCGCCCATTTCCCCCGGTTACTCATTCGTCCCCGCCAATGAATCAATCGGCATGCAGGATTGAGCGGATTTTGGTAGTTTTATGCTCATGCGCCGCATTCTCCTGTTATTGTTTTGCTGCTCGCTTTTCTGCCTGCCTTCCCGGGCGGATTCGGAAGAGGACTGCCTGCGTATTATCCGTGCGGGCAACGGGTACCTCTGGCGTTTTATGCCCAAGGAGGCCTGGGATGAATATCACAAAGCCATGGCCATGTCGCAGGCGATGCACAACGACTATCTTTTCGCGGAGTCGCTGTTTGGCGTGGGGCAGGCCCTGTGGTATAACGGGCAGTTCGGCCTGGCGGCGGACACTGTCGGTCTCAGCCTCCGGTACTACCGCCGCGTGGGCGCGAAAGGCGGCGAGGGCAGGGCTTTGCGTATACTCAGCAATATTTACGACGACCAGGGGAAATACGAAGAAGCATTCAAGACCGTAACGGAAGGCCTGGCTATCTATGAAGGTAGTCAGGATAACCATACCTACGTGCTCCTGTTGGCGCAGATGGGCGCATTGTACAAAAGCATGGGCGATTATCAGTCGGCCCTCGAATACATGAGAAAGGCGGAATCCCTTCGTCCTTTTAAAAACGAATACCCCTACCGCGAAATGTACAACCGCATGGGGGAGCTGTACGCGGCGATGGGCTCCATTCAGCAGGCCCGCCGATGCTACCAGCTGGCACTTGCGGGCACCTGGAAAAGCAAGATCGTGCGCCTGAAAATGGGCCACACGTACCTGCTGGAAAAGAATTACGATATCGCCTTCAAATACTACGACTCGCTGTACCAGGAATCGTCCCGGGTAACGGACCGGAACATCCTCATCGGCAGCATGCTGGGCCTGGGAAGGATCTACCTGCAGCGAAACGATCTGCAAAACGCGCTGGCCATGGCGGAAGGCTCCCTGGTGCACTCGGCCCAATGGGGCAACGCACGGCAGAATACGCGGGACGGCTATGGACTGCTCAGCGCCATTTATGAAGCGGCAGGGAACGATCGCAAAGCGCTGGAGTATCATAAACAATACGAGGCGATGAAAGATTCCGTGGTGTCGGACAATTTCAAAAGAACGCTGTTCGGTTTCCGGCAGGAAGCGGAAGCGGGCCGCCTGAAAGCGCAACGCAATACCCTCATCGCCTGCACGGCCGGCGTGGTGCTGCTCGGGCTCTTCGTCGTGCTGATCCTCCACCTGCGGCATAAAAACGAAAAGCTCAACCTGCGCCAGCGGGCGGCGGAACTGGAAATGAAGGCGCTGCGGGCGCAGATGAACCCGCATTTTATTTTCAACTGTCTCAGTTCCATCAACCATTTTATCCTGAACGAAGAAAGCGACAAAGCCTCCGAATATCTCACCCGTTTTTCCAAACTCATCCGCACGGTGCTCGTCAACGCGGGTAAAACCACCATCTCGCTGGAGGAAGAGCTGGCGATGCTGCGCCTTTATCTGAACATGGAGCAACTGCGGTTCAGGGAGGCATTCGATTACGCGGTGGAATTCGAACCGGGCCTGCATCCATCCATGATATTCGTGCCCTCCTTCATCCTGCAGCCTTTCTGCGAAAACGCCATCTGGCACGGCTTGCTGCACAAGGAAGGCAAAGGCCGCCTGAGCATCCATTTCCGGATGCACGACGATGTGCTGATCTGCACCATCCGCGATAACGGCATCGGCCGGGAAGCGGCGGCGGGCGTGAAGCCGGGGCCGGTGGAAAAAGGCGCTTCTTTCGGCAACCGGCTGAGCGCGGAACGCCTGGCGCTGTTCAACGGCAACCAGCAGGACGCTTCATTCGTGACGGAAGATGTGAGAGACGACAGGGGCGCCATCGCCGGAACTAAAGTAATTTTGAGGATCAATAATAAACAGGTACATGATTAACGCGGTTGTGATCGACGATGAACATTATGCTTCCCGCGCACTGGTGACGTTGCTGCAGAAACATTGCCCGGATGTGACGGTAACCGCCGTATGCAACAACGCCAGGGAAGCGGTGCGCCTTATCCGCGACACACGGCCGCAACTGGTGTTCCTCGACATCGAAATGCCTTACCTCAACGGGTTTGAAGTGCTGGAAATGCTGGCGCCGGTTTCGTTCGACTGCATTTTCACCACCAGCTACGACCAGTACGCCATCAAAGCCATCCGTTTCAGTGCGCTGGATTACCTGCTCAAGCCCGTCGACCCCGAAGAGTTGAAATCGGCTGTGGGCAGGGTGACGGGGAAACAGTCGAACTCCCTCCAGCAGCAGATGGAACTGCTCCTGTCGCGTTTCCAGCAGCCGCAAACCCTGATGAACCGCATCGCCCTGCCCACCCTCGAAGGGCTGCAGATCGTACCGGTAGATTCGATCCTCTACTGCACTTCGCAAAGTAACTACACCATCTTCACACTGACCGGCAACCAGAAACTGACGATCTCCCGTACGCTCAAGGAAGTGGCGGAAATGCTGGAAGAACACCAGTTCCTGCGGGTGCATCATTCTTACCTGGTGAATCTCCACGAAGTCCGTAAATACAACAGGGGAGAGGGCGGCAGCCTGCTGATGAGCGACGGCGCCGCGATAGACGTATCGCGATCAAGAAAAGAAGAGCTGCTCCGCAAACTGCAACCGGGTAAATAATCCTTCAACTGCTCATTCATCACCGTCAACTGCTCAATCGGGCTAGGGATCCGTTGTGTTGTGCAATAGCTTCACGGCATGAAAAAGGCCGTTTTCATAACGATGATATCCCTGCTGCTGACGATGGTGCAGGAAATGACCGCGCAGCAGAAAAAAGATTCGGTCAGAACGCTGTCTGAAGTGAACATCTCCGCCAGGCGGCCGCTGGTGATCCGGAAGGCGGACCGTTATATCATCGACGTGGAAAACAGTTTCCTCGGCAACGGCCACTCCGGCCTCGAGGTGCTCCAGAAATCCCCCGGCCTCTGGGTAAGCCCGGACGGGAATATCCGCATCACCGGCAACCAGTCGGTTACCGTGATGATCAACAACGTAGTGCAGCGCATGTCGCCCGCTGAGCTCGCGGAATTTCTCCGGACGCTCCGCTCCGAAAACATCAGCAAAATAGAAGTGATCGCCAACCCGCCAGCGGAATATGAAGCTTCCAGCTCAGGCGGCATCGTGCACATCATCCTGAAAAAGGCGCGGGAACAGGGCGTGAGCGGCAGCGTGTTTGCACGGTACATGCAGCAGGGGCGGGATCCCAATACGGGCGGCGGCGTCTCGGTGGATTATAAACTGAAAAAATGGTACCTGTTCGGCAGCTACAATTACATGCTGGACAACAGTTTTTATACCGGCCACACCATTACCGATTACCCGGACAAACTTCATATCAGTAATCAGACGGAGCGGGACAACGACAATACCCAGCAGCAGGCCCGGGCAGGCATCGTGTACGACTTTTCAAAGGCGCACAGCCTGAACGTTCAGTATATGATGAACCGCGGCCGGCTCGATCAGCATTTTCATTCCGCCCTCACGTACCGCCGGCCGGATAGTACCACCACCGGCGAAGCGAATACCAACTGGGTGAGAACGCCCCGCTTCAGCAGCACTACGCTGAGCTACGCCTGGACCATCGACTCGCTGGGCTCATCGTTAAAAATCATCGGTGATTATTCCTACGCCGGCCGCGAGGAATCCAACACACTCGTGTCGGTATATACAGACACCACCATGAGCCGGGGCCTGCGCACCTTCACGCCCAGCACCACGGACATGTACAGCGCACAGGCGGATTACAGCCATGCCATGAAAGGAAAGGCAGCCATCAGGGCCGGGCTGAAATACGTGCAGACCAACCGCCACAACTCCATTGCCGCCGAAGAGGACAGTGATGGGGGGTGGATTAAAAGTCCCGCCCGCAGCGATGATTTCCGGTACAACGAGCACCTCCTGATGTTCTACGGCGCTTATGAAAAACTGATCAAACGAACCGCTGTCAAAGCCGGCCTCCGCGGCGAACAGACATATTCGGAAGGCATTTCCCTCATTACGGGAGAAACCATCAGCCGGAAGTATTTCGGCTGGTTCCCGTCCCTGTTCATAGATCATACGCTCGACGAAAAACAGGGTAATTCCATCCAGTTCAACTACGCCCGCCGCGTAAGGCGGCCGGCGTATAACGATCTGAACCCTTACCGGTTGCAGGTGAACGACTTCGCGATCCTGACCGGTAATCCCGATCTGCAACCCCAATACACACATAGCATCCAGGCAGGTTATACCTGGCGCCGGGAGTATTCGGCAGCGCTGTATGTCAAATCTACCACTGACTATATAGCCCAAACTGCCCGTACTATTCAGGAACGGGTGATAGAGCACATGTCGAAGAATTATCCTTATCATACTGAAGTGGGGATGTCTTTGAACGCACCTGTCACCATCCTTAAAAACTGGCGCTCGAATAACGGTCTGTTGCTATATTTTGCTACCACGGATATAGATGAGGTACGGATCTCCCGTACCTCTATTTCCCTCAAAACCAGCCAGCAGTTCGAGTGGAAGAAGGTGATGGACGTAGACCTGTATGCCGAATACAACTCGCCGTATATCGTGGCGAATGCGCGGAAGGCGCATGTATTTTTCACGGACCTGGGCATGTCGAGGAAAGTTTGGAAAAACGGGCGGGTGCGCCTGAGCCTGACAGACATCTTCAACACCTTCCGGGAAAGGGACATCACGGAATACGCCGGCACCCGGATCGATTTTTACCAGAAACGGCCCACCCGCAAAATAGGGCTGTCGTTCGTCTGGAATTTCAGCGCGGGCAAAGCGTTCACCAAAAAGAAAATAGAGACGAACAATTCGGAGGAGCGGAGCCGGATGGGGAACTGACGGGCGATGGGCTGGTATTTTTTTATCCTTTGGTGATCGTTTATTGCCATGCGGGTTTTAAATAAGCAGTATTGCATATCTTGTGTAGTACTCTCTATCATGATCGGGGCCTGGCAGGAAAATATTGCTAAATACAGTGATACCAACGCTTTTAAGGCGTTGTACCTCCACATGATGCCCTCACTTTCCCGGTTTGCCGCTTCGTTTCTGAAAGACCGCCAGGCCGCTGAAGACGTGGTGGCCGATATTTTCGCCACACTCTGGAATAACCGCAGCAGCCTCGGAAAAATAGACAACCTCAAAGTATACCTGTACGCCAGCGTGCGGAACGCCTGCCTGAGTTATCTGCAAAAGCGCAACCGCATTACCTTTTACGCCTTCGACGAGATGGACGTTGAACTGGAGCAACTCATCCGTCCGGATCAGCACCCGGAACAGCAGCTCATCACCCGCGAAATGACGGAGGCCGTTCAGGCGGCCGTGGAAAAGCTGCCGGTCAAATGCCGCATGATCTTCCGCCTCGCCCGTGAAGAAAAGCTCCGGTACAAGGAGATCGCGGCCATTCTTAATATCTCCGTCCGCACCATCGACAGCCAGATGGCGATCGCCTTTCAGCGCATCCACCAAAGCATTGCGCAGCACCTGATTCAATAACCGGATGGGGAGTGGTAGTTTAATGCCGCGCTCCGGGATCTCCTGCCCGAAATTTTTTTTCAATTCTTTTAGGTGATTTTTCCCGCTGCCTGGTCATAGCAGCAGAAGGAATATTATGCCGATAGATCGATATTGGGTTTTAACCGCCAGGAAAACAGCCGGAGAAGCTACTCCGGAAGAACTGGCCGAGCTGGCCGCCCTCGCAGCCCTGCGGGATGAGGAGGCGCGCACAGGCGAGATGCTGGAGAAAGTATGGGATGGCCATACCCCACAGCCTGTGGATGCGGCGGAAGAAGCCCGCCTGCTGGCGCTGCTCGGCAATCGCCTGCCTGAATTTTCGGAAAGGGCGCCGGGCCGCCGGAAAATGCTCCGGCCGGGATCCGTGGCGTTTATCGCCGCCGTCTGCGTGGGCATTTTCGCCGTTGTTTTTTACACCCTGCAACATCGGTCAGTCAGTAAACACGAAGTGCTGGCAGACCGTGGCTCCCGCACAAAAGTAAAACTGCCCGATGGTACCCGGGTGTGGCTGAACGCGGGCAGTAAACTGACCTACGACGACACCTACAGCCACGGAGAACGATCCGTGCAGCTCGACGGGGAGGCGTTTTTTGAGGTGGTAGGGCAGGCGGGCACCCCGTTTGAAGTAACGGCCAAAAATGTGAAAGTACAGGTGCTGGGCACCACCTTCAATCTGAAAGCATACAAAGAAGACGATATCGTTGAAACCGCACTGGTGACAGGCAGCGTGATGCTGCACTACAAAAGCACGGGCAGCAATGAAAGCACGCTGCTGAAGCCCATGGAAAAACTGGTGCTGAAAGCGGATGCGTCTACCGGCGCCTACACACCGCAACGCGCGCCGATCATCGTGCCGGAAAAAGAAACGATCAAAGAGATCGCCTGGAAAGACAACTGGCTGAGTTTCGACAACGAGCCGTTCTCTGACCTTGCAGTCCGCCTGGGACGCTGGTACAATATCCGCGTGGTATTTACCGACGACAGCCTTCGCCATTTGACATTTACCGGAAATATACAAGGAGAGGGAATCAAAGATGTAATGGATGTGCTCAGCCGCTCATCCCGGGAGTTTGTATACTCCTACAACCACGTTAGCAGGGTGCTTACAATCAGCAAGCCTTAGTTTTTATTGACCAACAACCAAAATGACAGTTATGAATTTTACGTTCCATTAGACTTTTTGCAGCCAACTGAAAAGGGGAATGGTATCAGCATCCCCCCAAAGTTTTAGAAACAGACATCCTTGCTTGGTAAGGAAAGGGGTGTCTATTGTCCAAAATCTCCAAAACAAATGTATGAAAAATGAATGCAGAAGGCAAATACTCTTGCCTTCACGCCCTTTAATCCTAAAGAGCATCCGTATTATGAAAATAACTGCAATGCTACTGATGGTTGCGGGCCTGCAGGTGCAGGCCGCTGCCGTGTTTTCGCAGAACCGGATTAACATGAAAGTGAAAAACGCCTCGGTAAAAGAAGTGTTGCGCCGCATCAAAGCGCAAACGGATTACAGGCTTTTTTACAACGACAATGCCCTGCCGGACGATAAAAAAGTAACGCTTCGCGTGAATAATGCTACACTGGCGGAAGTGCTGGAAGCCACATTCGCCGGTACCGGTTTTTTGTATGAGATCCGTCCGTCGGGTCTGGTGCTGATCGAGCGCGCCAACCAGCCTGATATACAGGTGTCGGGCATCATCAAAGACGAAGCGGGCGCCCCGCTGCCGGGTGTGGCAGTGGTGCAGAAGGGTTCTCCGAAAGGTACCACTACCAACAACGAGGGCGCTTTCACGCTGACCGTGCCGGCGGATGCCGTGCTATCCGTCAACCTGCTGGGATATTCCCCGCAGGAGGTGCCGGTGAATAACCGCAGCGCCATTAACATTACCATGCAGCGCAGTACCAGCCTGCTGGAGCAGGTGGTGGTAGTGGGCTACGGCACACAAAAGAAAAGCAATCTCACCGGCGCCATCGGCACCGTTAACGTGGCGCAGGCCATGAATGCGAAGCCGGTGACCAATGTACAGGAATTGCTGGCAGGTACTGTGCCTGGCCTGAATATCCGCAAGACCACCGGGGCGGTAGGTGCAGCGGCCACGGTCAATATCCGTGGCACGGCAACGCTTGGTTCGAGCTCGGGCGTACTGGTGCTGATAGACGGAATTCCGGGTAATATGCACACCCTTAACCCGAACGATATCGCTAACATCTCCGTTCTGAAAGATGCCGCCAGCGCCGCCATCTACGGCTCCCGCGCAGCCAACGGCGTGATACTGGTGACGACGAAAAAAGGGCAGGGCAACGGCAAGCCGGTAGTGGAAATCGTTTCCAGCATCGGCCTGCAAAAACCGCAATTCATGGTGGATTTCATCGGGGCGGCGGATTATATGCGGCTTTGGGACCAGGCCATGGTGAACGATAAAAAACCCGAGGTGTACGGCCAGCAGGGGCAGGAAGACCTGAAGGCAGGCAAATACGCAGATACCAGGTGGTATAAAGAAATCTATAAGAAGAACACCGTTATCAGCAATAACTACATGTCGGTATCCGGCCAGAAAAGCGATATCACCTACCGTCTTGCGGGGTCGTACGACTACCAGGACGGGACGCTGCCCAATAACGACTACCGCCGTTATATGGTGCGCCCGGATGTGACCATCAAATTAACCAAAGACCTTTCGCTGTCTGCCAATATCCAGTACACCGAAACACAGATTGGCGAGCCGCAGGGCGGTACGGAAGGCTGGCAATCGCAGGCCACCCGCGTGGCGCCCATTTCCTTTATAAAAACGAAGCAGGGCCGGTATGCGATCGGTTCTTCCATGGCCGGCAACCCCATTGCAGGCGTATACGAAGGCGGGTTCAATAAAACGAAAGTAAAGGAGCTGATGAGCATCTTCGACGTGAGCTGGACACCCCTGAAAAACTGGAACATCAAGGGCACTTATTCCAGCTATGCCTACGATTCATGGGTCACCAACCGGGTGAGCACATATTTCCTGTATGATGATCAGGGGAATGTGGTTTCCACGCAAAACAAGGTGAGCAGCCTCCGGAATGCATCCAGTAGCAGCCAGCGGAATCTGCTGCAGCTGGTCACGGATTATACGCATCACCTCCGCGACCATCATTTCAAGATACTGGGCGGCTATTCCCAGGAGTTATACAACATTGGTAATTTCTTCGCGTCGCGCGACGGGCTTCCTTTCCCCGGTATTCACGTGCTGGATGTGGGCACGCTCAACAAACAAAGTGGCGGCAGGGCGGATGATGTAGCCATCCAGTCGGTATTCGCCCGGCTAAACTACGATTACGAGGGGCGTTATCTTTTTGAGGCCAACATTCGTGGCGACGGCTCCTCCCGTTTTGCGCGCGGCAACCGCTGGGGCGCTTTCCCTTCTTTTTCGGCGGGATGGAACATCAACCGGGAAAAATTCATGAGCGGGCAGGCTAACTGGCTCTCCGAACTGAAGTTGCGTGCGTCGTGGGGCATTCTGGGCGATGCAGAAAAGGTAGGGTATTATTCCACTTACGAGCTGCTGAAATACGCTCCCAATACCTACGGTTTTAACGGGGCCATGGTGCCTGGTGCGTTTGTTGAAACGGCAGTGAATAAAGACATTCAGTGGGAGCAGTCCCAACTCGCCAACATCGGCCTGAATGCTGCGTTCCTTGATGGTAAAACCGGGTTGACGGTGGATTATTTCATCAACAACAGGAGCAACATCCTCTACCCGCCGCCCGTTCCGCTGGAATTCGGCCTGAAACCGCCCACACGCAACCTGTTGAAAATGGAGAACAGGGGGCTGGAAATATCCGCCTGGTACAAAGACAGGAAAGGCGACTTGAACTGGGGCGTGGACGCGAACGCCAGTTTTTCCCGCAACAGGGTGTCTGACCTCGCAGGCACCGGCCCATGGGTAGACGGCAGTACCCTCACCAGTCAGGGAGACCAGTACCAGCTGCCCTACGGGCTGGAAGCAACAGGCCTGTTCCAGAGCGCGGACGAGGTGGCCAAAAGCGCCAACCAGGGGCCGAATGTTTTTGCAGGCAATATCAAGTACAAAGACCAGAATTCGGACGGGGTGATTGACGGGAAAGACCGGGTGGTACTTAACAGGAAAGTGCCCTTGCGCTTCGGCCTCAACCTGAATGCGGGGTGGAAAGGATTTGACTTTGCCGTCAATGTGTATGGTACGATGAACACCATGCGCTACATCAGCGGTTACGAAGGATGGGCGTTTTACCTGTCGCAGAATGCCAGGCCGATGCACCTGGATTCGTGGACGCCGCAGAATCCCGGTGGCAAATATCCCCGCCTTTCGATGCAGTACACGTCCAACGATCAGAAATACTCCAGCTTCTGGCTGCGCAAATCGGATTACCTGAAACTGCAGAACATGCAGCTGGGTTATACACTGCCCAAAAGCTGGCTAGATCGTGCGAAGATCAGCTATCTGCGGGTATATGTATCCGCGCAGAACCTGGCGACCTTTACCAGGTACGAAGGGTTCGACCCGGAAGGAGGATATTATCCCATTTCCAGAACAATGGCCTTCGGCGCAAACTTTAAATTCTAAAAACAGCATCTGATTATGAAAAGATCTTTTGTCTATATATTATTGGCGGCCGCGGCATTGATGCAGGGCTGCTCCAAGTACCTCGACAGGGCCCCCCTGTCCGAGCCCTCGAATGAAACGTTCTGGAAAAGCGTGGCCGATGCTGAAGCCGGGGTGAATGCCGTGTATGCCACTTTGCCATCGAGCCGGGATTTCTGGAAAGATTGCCAGAGCGACAACTCCGTGATGACTAACGCCTGGGGCGAAGGCGGATTGGGTTATATCAGTATGGGCAGCCAATCTGCCGCCGATGCCTATCTGCTGGAAGAATGGAAATACGATTTTATTTACCGTGCGCTGAATGCGCTTGACAAGCTCAGGGAGATGGAGCTCGATGCCAACCTGAAAAAACGCATGAGCGCAGAAGTACGGTTTGCGCTGGCCATGCGGTACTTCAGGATGGTGAAACATTTCGGCGATATTCCGCTTATCAGGGAAACGCCGGTGAGCCTCGAAAACGCCGCCCTTTCGCGCAGTCCCAAACAGGAAGTGCTCAATTACGTGTTGCAGAATGTCGATTCCGCCGTGGCGAACCTGCCGGTGGTATACACAGACGCGAAAGACATGGGCCGCGTCACCAAAGCCGGCGCGCTGATGTTGCGTGCCGATGTGTACCTGTACATGGCCAGCTACCGGAAATTTCATGCCGGGCAGGACGAACCGGCCCTCTGGAAGGCCGCCGCCCAGGCGGCGCAGGAAGTAGTGAACATGCAGCGCTATCAGCTCGAGGCCGATTACAGTTATCTTTTCAGGCATGAAAGCAACAACAATAACAAAGAAGTGATTCTGGCGTACCAATATGTGCCGAATGAGATCGTGCACATGCTGCCCGTGTTGTGCCTGCCCAATGGTTGCTCCATCACGGGGCAGGGCTGGGCGAGCTTTTGCCCTACCCGCGACCTGATCGATTCCTACGAATGCACTGATGGCCAGCATATCCGCGTGTCCCCGCTGTACGACAAAGCCAATCCATGGGAAAACCGGGATGCGCGTATGAAACAGACATTCCTGTTGCCCGGTGTGCCTTGCCTGCGGCCCGACGGCAAATTCAGGCCGTACCAGCCTCATCCGTCGTACAAACAACCCGAGAAAATGAACAGCGAAGGTGGCGGTATCACCGGGTATATGTACCTTAAGTTTGCGGAACCGGAAAACCCCAATCCGACGCGTTCATACACGAATTTTCCGATTTACCGGTACGCGGAGACATGGCTGATGCTTGCCGAAGCACTAAATGAATATGAGCCGGCCAACCCGCAGATTGCGGTGGCTATGAACGAGGTGCGCAAACGCGCCGGGCTGCCGGTGGTAAATGCGCTGCTGGGCAACCAGGCCGCTATGCGCGAAAAGATACGGGAAGAGCGCCGGCATGAGTTCGTGGCGGAGCACAAACGGTATTTCGATATTCTCCGCTGGAAGATCGCGGAAAACGTGCTGAACAAACCCGCATACGGCATCAACAGCGAAGTGTCCGATGCTGTTGGGGACTGGACCAAACCCGCTTTTCTGGCCCAGAACAGGACGTTCGATAAAACAAAACATTACCTCTGGCCGATCCCTGAATCCGCAACAGACAAGAATAAAAAACTGCTGCCGCAGAACCCGAACTGGTAAAAGTTCAACGGGCACCAAGACTGGAAAAATCAAAGATGATGGAAAAAAAACAAGAGCATCCGAGAAGAGAATTTCTGAAAATCGCGGGCCTGTTTACCGCAGGCCTCGCGGTTGCCCGTATCCCAGTGTGGGCGAGGGGCGTGGCGTTTGAAGAATATCCGCTGCATAATATTCCTGCAGACAAAGGCATCGATACCGCCTGGCTCAAATCCCTTTACGAACGGGGAACGGCAACAGCATACCTCAAAAGCCGCAATGAATTGCAGTTTCTCGGTATGCCGGTGGGCGGCCTGCATGCGGGCACCGTATATGTGGGTGGCGACGGCCGTCTCTGGCTGTGGCAGGTGTACAATGAAACCATCGAAAGCACCCACGAAGGCATCGATCCCAAAACCGTGAACTGGCACGATGGTACAAAGCTGCGTAAGATCCGCGTCCGCGATGGCGCCGCATACGTGGAGCCCGCCATGGCGGACAATAAACGCGTGCTGGAACAGGGCTTTGCCGTGAAGGTGGAGCAGGAAGGGAAAACCTGGGTGCGAGAGCTCAGGGAAGACCACTGGGACGAAATCCGTTTCGAAGCTGCCTATCCCATGGCGGTGATTACCTATACCGGCAAAAACGCGCCGGTGGAGGTGCGGCTGAAAGTATATTCGCCTTTCGTGCCGCTGAATGCGGACGATTCATCGTTGCCTGCCACCATCCTGCGCGCGGAGATCAAAAATATTTCCGGTAGACCCATGCAGGCGAGCCTGGTGGGCTGGATGGAGAACGGTGTGAATAAGATCACCGCCAAAGCCGGTAGCGGCAAAAAACAAAGCAAAGTAATATCCGCTGATACTTTTACGTCCATCCATTTTGGCTACAACACTTCGGATGCCGAATTACTTACCGCCAAAGATGCCGGAAGCATGAGTATTTCCCTGATGGGCAAAGCGGCGACGACACATGCGTCCTTCAACCCCTGGCCGGTGACGGCGGAGTCGTTCGGTAACAACACTGCTGCAGCTGCCGAAGCCGATGGCGACGATAAGCTGGTGGGCGCACTGGCGGTATCGCAGCAGATGGCGCCAGGCGATACAATGGAGGCGGATTATTTCATCACCTGGCATTTTAACAATCCGCATCCCGGCCTGAAAAAGCTGGTGAAAGATGCGGACGGCGGTTTTGAGTATGCCGTCCGGTTTAAAGATGCGGCAGCTACGGCGGCGTATCTTGCGGCGCATTTCAAACGGCTCACCACCCTGACGGAGCGCTGGCAGCAGACCTGGAACGATTCCACGCTGCCGCACTGGTTCCTCGAAAGAACTTTCGTGAACATCGGCACATTGGCCACCGCCAATACGTACCGCTTTGCCAGCGGCCGCTTCTGGGGCTGGGAAGGTGTAGGCGCCTGCGCGGGCACCTGTACGCACGTATGGCAATACGGGCACACCGCTGCGCGCATATTCCCCTCTATCGAAAGAGACCAGCGCCAGCGCGTAGACCTGGGGGTGGCTTTCAAAGAAGATTCCGGCGCCATCATCTTCCGGGCCGAGAATGAAAACCGCCCCGCCATCGACGGGCAGGCAGGCACCATCCTCCGTATTTACCGGGAGCACCAGATGAGCAAAGACGATGCTTTCCTGCGCGCCAACTGGCCGAAAATCAAAAAGGCCGTTCAGTTCATGCTGGCGCAGGACAAAAACGGCGACGGCATGACGGATTCTCCCATGGAGAACACCCTCGATGCGGTATGGGAAGGAGAGATCGCCTGGATAGTGGGGCTGTGCATCGCCGCCGCGCGCGCCGCGCAAAGCATGGCGGAAGAAACAGGTGATACCACCTTTGCGAAAACCTGTGCGGCGTATGTGCAGAAAGGGAAGGCGAATATGGAAAAAGAGCTGTTCAACGGCGAATATTTTATCCACCGCCCGGATGCCGTGCAGGGAAGAAAAAAACTCGGTTCTTACAACACCTGTCACATCGACCAGGTATACGGCCAAAGCTGGGCTTTCCAGGTGGGCCTGCCACGGGTGCTGGATAGAGACAAGTCGCTGTCGGCGTTAAAAGCGCTGTGGAAATATAACTTCACGATGGACGTAGGACCTTACATCAAAACCCACACCGGCGGGCGGCCGTATGCGCTCGAAGGGGAAGGCGGCATGATCATGAACACCAACCCGCGCAACGAGCCCAAACCTTACGGTGAGGACGTGACCTGGCAGCTGGGATACTTTCATGAATGTATGTCGGGATTCGAGCACCAGGTGGCCGCGCACATGATGGCAGAAGGTATGGCAGACGAGGCCCTTGTGCTGACGCGCGTGATCCACGACCGGTATCATGGCGCCAAAAGAAACCCCTACAACGAAATAGAATGCAGCGATCACTACGCTCGCGCGATGGCCAGTTACGGCACTTTCATCAGCGCCTGTGGTTTTGAATACCACGGCCCGAAAAAGTATATCGGCTTTGCGCCGCGCGTCAGCCCGGAAAACTTTAAAGCGGCCTTCACTGCTGCGGAAGGCTGGGGCACTTATAGCCAGCAGGCGGGCGCGGCGGGCCAGCAGCACGAACTGAAGGTGGTTTTCGGCAACCTGCCGGTTGGTCGGCTGATGTTTGAGCTGGTGCAGGAATGGAAGCCCGGCAAAGTCACTGTACGCGTGAACGGCGCCGCCGTGCCCGCCCAATTTAAAACGGAAGGGAAACGCGTACTCATCCGGCTGAAGAACACCGTAATGGTGGAAGAAAACGGTACCCTTCAAATCGGTATCGCATGAGGAAAATGTTTTTTTTACTGTTACTGGCCGGTTGTACGGCCGGTGAAAGAACAACGATGCCTGCGGAATCCTGGCAGCGCACCGTTGAACAACAACTGCCATTGCTCGGCCACCGCAACTGGGTGCTGATTGTGGATAAAGCCTTCCCTGATCAGACCAACGCCGGCATCCTTACGGTGAACACCGGCGCGGCCATGCCGGAAGTGCTGGAATTCGTGCAGCGGCAACTGGTGGCCTCACCACATGTAAAACCCATCGTGTACCGCGACGCGGAACTGGCCTATATGACGGATTCGCTGTCACCCGGCATTACCGCGGCAGAAAAGGAGATCGCCACTGTGCTCGGTCCGCAGAAAGTGAACGTGATATTGCACGATACGGTGTTCGGGAAGATGAGCGCCGCCGCCGGAACGTTTTCGGTACTGGTGCTGAAAACGGAATCGCTGCATCCATACACCTCCGTATTTTTTGAACTGGACTGCGCGTATTGGAGCAATGAAAAAGAAACCGCCTTACGTCGGAAAATGAACCCATAACCTCATGTTTGTATGAAAAGCGATGCCCCGGATTTTTCCGGGGCTTTTTTTGTAGGGTATGTTACAAAACGGCTGCCCGGCAACGCCAGCTCGCAGCTATCCCCCAAAGCGACAATGCCCGCTGGCTAAGTCACACGGCCTCTAAACAATTTTCCCCCGGAATTTAAAAAAGAAATTAAATTTACTCCTTCAGTGAACATATGGACAAAGACTCAGTGGTACATAACGAAGCGTATCTCTTCCGGCAGATCGACGGAGGGGACGAAACGGCATTTCGGCAGTTATTTGACCTGTACCGGCTGCGGCTGTTCAGCTTTGCATTTGAGCTCACCCATTCCCGCGCCGATTCGGAAGAGATCGTGCAGGAGCTGTTCCTGAAGCTGTGGCGGCGCCGCGGCACCCTCTCCGGGGTAACATTTCCTAAAAAATACATCTATACCATGGCGCATAACCTGGTAATGGATCACCTCACCCGGCTGGCGCGCGATAAAAAACTGCGGACGCAGGTATGGGCCAATATCCAGGAAGAGGTGGAGTATACCGAACAGGCGGTGCTGGCCGCCGAAACCGCCAACATCGTCGGGAAAGCCCTCTCCAGGCTATCTACCCGCAAACAGACCATTTATCACTTAAGCCGCCGGGATGGGCTCAGCCACCAGGAGATCGCCCAGCGGCTGGGTATATCCGTACCCACCGTCAAAAACACCATGGTGGAGATTCTCCGCTTTATCCGGACCTTCCTGCACACCCAGTACGAGCCCGCCGTACTGCTGGGGATTACCGTTTTTACCGCTTTTTATTAATTTTTTTGAGTTTCACCAGTACTCTTTTCTTTTAGAACAGTCTGTATGATGTGGGGGATCACTTTCCCGCCGATAATTATGACTATGCCATCCAACGACCGGCTTCGGTACCTGTTAACACAATACACGAATAAAAACTGCTCCCGCGAGGAGCTGGAAGAACTGTTCAGTGAACTGCGGGCACCCGCGGGGAGGGAGGCGCTCAGCCAGCTGATCAGCGGGCAGTACAGTGAGCTGCCGTCTGAAAAGGAAGGGGGCGATATCGACTGGGACTTTATGTATCAGACCGTTACCGCGAAGGAACGCCCTTCGGTGCGGTCGCGGATCGTGTTCTTTTCCAAAATTGCGGCGGCCGTACTGGTACTGGTGGCTGCGGGCTTTTGGTTGTGGCGGGCACCCGCCCAACGGGAAAAGACGCCTGCAACGGCTACAGCCATGCCGGCCGGGGATGCTCTTCCGGGCACCAATAAGGCCGTGCTGGTGCTGGCAGACGGTACAAGCGTGAACCTCGACAGTGCGGGCAGCGGCTCCGTGGGCCAGCAGGGCAATACGAAGATCATCAAACTGCCGGGTCAGCTTACCTATAATGCCGGCACAGGCGGCAATGAAGCGCCGGTTTTTAATAAAGTGGCCACCCCGCGTGGCGGGCAATACCAGCTAACGTTGTCGGACGGCACCAGGGTGTGGCTGAACAGTGCGTCGTCTATCCGCTTCCCGGTCGCCTTTACCGGCAGCGAGCGGTACGTGGAGGTAACGGGAGAAGCTTATTTTGAAGTGGCCAGGGCGGACAAGAACGGCCAGCGCATACCGTTCCGCTGCAAGGTCAACGATATGGAGATCGCCGTGCTCGGCACTCATTTTAATGTGAATGCTTATGCGGATGAAGCCGAAATACGGACCACCCTGCTCGAAGGCAGCGTTCAGGTAAAGCAGGGCGCCGCCACGCAGCTCCTTGCGCCCGGCCAGCAGTCGCGCGTGGGGAAAGACGGCCAGATAACGCTGGCCCGCCAGGTGAACCTGGACGAGGTAATGGGATGGAAAAACGGATTTTTTGTTTTCGAGGAAGCAGATATCCGCCAGATCATGCGGCAGGTTGAAAAATGGTACAACCTGGATGTGGTGTACGAAGGCCCCGTGCCGGATGGCCGTTTCAACGGCCGCGTTTCAAGGAACACGCCGGCTTCCCAAATGATGAAAGTACTTGAACTGAGCGGTATACAATTCAGAATAGAAGGCACCAGACTGATCATCAGATCGTAGCCGTAACAACAATGATTTATTCACATTCAACCAAACATCTAATTATGCCTACAGGGTAAATTATCACCTGCGTTTTACTGTATTCCACACACACCGGTCCTGCAAAATGAAAACCGCTTCATGTACGAGATGAAGCGGCAGCATTTGGACCGAACGGTATTCCTTTTCTCAGAATGTTCATTTAAATCCAAACAACCAAAGCTATGCAATTACATGCTTTCCCTGAAAAAAACTTTCCGGGAGCAGGCGGGGGATACGTCCAAGTCCCGCTGTTCCGAAACAGACTAACAAAACTGCTACTCATGAAACTGGCGGCACTTTTATTAATCATCGGTCTCGAGTTACCCGCCATCGCCAGCTCGCAGACCATTACGATACACGAGCGGAACATTCCGCTGGAGAAACTGTTCTCCAAAATCGAAAAACAGACCGGCTACTCTTTCTGGTATAATGTAAAACTCCTGAAGCAGGCCCGCAAGCTGGACATCCAGGTGAGCAACGCTTCGCTGCAGGACGTGCTGGCGCTTTGTTTCAAAGACCAGCCGCTGGTATACAACATCGTCGACAAAGTGGTGGTGGTCAACCAGAAGGAAGTGGTGGCCACTGCCCCCGTGCGCATCGGGGTAACGGGCCGGGTAACGGATGAAAGCGGCCTGCCGCTGCCCGGGGTGACCGTGCAGGTAAAAGGCACCCGCCTCGGCACCAGTACCGACGCAAACGGCAAGTACACCATCCAGGTACCGGAGAATGCCGCCCAGGCGCTTGTTTTTTCCTTCATCGGCAAGGAAACGAAAGAAGTGGCCATCGACGGCAATACGACGGTGGACGTGGTGCTGAAAGAGCTGGTAACGCAACAGCAGGAAATAGTGGTGATCGGCTATGGTTCCGTGAAGAAAAAGACGGTGACCGGTGCGATCTCTTCCGTAAAAACAGCTGAACTGAACACGGCCGCATCCACCAACATCGTGCAGGCACTGGCGGGCCGTGCGTCCGGCATCTCGGCGATCCAGAGCAGCGGCCAGCCCGGCGCGGGTGTGAGCCTGCAGATACGGAGCAATCCTTCCTTTGCTTCGCCCGGCGCGCTCTATGTGGTAGACGGGGTGATCATCAACGACAACGCGGGAGAACCTTCCTCGAGCACCCGTTACGGCAGCTCGGGCGTAGACCGTTCGCCGCTGAACTTCATCAACCCGAACGACATCGAGTCCATCGACTTCCTCAAAGACGCCTCCGCCACCGCCATTTACGGCGCACGGGCAGGCGCGGGCGTTGTGCTCATCACCACCAAACAGGGGAAAGGCGACAAACCTAAGCTGGAATACGACGTGAACCATTCTTTCCAGGACATCTTCAAGTTCTACGACATCCTGAATACGAAGGAATATATGGAGCAAAGGAACAAGATCGGGTATGAGAAGTGGATGTTCGATAACAAGATCGCTCCGTACGGCAACACCGATCCGGCTACCGTTACGCCCTTCAAGCCCAAGTATACGCAAACGCAGATCGATACCACGCGTATGCAGCCCAATGCCGTGGATGCCATTACCCGTAAGGGATTCACGCAGCAGCATAATATATCGCTCTCCGGCATGGCTAACAAAACCCGCTATTATGTTTCGGGCAACTACCTCAACCAGCAGGGCGTACTGGAGCATTCCAATTTTACCCGCTATGGCGGACGCATCAGTCTCGACCAGGCGATCTCCCCGTTCGTGAAAGTAGGCGTGAACGTGATCGCGTCCGGCTCCAAGGCGGACAACGCCAACGTGGGCACACAGCAGAACGAATACTCCGGCATGGTGCTGTCCGCATTCTATTATCCCGCTACCATGCCGCTGAAAGACGCGCAGGGCAATTATCCCATCAACCCGGATTATCAGAATTCGCCGAACCCGCTCTCTTTCCTCGACATCACGGATTACACGAAAAGCAGCCGCCTGCTCACTTCCGGTTATGCGGAATGGAACGTGATACCCTCGCTGAAACTGAAGTACAACTACAGCTACGATCAGTCTGCCAGCAAGCGGTACGCCTATCTGCCCAAATCTTTCCTGTATGGCGCCCGTTCAGGCGGACAGGCCTCCATCAACGAGAGCAACTCCGTGTCCAAGCTGTCTGAAATAACCGCCAACTATACCAAACAGTTCGGCGACATCCACAGCATCCAGGCCCTGGTGGGGCATTCTTACCAGGTAAGCGACTGGGACGGCCTCGGCCTGTATAACGACCGTTTCCCGACGGACAACTTCCTGTTCTACAACATCGGCTATGGCACCGCGCCCAGGCCGGGCGTGAGCTCTTACCAGAACCCCACCCGTATCTGGAAATCATACTTCGGCCGCGTGATCTATGAACTGGCGGACAAATACATCCTTACCGCCAGCCTCCGGAGAGACGGCGCGTCCAACTTCGCCGCCAACAAAAAATGGGGCACCTTCCCCGGCGTATCCGCCGCGTGGATTATTTCCGAAGAGAACTTCATCAAAAATCACATACCAGCCATCAACTTCCTGAAACTCAGGGCAGGGTATGGCACCACCGGCAACAGCAACATCGGCGGCAGCGCGTTCTCCTATTACACCTCCAACAGCCCTTACGTATTCGGCAACACCAGCCTGCCCGGCGTTACGCTCGACCAGCTCAGTAATGAAAACCTCAGCTGGGAGACGCAGCGGGATATCAACGTGGGTCTGGACTTCCAGGTGCTCCAGAACAGGATCAGCGGTTCGTTCGATTATTTTAACAGAACGATCGTTGACCTGCTCACCAAAGTGCCCCTGCTGACGGACTTCCCCGTATCGCAGGTAGCGAGCAATGCCGGTAAAACACGCAGCCGGGGCTGGGACGTGAACCTGAACACCAAAAATATCGTGAGCAACAAGGCCGGAGGTTTTAACTGGTCTACCACCATCAACGTATCGCATTACTTCAATTCATGGGTGACCCGTTCCCCCAATGCGTTGCAGACCCTGCCGAAATATGAAGCGCCCGACGGGCCGTTCAATGCCATTTACGGGTATGTCAGCGACGGTATTTTCCAGGGAGGAAAAGCGGCGCCTGCACACATGCCGGGCATATTACCCGGCGGCATCATGGTAAAAGACCTGAACGGGTACGACACCAACGGGAACCTCACGGGCAAACCGGACGGCAGGATTTCATCCGCAGACCGCATATTGCTGGGCATCAACGGGCCCCGTTACAGTTTTGGTTTCAACAACACTTTCAGCTACAGGAATTTTGACCTCGGCATCTTCATGTACGGGTATATACAGAAAAAATACAACTCCGACCTTGCGTCTTCCTTCAGCACCTATGCCCAGCTCGGGCAGTTCGGATGGAATGTGTTGAGCGTTGTGAAGGAACGCTGGTCGTACGACAATACGACGGCAAAATATCCCACCGGCCTGAACGATCCTTACGGCAGCTACGCAAGCGATTCCGATTACTGGCTGGAGAACGGGAGTTTCCTTCGCTGCCGCGATATCACACTGGGGTATACTGTCGGCCACGGGCTGATCAGCAAACAATCCGTGCTCACCGGGCTGCGGCTGTATGCGAATGTGCAGAATCCCTTTATCATCACAAAGTACAGGGGCATCGATCCGGAATTGCAGAACTATCTCGCATACCCGATGTCACGTTCCTTCACCATTGGCCTGAACGCTAAATTCTAGCCGATCTGTTCAATTTAAATCCATGAAAATGAGACGCAAGCAACCATACAATAAACTGATACCCGTGCTGCTCGCCTGCATCCTGGGATATACTTCCTGCGAAAAAGCACTGGAGGAAAAAACATACGACAAGTTCTCTTCATCCACGTTTTACCTCAATGCGGAAGACGTAAAAGCGGCTGTTACCGGCATGTACGGCGGGATGCTGAACCGGGGCCACTACGGCGGCGGCTGGGGAGGCGCCAACGAAGGCTGGGTGGCGCAAAGCAGTTTTATGACGGACGAGCTCGTCTGTTCCTGGGGCTGGGACGGCTGGCGGAAATTCAACCAGCTGAATTTCTCCGAAGACTTTTCCCAGCTGCTGAACCACTACAACGGCCTGATGCCCATGGTTTCCGAGATCACCCTCAACCTGGAGAAAATCCCGACGGTCAAGATGGACGAAACGCTCAGAAACCGTTACCTCGCGGAACTGAAAGCATTACGCGCGCATTACTCCTGGATACTGTATAACTTTTATGGGCCCGTGCCTATCCGCATAGACGCGAAGGAGGCTTCCAACCCCGCCGCGGCGCCGATTCCCCGCCCGGACAAACAATGGATGGTAGCCCAGATCGAAAAGGATTACAAAGAAGCCCTGGCCGTGCTGCCCAAAGCCAGCGAACTGGCGGCCGCAGACTATGGCCGGTTTACGAAAGACGCCTGCCTGATGGGCCTGATAAAGCTGTACATGCATGAAAAAAACTGGAAGGAAACCATCAACCAGTTCAACGTTCTCAAAACGTACGGCCACGACCTGCAGAAGAATTACGCCGATATTTTCAAGTATTCCAACAAGGGGAATACCCTGGAAGTACTGCTGGCGATTCCCTGCCGGTTCGACGCGGACAATAGCAACCTCTGGCTCGCCATGTGCATGCCCGGCAACTACGTTGACCCCGGCGGCCTTTCCATTACGCAGTGGGGTGGCTACAAGATGCCCTGGAAAACATACGACCGCTTTGACCAGAACGATAAACGCCTGAGCGTGCTGCTGGCCAAATGGCCGACCAACGGCGGCGCCACCTTCGACGCCCGTGCGAACAACTACATCGGCGCCATTCCCATGAAATACGGCCCCGACCCGGGCGCCATCAGCGAAACGCAGGGCACCGACATTGTGGTGTGGCGTTACGCGGATGCCATGCTGCTGGCGGCTGAAGCCATCAACGAAGACCAGGGCCCCGTACAGGAAGCCTACAACCTGCTCAACGCCGTACGTACCCGCGCCGGCGTGCCCACGTACACGCTGGGCCAGTTCGACAAAGATGCGTTCAGGAAAAAACTCATGGACGAGCGGCTGTTTGAATTATGGTGCGAAGGCGCCCGCAGGGAAGACATGATCCGGTGGGGCACCTTCATCCAGCGTGCGAAAGACGAAGGCTCCGTTTTCACCAAACCGGGCTACGTACTCCACCCGCTGCCGAGGAAGGTGATCAATGAAACCAAAGGCGTTGTAAAACAAAATGAAGATTACTAAACATACCCGCATGAGCCTGACCATCGTCAGGCTCATTTTTTTTCTGGCACTCGCGGGATGTGCGGAAAGGAGGAGCGACGGCGAAGCTGCGGCCCGGAAATACTGCGCCGCCTGCCACGCGTTCCCTGCCCCCGCGCTGCTGCCGAAAGCGGTATGGAAAAACAGCGTATTGCCCGCCATGGGCGCTTTCGCGGATATTTATACAGACCGCAGCGGCGAATACAAAATGCTCCCGCCACAGCTGGCGCATCTGCGCGACCCCGTGATCGCGGGTGTACGCACCGCTATTCCGCTGGATGAATGGAAAAAGATCGTGGCCTGGTACCTGCGCCAGGCGCCGGATCAGCTGCCGGAACCTTCGCCGGAAAAAGTGAGGCCCGCCGCCGGATTCGCGTTGCGCCTCCCGGACAAAAGAGCCACGTCGTTCACGGCCTGCATCTATTTCGACGAAGCAGCACAAATCCTTTTCCAGTCGGACATACACAGCGGCGTATTGCGCATTTTCGATCCGCAGCTGCAGCAGGCAGACAGCCTGTTGCATACTTCCGTGGCAGACGTTGCCCCGCTCGGCGAAGGCCGTTACCTGCTCACGAACATCGGCCAGATCAACCCCGGCGGATTGAACAGGAACGGCAGCGTGGAAGAGATCGTTATCCGGCAGCGGAAGATCGTGAGCCGCCGCCTGCTGTGCGACAGCCTCTACCGGCCGGTGCAGGCGCTGAAAATGCCGGAGGGCCTGTTCGTGTGTGAGTTCGGGTTTATGGAAGGAATGCTGTCCGTTTTCACGGCGGCGGGCAAAAAGACCATCGCGGCTATTCCCGGCGCCATCAGGATGTATGCGGAAGATGTGAACCACGACGGAAGAACGGACATTGTCGCGATGTTCGCGCAGGGAAAAGAATGCATCACCGCGTTCATCAACGAAGGAAACGGCAGGTTCCGGCAGCAGGATCTGCTCACGTTCCCGCCATCGTACGGTTCCTCGTACTTCCAGCTGGCAGACATGGATGCCGACGGCAGAAAGGATATCGTGTACACCTGCGGCGATAACGCGGACCAGTCGCCCGTATTCAAGCCATATCACGGCGTATATGTTTTCCGCAACACCGGCGCCGGTTACCGGCAGGTGTATTTCCGGCATCTCGATGGATGCTACCGGGCCATACCGGCAGACCTCAACTGCGACGGGCAAACCGACCTGGCGGTGATCAGTTTTTTCGCGGACTTTGAACGGAAGCCTGTACAGGCGCTCGTGTACCTCCTGCAAAGGCAGGCATGGCAGTTCGATGTATATGCGGACGAGCAGGTGGCCGCGATGGGGAGATGGGTTTGCATGGACGTCAAGGATGTGAACGGCGATGGCCGGCCGGACATTCTCGCCGGCAATATGGCCGCCAAACCGGGCAACAACACATTGTTAATGAACCGGTGGCTGCAAGGCCCCGAATTCATCATCTGGGAAAACCGATTCTGAACATCACTTAAAATCACCCAATGAAAAAGCTTTTGTTCTTTATATCATTCCTGCTGGTGGCGGTAACCAGCATCGCACAAACGCCAGCTGCTCCTACAGCGCTGAAACTGACAGGCACCAGGAGCTGGATACGCCTGAACTGGACGGACAATGCGGCCAATGAACAGGGGTACCGGATCTACTGGTCCACCGCCAATGTCAAACCCGGCACCCCCAACGCCACCATCGGCGCTAATACCGGCCGGTATTACATCTCCACCGTGAACGCACTGACGGACTATTACGTTTGGGTGGAAGCCTACAACGCGTCCGGCGCCAGCAGCGCACTCACCGGTATGGTGAACACCACCAAAGCCTGGGTACTGGACCCCGCCGAAACGGGATCGCTGTCCATTCCAAGCTCCGCGGCGGTGCCCGCCGGCATGCAGTTGTACTGGCACGACGAGTTTAACGACGCGCTGCTGAACCGCAACAAATGGAGCACGAACTATTACTCCACCATCGACTACCGCGACACGACCAACCTCACCAAAATGCAGACCAATACGTTGCCCCAGCCCGCATACCGGATGACCGGCAGCAGCATACAGCTGCTGGTATCGGCGGCCGCGCCGGCACAGGCATTCTGGCCCAACGGGAGGAAGGTATCGTCGATACAGACGTACGACTGGCAGAGCAACGAAAATTACCTCGACAACAAACGCGGCGGTTACTACGAGATCAGGGTGCGCCGCAGCAATACCACCCAGGTGACCAACCTGAATGCCGCCTACTGGTTCGATTCACCCGGTCCCGACCTGAAATATTATGCCGAACTGGGCAATACCTTCACCTCCAAAACCGGCCCTGTAACCGGTGTGCGGCCAAGGGGGCAGGTATTCGAGATCGACGTGTTCGAGCAGGGCGACAATGCCGCCACGTCTACCATCACCCCCTTCACCATTCACGGCAACGTGGCGGCCGACGGCACCTTCCAGGGCAACCTCGGTACCTACAACGCCACGCTGACCAACCAGACCAGCTGGGCCACGCATGGCATGCTGTGGACGCCGACGAGCATCAAATACTACATCAACGGGGCGTTGAAAAAAGAATGGTCGGGCAAAACCGATATCAAATCTGCAAACCATTTTATGAATGTGTTCCTGGGTATTTACGGCGCGGGCGACAGCGCCAGCATGGAAGTGGATTTCATCCGCGGTTACCAGTGGCCGGTGGTGAACGGCAACGAATTGCCGAACGGCGGCGCCGAATACGGTACGCAGTTATTACCCTGGGAAGGGACCGCTACCGTTTCCGCTACGGCGCAAAGATCGGGCAGCAACGGTTTTGCGCTGACTGCGGGGCAAACCCTCACGCAGTATGTATACCTGGATAATAATCAGAACTACCAGCTGAAGTATTGGGCAGCCGGGGCGGGTAACCTCGAAGCGAAAGTGGAAAATATCACTCCCGTGAAAGGGACCACGCAAAACATTTACCTGGCGGCGGCAGCGGTGACTGCCTCTTTTTCACAATCCGTACTCGATTGTAAAACCGGCACGGAATACGGCGATCATGTGAAAACGGTGAAGGTGACTTTCACCAACACCGGCACCGGCCTCATTAAACTCGACGACATCGCCCTCGAAAAGGGCGGCACGGGAGGTTCCGCGTCCTATTGCACCGCATCCGGCGGCACCCACGCAACGGACCGTTATATTACTTCGCTGACCAGCACCGGGGCAGGGCATAACATCAGCTACAGTAACAGCGCATACCCGGCGAACGGTTATGGTTATTATACGGCGGACTCCATTGCGGCCGCGCAGGGAAATTCCTTTACGCTCAACATGACGAACAGTAACAACACCAAATGGTCGCGGGTGAATGTGTATGCGGACTGGAACGGAAACGGCAGCTTTACCGATGCCGGCGAAACCCTCTTTACCGCAGGTAACGCCAGCCAGGACAATAGCGCCACGGTGCTGAACATCAGCCGGACGGTGAGTGTGCCGGCATCCGCGGTTACCGGCAATACGCGCATGCGCGTCCGCTTTTATGATGCATGGAATACAGACCCCGGCCCCTGCGGGCAGGCGGATTATACCACCGCGCACGACTTTAAACTGCGCATCACACCGGCCGGCGGCGGCGGCGCTTTGGCCGTGGCGCATACGATGCCGGCTGAAGAACAAAAGACCGAGGGCATCTTCAGTATTTACCCTAACCCCGCAAGCGGCCAGTTCACGGTGAAACATGAGAGCACTGCCGCCGCACAAGGCAGGCTGAACATCCTGAACATGGCCGGCGAAACCGTTCAACGCCGCGACGTGAGGGTAGAAAAAGGCATGAACCGGTTTACCGTGAGCATCGCCGGTATTCCCGCCGGTATTTATGTGGTGGTGCTGGAAGCGCACAACAGGAAAAGCACACAAAAGCTTACTATCCGGTAAGTAGCAGGAAGGATATTGTTCCAGGGGGCCGGCCAAAAAAGGTCGGCCCTTTTCGGTAAAGAAAAGGACCGGCATCCGGAGTTTGATCATGCATCTCCGTTCAAAAATTGTTTACTGTATCTCATTTCTTTTCCACCACCATGCACACCACCGACATCGGGGGCAACTGCACTTTTATCTCCTTCGAAGCAGCGGCGCTAAACGCCTTCACGTTCGCATAATCGGCAGGCCCGCCTGCAATGCCGGTGGGCCCATTGCCATTCACGAACACCTTCCGGGAAAAGCTGCTCACGCCTTCGCCGCCCGTCAGCACGTACCAATAATACCGCCCGCCGGGATTGAAGTTTTTAAAACTGAGCTGCACATCCCGCGTGGTATTCGTCTTGTTCACAAGGGTTACGCCCGCCTCGCCGGAGCTGAAGGTGGACGCGTAAGCGTTGATACCGCTGTCTGTACCGGAAATGCCGGTATGGATGAAGCGGTCGCCCAGGCACCGGCGGAAGTAGTAGAGATAATAAAACGCCGGCCGCGGCTCCCAGCGCTGTTCACCGGAGGGGCCTTCGCCCTGGCTGAACAGCCCGTGATCGTTGCCGTTTTCCCAGGCGTTGGCGAGGTCCCACCGGCAGGCCAGCCCGAAGCGGTTGCGCATCAGTTCGCCGATCACCAGCACGGCATGCATGCCGCTTACCTGTGATACCATTTGCTGCGAGCCTACGGCGAAAATATTCCATTCCGTCAGCGCCACGGGTTTCATGGGTACGCCGGCCGATTGGGCCGAAGCCGTCACGTGATCCACCATGGCTTTGGTGACGGTTTCGGCGGAAGCCAGTACTTCGGGTGGATTGGAGTTGGTATTGTACGGCGTATAATAACTATGGATGATAAAATAATCCGCCGCAGCGCCCGCCTGCCGGAGCACCCCGGTATTCCATGTTTTGTCGGTGGTGGTGGCCCAGATCGCCGGCTCGTGCTCCAGCAGCTGCGCGCCGATAAAAATAGGCTTCCCGTTTTCAGCGGCGGCTTTGCGCATGGAGTCCGCGAATACTTTAAAATGTTTGCCGTATAGGTCTCCGTTGACCAGCTGTGGCTGGCCGTCTTTATTGCCGGCGCCATCGATCCGGTATCCCGCCTGCCAGGTGCCGTTGCTTTCATTCCCCACTTCCCAATAGCGTGTGCGGCCTTTGTCGGCCCGCACCCATTCCGCTGCGAGGTGCGCGGCCACAGCTACGGGATCAGTGCCGGTGCCGTAGCGGGCATAACCGTAGTTGACGGTGATGATGCCCTGGTTGCCGGTCAGCTCCAGCATCCGGTAATAATTGGCGACGGACATCGTCCAGTCTGCCGTGTTGCCACCGTACCAGTAACCCGCTTCGCTGAGCCGGCCGTCCGCATCCGCCAGTTGTGCCGGCGCGTCGGCGGGCGGCTGCCCCGGCGCGGCATTCCAGAAATACACGCTGCTCAGGTTGCCGCCGGGAAAGCGGATGATGCCGGGCTGCAGCTGTATGAGGTGATTGATCAGTTTGGGCTGGTTCACCACCTGGCTCATGAAGATGTTGCCGTTGTTCCCGAACAGCGCGGGGGATACTTTCGTGGCGACGGCAGACGCGTCGACCGTTACCGTATAGGCGGCCGCGGCAGGGGGGGCCTTTTCCGTAAAGGCGGGGGCGGTGAATGTGCGTTCCCGCCACCCGTCCATGAAGAAGCCGATTGTATTGGCCGTGGGCGGATCATCGGGTTTCACCAATGTTCCGCTCGTGTCTGTTCCTCCCAGTTGCCCGCCGTTGCCGCGGTCTCCTCCGTTCCTTTTGTTACATGCTCCCGCGGTTGCGGATACCAGGCATAACAACCAGATTCCTCTTATTACATTCATGCTTAATTGACCTTTATTATCCTGAAATTATCGAACGCCGCGTTGAACACTTCTATCGGCGCGGCGGCTGAAATGATGCGGAAACCGAAAGGCACCACGCCGCCGGCTTTGAGCAGGTCGCCCATGGATGCGGCGTTGGCGCCGGTGCCTTCCACACCGTCCGCGGCTTTCCTGAACTCGCTCAGCCGCACGGTCACCGTCTGCCATTTGTTGGCCGTGTGGAACGATTGGCCGGGCGCGCCGGTGAACGGCGTGAAGCGGTACGCATAGTTATCGCCGAAACGCAAAACACAAACGGCGGTGGTCCAGGGTTCTTTCGTGTTGACCTCGAACTTCAGCGCGTAGTTGGATGCCTGCTGCGTCATGATGGCGGCGGTAAACATCGGGGCGTCGTTGAAGTTGCCGGAGCGGCCGTTGTTCCACCAGGCGCCGTCGTCGGCGCCTACGCCGCCGAACAGGCAATGCAGGTAGTGCCCGCGGGTGCCGGGGAACAACGCGGCGTCGTTCTTGCGGTCCGCACCCCACCAGGCCCAGTTGAAGCGCGGCAGCTCGCCGGTTTCCCCTTCGTCGGTGAGGTTGCTGAATACATCGCCGCTCTGGTGATCGTTCAGCGGCCCGTCTGAACGGGTGCTGCCGTATTTGGCGACGATGGTGATGCGGCCCGTGTCCGTGCCGAGGTCGGGCATGATGAGGCCCACGCGCGTGCCTTCGGTGTTGCCGTTCAGCGCGGTGACGGTGCGCCCGCCGGGGAACTGGATCTTTTCGATCAGCCAGAGCGCGGAGCCGTAGATGATCAGCGAATCGCCGGGCAGCGCATTTTCGTTGGAGATGGCGGTGATGCTGGGTGGCGGGATGTCTACCACAAAAGCATAAGTGGTTTCACCGTGCGTGGTCACGATGCGTATCTGGTTGGGTACGGCCGGGTCGGTGGCCTCCGTGGGCGCTTCCTCCGGGATGGTAATGATGAGGTGGGTATTGGTGTTATAAGCAGGATTGAAATAAGCTTTCATGCCGTTGAAATACACCTCGGTGATGCCGCCCAGGTTGTCGCCGGTGACGAGCAGCAGCGTGCCGGGCAGGGCACGGGTGAAGGCGCTGTCCTGCTTCGTGGAATCGAGCAGGGTAACGGCGCGCACTGCGGGCGGGCCGCCGGCGCTGTCGTCTTTCGAGCAGGCCCAGAGCAGGCCCAGCAGCAGGATGCATATGATGGATGGCAGTTTGTTCATGTCGTTGTTTTTTTGACTTTAGAATTTGTAAGGCACAGGCGGTTTGCGGAGGTTGGGCGCGGCAGACAGTTCCACGGCCGGGTACGGCAGGTAGAAGTTACTTTCCGTCACCGGGTAAAAAGCCGGCGTGTCCGACGTGATCGTCCAGCTGGTAGCGTTGGTGGCGGCGTTCGGCACGATGCGGTAGGTGCCCCTGTCCTGCGAAGCCAGCAACTGCAGTGCTTTCTGCGGGGAGTGGTAATGCATGCGCACCACGTCGTACCAGATCTGCCCTTCCATCGCCAGTTCCAGCCTTCTTTCGGTGAAGATGTCGTCGGCCGTGATCACCGTCTTTTCCGGAACACCGGCTCTTCTGCGCAGTTCGTTGAAGTACCGCAGCGCGGTAGCGTCCGCTGTGGAAGCGGCCGCGCCCAACGCGGCTTCCGCATACACGAGGTACACATCTGCGAGGCGAAGCATATACGTGTTGATCTCCGTATGCTGCTGCGTCACTTTGCCTTCATTGTCTTCCGGCCGGCCTACCACATATTTTTTCACCCAGGCGCGGGTGTTGTACCGGTCGGTGCCCTGCCAGTTCCACGGCACCTGCAGTTCCTGGATGAGCTTTTTGCCGGGGTTGTTGGGATCGTCTACGGACTGATGGATATAGGGATAATGATCGCCGGGGAACATAAAGGTGGCCTTGCGGCGTTTATCCGCGGCGGAGTATAGTTTCAGCTGATCCAGCGATGCGCCGAGGTCGCCGCCCCATCCGTCGCCGAAACCGGTGATTTCCGAGCCATACGCCAGGAAAGCCTGCACGCTGTTCTGTGTGCCCCAGTCGCCGTCGTATTTCCATTGCAGGGCAAACAGGCTTTCGGAATTATTATTGTTTTTCATGAGGAACAGATCCTCGTAGTTCGCCATCAGTTTCGCCCCACTGTTCTGTATCACGTCGAGGGCGTATTTTTTCGCTTCGTTGAGGTCTTCCTGGTTGAGCGTGCCCTTGATGCCTGCACGGCTGAGATATGCCTTGGCCAGCATGCCCTTGGCGCTCCAGCTGGTGATGCGGCCTTTCAGCGCGGGCGATGAGGGCAGGTGCTGCGCGGCAAACTGCAGGTCGCGGATGATGAACTCCCAGATGGACTCCACGGTGTTGCGCGTGATGGAAGTATCCGTGAGCAGCACGTTGTTGTCCACGATGATGGGCACCGGCCCCCAGTTCTGCACCAGGTAGCTGTACGCCACCGCGCGCATGAACCTGCCTTCGGCGATGCCGGCCTGTTTGACGTTTTCAGATACGGCGGGCGACGTGTATTTGGTGAGGTTGTTGATCACCATGTTGGACTGCGCCACCACGTTGAAGAACGACGTCCAGCTGGTGTACACTTCCGGCGTCACGTCGGTGGTCTGCATGCGGATGTTGGTCACCTGGTAGGAGCCGGACATGAGCGCGCCGCCGCGCCCGTCGCCGATGCCATGGGACGATTTATCGTTGTACGCGAACCATACGATGTTGTACAACGGCGCTGTGCCCGCCAGCACCTGTTCGGACGTTTTGTAAAAGTTGGCGTCCACGATGGCGTCTTCCGGCGGACGGTTCAGAAAATCTTTGCTGCAGCCGGCGAGCAAGCCGCACCAGATCAGCAGGAGTAATATGCTAGGAGAAATCTTGGTCATGTTGTAATGCTTTAGCTTTAAAAATCAACACCGATGCTGGCGGTATACATCCGGGTGAGCGGGTAACGCCCCGCATCCACGGCAATCAGCTGGCTGTTCAGCTGTACTTCCTTGCCGAGGTAGGCGCCCACTTCGGGATCGAAACCTTTGTACCGGGTGAAGGTGTGCAGGTTCTGCGCGCCGATCGACACCCGCACCGCTTTCACGATAGGCTGCCGCTGCAGCCACTGCTGCGGCAGGTTGTAGCCCAGCTGTACGTTTTTGATGCGGATGTAGGAACCGTCTTCCACGAACCGGTCGGTAAACCGGTTGCCGTTGCCGTTGAGATCGCTGCCCGTGATGCGGGGCACATCCGTACCGGGGTTTTCCAGTACGTCTTTGCCGCCTTCGGATTTGATGCGCGCATAGTCGAACGCTTCACGCAGCAGGTTGCGGCCGAGGTTGATGTTGTTCGGGTTGGTGTTGTTGAAACGCAGGTAATTGTAGATGTCGTTCCCCTGCGCCCCGGTGAGCAGGATGCTCAGGTCGAAACCTTTGTACGAAAAGGTGTTCGTCAGCCCGAAAGTCAGCTGCGGCCAGGGATTGCCGATATAGGTCTGGTCGCGGGAGTCGATGATCTTGTCGCCGTTGAGGTCTTTGTATTTGATATCGCCTACCCACACGCCGCCGTCTCTCGATACGGGCATGCGCGTACCGTCCGCCTGTGCGGGGATGGCGCTTTTGTTGATCTCTTCTTCCGACTGGAAAATCCCTTCCATCACATACCCCCAGAACATCCAGGGCGCCTGCCCGATGGCGGAGCGGCTGGTGAAGTTGTCCATATACCAGGCGCTGCGGGAGAGGAAAGCGGCGTCTGAATAGAACCGGGTGACTTTTGTTTTGAACGAGGAGATGTTGAAGTTCGTCCGCCAGGTGAAGCCGCTTTTATTGTCGATGTTCACCGTGTTGAGCGTGATGCCGAAACCTTTGTTTTCGAGCGCGCCGATGTTCACGATGGGCGGGTTGATGGCGCCTTCGCCCTGCGTGCCCATGTAAGCGGGCAGCGGGTTGGGCATGAGCAGGTTGTCCGTATTGCGGACGTAATAATCAGCTTCGAGCTGCACGCGGTCTTTGAAGAGGCCCAGGTTGATGCCGATGTTTTTGGTTTCGGTGGATTCCCATTTGAGGGCCGCGTTGCCGTATTGCCCCGTGCGGAAACCCGCGCCCCAGGGCGTGGTCACCGAGTTCAGCGCGGAGTATTGCGCGCCGCCGCTGCCGTTGTTGCCCGTGGTGCCCCACTCGGCGCGGAGCTTCAGGTTGCTGATAAAAGTGAGGCCGCGCATGAAGGGCTCTTCGCTCACACGCCATGCGGCGGATACGGAAGGGAAGTAGCCCCATTTGTTCTCCGGCCCGAAATTGGACGATCCGTCTGCACGGCCGGCGAGTTGCAGGATGTATTTGTTGTTGTACGTGTAGTTGATGCGGCCCAGCCACGATTCCAGTGCGCCGGAGCCCTTGGAGCTGCCGGTGGTCTGGCCCAGCGCGTCGCCGAGGTTGAGGCTGGGGATTTCGTTGCTGGCGAAACCGGTACGGGCGGCGCTGAAGCTCTGGTAGTTCCAGGCCTGCGCTTCGTGGCTGGCCATCACGCCGATGCTGTGTTTGCCGATGTTCGTATTGTATTGCAGCAGTTCATTCAGGTTCCAGTAGAAGTTGCGGTTGGTGGATATGCTCAGGCTGGCCTTCTCGTTGGCGTTATACCCGAGGCGGTAGGTAGGCGTGAACTTGCTGCCGTCCGCATATTCGAAGTTGCCGTTGAAACTGGTGCGGAAGGTGAGCCCTTTGATGATGCCCACTTCCGCGGAAATGCCGCCGAGCCCGCCGGTCTTCTTCAGATTATTGTCGATGAGGTTGGCGATGGCCACGGGGTTCAGCGGTGCATATTTGGCATTGCCGCCGTATTCGTTTTCCGTGGCGCCGCCCCAAGACCCGTCGGGGTTCCGCACCGCGATGTTGGGGGCGAGGTTGATGGCGTTGCGGATCACGTCTTCACTGGTGGATGCGAGTTTTTCCTTCGTCTGGAAAAAGCTGAGGGTAGTGTTCAGCTTCAGCCATTTGAACAACTGGTTGTCGAGGTTGAGGCGGAACGAATACCGTTTGAAATCGGAACCGATGGCAACGCCTTCCTGGTCGAAATATTCGCCGGACAGATAATAATTGGTGCTGTTCGCGCCACCGCTCACGGTCACCTGGTGCTTTTGCAGCGGCGCCGGGCGGAAGAGCTCTTTCTGCCAGCGCGTGCCTTCGCCCAGCACGGAGGGGTTGGCGAATTCCGCGGTAGGGGTGCGGCCCAGCAGGCGGGCTATTTCGTTGTTCATGATGGCGTATTGCTGGAGGTTCATGACAGAGAGGTCGTCGGGTTTGCCCTGCTGTGAATACAGGTAGTTGTAGTTCACCTTCATCTGCCCCGCCTTCCCGCGTTTGGTGGTCACCAGCACCACGCCGTTGGTGGCGCGGGAGCCGTACACTGCGGTAGCGGAGGGGCCCTGCAGCACCTCGATGGACTCGATGTCTGCCGGGTTGATGCCGGCCAGCGGGTTCACCGAGCTGGTATTGCCGTAGCTCACCGTGGCGGGTTGCATCTGCACGCCGTCTATTACATAGAGGGGCTCGTTGGTGCCGCTGAGGGTATTGACCCCGCGGATCACGACCGATACGCCGCCGCCGGGCTGACCGGTGTTCTGCGTGACGTATACGCCCGCGGCGCGGCCCTGGAGCGCCTGGTCCATGGTGGTGTTGATGGTTTTGCCGATGTCTGCCGATGAAATGGAGACCTGGGCGCTGCTCTGGTCCGTTTTTTTGATGGTGCCGTAGCCGACCACCACCACATCTTTCAGCAGGCGCTGGTCTTTTTCCAGCGAGGCGTTCAGCACATTGCCGGCGCCTACCCGCAGCTCCCGGGCGGCCAGCCCGATAAAGGAGATGCCGATCACCTGGCCGGCAGCGGCGTTGATGCTGAAGCGGCCTTCGTTGTCGGTCACCACCGCATTGGTAGTGCCGCGCACGGCCACGGTGGCGCCGGCCACGGGCCTGCCGCTTTCAGCGTCCGTGACCGTGCCCGTGATTTTGCGGGGCGTGTTCTGCGCCACGGCCGGCAGGGCGAGCAGCCAGAGGCAGATCATGGCGCATAAGGCCATACACGACCATGCTGTAATGCTGTTTTTTTTCATACGTGCAATTAGTTTTTGTGGATGGGAAATGAGCGTTTCAGTCCTGGTTGTTATTTCATAAGTAGACGTGGAATAAGTCTCCGGATAAATGTAGAAACGGCTTTCCACAGTGAGGGGCCTCCCTTGTTTATATTACCGGTCGGGAATGTTGCAGGGCAGGGATGGGATGTTAATTTGAGGGGTATCATTTGTTGCAGGTTTTCATGCAATGTATTGTAGATCATTTTGTTGAAGGAATGGTAAGGCGGGTGTGGCCGGGTTGCTTTTGCAGGCATGTGTGAAGTGGAAGTTGCCCAGGGTTTGCGGAAAATGGCGGGTGCTGATTCCCTGCCCGGCGATGCGGCAGCCGGGAAATTCGGTAAACATGAAGTCTTTATGCCGGCATCAGAGCAAGGGCCGCACCGGGCCGGGGAATGCAGGTATGCATTGCCCGCACCATCGGCTGCGGCAATCGTTGCCCGTTTATTTCCGGTTGGCGATGGCGTAGGCAGACGGCAGCATGTGATAGGCCATCTTGAAATGACGGGCGAAGTACTTGGGATTGTTGAAGCCCACTTCGTACGCCACTTCCGTGATATTCATTTCGGTTTTGGTGAGGAGCATGGCCGCCCGCTGAAGGCGTACCGTGCGGATGAATTCGATGGGAGGGTGGCCCGTGAGCGCGTGGATGCGCCGGTAGGTCGATACCCTGTTCATGCACAGTTCCCGGCTCAGTTCTTCCACCGTAAAGCCGGGGTCGGAGAGGTTCTTTTCCACGATTTCCAGTGCCCGCTGCATGAACTTTTCGTCGCTGGAGAGGCCGTTGGCGCCTTCGGGTTCCTTCTGCGGGATCACAAGCTGCAAGGGCGCCTGCCGGGAGAGCAGGTTGCGTACGCGCGAGAGCATGATCTCGAAGTTGAACGGTTTGATGAGGTAATCCGCCGCCCCGGTTTCCAGGCCTTTGAGTTGCGCTTCTTCCGCCGCCAGGGCCGTGAGCAGGATAACGGGGATGTGCCGCGTACGGGCGTCGCCGGTGATTTTCCGGCAGAGTTCCACCCCGTCCATCACCGGCATGGTCACGTCGCTCACCACCAGGTCGGGCTGCCGGGCGAGGGCTTCCTGCCATCCCGCCGCCCCGTCGGTTGCTTCGATCACGTCGTAATATTCCCGGAGGTTATCTTTCAGGTAGAAGCGGAAGTCTTCATTGTCTTCCACCAATAGAATGGTCTTTTTCTTCTTGTTTTTCTTTTTGCCGCCGGCCAGGGTCACCTGTTTGGGTACAGGCGGCGCAGCCTCCGGCGCTGCTTCGCCCGCAGGCGTGAACGGCAGCCGCACGGTGAAGCAGGAACCTTTGTCGGCCTCACTGCGCACCGAAATCGTTCCGTTGTGCAGTTTCACGAACTCCCGCGTAATGGCCAGCCCGATGCCGCTGCCCTGGTTCACATACTGCCCGGGCTGATCGCTCTGGAAAAACCGTTCGAATATTTTGTCGAGCTGCTCGGCAGGCATACCGATGCCGGTATCGGTCACCTTGAGTTCGAGTACAGCCAGCTCCGCTTCGCGGGTCACGTCGGCGGTGACGGACACCGTGCCGCCCGGCGGAGTGAATTTAAAGGCGTTCGACAGCAGGTTGAACACGATGCGCTCCACCTTGTCGTGGTCGAACAACACGTGCAGCTCGCCGCAGTTGGCCGTATAAGAAAATCCGATGCCTTTTCTTTCCGCCAGATCGGAGAAGGAATGGCTGACCTCTTCGAGGAAACCCATGAGCTCGCCCTTTACCAGGGAGGGGTTCAGTTCCTGCAGCTCCATCTTCCGGAAATCCATCAGCTGGTTCACGAGGTTGAGCAGACGGCGGGCATTGCGTTGGATCAACCTGAATTGCTGTTTGTCGGCGGCGTTGGTGCTTTTACGGATGAGGTCTTCTACGGGCGACAGTATCAGCGACACGGGCGTTCTGAATTCGTGGCTCACGTTGGTGAGCAGCCGGATCTTCATCATGTCGAGGTCGTGCATGCGCTGCGCCTCCTGCCGCTCCTGCTGCAGGGTGAAGCGGCGGTGCGCCCGGTGTATCACCAGTTTCCGGGAGAAGTACAGCAGCGCAACGGCCAGCATGATGTAAAGCGCATATGCCCAGGGCGTTTTCCAGAAGGGGGGCAGGATGCGGATTTGCAGGGAAATGCCTTCGCTGTTCCAGCGCCCGTCTTCATCCGCTTTTTTCAGGTGCAGGGTGTAATCGCCCGGACTGATATTCGTATACGTGATGCGCCGCGAACGCCCGTCCGTCAGCATCCACTCCTTGTTAAACCCTTCCAGGAAATAGGTATAGCGGTTTTTGTCGGAATGGATAAAGTTCAGGGAAGCGAAGTCGATGGAAAAATCGTTTTCGTTATACCGCAGCTCCAGCGTCTGGGTTTCGGGCAGCGCGGCAGGCAGCACCACGTGGTTGCGGAATTTTTCATTCACGCCGATGGGTTTGTTGAATAGTTGCAGGCTGGTGAACACGAGCGCCGGCGCAGCCTGGTACTGCCGGATTTCTTCCGGTCTGAAGATGTTGAACCCGTCGGCCCCGCCGAAAACCAGTTCCCCGCTCCGCAGGCCCAGGGCGGCGTTCACGTTGAACACTTTCCCCTGCAGGCCGTCGTCATCGTCGTAATTGCGGCATTTGAGCTGGATGCCGTCGCGGCCTTCTTCCGCCGTTATCCTGCTCAGGCCGCGGGAGGTGCTCACCCAGATGTTACCCTGCCGGTCTTCGAGGATGCTGATGATGTTATCGTCCGGCAAACCATGCTCGGTACGGAAGGTGCGGAAGGTACGCGTGTTTTTGTCGAACAGGCTGAGTCCCTCACGGGTGCCGGCCCACATTCTGCCGCGGCTGTCGCAGAGCAGGGAGCTCACATTGTCGTTGCCCAGCTGGTGCGTGCTTCTCAGCAGGTGAATAAAGATGCCTTTCGATTTGTCGAGCACATCGATGCCGTACGCCGTGGAAATCCAGAGATCGCCTTCCGGTGTTTCGGCGAAGGCGGTGATATAATTGGAGTGAACGGAGTTGGGCTGGTCCGCGCTGTTGTGATAAAAGATCCCGTTACCGGGGTCGAACCGGTCGAGCCCTCCGCCCAATGTACCCGCCCAGAAAGTGTTGCGGCGGTCGCGGTAAATTTTCCAGACGGTCTTGTTGGCCAGGCTGTTGGGGTCTTTCGGGTCATGGCGGTAGTGAGAAAAACGGTGGTGGTTATAGTAGTCCATCCCCCCGAAATAATACCCAATCCAGAGGTTGTCGTGTCTATCGACGTAGAGGCTTACGATCACGTTGTTGCTGATGCTGTTATCGTCTGCCGGGTTGTGTTTGAGCTGCCGGAAGGTATGCGCTTTGCGGTCGAAATGAATGAGCCCGCCGCCGTTGGTGCCAATCCAGAGATTGCCTTTACTGTCTTCCGCGAAGCAGTTCACATCATTGAACGGCAGGCTGTTGGCGACGCCGTTTTTATGCTGGTAGAGGCTGAATTTCATTTTGTTTTCGGCATAATAGCTCACGCCGCGTTTGTAGGTGCCGCACCAGATGATGCCCTGGTCGTCTTTATACAACGCATAGATCGCGTTCTCCGCGATGCTTTTGGCGTCCTGGATGCGGTTGGTGACGTAGGCGGCGCTGAAATCCTTTTTATCCACCACGTTGATCCCCCCATGGTCCGTGCCTATCCAGATGCGGCCGTGCGCGTCCTGTATGATGCTGTTGACGATGTCGTTATTGAGGAGCATGTTCCGTTTGGTGAGGCGGTGGAGGGCGCCGCTGCGCGGGTTGTAATACACCGCCCCGAAGTCGCTTCCGGGGGAGCAGACCCACAGGTCATGATCGTTGTCTACAAACAGCTGCAGCGACAGCGGGGAGCTCGGGACAAACTGGTTGATGGTGTCTGTCTGCAGGAGGGTGCGCCCGCTGCGGGCATCAAGCCGGGTCAGGCGGCCGTCCATAAACAGGAGCATGAGCTGCCCCGCGTTTTCCTGTTTCAGGTCTGCGATCCTTGTTTGCCGCGGGTTGTGCAGCGCGATACGCGCCGCTTTCCGGCCGCCGATGCTGCGGTACAGCCCGGAATCCGCGTAGGCTATCCAGCAGGTGTCGCCGCTGTTGAGGATGGTGGCCACCCCGGCCTGCGGCAGGCCCAGGCTTTGCAGCCAGGCGGCGGCAGGACTGAAGCGCTCCAGCACGGGATCGTACAGGTTGTCGCCCTGGCGGGTTTTGACGTACATGCGGTGGCCCGTGGCGGCGAAAATGCCGGTGATGTAATCGTCGCTGAGGGAAAGCGAATCCGCCAGCCGGTGGCGGAAATGGCGGAAAGTGCTGCCGTCGTACCGGTTCAGCCCGCCCATGGTGCCGAACCACACAAACCCCTTGGCGTCCTTATAAATACAGTTGACCTGGTTGTTGGAAAGCCCGTGATGGATGTTGAGCGTGCTGAATTCATACGACGGCTGCTGACCGTTGGCGTAGTGCAGCAGCAAACACAAAAAAAGCGGCAGATAGTATTTCTGGAACATGTAGATCGTGGAACTGTGTTCGTAATATAACGATTTGCGGGGAATTTTCCTGTAGGGGAGGTTGCATGCTTCCCGGGAAGCGCTGCCGGAAGTCCGGCTGAAGGTACTGGTTACATCGGGTGAACACCGGGTGAACATACCGTGACAGGTGGACTTGATGCGGATTTGGCCTGCAGGGGGCATGGAGATGTGCTGAAAGGGCGTTGTTCCGTTGAAAATGAGACGCCTGGGGGGTGGGGAAAGCATCGGGGCGGGTATAAAGTGTGTGTTTGCGGGAGAATAACGGGCTGCAACGAAGCAAAGGGGCATGAGGAGGCCATCCGCTGAGCGGTTTTGGATGGGATAGGCAGATTGGAAGTACGGAGCGGAAGGAGCGGACCTATTCCCGGGGATAAAAATCAACCAGCGGTTCCGGCAGCAGCTGCAGCCTTTCGTTCCTGGTACGCAGCATTTTTTTTCTTTTCACCCGCAAGGTACGCCCCGGCAGTATGGCAATGATGTCCGTGGCGGTGTATTTGCGGTTCTGCAGCTGGTACATCCGGCCTCCTTCCTTCCGGCAGCACACCACTTCGAGCAATACGCAGCTGATGGCGCCTTTTTCCGCCGGAACCACCAGCGTGATTTCCCGGGCGGGAAGGCCGATGGGGATCAACGCTGCACCGGAGGAAGTGGAGGTCGCCCTGTCGAAGCCGGGTTGCATGTGCACCGCCACTGCCTTGATGCTCAGGTGGGTGGCGCGCGGGTTGTAATTGCCCGCCTCCATGGGCGGAATGGTCACATGTATATGGCCATTCCCGTCGCGATGTACGGCCGGCGTTACGGCGATCACATCGGAGAGGGCCGCGTGCTGGTTGAAGCAGAACCCGTTCAGGCTTTTGAAGTTGCGGGGCGCGAAGCGTTTGTGCCGGTGAAGGTCGTCCGCCTGCAGCACGCCCAGCAGGGCCTTGTTAAGGCGGTTGACGGCGGCGCTGTCGGCAGGGCCGTCCAGCTGCCCGTTCAGGGCGTGGCGCATGGCGGCGCCCAGTGTGGAAGCCTTCCCGAAGGCGCGGGCCGCCAGCCGGGTGCGGGCGCTCTGGCGTACCTGTTGCGCGGCGGAACGCAGGTAGTATGCGGCGCCTACTTTATAACCGATCAGGCCGCCCACCTGGCCGGTGAATTTTATCAGTCCTGTTTGTGTGGCCATAATGGAATTTTTATAGCTGCTGGCCCGCAGAAACCGCGCCAGAGCGCCCGCGCACCCGTTTGGGCCGTTAGAGAAATACGAAAGGGAGTGCGTGCCGGAATGGAAAATATCGAAGCTGCATCGAAGTGGTTTTCGTGGCTGACGAAAAGGAGAGCGTCAGGTGTTGGAATATTTCTAATAATGACCGAACTGTTCGACAGGTATAAAATCGCATAAATTACAGGCAGTTTCCCTTTACCATTTCCCGCACCAGCTTCCTTGACTGTTTATCCGCCTCCACGTTGTAATCCGCAACCCCGTTCCGTTTTTGATGCGCTTTGATCTTTACAAATTCAATGTCAAGCGCCGGCAAATAGCCGAACAGTGTTTTTACCAGATCCGCGTTCCGCAGCTCGTCTCCTTTCCTGGTATTGAAATCACGGGCGGTCAGTTTTTCCTTTCGGGCAGGGAGGCCTGTTACATACTGGCTGTCTGTCACGATGGTGAGGCTTGTTGTGCCGGCGTAGTGTGCCAGCACATATTCAATGGCTTTAATGACCGCCGTCAGTTCCATGCTGTTGTTGGTGGCATCCGTGGCGGTGCCGGTCAATACCGTTTTTTCATCCCCTTTCAGCAATATGGCTACCCAGGCCCCCATGCGCAATGGCGGATGGCAGCTGCCGTCTGTGTAGATTGTTACGGTGGTGGTAGTGAGTGGTGTGGGCAAAATCGGTGGGTCCCGGATTTATTTCGTAATAAACATCAGGTCTTCATAATCATGCGCCGCCACAAATACGGGAAGGTCGGCCCAGGGGAATTTTCCTTTACCCGCCGTTACGGTATGGCTGACCAGTTCCTGCACCCGCAGGATCACCAGCAGTTCCTGCAGTTCACATGCCTGCCGCAGGTCGTCGTTGCGGTACCCTTCGGATTGCATGTATTTTTTATTGGCTTCCTGCAGCGCTTCATACCCGGTGATGACGAGGCTCTTTTCGGATTCGCCGCTGAAGTCCGTCAGCCAGTCGAGGTTGTCCCGGTCTGACAGCGACTCGTAGCCCAATACATGAAGGAACCAGCGGTCGTATTGTATGGTGAAGCTGTTCATTTCGATATACATCGCCTTCATGTCCAGCTCTTCTTCCTCCTTCATGTCCGTATAAAAGTGGTTCAGAAACGACGTAAGCGCCGGCTGCAGGTGCAGCAGGTCTTTGCCGATCACTCCGTGAAAGTCCGATGACGGCAGCAGGCCGAGCTTTGTTTCTGTTTCCCGGATGGCTTCCGCTATCTGTCCGGCCCGTAAGAGATCCTGGATATGTTCCATAGTTGTATTGACTGAACGGCAAAGTAACGCTATATTGGCTAAAGTGTGAAGATTATTGCCGCTGTTCCGCCTGGCTGCCGTCCAAAAAATAAATCCCCCACGAAAAATATTTTTTTATAATATTGGCCGCTCTTTTGAATTGATAAGCGTATGGTAACGCCATATTAAATTAACAGTACATACAAATGATTAAGTTTTCACTTCCACTGATCTACTCTCTTACAGTATTAGTCGGCGCAACGAGTTTCGTTGGAAACACGCTCAACACGTCTTCCAACCCGCCGGAGTTAACCATTACGAGATTTTCCGGCCCTGACGTAACGCCCAGCCCCGCCTGCCTTGCAGTGGCGCCTACCGGCGAAGTGTTTGTTGGTGTGGATATGATCGGCTCGCTGGGGAAAGACCCCGGCAAAGGCCGTATCCTCAAGCTGGTCGACCAGGATAACGACGGCAAAATGGACCAGCACATCGAATTCGCGGTGGTGGACAATCCCCGCGGCATCATGGTGCTGGGCAACCGGGTGTACGTATTGCACACCACCTTTTCCAAAGAAACGGGCAAAGCTACCGGCATGGCCCTGGTGCTGTTTGAAGATAAAGACGGGGATGGAAAAGCGGACGGGCCCGCCCAGCCGCTGATCGAGAACCTCAGCAACACCAAATACATCCAGGAACGGGGCACGGACCACGCCACCAACGGTATCCGGATGGGCATCGACGGATGGATCTACATCGCCGTGGGCGATTTCGGGTTCCATAACGCCACCGACCGTTCCGGCAAAAAACTGACCATGCTGGGCGGCGGGATCGTACGTGTACGCCCCGACGGTACAGAAATGGAGATATTCACGCACGGCACCCGTAACGTGTACGACGTGGCCATCGACCCGTATATGAACGTATTCACCCGCGAAAATACCAACGACGGCGGTGGATGGAACGTGCGGTTCTCGCACCATATCCAGTCCGGCGAATATGGCTATCCTGTGCTGTTCAAACATTTTACAGACGAAATATTACCCGCGCTGGTAGACGTTGGCGGCGGTTCCGGCACCGGGGCCCTGTTTATGTCCGAGCCCAACTGGCCGGAAAAATACAATAACGTGCCGATGATGGCCGACTGGGGCCGGAGCATGCTGTACATCCACCGGGTAATGCCCGATGGTTCCAGCTTCACCCAGAAGGAAGAAGACTTTTTGCAACTCCCCCAGATCACCGACCTCGATGTGGACGGTTCCGGCAGGCTGTTCCTCTCCGCATGGGATGGCGCAGGTTATTCCGGCAGCCCGAACAAAGGATATGTGATCCGCGCGGTACCCAATAACTGGACGTACACGGCATTTCCCGACCTGGCGAAAGTGTCCGTTGAAGAACTGGCACAGTTGCTGAAATCACCCAGCTCCGTAGCCCGCCTGAACGCGTCGCAGGAACTGGTGGCCCGGGCCGATAAACAGGGCGTTGCCGCCGCACTCGCCATCGCATCGGACGCGCAGTTGCCTTTGTATGCCCGCGTGGCCGGTATCTATACCTACGCACAGGCGGCAGGCGCTGAAGGCATTCCTGCATTGGCGGGATTGACAAAAGATGCGGCGGTGAAAGAACATGCCCTGCGGGCGTTGGCCGACCGTAAAGGCATCGTGAAAGACGTGCCTGCAGCGCCCTTCCTGGAAGGCCTCAAAGATGCGTCGCCGCGTGTGCAGGCTGCCGCCATCATCGGGCTGGGCCGTTTGGGCCGCACGGATGCTGCTACCGCGCTGCTGCAAACCAAAGTACCTGCTTCCTTCGCCACACCCGCCAAAGAAACGGAAGGCCCGCACGCTACGCCCAATGCGGCGATCGTGCTGCCCCACCTGGCCGTGCAGGCCCTTGTGAACCTGCATGCCGTGGATGCCGCCGTGGCTAATATCAACACGCCGAACAGCGCCCTCGCACTGTGGACGCTGCGTTATATGCACGATCAGAAAGCGGTGACCGGTTTGATGAGCGCCTACCGCGTGTCGAAAGACGAAAAGGTGAAAAAACAGATCCTCACCACGCTGGCACGCCTCTACAAAAAAGAAGATGCCTACGACGCATCCTGGTGGTGGGGCACCCGCCCGGATTCACACGGCCCTTACTACAAAGCCGTGCTGTGGGAAAGCTCGCCTGCCATCGAAAAATTCCTGAAAGCGGAAGCGGTAAAGGCAGGGCCTGCCCGCAAACAATACTTCAGGGACCTCGATGCCCGCCACAGGATGGATATTGCCGCATTCGCACCGGAAAAGAAAGCGGAGCCGGTAGCAGCCAAAGAACCGAAGGTAGACCTGGAGAAAATCAAGAATAAGAAAGGACAGGTGGGTAAATCGTCCATCGAAGACGTACTGCTGGCCATCAATAACCTGAAAGGAGATGCCGCCAAAGGAAAAGTGCTGTTTACCACCCAGGGTTGCATCGCCTGCCACAGCATCAGCAAGGGCGAGAAAATGAAAGGCCCATTCATGGGGCAGGTAGGCTCCATCATGAACCGCGAGCAGATCGCCGAATCCATCCTGAAGCCGAACGCTTCCATTTCCCAGGGTTTCGCCACGGTGATGATCACCGCCAAAGGCAACAAGAGCTATATGGGATTCGTGACGGAAGAAACCGCCGCCAAAGTGGTGCTGAGAGATATCGGCGGCAATGTGACCACCATCAAGGCATCGGATATCGTGAGCCGCAAGGAACTGAAAAATTCCATGATGCCGGCAGGGTTGGCCAATGCACTGTCGTATGAGGAACTGGCGTCGCTGGTGACTTTCCTGGCGCAGCAGAAGAAATAGAACGGACTTTTTACATACAAAGGCCCTCGGATATCACCGGTGATGTTTGAGGGCCTTTTTCATGGGCCTTTGACAATACGCCGCGAACGCGTATTTTTAATTCAAATTTCAACGGTGGCGTACCCTGCTTTACGGTCTTTTCATGATTCGCTCCGTTCCCGCTTCATATTTTCCCTAATTTCACAATATCGATAGTTCGCTGTAGTTAAATTGTATATTTGTAATATATGAAAGTCATACAACAACTGGCAACCCGGTACGGCATCTGTTCGGAGAACGACTGGCAGCAGTGGCTGGATATCTCCGTCATTAAACGGTTCGATAAAGACCAGGTGCTGGTGTATGAAGGAGAGGTGTCGAAGGTTTGCGCCTTCATCCTGGAGGGGAGTTTTAAAAACGTGACTTCCGCCAGTAACGGGGAAGAGAAAATACTGAAATTCAGCTTCGAAACCGACTTCCTGGCCAGCTGCGAGAGCTATAACCGGCAGGTCCCGTCTGAATTTGCCATCGTCGCCATGGAGCCGTCCGTAGTGATGGTGACCGGTAACGACGCATTGGTGGAGCTGTGTTATAAAAACCAGCGCATCACCAACCTGGGATTCATACTAACGCAGCAGTTGATGCAGCAGCATGAAGAACATCTGAAAATACTTTCGCTGGCAAGTCCTATGGCGCGGTACGATCATGTGCTCCGGAACCAGCCCGGATTACTGAACAGCGTTTCCCTGACGGACCTGGCCAAGTACCTCTACATCAGCCGGGAAGCATTAAGCAGGGCCAGAAGCCAGATCCTGAACGCCTGAATTGCTTTTGTGATTTCAATCACGCCCCTCTGGTGAACGACCGCATATTTTTATGAAAACATAAGAATATGCGAAAACTAAAACTGCAAATGCAACTGTCGCTCGACAGTTTTTGCGCCGGCCCTGACGGCGAAATGGACTGGATGACCCACGAATGGGACGATGAAATAAAACAATATGTTACGGACCTGACGGAACCGGTCGATTGTATCGTACTCGGCCGAAAACTTGCAGAAGGGTTCATCCCTTACTGGGCTACCGTGGCTGCGGATCCGGACGATCCCCAGTACAGCGCCGGCCGGAAATTTACAGACACACCCAAGGTCGTTTTTTCCAGAACGCCCGGCTTGCCGGGATGGGACAATACCGTGTTAGCCAAAGGAACCCTTTCCCACGAAATCACCCAGCTGAAAAAACAACAGGGTAAAGACATCATCGCTTATGGCGGTGCCACTTTTGCATCTGCCCTGATCGGGGAAGGGCTGGTGGACGAGCTCCACCTGTTCATCAATCCGACTTCAATCGGGAAGGGGCTTACGCCGTTTACCGGCAGAACCGGCCTGCAGCTCGTGCAATCAAAAGCTTTCCCCTGCGGGATCGTATTGCTTCAATATCAACCAAAATAAAAACCATGAAAACCAGCATAATAACCACCGTATTTGCCCTCTGCTGCTTTATGTCCATGTCTGCCACTGCTCAGCAAAAGGCGGTGCATAAAAAGGGATACGCACCGGTAAACGGTTTGAAAATGTACTACGAAATTCACGGCGCCGGCGCCCCCATTGTTTTATTGCACGGGGCGTATATGACCATCGAAGGCCCCATGCGGAAAATCGCGCAGGAGTTATCAGGAACAAGACAGGTGATCGTCGCCGAGTTTCAGGCGCATGGCCGCACCGGGGACATCGACCGGGACATTACCTGCGAAAACCTGGCAGACGATGTTGCCGCCCTGCTGAAACATCTGCGAATAGACAGCGCCGATGTAATGGGCTTCAGCCTCGGAGGAGCCGTTGTACTGCAATTGGCGATCCGGCATCCGCAGGCTGTAAAGAAAATGATCTCCATGTCCGCATCTTATAGCGATGAAGGCATTCAGCCTGTATTCAAGCCGCTCGTGCCGACGCTGACACCCGCCTTGTTTGAAGGAACGATCTTCAAGCAGCAATACGACAGCCTGGCGCCCAATCCGGCGCATTTTCCCAGGCTCGTGGAAAAGCTGAAGAAGCTGGATATGTCGCCTCAGAATTGGGAGAAAGACTATGTCAACATCAAACATTCCCTGCTACTTGTTTTCGGTGATGCCGATGGTACAACGATGGAACACGCCACCAAAATGTTAACCAAATTAGGGGGTGGGGTGATGGGCGATTTAACACCGATGCCTGCCGTCAGTTTGCTGGTTATGCCGCATACTTCACACCTGCGGGTATTGGAGCGAACAGACTGGTTCATGCCGATGGTGATGGAGTTCCTGAACAGGAAATAGTGCCGGCCAATATGCTGATGTAACGGGTATACAATAACAATGGCCTCCGGAAGCACATTCCGGAGGCCATTGTTATCGGTATTGATATGTTACACCCTCGTTAATTTGACGGGCGCCGTGTGATTGGCGTTCCACTGGCAGACATAGATGCTCTTGTCTTCGTCGATGCAAACATCATGGCCGTGGTGGAATACGGGAACAGCGGCCTGCAAGGTTGGCTGCAATACCCCGTTTTTATATACCGGGGCCGTGCCGCCGGGACTGGACACCACTTTGTTTTCCGCATCCAGGATGGTGACGAAGCCGGATGAGCCCAACATTTTTCCCGCTGCATCTTTAGACCAGCATACCCCCGCATACAGGTTGCTGCCGTTGATCACGGCGCGGCAAACGTACATGCCGGGCAGGTCTATCCGCTTGATGAATTTCCCGTCGAGCGTAAACACTTTATAACAGTTCTCATTACGGGAAGAGCAAACGAGGGTGGGATTGTTGCGGTCGCGGGTATCTACGGTGACGCCATGCGCGTTTTGCAGGTTGTGGTCGGGATTGGCATTGTTATGGCCGCCAAAATGCCGGATGTATTTCCCGTTGCTGTCGTACTGGATGATGTAGTCGGAGCCGTACCCGTCCGCTACGTAGATGTCCCCGTTAGGGGCCACCGCCGTTTCCGTGGGCCTGAATGCCTCTTTCTCCGAATATACGCCGATGGTACGGGGATGCCCGATCGCGAAGATGAGGGTGCCGTCCGTTTTGGTTTTCACCACCTGGCCGGCCTGCGCCTTCCCGTTGCCCCACCGGTCCTGGTAATAACCACAGTCCGTGATGAGCAGAAAATCTTCCCCGCCTTCTTTGCTGATGGTAAGGCCGTGCCCGCCGGGATAGGCGCTGCCCCAATAATCCAGCAACTTGCCGGATTTGTCGAATATCAGGATGTTATTGTTGGTATGATCGCCCAGCATGATCAGGCGGCCTTTGCTGTCCTGCACCATTTCGTGGCAGTTGGCCAGCGGGTAGCCGTTGACGCCGATTTTCGCCCAGCCTTTATCTACTTTATACTTGAAATCGCCGTGCCCGATAACGGCGGGGGCATCCGGCTGTTTGTCTTTGTGAAGTATGGAGAAGCCCAGGGCCGGGGTGGCCGCTACCAAGGCAGAGGCCATCGTGGAATTGCGGATGAAGTTCCTTCTTGATGTCATGTTATTAGTTGATTTGCCAGGTTAATATACGCTTAATATCTTGCTGTTTTTCCGGGTGGGCGCAACGCGGCACCGGAATCCCGCATGTTGGTGCTCTTTCAACAGCGCCGTCCCGCCATAGGCGGCGACCAAAGTTATACGGCGGCGGCAAAGGGAACTACCTCTTTTTTGATGTTTGCTGACTGTTTATTTGCTACAATGGGAGGAGGAAGGATGTTTGCCCGGAAGGGGCGGATAAAAAAGAAGGAGCGCATGGCTCCTTCTTTTTTATCGAAACATACAGCGAAAATATCAACCCCGGGCCATACACTTTTCTTACAGGTCCGGTTTACGCTGCAGCATTATTGCAGTAGCGTTTCCTAATTTGAATAAACGCAAAAGTTGGCTTTGGGCACATTTCGGGAACCCGCATGAACCGTCATCTTTGAATATTACTGTTGCCAGGTTTGCCGCGCCGCCGCGGGTAAACGGACACTGTTATTTCCTGCAAATTCCGCTATATGAAAAAGCACCCTCGAATCATTTTTGAAGACATTGCCCGACGCTGGCTGCGAAGCCTCGGCATTAAAACCCATAAGGAATTTATCGCCAGAGAGTTGCAAACCCATCCTGACTATCCGTCGCTGGTTTCGCTTACCGACTTTTTAGATATGGGCGGTATGCAGTATTATGCTGTCGAAAGTGAAAGAGCGGGCATCCCGGATTTCAACTACCCGCTGCTGGCATATGTGAACGACGGGGGCAGCGATTACCTGATGCAGGTAGACGGGCCCGCCGCTTTCGAGACCGACGAAAAGCTTCGCCACAACTGGAGCGGCATCGTGTTGTTTGCCGGCGAAAAGGCCCGCTGGGAAGTGCCGGAGAATACGAAACTGCTGCAGCGGCAGCATGCTTTCGCTGCTATCGGTATCATCGCCGGCTTGCTGGTGCTGGCCGCCGTGGGTGCGGCCTTCAGCTTTAACCCGGGCCTGGCGCCGCTCACATGGGGCGTCCTTACGTTGGCCGGGCTTACCCTCGGCATATTCACCATCACTACTGAGCTGGGCCTGCAGATCGGCATTGTGAACGAAGTTTGCAACTCCATCGGCGGGAGGGCGGGTTGTAAAGCCGTACTCAAAAGTAACCTCGCCAAAGTCTATGGCGGCGTTACCGTAGCCGATCTCGCACTTTCCTATTTCCTGGCCCAGTTTATCTTTTTTGTGGCTGCCGCCTGGTATCCCGCCCTCATGGCCACGCAAATGGTGATTGCAATGCCGCTCCTTCTCGTGGCCGGCGTCAGCGTGATCGTACAGAAATTCAGGCTGAAGAGATGGTGTGCCCTCTGCCTTGGTATCGCGGGCGTGCTCACCGGGCAGAGCGCCCTGGCCTTCGCCGGTTTCAACGACGCCTTTTCCGTGCTGCAGCCCGTTACCACCGGGTATTTCCTCGCGGTGCAGGCTATTCTCTGCCTTGCCATGCAGCCGGTCAAAGCGCAGCTGAAAGACGATAAGGAAAAACGCGATCATGCCAAAGACCTGCTCAGGTGGAAGCGCGACCCGCTGCTTTTCATTACCCAGTGGGAACGCATGCAGCAGGTAGATACCGCCACGATGCCGCACGAACTGCATTTCGGCAACCCTGGTGCCGCACTGGAAATAGTGGTGGCCTGCAACCCTTTCTGCGGGCCCTGCCAATACGCACACAGGGTGCTCGACGAGATCTATGAAACCTGTAAAGACCAGGTATTTATCAAGGTGCGCTTCCTCAGCATGGAAGACCGCGCAGAGAACATCGCCAGGGCAGTAACGGCCATCTTCCAGTGTGCGCGCGGTTTGCAGCCGGGCGAAGAGGTGAGGCGCATGCTGGCCGACTGGTTCAGATACATGAATATGGACAAATGGAGCAAGCGCTGGCAATACAACGCTTCGCTCGATGTAAAAGATCAGTTGGTGGCGCATCGCAAATGGATGAATGAGGCAGGCGTCAGGGGCACACCCACTTTTTATGTCAACGGCCGCAAAATGCCGAAGAACTACATACTGAAAGACCTGATGCACCTGGTGCCCATCCTGGCGGCTTCGGAGATTGCCCTGCAGCCGCTACCGGGAACAGCGTGCATGAACGATATTGGTTATTAAACAAGCCAATTTACACGTATGAAAACGCATCTTTTCAGAACCCTCAGCAGAAACAGCCTTCGCGCTGTAAATGGAGGCAGCACCCAATGGAGTGCCTCCTGTGGCGACTTCCGCTGCCTCGGCGATATTGACTTTATTGAATGCGCAATGTCGGGCCCTGTTTGCAGTTGCATGATGGATACCTGGTGCGAGAGCGGGGAATGATCGGTTATCCGGATCCTTATGAGCGTAAAAGCGCATTTCTTCAAAGGATTCAGCAGCAACAGCCTGCGTCACCTGCATGGTGGCGCAGGCTTCCCGGACAGTTCCGGGGAGGATGGCCTAATCCGGGTCAACATGGAGGTGGTGGCCGCCGGATTTCGAGATGATGAATGTTACAGATTTGGGCTTGCTTAAAAATGCAAATGGACAAACCGGAAGAATTTCCGGTTTGCCCATTTGTGGTGCTCCTGAGCGCATTTTTGCCCGGAACCGCTTTCTGCCGGTTTTGAAGCGCTGTCAGCTATAAACCATTAAAATACCCCGATTCAATGGAATGAACGGCGGAGAAACGATCAGATCCTGTCGGGGTAGAAGAACATCCGCCCGATTTCCAGTCCCCATGTTCCATGGGCGACGAAATAAGGCTGTACGATCCCCTTTTCGCCGGCTTTCGGGAGCAGCAGGCTGCTGGCGGCCATCTTGCTTTTGCTTTCGTCGTCGTAAAACGCCCACTGGTCTGTAGTACCTGCTTTCGTAAAACAGATGCTGGCGAGGCCCAGCATGTTCACCGTAGCAAATTGCTCATGCGCCAGGTATGCGGCATAGGCCCAGGTATTGGGCTGCACGTTCCGGGCCAGGTAGGCCCGGTACACCTGCCCGTTGGTGGCATCTGTCCTGGTGAGGAAAATATCCACAGGGTCGGTGCTTTCGGCGTAGCGGATATAGAACCCGAGTTTGTTGGTATTGGCATCGGCCGCGGGTGGCTGCGAGGGCACTTCTTTCCCGTCGATATACAGGAAGTTGAAATACGCTTTGGTGCCGTTTTCCGGCAGCGGTTGTCTGAAAACTTCCTGTTTCGTGACGGTGTCCGTGATCACCAGCATTTTGTGCCGGCGGCCGGCCTCATAATGGTGGGTGGCGTTGAAGTGCACGAGTGATGCGGGCTTGACGATATAATTTCCGTTACCGACAGACACGTCGTAAATGGTCGTGTCGATCGATATCTGCAGGGCGTGATCCGAGCTGTTGTAACCGGCCACCAATACCTGCATCGCCTTTCCGGGTGTAACATCCTCTTTGTTGCAGGCCGTAAACGCCGCTGGCAGCAAGGCCAGCAGCAGAAGGGTAATGGTATTGTTGATGAATGTTTGCATGGTATCTGGTTTTATATTTCAAGGTTCTTTACGAAGGCCATCAGCGGACCGGAAGGGTTTTCAGTAAAGATGTACATTTTGGAAGATGCAACGTTGGCGCTGGGCTTCGGTGCAGATGTGGTGATGTTCCAGCTGTAACCGGTGCCGGCCGTATAAAACTCATTGGTGCCGGCTTTGTAGATGTAGACCACGAACAGCACGCTGGTAGGCTGGCCGTTGTAGGTTTGCCCGGCTGTAGGGAACGGGTCGATGGTGATCGTTTCACTGAACTCACCGGCTTTCACGTTCTTTACCCTTGCCAGTTCCTGGAACACTTTCGGCGTGAAAAACAGTTTGCCCACGGCGATATCTACCGGTCCGTCGTATTTCGTCATCACAGGGTTCCACATATACCGCAGTTTGATCTTTCCTTCTTCCAGCGCCGGCGGCTCGGGCATTTCGCCTGCCATCCCGTTCAGATAAAAGAAATTGACTTTGGCTACGCTGTCTCCCTTCTTCCATTCCCTTTCCAGCACCGGTTTATCGGCCCCTTCCGGCGTGATGGACATCTTCAGCGTTTGCTGGCCTTCGGGAAAGGTAAAAGCCTGGCTGACCTTGAACGGTCCGCCGGGGATCTGGAAAAGGCGCTGGAAGGTATCGAGCCTCACATTGAGCCGCTCATTGCTGGCGTTGTAGCCGGAAATAACGAAGGGCAGCATGTCGCCTTTGTACAGGAATACGCCTTCTTTGTTGCAGGCCGCAGCAAGCATTGTTAGTGCGGCCATCAGGCTGAAAAATATATGTTTCGTTTTCATGGTTTGCTGTTTGAATGCGGGAAATGTTAGAATGTGTACCCGATAGACAGGCTGAAAGAAGTGCCCACCTTGCGGATGAAGGTATCCTGGTCGCCGATCCGTCTTTTCGTTTTGCCGTCGTCCGACAACTCCAGGTACCCTTCTTCGTATTTCTGGGAGAAGCCGAATTTCCATTCGTAGATGGCGCTCCAGTCGGTTTCATGGATGAAGGAGAGGGGCGTGTTGCGGTATTTGTCCCGCAGTTTGTACGTCTCATCGCTGTTGATGTAGAAGCGGTGAGCGGAGTTGGTGAGGTTGCTCATATTGAGCCTTACCATCAGGTTTTTGTTTTTCAGAAACGCGTAACTGAGCTGTGCATCGAGCTGGTCGCGCGGGCGCTCGTACTCTACAATGTTGGGCAATATTCCCGTGGTGAAGGTTTTATAACCCATGTGGTTGAACGCGATGTTGGCGCCCAGGCGTTTGCCGACATATTGCAGCGCTACATTGTACAGTACCGGTACCTGCCCGTAGAGCGGCCGTTTTTCGGTGAGTTGTTTTTTAGTACGGTAGCTGTATTGATAGCCGTATTTATCGGCGCTCATGCTTTTCCCTCCGTACTGGGCCGCCTGCACGGTGGAGCGCTGCAGGGTAAGGTTACCGCTCAGGTAAAGGTTATCCAGAAACTTCCAGGCAGGGTTGATGAAGCCGAAGCTCTTCCGGATGTCGAACTCCCAGCCGCCGACTCTGGCCCATTCGGAGTTATTGGTTTTGACGTAGATGCGGCCGGTAGCGTCCGGCTGGTCGCGGTAAATCTCCGCAGGTTTGTCGAAGTGTTTATAGAAATAGCCGAAGGAGATCACCTCGCCGGGTTGAGGGTACCATTCGAGGCGGAGGTCGTAATGGTCTATGAGGGTGGACAGTACGCCTTCGTTCATCCTGTACGAGCCCAGTGCGGGGTCGAAACGGATCATGCGGGAGTTCTCGATCAGCGAGGGGCGTACAACCGACTGTGCGTATGCGGCGCGGATGTTGAAGTCTGCCAGCGGCGTAATGGTGAGGCTGGCAGAGGGCAGGTAACGCCAGGTTTTCTCTTCACTGGCAGGGTCGGCAAAGGAGCTCACGATTTTCCCCGATTCAGGGTCTACGTACCGGATACTTTCGCCGTCCTTGATGAGCTGGTCTATCAGCAGATCGTTCGGGCCGCTGCGGAGCCTTTCGTATTTGTAGTATTCCGCACGCACGCCCCATACGAGGCGAAGCCATTTCGTAAAGCGGTTATCGAGCATGGCGTACAGGCCCTGGTTGGTGTTTTTGCCCTGGTAACCGTTGGAGGAGAAGCCGGCAGGAAAATACATCAGGTCGGAATACGGGTCTTTGAAATCTAGGTATTTGCTCCATTCCTGCACCGGCAAAAAGGGGAATACGGAATTGTTGGGGTTCAATGTGCCGATGGGCAGAATGGTCCAGTCGTAGAAGCCTCGGCGGTCCATGAACTGGTATCCCACTTTCACTATCTGTTTTTGGCCCAGCAGATGCGTACTGTAGCTGAGGGCGGCTTCGGCGATGCGGTTGGTTTCTTCATACAGGTATTGCGCGCGGTTGAATGTGCCGTAGCCGGGGTTGGTGACCCCGTGAACCATCACGTTATACGTTGTGTGGTTGAGGGTAGTGACGGGGGCCAGCCAGGCTTCCACCGCATCCTGCTCGCGGTTGGTGAGCTTGTTGCGTGCTACGTTCCATTCAAAGCGGAACTTGCCGAAGGTATGATCACCGTTGATGCGGTTCTGCAGCATGTTGAGGAACTTGGGGCGGTCGTATTCACGGATGGCGGGGTGTTCGCCGAAGCCGATCTCGTTGCCCCAGCCCACCATGCGGTTAAACTGGTTACTGAACACGCGGGAGTAGAAGTTGCGGACGGTAACCTTGTGGTTCGCCGAGCTCCAGCCTGCGTTCAGCAGTGCGCCCCAGGTGGTGTTGAAATTGTACTGGTTGGCAAAGGTGGGCTCCAGCTCTGCACCGGTAACAGCATCATACCGGCGGTTTTCGAGCTTTTCCCAGTTGCCGCGTTCAAAGTGTTCGATGTCGTCTACCGATTGTTCATTGCGGTAGCTGATGCTGCCCACAAAACCGAAGCGGCTGTTTTTTACATTGTAGCTGCGGCCCAGGCTCACCTGGTAGTTTTGCCCTGGCGCGGCTTTGTAAACACGGGTGCCGAGCCGTTCCAGCCCGCCGATCCTTTTATTCTGCTCACCCACCTGTTCCGGGGTGATCAGCGTTTTACCGGGCTCGGGAGTGGCATAGGGATTAGCGGGATTATAGTTCCGGCCGTCGAACAGCAGGAGGTTGTCGGGGAAGTGGTTGCGGCCGCCATCGTCGAAGCCGAGGTAATCGTATTTACCGCGGCCGTAGCCGAGGAAATCTTTACCGGTAACGCCGGTGATGTATTTGCCGCCAACGCTCACGGTGGTGAAGTGCTGATGCGGAATGGCGAAGGTATTTACCTGTACGAGGCCGCCACCGAAGCCGAAACTCATATCGGGCGTGGCGGTTTTGGACACAATCACATTATCGATCAGGTTATTGGGAATGATGTCGAACTCGAAATCGCGTACCTGAACGTCGGTGCTGGGGAGGATGGCGCCGTCCATCATGGCGAGGTTGTAGCGTTCCGCGATGCCGCGAATTACTACACGGCGGTTATCGTTGGTGCTGACGCCGGAGATCCGTTTCAGGGTTTCACCGATGTGCTTGTCTGGCAATGTGGAAATCTGTTCGCGGCTGATGCCGTTGGAGATGCCGGCTTCGTTCTTTTGCCGGGCGTAGAGCGAGGCCACCGATTCGCGGCTGGCGGAAGAAGTAACCACAATTCCGCTCAGCGTGCTTTTCTGCCTTTTGAGCGTGACGTTCAATTCGAAGGTTTGCCCGTTTTTCAGCCCGATGTCCGTGATGCGTTTGGTGGCGTAACCGATGGAGGATATTTCCGCTACATATTCACCGGCGGGCAGGCTGATGACGAAGGAGCCATCCGCTTTAGTTGTAGTGCCTTTGTTGCCGATGCGAACCGTTACAAAGGGCAGCGGATCCCCGTTGGACTCGTCAATCACTTTACCAGCAATGCGTCCGTCGGCAGGCAGGGCCGTTTGCCGGGGCGCATCGGCAACGGCGGGTTTGAGAATGATGGCGCCCGCGTCGCCGGAACTGTGGGTGATGCCCAGTGTGGATTGAAGGGTGCTCAGCGCTTCTTTTACGGTAGGCCGGGCGGTGTTGAAGCGGACGGGTTTCTCCAGCCGGCCACTCACTTCTTTACCGAAAGTGAACTGAACGGATTCCGCTTTTTCGATCAGGGCAATCACTTCCTTTCCTGTCAGTTCGTTTTTAGGCAGCGCGATCAGCCGGGCCATGTGCTGCGCCCGGGAAAGGCCCGGAGCCACCATGCAGGCGATCAGCCCAATGATACAAAGTATCCTAATTTGCATAACTTTACGTGATTAAATGTTGCAGTCTCTTGTTTGTACTGTGCGTTTAACAATGGCTGAAAGGGTGGTGAGATACCCTTGCAGCATGAGCCGGCCCGGTACCACGGGCCGGTTTTCTTTTTTGGCGGTAAAGGTTACGTCATACGGGATCGGCGTTTAGTGCGGTTAATAAATGATGATGCGGTCATGTTCCTTTTTAAAGCGGAAACCGAGCGTTCCGGAAAGCAGGGAAACAGCTTCGTGGCACGACTGGTCCCTGATCCGGATCGTAACCGTTTCCTGTTTCCATTTGGCGTGGGTAATTACGATGGGCACATTGTACCAGGCAGACAGGGATTGCACTACTTCGGAAAGAGGCGCCTGTTTGAACACCATGCCGTTGTTCCACCATTCGCAGAGCAATGCGGCGTTCACATCGTCTATCGTAAAATCGTTGTGTTGCGTATGAAGGCGCAGGCGTTTGCCGGGCGTGAGCTCTGCCAGCGGGCGGGCGTCGTAATGCACACCTACTTTACCGGTGCGCACGGTTACGGAAGCCAGCAGACTGTCGGCCGCCGTTATCTCAAAGGAGGTGCCCAGCACGCGGGTCACCATCTTCCCCGCCGATACTTCAAACGGGCGGGCAGGGTCCGGTTTCACCTCAAAGAAAACCCGGCCCGAGAGGGCGATGCGGCGGTCTTTGTCATTATAGTCTTCCGGCAGGGTGATCGTGGCGCCCGGGAACAGATACACCACGCTGCTATCGGGCAGGGTCACTTTTTTATGGGAGCCGGGCAGGGCCGTGATGGTTTGGGGATGGGAGGACGGGGAGCGCTGGACGGAAGCGTTCAGCCAGAAGGCGCAGGCGACCAGCACGGCAATGGCGGCGGCATAGGCCAGCCAATTGCGGTAAATGGGGATTGACCTGGAGGGCGAGGGTTTCCAGTCTGTGCGATCTGTAAAGGACTGCCACAGCCTGGTTTCGACTGCCTGCCGGTGCTCGGGTTCGAGGGATGAGTGGTCTTCCGGCCGCTCCTGCAGCCATTGCCGGACCCAGTCTTTTTCCTTGTCCGTAGCGGTGCCGTCGAGGTACCGTTGGATGATGTCTCCCAGTTGTTCGATGTTCATATGAAGGGGGACTTTTCCGTCCTTACCTATATGCGTGGGAAACGGGGCATTTCAACTATCCGCGAATGTTACCAAATCATTACCAAAGTTCGTGCGCTCAGAGATGCTGGATGAAGATGGCAGTGAGCATGGCTTCTCTCAGATGTTTGCGCAGCTTGTGATAGCTGGCGTTGAGCTGGTTGCGGACGGTTTGTTCAGAGATGTCGAGGAGACGGGAGATTTCTTTGACGGAGAGGTCTTTTTCCTGGCGGAGGCGGTAAACCTGTTGCATTTTCCCGGGAAGGCGCGCAACTTCCGCTTCCACGATGGCCTGGAGCTCTTTCAGTTGTACGGGGTCGAGGAAGCTGACGAACCCGGGGAGGATGGTTTTCTCCAGTTCCTGTTTGCGGCCGGCTGTTTTGCTGGCTTTGGACACATTGGCCAGCACCTCGTATTGCACGGCGGCGTGGAGATAGGCGGCGAGGGAGGTTTCGATGGAGATAGTGGCCCGGCGCGACCAGAGGTTGATCATGACGTCCTGCACAACATCCTGCGCGTCTGTCTCGGATTTGAGGCGGTTGAGGGCGTAGACGTAGAGTTTTTCCCAGTACCGCTCAAACAGGGATTTGAAGGCGAGGCCGTCGTCCTGTTGGACCTGTAGCCAGAGATCGGAGTCGGTATGTTCGCTGGAACGCATGGTTTTGCTTACGGGGTGTAAATGTAGGGGGATTATCGGGAGTTCGACGTTATGGTTTCTTTAAGTCTTGCCGGGTCAGGCAATCATGCCGTAATATGGTCAGCCTAATCCGGATCTACCTGGGCATGCCGGCCGCCGAATTTCGAAATGTTACAGCTCACCCGGCACGCTATGTTAAATTATCTGGTTGTTAAAAAAATATCAAACTATGATAATCCTAAGGGGAAAACATCGGAGCCGGAACGCAATTTTTGCGTATTGGATGATTCCAGGAAACTTAAGCGGGGTACGCCGGAAAAACGACACGGGGTGAACCGGTGGCCGGCACCGAATCGGCGCTGTGTAAAATAACATCAGGCGTTTTGCCGGTGCGTTTCTTTCCCGCGCTTGTCAGCCTGTTTTGATTCGCAAAGAAAGCATCTGTTTTTGCTAAGATGTTGTGAAGTGTTGTAGAAGAGACTATTTAATTTTACGTTGTTGTATACCTGACGAAACGAATTGTTTGAATTGGCCAAAGAGTGTGTTGCTTCAAAGAATATATACTGTATAGCTGACAGTAACGATGACTATGGAAGATTGTATGTAAAGTCTACAGTGATTGATAATACCAGGAATACACCCCATGGAGGCGTTTTTTGCCGGATATCCGTCCCCGTAAAGAAGGATGTGTGGTAATGGCCGTATCGTCTCCTTTGCAAAAGTGGTGAGTTACCCTTGTTTTCGAAGGCAATGAAAATGAATTTATAAGTTTTTTTAAAGCGCGTCTGATCAATTGTAAAGTAAACTAACGAAATGGCCGGAAAACGACCAGTTCCGGCTCTCCCGTACACTTTCTTTTCATGAATTTAACCGGAGGTAATTGTTGACGACCGTCGCTGCGAGGGGCGCTATATGCTGATTGCTGCCTGTAACGACGGCCGAAATTTCACGTTTATTAAATATCGCTTATGTTTCAATCCGTACGTATCATTCTTACGTGCCTGTTATTGCTATGTCTTCACAGGCCGTCCCACAGTCAGGGCGCCCGGCCGTCCCGGGTGCCGGCGGCCGCGGACAGTACCCGTCCGATGTTGTTGTCAGATACGTTGTTTCACCTGCGCTCTGCTACCGTTGTCGTCAAGCCGGCTGTAAAAAATGCGGAGCGGTGGCTCAATGCGCCCTTTGCTTCATTGTCTCAATTACTGAAAGGAAATATTGCGGGTCTGTATGTTCAGGAGCATTCGGGTGAGTCGGGCGTAGAATTGAATATGCTGATCAGAGGAGCCGCCATACCGTACACGCATCGCAAAGACATGTACGAAACACAGCCGCTGATTGTACTGGACGGTGTACCGCTGGTTGCTCCGCATCCTTTTGTTTATGATATCCAGCAGTATGGTTTTACCAGGCTCGGCGCTGCATTCGATTTCATAAACCGGCTGGATGTGAACGATATTGCATCCGTCAGGGTGATCAAAGATGTGGCGGAAGGCGCCGCATATGGCCCCCGCGCGGTAAACGGGGTGATAGAGGTCAATACGAAACAGGCCACTGCAAAACGGAACTACATCGCGTTCAATAGCTGGTTCGGATTTGTTCAGCGGCCTAATGTGACGACTACGAACGCCGCTTCTGAAAACAGTTTCAGAAAACCATTCTACGACCGGTACGCGACCGGCGCGGATTTCAGAAGATATCCCTCATTCCTCCGCGATTCCACCAATCCGGCCTATTATGGCCCGGCCAACTGGACCGACCTGTACTATCGCAATGCGGCCGTCAGAGGTACCAATATCAGCATCAGCGGCGGATACCCGCGCGCCAATTTCCGCCTCAGCATCGGTAACCAGCATAGCGCAAACCCGGCGGACAAAACAGACATGGACAGGTATACGGCCAGTTTTTCGATCAATATGATGCCGCTGAAATGGCTGACGATATCGACCATGCTGAATGGAGCGCGGCTGGAGCGCGACAGGAATACTTATTTGCGCGACAGGTTTGCGGAGATGCGCTACCTGCCGGATCTCATGAACCCTCTGCCGCCCAATAAAGACAGGTATGCCCGTTACCTGGGGGAGCTGGAGAAATCCTACGATGATAACAAAGCAAATGCGCTGGCCGGCTTTTTCAGGCTGAAAGCAGACGTTGGAAAAGGACTTCATCTGACTTCGCAGCTTTCTTTTGATTACACGGAGGATATGCGGGATGTATTTTATCCCGGTACGCTGCTGGAAGGCAACAACTACGCATCCAACTATATCGGGTATAACCAGCGCATCATTTTCGATAACGCGATGCATTTTACAACTTCGTGGAAGCGCCGGCATACGCTGAAATTCGATGCGGGCCAGTCGTTGCACATGGATTTCTACAAATACGATTATATCTACGCCTATAAGGGCCCTAACGACCGGATCAAGATCAACCAGATAGATAATAATACGATGAACCCGAAGTCGTATTTGTACCAGCTGATTTACAAGTTTCTCGACAAGGAACGGCTCAGATTGTCGTCGCTGTATGGCCGTGTGAGCTACCAGTTCCTGCGGCAACTGGAGGTTTCGCTGCTGGTGCGGACGGATGCCTCGTCTAACATGCAGCCCACGGCGCGGTGGTTCGTTTCGCCAACGGCCAGCGTAAAGTGGGATATGAAGCCTACCGTGCTGGAGTCGCTGGAGGGGATCGATTATGCCATCCTGTTTGCCGGTTGGGGGCGTGTGGGCAGGCTGCTGACTACCGACCGCTTTGCACAAGGGCCGCAGTATACGGTAGACATGAGCTGGACGGGCGAACCGGTGATCAGCTCCTACGGAGGTATTTCAGGTCTTATGCGCCCCTATACCTATGGATATGTCGGCAATGGCATTAACTGGCCCTATTGCGACCAGTTCAACGCAGGGCTCGATGTTTCCCTCGCGGAAGGCAGGCTGTCGCTGAACGTTGCCCTGTACAGCAAAACAGACAGGAATTTGCTCATCGGTGTACCGGCCTATTCCGATTACGGCTATACCAGCGCGTTCAAGAACGGGATGGATGTAAGGAATACAGGGGTAGACGTTGCATTGGCCATCCGGCCGCTGAAGCCGGGCGGGAAAATCGGCTGGATCGCATCGCTGGCCGCAGGATACAATCGCAACAAACTGCTGGCCCTGCCGGGCGGGCTGCGCCAGCTCACCATCGGCGAACGTCACCTGGAGGTAGGCAAAGCCTTCGATCAATTCTGGGTACTGGAGAACGACGGCATTTACAACGGCGATAACGAAGTACCGGTAAACCCGGCTACCAGAATGCCCCTCCATTACAAGGGGATAACGCTGGCGAAGGGAGACCCCAGGTGGAAAGACAGGAACGGCGATTTTGCGATCAACGATGAAGACAAAGTGCTGACCGGTCATTACCTGCCGGCTGTGACCGGCAGCCTTGGCCACGATTTTACCTACGGCTGCTTCAACGTCGGCTTTTCCCTGTACGCCGCGTTCGGCCGTACCATCCTCCACCAGGCCATGGCCAGCCGGTTCGACTTCATTAACAAGGAAAGCACGCTGAACATGGATGCCGTCAAAGAGATCACCTACTGGACCAAAACCGGGGATTACTCGAAGTACCCGGTTTACAATCCCTGGAGCAACGTTGTGCCTTACCGGACCGACCAGGATCTGTTCCTTGAAAACGGTTCCTTCGTCAAACTCCGCCATGTAATGATCGGATATGACTTTACCGGCGCGGACTGGTGGAAGCGCCGGAAGTGGACCGGAGTTAAAAAACTGTACCTGTACGGCAACGCGGCCAACCTGCTGACGTTCACGCCATATTCCGGCAGGGATCCGGAGCTGACCGACTTCAGAGGGTACGACATGGGGTATGGACTGCCAATCCCCAAAACATACTCACTCGGTGTTAAACTGGAGCTGTAATAGCGATTGTAATAAAATTCAATCAAAGCAATAAATAATCATTCCTATGAGGATACGCAGGATGATGTTGATAAAGGGGATACTGATCCTATGTTTGACAATCGGTTGCAACAAGCAGCTGGATATCGACTCCACCAAAACGGTGGGCGACAAAAATTTCTGGCAGTCTTATAAAGATACCCGCGCGGCGTTGTTAGGCATTTATGGCTTAATGAGAGCCGCGCTGTCGGACAACGGATGTTTCTGGATGTACGGAGAACTCCGGAACGGTGACTTCACCGCCGTTCAGCGGCCCGACCTCGATGCCGTCATCAAGGGGAAACTCAATGCGGCTTTTCCGCTTTTTGAAGGGTTGACCAACTGGCGGCGGTTTTACGCGGTGATTAACGCGGCTAATATTTTCCTGGAGCGGGTGGGCGACGTGAAGCAGCTTGATCCCAAGTATTCAGACCAGAACATGCGCGTGGATATTGCCCAAATCAGGTTCCTGCGGGCTTTTTCCTATTTCTGGCTCACTACCGTGTGGGGCGACGTGCCTTTCGTACTGAATTCGCACGACGGTTCGTTCGAAAACAAACCGCAGGAAGACAAGGAAAAGATCCTGGCGTTTGTTGAAAGCGAAATGCTGGCCGCCGCTGCGGATCTGCCTTTCAACTATAGTTCCAACGATCCGCAGCAGCTGGGCGACTACTATAACGAGCCATCGTCCAGATGGCTGAGCGTGCTGGCCAGAAAGCTGTCGGTTTACGGTGTGCTCGCCCATGTTGCAGCGTGGAGGGGCGACTACCGCAGCGTTTATGCTTACAGCAAGTTCGTACTGGACAACAAAGATAGAAGCGGCATGTACTACGAGCCGGATACGTACTGGATTTCCGCCCCCAACGGCATGTTCCAGGGGCACAAAACGAACCAGCTGTATGGGCTCAACTTTGAATTCGACAACCAGGAGGGCACTTTCAGCGGGCATTTCGAGGAGTTTACACTGGCGGAGCCGCTTGTCAGGAAGTCGCTGCCGGATATTTACGTGACGAGGGATTCCATTACTTCCATTTTTTCAACGCCGCTCGATACCCGTTTTTCGCTGGATCCGGTTACGGGTAAACCGAAGTATCCCGACAGGTGGTTTGCCAACTTCGACAGCGACATCCCCATTTTCTGCAAAATAAAGGTCATACAGAAGGATGGCTCGGATCCCTCGTTCAGATTATATTCCAGCTGCCTTATCTACACCCGGCTGGAAGAAATGGCGCTGCTCAACGCCGAGGCGCTGGCGGTAATCGGCAACCGCACCGACGCGATCAATTCCCTGAACAGTGTAAGGAACCTGCGCAAAGTACCCCTCTTTACGGATAATGGGAGTGAAGACCTGCTGGACGCCATTTTCCTGGAAAGACGGAAAGAGATGATGGGAGAAGGCCACCGGTGGTTCGACCTGGTACGGTATCACAAGATCAAGCGGAACAATCCCGGCTTTATGAAACTGATCAGCGAAGGTGGTATTTATTGGCCGGTATCTTCGGTGGTACTCCGCCAGAATCCACGCCTGAAACAAAATCCTTACTGGAATTAAATACATGGAACAATGGTGATGTTAAAGCAATTATATTTTTGGGTATTTGCAACGGCCATATTCATATTCGCCTGCGGAAAAGACGATGGAGATTACACATCCGTGAATGCGCAGCAGGTGTACCCGGGAAGCACGTATGAATACCTGAAAAGCAATACGGGCAGGTTCGATTCGCTCTTGTTGCTGGTGGATCGTTTAAAGTTGACGGATACGCTCAAAACCGGGCAATACACGCTTTTTGCGCCTACCAACGCCAGCTTCAGATTTGTACTGGAAAACCTGAACGCCGTCAGGAAAGCAAAAAACCTGCCCCCCGTTTACCTCCGGCAGGCGGATTCCGCTCAGCTAGATACCATGCTGACGCGGTACGTCCTGGCTAAGGCGTATAACACGGAAGACATGAACTATGCCGACGGTATTGAGTTCACGACGGTAAGATATCAATATGTCATGAACGGCCGCCGGAGAACCACCAATGCGGAGGGTTTTGTGGGCGGCGGGCCTTCCTACGCCGAATACAGCGACACAAAAGGATCAAAATATAACCGCGATTGGGTAATTACCTCCACGCAGTCCGTCAATCTGGTCACCACTACGGGGATAGTGCATGTGCTGAGAGACGATCATGCGTTCGGGTTTGAAGAGTTTATTCCACGTTTAAACAAATAAGATATGCCAGGCAACAGACTATTTTATGGCTTTTTACTCGCGGTAGCGGTACTGGCGGGACCGGCGTGCAAAAAGTACCTGCCGGACGACCTGGACTACCTCAGCGAGAAGGCGGTGTTCACCACTACGTTATACCAGCCGGTGCTGGGCCGCACCACTTTCTATTCGAATGTCTTCAACGCAGGTCAGTCGTCTCTTCCGTTGAATTTTAAAATTGTGAATATGCGTACGCGCGCCGGCAACGCGGTTGACCTTGCCGATAGCAGCGTGGAGGTGCTGGTGTGGAAGAAGGGATATACCGGCCTTGAAAAGACGCTGGAGGAAATTACGCAGAAGAGAAAGCCGGAGAAACACCCGCTATGGGAAATCCGGCCGCATTCCGGCGAGTTCGTGATATGGGCGGAGGCTACCAACCAGCAAATGGTGTCGCAGCCGGATTCGGGGTATTTTTTTGACGTGGACGTCAGTAACTCGGGCGGCCGGAGGGTGTTCAAAAACCTCATACTGAAACCGCTTTCACAACGCGCATACGAACCGAACCAGTTCGATCCGGTGACCGGCCAGGTAAAAAAGGACAACAACGGGAATATACTTCATATCAATCCTACGGTGAACAATATTACCGGGGATTTGACAGGCAAAGCGCTCACCGCAGACCAGGTGAGGGTTTATTTCAGGAAAAAAGGAGAAGGCAACAGCCTGTCATTCCAGTTCCTCGATAAGGATTCACTTCCCATAGATCCGGCGAAGTTCAACAGAACAGTGCTGGATTCCGTCGTGCACGGCTTTAATGTCAAAAAAACGGCCACTTCGCTGGCGTTTGATGTTGCCTATCCAATTCCGTTGATCAGGTTGAAAACGCGCTACACGAATAACGACGGTTCCCAGGCGGCAGTGGCGTTTACCTACGACCGGCTGGGGCTGGGAGGGATAAGGTCCACCTCGTCGCTGTCGTTCAACTTCAGAATTTTCGAAAAAGGGGATTGGGAGATTGTTTTCCACTTCTATAAAGACAATCCCCGTTTCAGGGACGAGTGACCGCAGCCGTGTATCCATTTCATTTTCTTAAAACCTAAAGATTTCCGCAGATGAAATATATCTACACACGATTGGCGCTGGTTGGCTGTTTGTTGACGGTTTGGCAATGCCTCGCCGCGCAGAACAGGGTGCCGATCAAGGGCGTTGTCCGGGAAGCAGGCTCCGACGAGCGATTGATAGGCGTGAGTATCTTAGGGGGCAATCCCCTGAAAGCGCTGGGTGTAACCGACAACAACGGGGCGTTCACCGTATACGCGGACCCCAATGCACTGATGGTGTTCCGCTATGTGGGATATGCCGATTATAAATTCAAGCCCGGTGTTAAACGGGAGCTCGTGGTGCGTTTGAGCACGAGCGAAAACAAACTGAATGAAGCCCTGATAGTCGGGTACCAGAAGAAGACACGCGAAACCGTGGTGGGCTCGGCGGTCAAGATAAGTGGAAAGGAGTTGCAGGACATTCCGGTGTCGAACGTTGAGCAGCTGCTACAGGGCAAGGTGGCAGGCCTTAACATCCAGAACAACACCGGCGCGCCGGGCGCCCGTGGCTTCATGCAGTTGCGCGGTATCTCGTCGATCGGGATCACCGGCGGAGGCGACGATGCTTTTCTTACCCCTACTTCGCCCCTGTACGTGATAGACGGTGTGCCGGTTTCCCCGGACGTTGGCTTCGAATACGGCTTCCAAACGGCGGGCCCGGGCGTCAGCCCCACTTCAATGATCCCGCCTGAAGATATTGAAAGCCTGGAGGTGTTGAAAGACGGCCAGGCAACATCACTGTATGGTTCCCGCGGCGCATACGGGGTGATCATCATTACCACGAAACGCGGTAACTCGCCGGTCCCCGTTGTAAGGTATACGGGCAATTTCTTCCTGAATACACCCCCTAAACTGCGGCCCACCATCGGGGGAAAAGAGGAGCGTGATTTCAGGCTGTCCGAAATATTCAGATACGGGTCGATGCAGGATATCTACAATATTTCCTACACCCCGCTGCTGGCCGATAGTTTGAACCCGTTCTACAATAACAGCACGGACTGGCAGGGTATCTTCTATCGTAAAACATTCAACCAGACGCATAACGTAGGTATCAGCGGTGGGGATCCCAAATTCAACTACAAGGTGAACCTGGGCTATTATAACGAGTCGGGAGTGATCAAGAATACCGGTTTCACCAGGTATTCGCTGAACACGAATATGGAATACAAGCCGAGCAAGAAGTTGCGGGTGTTCGCGGCCATCTCGTCTTCGGTTGGCTTAAAGAACAAAGGATCGGGAACAGGGCTTTTGCAGAAGGGCGTGGCAACGGACGGCAAGTCGTCTTCGCTGCTGCCGCCGCCAAGCTTTTTCCTGAGCACCAACAGCGCCCTGTCGTCGCTGAATACCAGGAACGATAACAAAAGCGGCAGCTACCGCATCAACCTGGATGTGAATTATGAGCTGTTCAGCGGAGCCTCTGTGTCGTCGAGCCTGGCCTATAGTTATTCCACCAACACGGAGGGAAGCTATATCCCTTCGGCGGCCAATAAAGACTTTTCGGAAGTGTACGGGTATAACGACCGGGGAGCCTCCCTTTTTAACAGGAATGCGCTTTCCTTTTACAGGAAAGTGGCCAGCGATCATAGTTTCGGTCTCTCCTTTTCCAACGAGCTGCACGCAGGCGCGTCCCAGTCGGCCGTTATCCGGCAGAAGAAAACGCCGAGCGACCAGTTCCAGGGGCCTTTGGGCGCAGACGGGCTTTCGTCGAGAGCCGGCCTGATCGGTTATAACAGGAACACGGGCGTTTCCTTTTCTGGAAACTTCACCTACGATTACAAAAAGAAATACATTTTCGATGCAAGCTACCGGATGGACGCTTCATCGGCCAGCGGTATCGCCAACAGGTATGCCCGCAACCCGGCGGCCGGCTTCCGGTGGAACTTCAATAAGGAGAACCTGCTCAAGGATCTTTCCTGGCTCTCCTATGGATCCATCCGTATGTCGTGGGGCCGTAACATTGTACCCAATGGCGATATTTACTCGGCAACGGGGCTGTATGAGTTACGTAAAACTTATAACAACGTTCCACGGATAGGGATCGGTTTCGGAAAACTGCCGAACCCGGCCCTGCGTCCCACCACCACTACACAATACAACTTCGGTTTCGAGGCAGGTTTCTTCGACAGCCATGTAGAGCTTTCGTATGATGCGTATTACAAACAGGTGGACTTTCTCACCAGGGGCAAGGCCATGCCGGATATCGTCGGGTTCGACGAAATAACGAGCAACGAGGTGGGGCTGGTCAATTACGGTCACGAGTTGAGCATTACGCTCCGCCCTCTGCCCAAAAACAGTGCGCTGCAATGGACCTTCTCCATCAACGGCGCGCTGAACAAAGACGTGTTGACGCGTTTGCCGGGTAACGAACGCCAGTTCCTGACAGGCGGTAATATTTACCTGCGGGTAGGGCGTAACACGTTCAGCAATTACCTGTATAAAAATACGGGGGTGTATGCGACCGACGACGACGTGCCGCTCGACCCGGCCACGGGTATTTACCTGCGCACACCGGAAGGCGTTCCTTTCCGTGCCGGCGATGCCAGGTTCCTCGACCTGGACGGGAACTATGTGATTACAGACAATGACCGTGTAATTATGGGTAACAGCATGCCCCTGATCACGGGCGGTTTCAGCACCTCTTTCCGGTATAAGAACTATTCCCTGAATGTGAATGGTTCCTATACCCTCATCAGGGACGTGATCAACAGTGCCCTGGTGGAGCGCATGAACTTCCTGCAGGATCCGCACAAACCGAATTCCATCACGGTGCTGCCGCCGGGCGTTACCTACTGGCAAAAGCCGGGCGATAACGCTGAATTCGCGAATGTATACGACTATAAACGCGCGCCGGTGACCAAACCTTACAGGGACAACCAGAGCCTGTTCCAGGAAACGGGAAGCTATTACAAGCTGAACACGGCTTCATTTTCCTACACCCTGAACAAGCAGTTCGTAAGGCGCGCAGGGCTCAATTCCGTACGGTTCTACGGCTCGGTGAACAACCTGTTTACCTGGTCGAAGTACCGGGGCCCGAGCGCGGAAAACGTGACGGACCTGGGCCGCGACCGCTCAGACGGTTATCCGTCACCGCATACGTATAACCTGGGCCTGAATGTAGATTTTTAACGCAGAGGCACTCAATGTGAAATATATGAAACTGAAAATTGCAGCATTGATATTGATCGCGGGAACGTTTTGCAGCGCCGGCTGCAGGAAATTCCTGCTGGTGGAGCCGGTCGACAAATTATCCGGTAACGCTTTCTGGAAAAAGCCGGCGGACGTGGAGGCTTACGTCAGCGATATGTACGGCCAGTTCAGGGATAAACTGTCGAGCACTTCGTTTATCGCAGCGTCGGGCGAACTGCGTTCCGGCCAGGTAAGGATGTCGCCTGAAACGGACGATCCCGTACGACGGGCCTATATCGACGTAGCCGGGCAAAACGACCTGCTGGGCCTGATAGCGCCGAACGCGAAGTGGAACACCACCAATTTCAATTTCCCTTCCATGACGAAGTGGAAGGAGTTTTACCGTGTTATCCAGTCGGCCAATATCATGGAAGAAGAGCTGGCGAAACGGACCATCCCGGAACTTTCAACAGGGGACCTTAACCGGTATACGGCCGAAGCCGTGTTTATCCGGTGCATGACCTATCTGTTTCTCGTCAGGTTGTATGGCGACGTGCCGTATTATACCGAGGCGTATCTCAGCAAGCCGCTGCCAAGGACGAATATGGTGACCGTCATCGATAACTGCATTGCGGACCTGGAAAAGCGTGTGAACGATCTTCCCTGGAATTATAAAGATCCCTCCATGAGAGCTGTGAGGGCCACCAAAGGCGGCGCGCTGGCGATGCTGATGTATATGCACATGTGGAACGCCGGATTCGACAAGGGGAAAAAGCAGGAGCATTACGAGAAAACAGTGGCATTGGGGAAGGAACTGATGCAAAGCGGGACCTATAAGCTGCTGCCGATCGAGGAGTTTCACAACATTTTCAAGGGAAGGAGCCAAGAAGGGTTGCTGGAGATTGCCCAGAACTACAACTATGGCGAAACCTTGTCGCTGTACGCGTCCTTTTCGGATATGTTGCTGCATGTGCCTTACAAGTCGGGGCACACCTTCAGCATGGGCTTTTTCCGTGCTTCGTTTCTGCGGATGCTGTACCCGGAGGGGGAACAGGATATGCGGCGGCTCTTGTGGTTCGACCAGTATATGCTGGCAGACAACGGCCGGTTTATGTTCCTCAAGTTCACCAACGTTTATGCCCACGCCGGAGAAGGTGGTAACCCGGACGATAATGTCATCATTTTCAGGTATGCCGGCGTCATTCTGCTGACGGCGGAAGCCATGGCGGAAACCGGCCGTACAGACGAGGCCGTTGCCCTGCTGAATATAATCCGCGACCGGGCCGGCGCGCCCAGGTATATCGCAACGGGAGTGGACAACCTGCGGCAGGCGATTTATATAGAGCAGGCCAAGGAGCTCATGGGAGAAGGGGTCTATTATTTCGACCTCGTCAGAACGGGCAGGGTGATGGACCAGAAATGGTGCTACTACCCGCTCTCCGCCGATCAGTTCGAACGCGGGGGCTGGACGTGGCCGCTGTCGCCCAGCGTGATGGACAACAATCCCCTGATGACATTGAATAATTACTGGACAAACTGATTTTATGAAGAAGTTTTCATTCCCCGGATTTTTCCCCGGCTTCCTACTGGCGGCAATCGTCCTGGTGTCGTGCAAGAAAGACGATTATTACAAGGATACCGGTATCACATCGCCCGTATACAAGGGAACGGTGATGGATTACCTGCACGAAAAGCCGCTGTTTTTCGACACGATCGAGGCCATCATTAAAATAGCCGGGCTCGACGAGGCGCTGAAGAAAGACTCCCTTACATTGTTTGCGCCTACCGACCGGAGCGTGACGAGCCTGCTCACGGCATTCAACAACCGGTTGTACAAGCTGGGGAAGGATACCATCAAGACACTGGAGGAGGTACCCGCCGTGGTGTGGAGAAAATACATGTCGATGTATATTTTCAAAGGGATTAACCTGCTGAAGGACTATCCGCAGATAGATTTCGACCTGCTGCAGGTATACGGCGGGCAAATTTATCTTTCCATCAACAACACGCCGATGAACATCGGCGTTACCTACGCCACATCCGGCGGCGTCAAGTACGTGGGCTACCGGCAGCTGAACCTCTCGTACCTGCGCGAGCCGGGCAGCCTGAGCAGGTATAATTTTTTCAATGTGGCGGTGGCATCCTGCAATATTCAGCCTTACCATGCCGCCGTGCATGTGCTGAGGGATTCGGACGGGTATTTCGCTTTTGATCCCGATGGTTTTTTGAATGACTTCCTGGCATACAAGCCGTAAATATATTAACGGACCTATCTGAAGATTTGATTATGAAGAAACTGCTTGTTTTTATATTGTTCGCTTCGGCGGCCTTCGCATGCCGCCGTGACGAGCAGATTTTTGAGAATCCCTATGAGGGAGGGAAACAGCCGCTGGGTATAAAGTTCCTCGACGAGCCGCCCTCCGTTCCGGCGGGAGAGCCCGGTGCCATGGTGAGTTTTAAGGTAAAGGGCCTGTTGCCCTACAAGAGCCGGCTGGTATTTTCCTTCAACGGGCAGCCGGCGGAGGTGACGGAACTGGATAGTACGCACGTCAGCGTTAAAGTTCCGGAACTCGCCAGCACGGGCAATGTGCAGATCGTGGTGGACGACCAGGCTTTTTACGGGCCGGTATTCAATGTGCTCGGCAAAATTGAAAACGACATTACTTTCCGGGCAAACGTTGGTACCAACGGGCCCATCAGTAAAATGCCGGAACTGCCGGACGGCCGCTTCCTGCTGATCGGAAATTTTACTAATTATGAGAACAAGGGCGCGGTGACTCCCCTGAACAGGATCATCGTGATCAGCCGGAACGAGGAGCTCGACCGCACGATGCTGTTCGGCAAGGGCGCTTACGGCCCGCTGTCGGATGTAGTGGTGCAGCCCAACGGCAAAATGCTGGTTGCGGGAAATTTCTCCGGCTTCGACCGGCATTTCTGGGGGGTGAAGCGGATGTTCAATGTCTGCCGGCTGAACGCCAACGGTTCTCCGGATACCACCGTGGTTCAGTCATTCACCAAAAAGGACACGGTGCCGGTATGGAAGGGAGGCACCGACGGCTCCATCGCCAGGCTGTTCCAGGATGCCAACGGGCGTACCGTGGCCATCGGTGATTTCAACTACTTTGTTCAAAAACGATACGGCGTGGGAACGGCAGACGGGCTGAAGGACTCGCTGGTAACAGACAGTGTGGAAGTGTCGCAGATGCTGCGGTTTAACAGCGACGGCTCGCTCGATTCAACCTACCACTACGATCTGTTGTTGCATAAAGGGCGCCCGGCCACCAACGGGTACATTTCGGATGCTGTCATGCAGCCGGACGGGAAGCTGATCATCGTTGGCAGGTTCAGCCGGTACGACGACATGCAGGTGTCGAACATCGCCCGCATCAACCCGGATGGCAGCCCCGACCGCACGTTCACGGCTACCGCCGACGATGCCGTCCAGCGGATTACATACAATGCAGTAACAAAGCAGTATGTACTCGCCGGCATTTTTAATAACTATAATAAAACCAGGTTCAATAAGATCGTACTGGTCGATGAAAGCTTCAACCCGGTAGCCGGTTTTGCCACCGGTATGCTGGAGGGCGGCGGCATTAACCAGGCAACACAGCTGAGCAATGGCCTCATTTTCGTTACGGGCTTCTTTTCGAGGTATGATAACGTACAGCGCAACGGGATAATGGTATTGGATGCCAGGGGTAAATTGGCCGCCGGCTACAATGCCATCGGGAAATTCTATGGCTTTTTATCGGGCGTAGTGGAATCGCGGGCATTGAACGGCGATATGCGGATAACGCTGCTGGGCAGTTTCAATTCATTCAACGGCCAGTCTGCCGGGAATTTTACCCGATTGCTGGTAAAGTAGTATTCACCGATAATATTGATAACATCAAATGCGCATGAATCTTAAAACTACCATATCCGGGCTGATTGTACTGCTAACGGCCGCTGCGCTCACTGCTTGCAATAAAGATGCCGCTCCCGCCCGCAACGCGGCGGAAGGAAAGGACACGATCGCCATCGATCCGTTGCCGAAGGTGCTTTATATCATCATCGACGGAGGGCGGGGAGAGTCGGTGAACAAAATAGCCCCGGCAAACCTGATGACCCTGAAGGCCAACGCCATCTATTCGTGGAATTCGCTGACGGATACGCTGGGCGTACAGGCCGCGTCCTGGGCCGGTATGCTGACGGGTGTCGGCGGCAGCAGGCACCAGGTCATCAACAACGATTTTTCAGGGAATAATCTGGCTGCGTTTCCGCCGTTCACAAAGCTGGTGAAGTCCCGCTTACCCGAGTACCCCATTCGTTTTTTCGGCGCGAGCAAATCCCTGCTGAGCAATCTCTCCACGGGATCAGACAAAGCAGTCGCCTTTGAAAATGACGATCCTGCCGTAAAAAATGCGGTGCTGGCAGCGTTGGCGGAAGATACGGCCGGCCTCATTATAGCGCAGTTCGGCAGTGTCAATGCCGCCGGCGCCGCCTACGGGTACGATGCATCCGTTCCGCAATACCGCGATGCCGTAGGCGTGCTGGACGGGTACGTGGGCGAAATGCTGGGCAAGCTGCGGGCGCGAAAGGGGTTTGCAGGCGAAAAATGGCTGGTGGTGGTCACTTCCAGTATGGGCGGTAACTACCCGGTAGACCCGCAGGCGGACGATAACTCGATATTCAGCAAACCATTGTTCAATACTTTCACCATTGTTTATTCCCCCACATTCAAGCCGCTCTTTCTCGACCGCCCGTTCAACGGCACCAAATTTTCCGGCAGCGCCGTACGCCTGTTCGGGAAAGAAAACGCCATCTTTGCTACCGTGCCCGGCGCTATTGAGGAATACAATTTCGGCGATACCACCTCCTTCACGGTGGAGCTCAACATCAAGGTGAACAAGCGTTCGGACGGCTCCTACAACTACACATACCCGTCCGTGTTCAGCAAGCGCGCTACATTTACCAGCGGGGTGCCGGGCTGGCTAATATTCCTTGAGAATAATTTCTGGCAGGTGAATTTCGGACAGGTGGGGAAGGGGAATGTGCAAGCCAAGGGTGCCGTGATCGGCGATGGAAAATGGCACAACATTGCCGTGACCGTGCTTGGGCGGGGCGGCAAACGGTATGTCAGAACCTTTACAGACGGAAAGTTCGGCGAGGAAAAGGAGATCACGGGGCAGGGAAATATCAACAGCCCGGCTCCGCTGACGATGGGGCGCATCCCCGGGTCGGACAATATCCCGGCGGATGTGTATATGGCCGAGGTGAGAATTTTCAAGACGGCCATACCGGACTCGGTTATCGCCAGAGATGCCGGCTCGATCAGGGTTGGCGACGATCATCCCTACCTGGATTACCTGCTGGGTTATTGGCCCGCCACCGACGGCGCCGGATCGGTTTTCAGGGACAAGTCTCCCCTGCGGCGCGATTTTGTGTTGCAGGGATCGCCAACCGGTAAGTATACCTGGGTGCCGTTCTCTACCATCCTCAACCCGCCTGCTGTCAGTAACCTGGAAAGCCTGGTGCCTGCGGGCAAGGATCTGCCATTGTTGCTGCTGACCTGGCTCAATATCACGCCCGAGCCGGGCTGGCAACTGGAGGGCCGCGTGTGGCTCACCGGGCTCACAGGGGTAAAATGAACCCGCCCTCCATGGCAATATAAAACAGTTAGTCCAACAACAATAAAATATCAAGAAATGGGACTAGTCCTGGTCCCATCAAATTTTTACCCGGATAGTATCATTTGTCCGGAAAATGACTGATGGCGGCTGATGTGCTGGCCGGGGACTGCGCCAGAAATATCGTAGCCGGTGAAAATGACGAACGAATAATGAAACATTTATACGAGAATTTTGTGTTCCCAAGCGACCGATCTTTTACCGTCCGGCGGGATACCCTGGAAATGAAGAAGTATGTAACTTTCAAAAGCCACCTGCACTTTGAAATTGCGTTACTGGAGAATTGCCGTGGGAAAAGACTGATTGGCGACCACATCGACGGTTTTGATGCGCCGGAGCTGGTGCTGATGGGCAGTTACCTGCCGCATTGCTGGCAGTATCAACAGGTAAAAGACCCTTCCTGTCTGCCGCAGTGCTACGTGATCCATTTTTTGCCCGGCTTCCTGGGGAAAGAAATGCTGGAAACCCCCGAAGCGAGAAAGCTCAGCGAACTGTTCAGTCTCGCGGCCCGGGGAATACTGTTTCCCGGGGATACGGTTGACAGGGCCAGACCGCTCATACAGCAGTTGTTGCTTGAAGAGGGATTTGGAAGGATTTCCCTATTCATACAGCTGATGGATGTACTGGTGAACTCGAAAACCTACACAGTATTGGCCTCGCCTTACTACAATGCGGCAGAATGGTCCCCCGACAGCCAGAAGATCAGCAAGGTGTTCGACTTTATTTACAGAAATTTCAGGAACGAAATATCGCTGCAGGAGGTGTCGGCAGTTATTCACATGTCTACAACGGGGTTTTGCCGCTTTTTTAAGCAGAATACGAAGAAAACGTTTACCGATGTGCTCAAGGAAGTCAGGATAGGGCATGCCGCCAAGCTGTTGCTCGACGGTACCCATAACGTGTCCGGCGCCTGTTACGAAAGCGGGTATAATAATCTCTCCAATTTCAACAAACACTTCAAGGAAGTAAAAGGCCGCTCCCCGCGGGATTTCCTGAAACAATACGAAATAAACCCGGATAGGGCGCCGGGCGGCACATCTCAGCAATAAATGTCCGGTCCGTATACGGTTCGCATGGAAGCGCCCAATGAAGGAACGCCCGGCCGGGCAGCCAGGTTTTCCCTCCCGCGTACGAACCCGGCTGCTTTTGCCGTTTACGGGAAGTTTTGCCGGGGATGAATTTTTTTCTATTTTGCCGCGGTTCAATCAACGGCACATCTTCCGGCGACAGACCGGCAAATGGCTGCCTGCATCTTTCACATCAACCAAAGCAGGTCATTTGACATAGGGGCGGCAAATTATCAGGCATGAAAAACAAGTTGAAGATCGCGATCTTGCTCGACGTTTCACGGGCCTATGACAGGGCTTTGCTGACTGGTTTGACCGGTTACAATAAAATTCACGACAGGTTTGTGTTTTTCTCCTATTCCCCGAAATATATTCATACCGGTGATGATGCGGACGCCCTGATCCAGCGGGTGATCGCCTGGAGACCTGACGGCATCTTTGCCCGGGAAGTTGTGAACCTGCAGGCGCTCCTGGAACTGGGAATCCCGCTCATCGTGGCGCCGCATACCAGCCTGTACCCGGCGCAGATCAATGTGTGGGGCGACGGGATGGCGATGGGAAGGGAAGTCGCGGAGTACTTTATTTCCAGGGGACATAAAAGGTTTGCTTTCCTTGGCTTTAAACATTTTCAGTGGTCCCTGGAAAGGCAGCGGGGCTTTACCGGCAGGGTAGGCGAGGCGGGCGCCTCCGTGGAGACCTTCATTTTCGATAATACCAACCTGCTTTGGGAACATCTACCGGAAAAGCTGGCCGTTTGGCTGAACACGCTGAAAAGGCCGTGCGCCGTATTTTCAGCCACCGACGAACTTAGCCTGCTGCTGCTGGAGGCCGCCAGGGAAACGGGCGCCAAAGTGCCGGACGATTTTTCCATCATCGGCGCAGACAACGATACCATGATTTGCGAAACGGCAAGCCCCACCTTGTCCAGCGTGGATCAGCATGTTGCACCGGCCGGGTTTGACGCCGCCGCGGCGCTGGCCGGGTGGATAGAACGGGGAGACAGGCCGGCCGGCAATATCATGGTTAATTCCTACAGCATCGTAACCCGCAATTCTACGAACACGCTGGCTGTTGACGACGAGCAGGTGCGCACGGCGTTGCATTATATTACGACGACCGCCCCATCCGAAGATATAGCGGTGAAAGATGTGGTGAACGCCACCAGCCTATCCCGCCGCATTCTCGAAAAGCGGTTTCAGCTAATGTTGAAAAGCTCCATCCTGGATGAAATAAAAAAAGTTAGGATCGCAAGGATAAAATTTTTGCTGGAGCAATCGGAGCTCACGGTACAGCAGATCGCTTACGAACTGAATTTTCGCAATGACGGCAATATTACCCGTTATTTCAGGCAATCGACCGGCCTGTCGCCACTGGAATACCGTAGCCGGAGCAAACAGGCCACGCGCCAGACGCGCGGCTGACATAATCAGACGGCCACCCCGGTCTTTTCTACCCTCACTTTTTTTCCTGCCGTTGGCCGGCATGGGTTTAAAATATTCGCAAACTGACGGTTTTTTTTCGCATTCTGACGGAAGCGCCTGGAATATTGGCAGTAATTTTCCTGCACAGTCCCCGGCGCCGTCATCCACGCGGTTCGTGAGCCGGATACTTTTATTCAAATACAGATGAAACTACGCTCATTATTGTTGTGTCTTTTTTCGGCGCTTGCAGCATCCGGCCAGCGGCCGGCCGATTTGGCCAACCCGCTGGTGGCAACGGCCAAGCCCCGGTTTGATTTTTTCGCCGCCGCCTCAATGCCTTACGGCATGGTGTCGCTCGCACCCGATACACACCACGGCGATCTTTGGAACGCCGGCTATCGCTATAATGATACCCATATCCTGAATTTCAGCCACGTCCACAATACCCAAACTGCCGGCATCCCCGTGATGCCTGTGGTTGGTTCCTGCAAGGCATTGCAGGGGCTGGAGGCATCTAGGTCGAGATTGAGTCACGAAGGGGAAGTGGCAAAGCCGGGGTATCATAAAATCCGCCTGGAAGACTATGGCATCACGGCAGAGTTCACCGCTTCCCCCCGTGCGGGGTTTCACCGGTATACCTTTCCCGCGGCCGGGGAGGCGCATGTTATTATGGACCTCACCGCCGCGTTGGGGCCGGTTGTCATGCTGAAAGGACATGCCAGGCAGGTGAGCGGTACCGAAATAGAAGGTTACTCCGTTATGGCGCCCACTTTCCGGCGGAAAAAGAACTGTACGGTATACTTTTTCGCCAGGTTCAGCAAGCCGGCGGATAAAATAAATCTCTGGCAATCGTCCACAGACAGCTCCGGCGCCAGGGTTCTCACAACGGCAACCCAGGTGGAAGACCGCCGGGCGGGTTTATATGCGAGTTTTTATAACCTGCGGCAGGGTGAGCAGGTGATGCTGCAGGTGGGTATCTCCTTCGTCAGCATGGCCAACGCCCGGCTGAACCTCGAAAGCGAACTGAAGGACTGGGACTTTGGCGCTGCCGTTGAAAAGGCCACGCAGGCGTGGAACGACTACCTTGGAAGAATTGACGTAGCCGGCGGAACACGGCAGCAGCAGGTGAAGTTATATACGGACCTGATGCATACCGCCATCGGCCGCAGATGGACGGAAGATGTGAACGGCCAGTACCTTGATAATACCGGACCGGCTCCCGTGGTAAGAAACATTCCACTGACGCCGGAAGGCAAGCCGGCATTTCATTTCCTGGATGCGGACGGCTTGTGGGGATCACAGTGGAACCTGAATGTGCTGTGGTCGATGGTGTACCCCGAATACGGCAACAGCCTCGCCGCTACGTTTCTGGCCTATTACCGCAACGCGGGCCTGCTCGCCCGGGAATCGTGGGGAGGTAATATGTCGTACGTCATGGTAGGCGATCAGACAGCTCCGCTGCTGGCGGCATTGATGCAAACGGGGCGCGCCACGTTCGACACGAACGAGGCGTTTGCCGGCGCATATAAAAACGCATTCCCGGGCGGTATCCGTGACCGGGCCGGCTACGAGGCGGGGCCTAACCCGCAGGGAGGCGGCATCGACTGGTACGTCAGGTTCGGCTATGTGCCGTACGAAATCTCGAAGCGGGGGAGCGGCTTTCATCGCGGCGGCGCGGCCATGACGCTGGAGTATGCGTACCAGGACTGGTGCATCGCCCAGATGGCTTTAAGCCTGGGGAAGCACGACCAGCACCGGGTATTTATGAAAAGGGCCGCGAACTGGGAAAATATTTTCGACGCAGGCTCCGGCTACATGCGGCCGAAAGATACCGCCGGCCATTGGCTCACTCCGTTCGAGCCGGTGATTCCTCCAAACGGAAAAGGATTTGCTGCACCGGGTTTCATCGAGTCGAACTCGGCTATTTACAGTTATTATGTGCCGCAGGATGTTGACGGCCTGGTGCATGCCATGGGCGGCAGGGAAACATTCGTAAAGCGGCTGGATGCAAGTTTTTCAAAGGCCGCCGCCTTTGGGTTTGCTGCGGAGCACGGTGAGCATGCAAAATCGGAAATCGATTACGACAACCAGCCGGGCTGCCACCTGGCGCACCTGTTCAGCTATGCCGGCGCGCCCTGGAAAACGCAATATTGGGTACGCCGTGTGAAAGCGGTCACCTTCGGCGATACCACCTTTGCCGCCGGCTACCGCGGCGACGAAGACCAGGGCCAGATGGGCGCGCTCAGCGCGTTAATGGCCGTTGGCTTGTTCGACGTACAGGGCCTGGCGGATATGAACCCCTCCCTGGAAATCACATCTCCCGTTTTTGATAAAATCACGTTTCACCTGCCCGGCGGAAAACGCTTCGTTATCGAGGCGAAATCACCGCGCGGGAAAGATAACACCTACATCCAGTCTGCCCGCCTGAACGGGAAATTATGGAACAGCTTCTCATTCCCGTTCAGCGCCTTCGCCAAGGGCGGCCTGCTGCAGCTGACGCTGGGGCCTTCGCCGAATAAAACCTGGGGAATCACCGCGTTGTGATACCGGCCCCCCGTTGAAAATCATACCGTAGTGAAGAACAGTCGTTCTTTTATCGGCAAGCACATAACAAGTCAGTAAGCATGGTGGTTGAATTTTATTGCCCGGGTGGGGGCAGCGAAGCGGTTTCGTGGGAATTGTTCTGCAAAACGGCGAGGGATGAAGGATATGACGGAATCGAATACGGGATAGCGGGCATAGCCGGGGAGCGGGAGCTGGATATGGTGTGAAACATTGCCCGGCGCACAGGTTTGAAAATCATCGCGCAGCATTACGATACCAACGACCGGGATTTTTCCCGGCACCTGGACAGGTATTGCGCCTGGCTCGAAAATACCGGCAGGATGGACGGGAACTTCGACGCAGAAGCGCGGCCGGTGTCAACCTGGATAGCCACCCATTTCAACATGTCTTTCCTGGGGTAAAAAGGACCAAAGAAAGAAAACCGGCTCAGGTAAGAGCCGGTTTCTCATGTGCATTGCGCATGTACTTTGGTTACATACGTCATTTGGGGGGTGCGTATCAGTAATTGGGGTTTTGTTTCAGGTTCTGGCATTGGACATTGTTTTCTTCACGGTCTGCGGCGACATATTTAGTTGCCGGGCAATTTCCTCGTGCGTAAGCCCCTGTTCCCTGCTGAGGGTGAAAACGCGCTGGCGTTGGGGTGGTAACTGGCGGATGGCCTGGCGGAGCAATGCTTTATACTCTTTGTCCGCCAGGTATCCGTCGTTTGTCTGAGATGGGTGCCGGTTAAGTTCCAGGGTGACCAATGCCTGTATTTTCTTTTCCTTCGCGGCAAACCGGAAGAAATCTATGGCCCTGTTGTAGGTCACTTTAGACAGGAAGGCGTCTACGTTCCCTATGCCGGAAGCTGCGGCCCTGTTCACCCAGAGTCGGGTAAATATTTCAGAAAGCAGTTCTTCTGCCGTTTCCCTTGATTTGGTAAGCCGGAGGAGGTAAGTGAAAACCTTGCTCCAGTAGCGCTGGTACAATGCCGCGAACGCCCTTTCATCCCCTGACGCAATTCGCTCAAGCAGGATCGTTTCATCTGCCGGTTCGTCCGTCATACTATGTAAGGGCTGTTCCTTCATGACAAGGGTCTGTTAGCAGCGCAAGTTATTTTATTTTATCCGCGCTGTTCCAGACTTGCAGATCCTTTATCGCACCTTTAAAGGCATGTGTGGTATCTCCGATGTATTGCAGGGGAAAGAAAAGCGTTTGTACGATGAGCATCGAATCTTTCTTGCCGGCAATGCCGATCTTTTTCCCCTGGAGGCTTTGCACAAGTTTGCCGTCGGCATACAGACGGGTGCCTTTATGATCGCCGCTGATAGCCAGTTGCGTCCACTTATTTTCCGGTACCACATAATCGAACGCATAGTCGTAGCCCTCCCGTGAAAAACCGATTTTCCCTGTTTGTTGCTGCCTGAGTTTAACGACTGCGTGGGGAGAGCGGAACAGCACGGCATTGGGTATATTGCCTGCGGCAGGTTTGATGCTGAAACTTACCGTATAGCCGTAACCTATTTCCGGTACCGGCATTTGTACGAAGCTGCGTCCTCCGTTAAAATGCAGCCCATCTTTTCTGGTGGTTGTGCCGGCTGTTTTAACTGCTTTTGCGCGAGCGCCGGCATTGTCTTTAGCTACCGGCTTTCCCGGTTGGTATTGCAGCACCAGCCCGTTTTTCCCCTGGAGTTTGCCCCGCATATTGGCGCCGGGGCCCTCTCCTGTGCCGGCTGCACGGGCGGCAAAGGCGGCGTAGGATTGCGTACTGTCGGCGCCTTTCCACATTTTTTGGGCGAGCACCTGCATGGCGGGAAATACCCGGTCGTGTACGTCTTTTTCGGTGATCCCGTTGCCGACGCGATCATTCCACACCGCGAAAGAGCCGCCTTTGATGTGCGGGTCGCCGTCTTTAAAGCGGATGCTGTTTACCTGTACCGGTTCCCATTTGTTGTACAACGTTTTCAGGTTGAGATAATCATAGTAATAGCCTGCCGCGGGCACGATATATAACCAGCTGTCGGGTGTGGAGATCATGTTGTACCCTAGTTTGGCCATCTCCACGGGATCAGCGTAGCCATTATACCATGCGTTGATGGTGACGTCTTTTACCTTAACGGGCGTATTGCCTTTGGCATGCGTAAGCGAGCCCCATATCCTTGCTTTTTTGCCATAACCTTCCACCAGGCGGATGTAATGATCGATGAAGGCGCGGAACTGCTCGGCGGCTTCCTTTGCATATTCGTCGGTGCCTATATGCACATCCGGCCCGGTGAATACCGGGTTGGGCCCCGAAAGGTATTCCATGAACACGCTGTCGATAACCTGATAGGTAACCGGATTGTCAAGGTCGAGATGATCCATGCCGTATTTTTTGCTGCCGATTTCCGGGCGGAGCTTTGAAAAGGCGAGCGAATGCGCCGGTACGTCAATTTCGGGGACGATGTTGACGCCATACGACGTGGCCAGCGCCTGCAGCTCCCTGAATTCCTGTTTCGTATAGGAGCCGTCCCTGGCGGTAAGGGTGGGATAAAAATCGCTTTGCAGGCGGAAGGCCGCGTAGGTGCTATCCCAGTTGTTCCCGAAAAGCTTGTAAAAGCCATTATCGTTGAGATGGATATGGAAATCATTCATTTTGTAGTAAGACATGAATTTCACGTACTGCCGGAGGAAGTCCATGCTGAAGAACTTGCGGCCGACATCGAGTACGAAGCCGCGTACTTCATACCGTGGATAGTCTTTCGCCTCACCGCAGGGGAAATGCGCGTGCAGGCTGTCGTGTTCCAATACCTGGAGCAGCGTGCGGGTTCCCCAGAATACGCCCCGGGTTTCCGGTGCAGCAATGTGCAGCGCGTGCGGGGTCGAGTTTATTAAGTATCCCTCTTTCCCCAGCGAGGTGTCTGTTTTGTGCAGGCTTAAAAAGATATCACCGTTGGCCGGCGTACCGGTTTTTACAGGAAAAGCCAGCCCGTTCGTCAGTTGCTGCAGGTCTTGTTGCAGGATGCGCGCGGTGCCGGAGAGCGCCTGCGCGGAACCTGGCTCCAATACGATGGCGCTCGACGGGAGAAGGGTGAATTGGCCTGTGCTTCCCTGCCATTCCCGTAAGCCGGGAATAACAAATGGCGCGGCGTTGACGGTTTGGGACCGGGCGTCGGGCTGAAACAACCGGAGCAGGAATGCAGTAAGCAAGACGGCTTTTTTCATATCATACATTGTTAGGTATCAATTATATTGTTTGCCGGGCTTTCATTGCAGTGGAAAGTGAAACGCTTGGTTGACGACATGAGCAGCGATTGCGTTCGCCGGCTTTAACGGGGCGTAAAGATATCAAAATCGGTATGGCCTGTGTGGGGGAGGCAAAATTGCATATATAAAAGCTAAAATAGTGGTACTGCCTGGTGCGTTGAGGCACGCACGGATGAGAAATATTTTTCCGCTATGCTGCAATGAATTTGGAAATTTGAAATAATCACCTACATTTGCACTCCCTGACGCAAAAAAAAAGATGCCCAGATGGCGAAATTGGTAGACGCACTGTGTTCAGGTCGCAGCGCTCGCAAGGGTGTGCTGGTTCGAATCCAGTTCTGGGCACCTTAGTGGACAAATCGGAAATTCTTCTGGTTTGTCCACTTTCATTTTTAAGCAGACCCTTATCCAGCTTGAATATCAGTTCCGCCGCCTCATTCATGCGGGCGGTTCGATATTGGAATCCGTCAAAAACGAGTTTTTCAGGGAAAATCGAACCGATGATCCTGCGTTTGGTCTTAACGTCAGAATCAGCATATAAAACGTCTACTTTCGCAAGCGCCTTAACAGCCTTATCCAGTAGGCCATCGATATTCGCTGTGCGCCGGCTCACCTCCATCAATTTTGCCTCCAATTTTTGAATTCTGCCTTCAGCATCAGTCTTTATCTCCTTGTACTCGGAAGGCTCTAGGTCATCGGCTAGCATCAGTTTACGGGCTTTTATGATTTCCCCTTGGGCGTTGGCTATTTGGTTGGAGATCAGTGACAGGTCGCTTTTGTTTCCCTTGTTGCGCTCCCTGTATGCAGCGTTTAGAACGGTCTTGTACACTTCCACCATGCCTGGTTTCGGAACCAGCTTTTTTAGTTCTTTCGAAAAAAGGCCGGGTATAGACCTTCACGGCGCCCACGAGGCCCAGGACGGCGCCAATGGCGTAAAGAAGGGTGATACCAGTGTCGAAGTATTCGCGCACCATTTCGTTTGCCTGCTCGATACCAGCAACGCCGTCCTGGGCCTGAGCCGAAATGCCTGTAATCAGGAGAATAGCGGCAATAGCCTGCCAGCGGGCCTTCCGCCCGTGAGAATTGGGTAATTGCATGAATCAGATATTTGGGAGGTGAAGATGCCCCGCCTGTGGGGGCCCGTCGCCGACGGAGAACCGTTGATCGGCAGGCAGGGCTATGATGGGAAAGTTGATTTGATCGCGCAGATCTACGCCCACATTTCTGACAGCTCCGCTTCGGTAAAGCGCAATGCCAGCTCGCGCTCGACGGACACGGCCACGTACCGGTTAATGGCATCGTAGAACTCGGTGCCCTGGAAAATACTGTACTGGCTCACGATTGCACGTATCTTCGTGAATACCTCGGCGGGATTCGCCGGTTGGGAGGCGATATTATCGATCACCGCGGAGATCTGATCGATGACGGATTCCGCTTCTTTAAGGAGGATGCTCGAATCGTCTTCCACCAGCTCCAGTTCGCCGATATCGTCATCCTCCGTTAAGTATATCTCAGGTTCACGGCGTTCGTAGGTGGGCAGGCGGTGGCTAAAGGAGGGAGATACAGACTCCCTCACGCCGGCAGCTTGAACGATGGGCACGGGTATTTCCTTTTTGTTGAAGTTTTTCGTCCTTATGAAAAAGAGATATACCAGGACGTATGTAATGCCCGAAAGAAGGAGGGCGAGCAGTACTGGGGAAAAATTGAACGATGCCATACAATTGTATTTTGATTATGAAATAAATTGTAAGGCAAATGTGCACCCAACTATAGGCGAATTTTCATAGCGTCAATCATAGTGTAGAACAGTTTTCGACTTTCCTAGACAGTCAAAACTTTCCATTTATTATAATCTATTAGTAATCAATAGTTTGAATTTAAATTGATACTATTTTGCAATTCAAAAATTGAGTTATGCTTTATTTGGATTAAAAAAACACCACACTGATATTTGGATTCACAAACATTGTAACTTAGAAATGTATGATAGTTACAGTAGAAGTTGAAAACGTTAAGACCCAATTTTTTTTCAAATTCTCTAAAATAAATTTTCACGCACCCCGTACCATTATGCATAATGGAAAAGATGTGAATGACAACAAAACTTTTTAACCCAATTCTTATACCAATCTTATGGCGCTTGAGTTTAATACCCGCCTACCTCTTGTTGGCGCAAAATATTCCGAACTTTTAAATATCCCGCTAGATAAAATAAATATTGCAGAGCAGCTGCAGGTACATCCTGACTATCCGTCGCTTTACTCGCTAAGTGATATACTTCATCGAAACGGTGTTACGAATAACGCATATGCGGTGGAAACCGACTCGGTATTTGATTTCACGCCGCCGTTTATAACCTATCTTAAAAATTTACCCACAGGCAAGGATTTCGTCATTGTCACAGAGATTTCTAAAACTAGCGTTAATTACTATTCAGGACACTGGAAGAAAGTTTCGGTATCCCGAGAGCAATTTATCAGCTCCTATCAAGGCATAATATTGCAAGGGAAAAATCTTCCTAAAGAGAATACGCAAACAAAATTATCTTCATTTCTAAGGTCGAAACTTTCCTTTCCAATTGTTGGAGGTATTATTATTCTGTTCTTAATACTTGGAAAATACTTTTCGATACTCTCCATTGGGGATTCCAAAATTTTCGTACCTCTACTGGCGCTAAAACTATTTGGTGCAATAATTACAACGCTGTTACTAACTTACGAAGTCGACAAAAGTAACTCTTTAATAAAAAACATATGCACTGGCAGCAAAGAATTAAACTGTGATGCAGTGCTTAAAAGTAAAGGCGCAAAGATTTGGGGTCATACCTGGAGTGAAATCGGATTCTACTATTTTTTCTCAACAGCAATTATACTATTAAGTAGCGAAATAACCACCCCCTTCAAAGGAGCATTGCTGGCTAGTTTATCATTAGCAGCGACTCCTTTCATAATTTTCAGCTTTTACTATCAATTTAAAGTAGTAAAACAATTTTGTCCGTTATGCCTGGGAATCCAAGTCACATTGATCGTAGAATTAATCATTGCACTCGCTTCATTGAATCAGTATCAATTTTCAGCATTCCGACAATTCTCACCGATATTTCTCTTTCCAGTAATAATCGCATTACTACTCCCGGTTGTTTGCTGGAAGTCACTGAAGAGAATCTTCATAAAGGCCAGTAACGAGAAAAGATATAAGTATGCATATAAACGAATCCTGAACAGCCCCGACTATTTCAATCATCAGCTCAACCGGGAAACTTCGGCGCCGGAAGGATGGCGTGAGATAGGAATGTTAATTGGAAATCCAAACGCATCAATTACAATCCTAAAGGTTTGCAATCCGTATTGTGGCCCATGCGCAAAAGCACACCACCCATTAGAGCAAATACTTAAGGTAAATAGTAATGTAAACATGCGTATCATTTTTACAGCGAGTACTCACGAAGGAGATCCGCGAACAGCGCCCGTAAGGCATTTCATTTCAACTCAAGAAACTGAAGGCCCTGAAAAATTCTCTGAACTTCTTTCAAAATGGTATGAAGCACCTATAAAAGATATAGCAATGTTTGCGAGCAACGGTACACATAAAATCCCGACCGACATTGATAAGAGAATAAAATCCATGGAGAAGTGGTGTGAGGATGCCAAAATATCGCACACTCCAACGTTCTATATCAATGGAAAAAAATTGCCGGATCGTTATAGTATTGAAGACTTAAAAACAATACTACTTCAAACATAGTCACACTTTTAATTCGATCGATTAAACGAGGAGATGATACGAACCTCGAAAAAAAAGAGTACCCATATTAAAAAATAAATACAACTGGAATTTATGACGGTCAACAAAACCCAAATTAAGTCCCTTAGTTCGTCAGAGATGAAATCCATCATGGGAGGATCAATTGGAGGAGCTTGCGCAGCTACGGCAATGTGTGAGGGTGGAGGCTCTGTAACAATTACTTGTCCAAATTCGGATGCAGGATGTACAGCAAACGATTATGGAGGTGGCGCCAATGGATACGCTTACTGTTCCGAAGGAGGGCAAGTAAAGTCCGTGTCGTGTAATGAACGCCGGAATAGCGATGAACCATATGTTTAACAACTAAACTCTTACCGATGAAAAATGTCATCACTTTAAGTAAAGAACAAATGAAAGATATTCTTGGAGGTGAGGTTACTAACCCGGGCGGCGAAGGCGACGCACCCTCAATCTGTTCCGTTTGGTGCAAAAACAAGAATACTTATGGTACGAAAGATTGTGGACTTGGCGTAAGTTGCTACGCAGACCCAGAAAGGGAATCTGTTTACTGCGGTGATACTGAATATTGTCCTTGTGACTAAGTGGTACAAATTGTTTCGGGGCGGGCAATCAGTTCGTCCCGAAACTTTAATTTCCAAGAATGCGCATACTTATTGCAAACCTTCTGATAGCCTTGGCTTTTACGGCATCAGCACAAGAAACTAAAGTTGTACCATTACAACAAACAAAGGGGAATGTTTCAAACATTTCTACGAATCAGGCTTTGGTAAAGAAGTCAGGCACAACATATGCTAGCCCCGACGAGTCAATTTATTTTACGTATATACACGATATAAACTCTTATTATCATGAGCTTATTGAGAAAGGGGGATTACCATTAGACAGCGTCAAAACGCTTATTAAGACTTACAATATCGACACCACATCCACTTTTGCCAAACCAAATGCGATTCAATTTTTACTGAGGCCAGCTGAAACAGATTCAACCGCTTATCTTCTAATAGATAGGGACAATAATGGAATATTTAGCAGCTCAGAACAATTGATTGTAAATTCAGGAAACTTATATAATCTTTCCTCCACGCTAGAAATGGCGGAGGGAAAGATCATTTCTCGATCAGCATATGACTTTCAGTTGAAGCCGTTAATAAAACGCTTTGGCGGCAATATAACACTCGATCTTCAACTTCTTCACAATAATAGTGCGAAGGGAATGTTTCGATTGGACGGGATCGAACCCGTTGCCGTTGAGGCTAGGATGAGCCTTGCCCGAAAAGGCTACGTTGGTAGAAATGTTACTATAAATATTTCTAAGCCAGGCCATCCTCTACAAAAAATTGATTTCAAAGAAGTTTTACCCTATCATCTGAGAACTCAGATTTCAATTCCTCCATATAAGGTCTCAGTTGATAGCATATCACCGTCTGGAGAGTATCTAATACTAAAATACATCAGGGATACCATTCATCCAGTCAGCAACTACCGTATCGGGCAACGCTTTATCGACTTGAAATTGCCTTTAGTATCGGATACCGCTGTAAGCAACTATATTTTGAACGGCAGCAGTTCTACAGAGTACTATTTGGTAGATTTTTGGGGATCCTGGTGCATGCCTTGCATCCGAGATTTTGATTCTCTTTCTATACTAAAAAGAAAGTTCGACAAGAATACACTTACAATAATCGGCATCGCTTGCGAATATACAAACAATATTCAGGGAACCAAAAGCGTTTTAAAAAGCAAAAACAGTTCCAGAACAGATTATTTCGTAAATATATCAAATTCAAACAATCCACTGCGACCAATGAGTTTAATTTCATACCCTACCTACATTCTAGTAAATAAGGAAGGGAATATAGTAATGAGGGAGACTGGAGGTGGCCTTTATAAAATAGAATCCTTTTTGTTGAACAAAATAAAATTCACTTCCAAATGAATATTGTCAATATTCTCCTAATCCTGCCTTTATCCTTAATGGCTCCCATTGAAAATTGGCATTTGCAGAAAAGTCAAGTTTATCAGAGTAATGAAAAAAAGGCAAATCATCTGTACCTAGCTACCAAAAATCATCTCTACTTCGACAGTACAAAAATTAAGATTATTTCAATCTTACCAAATTCGGACGTTGAGGCCAGTATTCGACCTGGCTTCCTGGATCTCAAACCGCATAAAGTTGGAGCAGGTAGCTTTAGAGTTAAAACCAACCATGGTGACAAAACCGTCTTTTTTCATACACATTTATTACCAGAAAAAACTAATGAAGCCAATAAAATAATTAGTAAAAAAAGGGCCTTAATCATTGACTAAAGGTAACTTCTTGCAATTCGGCTTTTGAACATAGCTTGAGGATATATTTTGAATGAAGAAAAATTAAATCAAACGATCATTTATGCTGTAATAGTTGAGCAAGCGTCTGATTCCAGTTGTGAACCGGTTTGTTCCACTTAGCGCAGATATTTTCCTGAACGAGGAATAAAAGTTTCATTAGGGCGTCTTCGGATTGGAAGGCGCCTTTTGATTTTGT